>JAFXHG010000011.1 GCA_017536505.1 Bacilli bacterium
ATTTTATCAGACTCTTCTATTAATGGTGCGATTACATATATTTGATGTTTATTTTTTATTTCTTGATACATTAATTCAAGTACATCTTTTATATCATTATTACTTTTTAAACTAGTAATTATTTCTTTTCTACCACTAGGTATAGTTTTAATACTAGATACATCCATATCTCCATAAATAGTAAGTGCGTAAGTTCTTGGTATTGGTGTAGCACTTAGATAAAGTATATCTGGAGTAATACCTTTGTTTTTTAAATTACTTCTTTGATTTACACCAAAACGGTGTTGCTCATCTGTTATAACTAGACCTAAATTATTATAGTTTACATCTTCACTTATTAAAGCATGAGTTCCTATAATTATATCTGTTTCTTTATTTTGTAGTTTTCTATAAATAGATTTTTTCTCACTAGCTTTTAAAGATCCTGTTAGTAATTCTATATTTATATTATAATCTTTAAATATATTTTTTAAATTTATTAGGTGTTGGTGAGCTAAAACTTCTGTAGGTGCCATTAAAGCTCCTTGATATCCACTTAAATAATTTATATATAAAGCTATAATAGCCACTATAGTTTTACCACTTCCTACATCTCCTTGTACTAATCTATTCATTCTATTTGAACTAGTTAAATCTTCATATATTTTATCTACACATTTACTTTGATCTATAGTAAGTTTAAATGGTAAATTATTTATAAATTCTTCTACTAAAGATTTATCAACACTTCTTTTTAATCCTATTTTATTTTTCTTATTTCTTTTTAAACTATTCATCTTTAGCATAAATAAAAATAATTCTTCATATTTTAAATAAGCCATACTCTTTTTTAAATCTAATTCACTTTTAGGATTATGTATATTTAATACTGCATCATCTTTATCTATAAGTTTATATTTCTCTTTTAAATAAACTGGAATATATTCTTCTATTTCATATTTATTAATATTACTTATATATCCTCTTATTTGATTACTAGTAATACCTCCTATTTGATGATAAATAGGTTCTATTACAGGTATATTAGGTAATTTACTAAATCTAATATCTGAAGCTACTATAGTATTATGTATTTTGTCAAATTTACCTATTAAAGTTAAAGTAACTCCTGGATTTATTTTTGTTTTTAAAAAAACTCTATTAAATATAACTACATTCATTAAGTAATTACCTGTATTAAATTTAAATGACATTTTATTCATTTTTTTATTAAAGAAAAATACACTTGGTTTACTTTCTACTATACCATCTATAATTATTTTATCATCTTGTGTTAATTCATCTATATTACTTCTTTTTATTACATCATATCTAAAAGGATAATAACTAATTAAATCTTTTGTAGTCATTATCCCATTGTTTTTTAATATTTTTTCTGTTTTAGGACCTATTCCTTTTAAAGTCCCTATATCCATAAAACCACCTCTAAATTATATTAGATAAAAGTCCAAATGATAGTAACATCATTATTACTGATGCGATAAATACACCTAATAATGCAGCAAGGAATGATTTTTTCTTATCCATCTCAAGAACTGCAGCTATTAAACATCCTGTCCAAGCACCTGTTCCTGGAAGTGGTATACCTACAAATAGTACCAGACCCCAATAACCATATTTTTCTATTTGTCCTTTATGTTTATCTACTTTTTTATCTAACCATTTAGCTATACCATTAATTTTTTTCTTTTTACTATTTCTCATCCATTTAAGTATTCTATTTATAAGCCATAGTATAAATGGAATTGGTAAGATATTACCCGTCATACAAATCAAATAACTAATCCAAGGATTCATATCAAATAAAGATGCGGCTAATAACCCACCCCTAAGTTCTAGTATAGGGCACATTGATATAAAAAATACTATTATTTCTTTCATAAATGGAAGAGCTACTAAACTTCCTAAACTACCTACTATACCTTTAACTATTTTATCTGCCATATTATCACTCCTATATAAGTATACCATTTATATTAAAATATGTAAATGAACTTACTTATTTCAAAAAAGATTAAATATTTCTATTTAATCTTTAATTTATGATCACATTCTTTTACTACTTCTTCTATTTCTTCTAAAGTATCTGCTTTTTCATATGAGTTATCAAATTTAACTCCTACCATCGCATTTAATTTATCTAATAAATATAATTTTAAATTTTCTATCATTATTAGATATTGATGTGGAGAAGCATTATCTACATGTACAAATGGTTCCTCAAAATCAATTATATTTACTACTTCTGTTATATTATTTATTAAAAAGTTTTTTGTATGAACATCTGTATACACAATACCTTCTTTATACAATTCTTTTAATATTTTTAATACTTCTAAGTAAAAATGAGTTGGTCTTTTTTGCATTTTACCACTATTGAAATAAGCACCAATAGGATCAGAATTTTCATAGAAAGGCATTTCTTGACCTATAACTTTATTTTCAATAGTTACTACTCCTGTTGGAAATTCTGATAATTTTATATCCTTTTGTTTCTTTTGTAATTTTGATATTAATTTATAATCATCATAATGAGTATATTGATATGAACCATAATCTTTATATATTCTTAACCCTTTACTTTTATCATAAAAACTTCTATATACATATACTCCTTCTTCAGATATTTCAAAATCTTTACTATCTTGTTTACTACTTTCTGCAATAAAAGTACCTACATTACCAAATAAATCTTCTTTTTTTTCATAATGTATATTTCTAACATTATCATAAATTGTACCATCAGTTGCTTGAAATTCATTTTTTATAATCAACATATTAGCACCTACTTTAATCCTTTTACTTTTTGTTTTTTATAATTACATATTTTATATGTATCTTCTAATATCATATATTCTTCATCTGTTAGAATAACCATAACTTTTACTTTAGAATCATCAGTAGATATGATACCTGTTTGATGTTCTTTAAATCTAGCTATGTTGTCATTCATTTCTTTATTAATTTCTATGCCCATTGGTTTAGATATAAAGTTTATAATATCTTCTCTTACATAAGATACATTTTCTCCAACTCCTGCTGTAAATACAATAGCATCTAAATTACCTTCTAATTCAAAATAATATTGACCTATATATTTTATAACTGATCTTTCAAATAAAGCAATTGCAAGTTTAGCTTTACTATCTCCATTTAAAGCTAAATCAGTTACATCTCTAAAGTCGTTTTTACCACTTAATCCTTTTAATCCACTTTCTTTATTTAATATGTTTGTAACTTCAGTAACAGTTAAATTTCTTTCTTTACAAATATATTCTATTATAGATGGATCTATATCACCACAACGAGTTCCCATAACTAATCCTGGTAATGGTGTTAAACCCATTGTTGTATCATAACTTTTACCATCTTTTATAGCAGTTATACTAGCTCCACTACCTATATGACAAACAATTAAATTTACATCTTGTTTATTAAATTTTTCTTGCATAACTTTAGTAATATATTTATGACTTATTCCATGGAATCCATATTTTCTAACACCATTTTCTTTATACCAAGAATAAGGTACTGGATACATATAACTTTCTTCTGGCATAGTTTGATGGAAAGCAGTATCGAAAACAGCTACTTGAGGAACATCAGGTAAACACTCTATCATACTATTTATTCCTGCAATCTCTCCAGGAAGATGAAGTGGTCCTAATTTTATTAAGTTAGTTATATTATTCATTACTTCTTCATCAATTAAAACTGAGCCAGAATATAATTCTCCACCATGAAGAACACGATGACCTATACCTTTTATTTCGTCTATACTTTCTATACAGTTATTTTTTAATAATTCTCGTAACATTACCTTAACTGCTTCTGTATGATTATTTATTTCTTCTTCATTACTTATCTTCTTATTATCAAATTTTAGAGTATAGGAACTATCTCCTTCTCCGATCTTTTCTATTAAACCATTAACTATTTCTACAGCTTCTGGCATAGAGTATAATGTGAATTTAAGTGATGAACTTCCAGCATTAATAACTAAGTATTTTTCTTTCATTATAATCCCCCTTTAAAATTGTCTAATATATTAGCACCAAAGATATATTTTGTCAAATTATAAAAAAATTAATTTTTTTAAAAAAAAGTGTTGACAAAAGAAATTTTTTGGATTAGTATATTAAGTACCAATTCGGAATTAGGCGAATTGGTGCTAGTATCACACTAGCCAACCCCTTTTTATTCTTTTATAGAAACTGCTCAGGGGGCAGTTTCTTTTTGTTAATAAAAAAAGAGTTAATTAATAAACTCTATTAATATATCATTAGAAACATATATGTAATCTGGATTTATATATATGTTTTTTTCATCTTCTAATAATTTATTTTCTTTTAATAGTTTATTAACTAACTCTATATCTTTTATATTTTTATTATATTTCTTTTTAAATATTTCCTTACTTATTCCATTAATCTTCCTAAGACCTAATATAAATTCATTTTCTATTGTTTCTTTTATATCTAGTTCATGTGATTCTTTTACATATTCACCATTTAAATATTTGTTAAAGTTTCTTGTATTATCATATCTAACATTATCTATATACCCTGAAGCACCTAATCCAAAACCGTAATATTCATTATTATTCCAATATGTTAAATTATGTTTTGATTCATAACCATCTTTACTGAAATTACTTATTTCATAATGATTATACCCATTACATTTTAATTTATCACATATGAGTTTATACATTTCATAATCTAAACTATCATCTATATTTTTATAATTATTTATAAATACTTTAGTATTAGGTTCTATAATAAGAGAATATGTAGATATATGAGTTATATCTAATTTTAAAAATTCATCTATATCTTCATTTAATTCTTCTAATGTTTGATTAGGTAAAGCATATATTAAGTCTATATTAATATTTTTAAATCCTATTTCTTTAGCTAAATTTATTTTTTCAACTATATCATTTTTTGTATGATTTCTATTTAAAAAACTTAAATGTTTTTTATTAAATGTTTGAATCCCTATACTTAGCCTATTAACTCCATTATCATAAAGTATTTTTAATTTATCTTTTGTAATATTTTCTATATTACATTCAAAAGTAAATTCTATATCATTAGATTTATTAAATATTTTTATTATATTAAATAGTTTATTTAATTGATTTATATTTAAACAACTAGGAGTACCTCCACCTATATAAATAGTATCTAATGTTTCTTTTTTATAATTACTCTTTATTTCTATTTCTAGTGAATCTAAATACTTATTTATCCATTCATCATTTTTTAAAAATTTACAAAAATCACAATAACTACAAATAGTATCACAAAAAGGAATATGTATATATGCTGATTTCATTATCTTTTTCTTCTTCTTAATTTAGAATTTTCTAAATCAAGATAATACTCAGCTATAGAATTCAATTTTTGTATTAAAACAGTATCAGTTAAACCTTTTTCTCTGTTTTCTAAAGTTGATCTATTAATACCAAAGTGCTCACAAAATTTTAATCTTGAAAGAACATTTTTAATTCTATATCTACAAATTATATTTATATCTTCTTCAGTTAGATTTTCTTTACCAAATTTTTTTCTTATTGAAATAAGATCTAATTCTGTTCTATCTAATTCTTTTAATAGTTGTTTTGCTAATTCTTTATTATCATCTTTTCTTGCTTTATTAAATCTCTTTACATAATTAGTTGCTTTTTCATATGAAATTTTAGAAATATTTTCTGACTCACGAAGTGTTTCATAAAAGAATAAATAATTATATTTCCTTATTAAAATGTCATCATTATCACTTAATTCTTTTAAAATATTATAAATTTCCATTTTATTGTCATCTGTATTTTCTTTTCCTAACATTTTACAAATATTATCTAAAGATAATCTAAATTCCAAAGCTAGTTTTCCTATAAACATATATAAATTTTTATTTATCATTAATCTTCCTCCATAGAAAGTACTGCTAAAAATGCTTCTTGAGGTACTTCTACACTACCTACCATCTTCATTCTTTTTTTACCTTCTTTTTGTTTTTCTAATAATTTTCTTTTTCTAGATACATCTCCACCATAACATTTAGCAAGTACGTTCTTTCTAACTGCCTTAATATCACTTCTAGCAATTGCTTTAGTACCTATAACTGCTTGAATTGGTATTTCAAATTGTTGACGAGGTATTAACTTTCTTAAGTTTTCTACAATTGCTTTACCTCTATTATAAGCAAAATCTTTATGTACTATTAAACTTAATGCATCTACTATATCTCCATTTAATAATATATCCATTTTTACTAAGTTACTTGGCTTATATCCTATTATTTCGTAATCAAATGATGCATAACCTTTTGTATAACTTTTTAACTTATCAAAGAAATCATATACTATTTCTGATAAAGGTATTTCATAGTGTATATTTACACGTGTAGTATCTATATATTCCATAGATACATAGTTACCTCTTTTATTTTGACAAAGTTCCATTATAGGACCAATGTATTCACTAGGTACAAATATATTTGTTCTTATATAAGGTTCTTTTATTTCTTTTATTTTTTGTCTTTCTGGCATTTTAGCTGGACTATCTACATTAACAATACTCTTATCAGTCATTTCTACTTCATAAATAACAGAAGGTGATGTAGCAATTAAATCTATACCAAATTCTCTTTCTATTCTTTCTTCTATTATTTCCATATGAAGTAATCCTAAAAATCCACATCTAAATCCAAATCCTAGTGCCTGAGATGTTTCTGGTTCAAACTCTAATGATGCATCATTAAGTTTTAATTTTTCCAAAGCCTCTCTAAGATCTGGAAATTTATTTGATTCAATTGGATATAGTCCACAGAAAACCATAGGTTTCATAGGTTTATATCCTGGAAGAGGTTCTAAATTAGAATCTTTTTCTAAAGTTATTGTATCCCCTACTTTTACATCTTGAATTTTCTTTATACTAGCACATAAATAACCAACTTCTCCAGTAGTTAATTCATTCTTTTTTGTTATATGAGGGGTATTAACACCTAGTTCTACTACATCATATACATTGTTAGTAGCAAACATCTTTATTTTGTCTCCTACTTTAACACTACCATTAACTATTCTAATTAAAGTAACTATTCCTCTATAAGAATCAAAATAACTATCAAATATTAATGCCTGTAATTCATCTTCTTTTTTTCCTGTAGGAGCAGGTACTCTTTCTATTACTGCTTCTATTAATTCTTTTATTCCTATACCGTTTTTGGCACTACAAAGAATTATTTCATCCTCATTAAAACCTAAAGTTTCTTTTAATTCTTTTTTTACCTTTTCTACATCTGCATTAGGTAAATCTATTTTATTTATAACAGGAATAATAGTTAAATCATTTTCCATAGCAAGATAAAGATTAGCTAGTGTTTGAGCTTCTATGCCTTGCGCTGCATCTACAACAAGTATAGCGCCTTCACATGCAGCTAAACTTCTAGATACTTCATAAGTAAAATCCACATGTCCTGGTGTATCTATTAAATGAAGTATATAATCTTCTCCTTTATAGTTATATTTTAACTGTACTGTATTTAATTTAATTGTTATTCCTCTTTCTCTTTCGATATCCATACTATCCAAGAGTTGAGCTTGTTTTTCTCTTTCTGTAATTGCACCAGTTATATCAAGTAATCTATCAGCAAGTGTACTTTTACCATGATCTATATGTGCGATTATAGAAAAATTTCTAATATTTTCCTGTTTCATTTCTTTCACCTAATCATTATTATATCAAAAAAACATATTATTTTAAATATGTTTTTAATAGTTTTCTAATATGTATTTTTTTAATACATCCTTTTTATTATCAAGTAATTTATTAACTAATTTATATTCTAAGTCCTTAAATATTTCTTTTAAGAATTTACCAGGTTTTCTATTTAATAATTCGCATATTTCTTTTGCTTCTATCTTTATATCTGTTTTATTATGTATATATAAACTATTATATCTTTCATTAACTACTTTTTTATTTACCCCTTTTATCTCACTTACAATTGTTGATATATATAATCCATAACTATATAAATTATTGTAGTTTAATAAATCCTTTTTTAATAATTCATTTATTTTTATTATAGATTCTTTTTCTGAATTATTGAAGGTATATTTATCAAGTACATCAAGTTGAGCCCATATACCTACTAAATAAGTTGTAGGCACTAAAGAATCTAAATTAGATAATTCTAAATCTTCTTCAAGTTCTAATTCTTTTATTAATTTTATACCCTTATCTCTATTAGGACTAGAAAATATTTTATCTAATTCTTCTTTTTTTCTATAATAAGATAAATTTTTAAGTAAAGCTCCATGCTTTTTTATAGCATTTTTTAAATCTTCATCTAAATCAAAATCTAATACAGTAGCAAATCTAATTGCTCTAAGTATTCTAAGAGAATCTTCATATATTTTTAAATCTGCATTACCAACAGTTCTTATTATTTTTTGATCAATATCTTTTTTTCCATTTAATAAATCTATTATAATACCTTCACTATCAATACACATTGTATTCATAGTAAAATCTCTTCTTTTTAAATCATCTAATAAATTGTCTATATATTCTATTTCTATAGGTTTTCTATTATTTAAATATTTAATATCTTTTCTAAATGTAGTTATTTCAAAACGCATACCTTGACTTATTAAGGTTACTGATCCATATTGTTCTGCAGGAAGGATTGATTCTCCAAATATTTCTTTTAATTCTTTTGGAGTAGCATTAGTACATATATCATAATCTAAGCTTTTTCTATCCATATATAAATCTCTAGGATACCCCCCGACTAAATACGCTAAATATCCATTGTCATTAATTTTCTTTAGTATACCTAAAGCAACTTCATTCATCATATCACCTTTATTTATTCTTTATTAATTGTTTGTTTTCATGTTTATATTTTCTATAAGTTTCTAAAATAAATTTATTTATATCTGGCATTTTTTTATCAATATCAGATAATAACTTAAGTTGATTTCTGGCACGTACTAAATTATGTTTATCATATTTAGTTTTAAAATATGTATCTCCATTAATATAGTCATTTAAAAATCTTAAAGCAAGTTCGAATGTGATAACTCTTATAGATTCTCCCATATTACAAACTTCATCTTCGGTTAAATAATCAGCCATTTCACTTAAGTAACCTTTTGTATATTCTGTAAATAATTCCATATTAAGTTCAACTTTAGATAGATCTCGTTCATCTTCAGCAGCTGTTGAACAAGTACTTCTAACTCCATCTCCATAATCGTATAAAGCACTTCCAGGCATAACAGTATCTAGATCTATAACAGTTAAATAATCACCTGTTTTTTTATCCATCATAACATTATTAACTTTAGTATCATTATGAGTAACTCTTACTGGTATAGTACCTTTTTTTAATAAGTTAACAATTTTATCTTTACTTCCTCTATATTTTAAAAGTGTGATTATTTCTTGAGAAACTTCTTCTGATCTATCACATACATCAAGTTCAATATCAGACATGAAGTTATCAAATCTTTTTGGAGTATTATGAAAATCTGGAATAGTTGTTTCTAAATCATCTGCATCATAATCACTTAATAATCTTTGAAAATGCCCAAACGCAGCTCCTACATTATATACAACTTGTTTATCTGTAGAAACATCATATGAAATTGAATTTTCTATACAATTATAGGCTCTATAATATTGTTTTTCACCTGTTTTTTCATCAAGTACTTCTACTAAAAGTTTATTATTTTTATTTTTAATAACACTTAAACAAGGATGTATATTATCCCCACAAAACTGAGTTTTCATTTCTATAAAACTAGTTACATTACTAATATTTTTCATTAATTTGTAAGGTTCTTTAAATACTGTTGTATTTATTTTTTGTATAATGAAACACTTTTCACTTCCATCTTCCATCTTGTAAGTAGCAATATAAGTTCTATTTATATTACCATTATTTTTGCATTCCACATTTAAAAGCTCACCATTTATATTAAATTGGTCAGCTATATTATTTATTTCTTTTTTCATTTAACCACCCTATAATTATTATATCAAATTTTATTTAGAATAGAAAGAAAAAAAGCATTAATTTAATGCTTCTTTTAATTTAGATCCAGCTTTTCCTTTAACTGCAACTCTTGCAGGTATTTTAACTGTTTCACCAGTTCTTGGATTACGTCCTTCTTTAGCAGCTTTCTTTTCAGCACTGAAAGTAAAGAATCCTGTTAAAGTTACTTTTCCTTCTTTTTTAAGTCCAGCTGTTACTCCACCCATGAAAGCATCAAGTGCACGAGTAGCATCTGCTTTTGTTAATCCAGCTTCTTCAGCTATATAATTTACTAAATCTGTTTTAGTCATTTCGACTACCTCCCTATCTAATTAATAAGCTATCTTGCTTACAATTTAATATTACCATATTAAAAGGCTGAATGCAACATTTTTTAGTAAAAAAGTTGCTTTTTTCTTGCTTTTAAAAGAAAAAACTATTTATTTTTCTTTAAATAGTTTTCTATTTCCTTAAATTCTGAAGTTTTTAAATCTGTTAAACTTAAATCTTCAAATAATTTCTTTTGTTTTTTATCTATTTTACTTGGAATTACTACATTTATTATTACATACATATTACCCTTAGAACCAGAATGTAAGTCTTCTATACCTTTTCCTTTTAATCTATGTTTATCACCTGTATTAGCTCCACCTTCGATAGTTAATTTAACGTTTCCATATAAAGTTGGTATTTCTTTTTTACATCCCAGTACAGCGTCTGTAATAGTTATAGGAAGTTCTAAATAAATATCATTTCCATCTCTTTCAAATAATGGATGAGATTTAACTCTAAATTCTAAATATAAATCTCCATTTTCTCCTCCATTAGTACCACTATCACCTTTACCAGAAAGCCTTAAACGATTTCCTGTATCAACCCCGGCTGGTATTTTAACTTCTAAATCTTTATTCTTTTTAACACTACCAGTACCTCTACAATGAGAACAAGTAGATTCATAAGTTTTTCCTTTACCCTTACAATCTGGACAAGTAGTTCTAGTCATAAATGCTCCAAAAAGAGTATTTTGTTGCATAGTTACTGTTCCATTACCATGGCAGGTTGAACAAGTTTTTTCTCCCTTACCACCTTTACCATTACATTCATCACATTCATCATAGAAATCTACGTTTATTTCTTTTTTACAACCAAAAGCAGCTTCTTCGAATGTTAAATCTACTCTCATTAATCTATCTGAACCGCGACGCGCTCTAGAAGTTTGTCTACTTCCTCCGCCAAAACCAGAGAAGTTAGAAAAACCTCCGCCAAAAGAACTTCCAAACAATTCACTAAATATATCACTAAAATCAAAATCAGAGAAATCAAATCCAGCTCCACCATTCATTTGATCGAATGCAGCATGACCATATTGATCATATTGTTTTCTTTTTTGTTCATCTGAAAGAACAGCATAAGCTTCTTGAGCTTCTTTAAATTTTTCAGCTGCATCTGGTTCTTTAGATACATCTGGGTGATATTTCTTAGCTAATTTTCTAAAAGCACTTTTAATTTCTTTTTCATCAGCATCTTTAGAAACACCTAATACCTCATAATAATCTCTTTTATTCATACTTCACCTACTTAATTAATTTTTTTAATATTTTTTGTTTCTCTTCAAATAAAGATAATGCTTCTTCTATTGGTTTTGGAGTTTCCATATCTACTCCAACTTTCTTAAGTATATTTAATGGATAATCATTACCTCCACTACTCAAGAATACTAAATAATTATCTCTAGTTTCAGTATCTCCTTTAAGTATACGACTAGCAATTGATAAAGCACTACTTAATCCAGTTGCATATTTATATACATAAAATGGTGTATAGAAATGTGGTATTCTACTCCATTCATATCTTATATTATCATCACTAACTACATTGTCTCCATAATATAATTTATTTAATTCATAATATGTATTTGATATTTCTTCTTCTGTTAATGGAATTCCATCTTGTTCATACTTATGCATAATCATTTCAAATTCAGCAAACATAGTTTGTCTAAATAATGTAGCTCTTACAGTGTCTAAGAAATCTACTAAATAGAAAATTTGTTCTTCCTTTGTTTTAGCATTCTTATACATATAATCATTAATTAATACTTCATTAACTGTAGAAGCAATTTCAGCCAAAAATATAGGATAATTACTATCTACATAATTTTGACTTTTAGAATAATAGGAATGCATAGAATGACCTAATTCATGCCCCATAGTACTTACTGCATCAACAGTATCATTATAGTTAAGAAGTAAATATGGATATGAATCATAACATCCCCAAGAATAAGCACCCGATCTTTTACCCTCACTAGGATATATGTCTATCCATTTCTCATCAAAGGCTTTCTTTAAATCTTTTAAATATTTTTCTCCTAATGGTTTTAGAGCTTCAAAAAGAATTTCTTTGCCTTTTTCAAAAGGTATTTTATCAGTATTACTTTCAACTAAATCAACATATATATCATACATATGAAGTTCATCTACTTTTAACAAACGTTTTCTTAACTCCATATATTCATACATTAAATTCATATTTTTATGGACAGTATCTATTAAGTTTTTATATACACTTACGTCTATATTATCATTAAATAAACTTCTCTCTAATGTAGAATTATATTTTTTTACATTTGTTACAAATGAAGATTCTTTTATTTCTCCTAAGTAAATTGAAGCAAGAGTATTTTTTCTATTTTTAAAATAATTATACATAGCATTAAATGCATCTTCTCTTACTTTTCTATCTTTACTTTTCATATATACTAGATAATTGCTTTGAGTTAGTTTAACATCTTCACCATTTTCATTTTTTATATAACCTAAATCAATATCCGCATTATTTAAACTACTAAATGCTTCACTACAATTTCCAAAAGCATTAAGTGCTTTTACATAAATATCTTCTTCTTTTTGACTTAGTGAATGTGGTTTAAAACGATATATGTCTTCTAAATAAAATTTATATTCTTTTAATTTATCATTTTCTTCTATATATTTTAAAACAGTTTCATAGTCACATTCCATCATTTCAGGTTCTATAAAAGAAAATTTTTCACTTAAACTTTCATTTAATTTTTCTATCTTCATTTTTAATGATTTGGTTTTATTTTCTTTAGTATCTACATCAAAAGCCATTTTAGAATATACATATAACTTAGTTAAAATCCTATCTTGTTCTTCTGTAACCTTTAAAAAGTTATATAGACTATCACTACTATCCATAATATGAGATTTGAATTCTAATATTTTAGGGGTAAGTTCATTTATTCTATTTATATCTTCTTCTATTTCTGTATCAGATTTATACATCTTACTCAAATCCCACTTATATTCATTAGGTACTTCTTTTCTTGTTTTATATTCCATAGTATCTCCTTTTATAATTTAAGAAGTTCTAGTTGCCTAGAACTTCATTTTATTTTTCTTCGTAATCAGCATCCATTACATCATCTTTTTTATCTTTTTTCTTATCTTTTTTATCTTTTTTTTCTTCTTCTGATTGTTCTTCTTGTTGTTTCTTAGCTGCTTCTTCATAAACTTTAGTAGCAAGAGCCATTGCAGATTCATTTAATTTTTCTGTTTTAGCTTTGATATCTTCTATATCATCACCTTCTAAAGCTTCTTTTAAATTTTTAATTTGATCTTCAGCTTTTTCTTTATCTTTAGAATCAACTTTATCTCCTAAATCTTTAATAGCTTTTTCAGTAGCAAAAATCATTTGTTCTGCTTCATTTCTAGCATCAGCTTCAGCTTTACGTTTTTCATCAGCTTCACGATTTTCTTCTGCTTCTTTTACCATTTTATCAATTTCATCGTCGCTTAAGTTTGTTGATGATGTAATTGTAATTGATTGTTCTTTATTAGTTCCTAAATCTTTTGCTTTAACATTAACAATACCATTAGCATCTATATCGAAAGTAACTTCAATTTGAGGTACTCCACGAGGTGCTGGTGGAATATTTGTTAATTGGAATCTTCCTAATGTTTTATTATCGGCAGCCATTTGTCTTTCACCTTGTAAAATATGAATATCTACTGCAGGTTGATTATCAGCGGCTGTTGAGAATACTTGTGATTTACTTGTTGGAATAGTTGTATTTCTTGGAATTAATACTGTACAAATTCCACCTAATGTTTCTATTCCAAGTGAAAGTGGTGTAACGTCAAGTAATACTATATCATTAACATCACCTGTAAGAACCCCACCTTGAATAGCTGCACCCATAGCAACTACTTCATCTGGATTAACTTCTTTAGATGGTTCTTTACCTAATTCTTTTTTAACTAATTCTTGTACCATTGGAATACGAGTAGATCCACCAACAAGAATTACTTTATCTATATCACTTGCTTTTAATTTAGCATCTTTTAAAGCTTTTCTAACTGGTCCTAATGTAGATTCTACTAAATCACTTACTAAACTTTCAAATTTAGCTCTTGTTAATGTAGTTTCATAGTTTAATTCAGCAGTAATAAAAGGTAATGAAATATCTGTTGAAGTAGCACTTGATAAAGTCTTTTTAGCTTTTTCTGCTTCTTCTTTAATTCTTTGTAATGCCATTTTATTATCACTTAAATCTACATCGTGTTCATCTTTAATATCTTCTACTATGTAATCAATAATTCTTTGATCGAAGTCATCTCCTCCAAGTTTATTATTACCACTTGTTGATTTAACTTCAAATACACCATCACCAAGTTCTAGTATAGAAACATCAAATGTTCCTCCACCTAAGTCATATACTAAAACTGTTTGACTTTCTTCTTGTTTATCTAATCCATAAGCTAAAGCTGCAGCAGTTGGTTCATTTATAATTCTTTCAACTTTTAAACCTGCAATTTTACCTGCATTTTTAGTTGCTTGTCTTTCTGCATCATTGAAATATGCTGGAACTGTTATAACTGCACTAGTAACTTTTTCTCCTAAATAAGCTTCTGCAGTTTTCTTTAAATCCCCAAGAATCATAGCACTTACCTCTTCTGGAGTATATTCTTTTCCATTAGCTTTAACTTTCTTTTTAGTACCCATTAATCTTTTAATTGAACTAATTGTATCAGGGTTAGTTACTGATTGATGTTTAGCAGTTTTACCTACTAAAATATCTCCTTTTTTGAAAGCTACTACTGAAGGAGTAGTTCTATCTCCATCAGCATTTACTATTACTTTAGCTTCTCCACCTTCAAATACACTTACACAACTGTTAGTTGTTCCTAAATCTATACCTATTGTTTTACTCATAATTTTTTCTCCTTTTCTTTATTATTTTTATCTTGTTCTTCAAATATTTTTCTTAGGCGTTCCCTTATATATTCTTGTTTTTCTTTAGATAACTTTTTAAATAATTCTTCAAACTCATTAAACAATTTATCTTGTTCTTCTTTATTTGTAGTTAGGAGTAACATATATAATTTAAACTCACAATCTGTCACTTCTTCATCATCTAAATACTTATCATCTAAATCTAATTCATATGGTCCATATTTATACCCTATAGCAATAGAAGTAAGCAATAAAACTTCTTTTATTTTTTTCTTATCCATATTATTCACTTACCTTAACCATTGCTGGTCTTATAACTTTATCTTTATAAATATATCCTTTTTGTAATACTTCAATTACCATACCAGGTTCTACACCTTCTTTTTGTTCTACCATAATAGCATTATGATATACAGGATCAAATGGTTTATTAGCACCGTCTATTTGTTTAACTTCAAAATTATTCATAACATTTTGCATATTACAATAAATCATTTTAAATCCTTGTAAGAACTTAGACACTTCATCATCTAAATTATTATCATCTAGTTTTATAGCTCTTTCAAAATTATCCATAATTGGTAATATTTGTTTAATTAAATCTTCATTGCAGAATTTTAACATTCTAACTACTTCTTCATCTTTTCTTTTTCTGTAGTTAATTAAATCTGCACGAGCTACCAAAACTTCTTGATCTTTCTTTTTAAGTTCGTCTTTTAATTCTTCTATTATTTTTTTATATTTATGTTTTTCTTTCTTTTTATCATGTTTATCATCATGATCACAGTGACATTCATGCTCTCCACAATGACAATTTTCTGTACACTTTACATCTTCAGTACAATTACACTCATCACCACAAGTGCATTCTTCATTACAATGACATTTCTTTTCTTCCATAACTACCTCTTTTCTATCTACTATCTATATTTTCTTTTATATAATTAAGAAGTGTAATTACTCGTTCATATTCCATTCTTTTTGGGCCAATTAAAGCAATTGTACCTTCTTCTCCATTTACCTTATATTTTGTTTTAATAACTGTTACATCATCATCAAAATCATTTTCACTACCTATATAAATATTTATACCATTATCTTCTTCTTTAATATTATTAACAATTTCTTTATCTTCAAATTTGCTAATTATGTCTCTAATCTTATCAGCATCATTAAACTCTGGTTGCATAAGTATATTTTTTCTACCATTAACTTTAACTGATTCATTTGTAAAATCTGAGAAAGCACTATAAAATGCATTATATAATACTTCGTGTTGTTTTACATATTGAGCAATAATTGGTTTTACTTGATATTCTAGCACTTCACTAACACTATCTATACTAGTTCCTACTATTAACTTATTTATTAAATCAACAGTTTGCTTTATTTCAACAGAATCAACATCTCCAGGTATGTAAATATTTTTATGTTCTACATGTCCTTTATCTGTAACAACTATGGCAACTATATTATTTTTATCTATTGGAATAACTTCTACTTTTTGAACTAAGTTATGACTTGATTGTTTCCCAAGCACAACTGTTGTATAGTGAGTAAGTTCCGATATAATTTCCATACTTTTTAATATTATATCATTTACTACTAGTGATTTATTGTCAACTATTGTTTGAAGTTTTAACATATCTTCACCATTAAGTTCTCTTGGGGCCATTATATTATCTACATAATATCTATAACCTTTCTCACTTGGAACTCTTCCAGAAGATATATGAGTTTTTTCTAGCAATCCAATTTCTTCTAAATAATTCATTTCTGCTCTTATTGTAGCACTTGAGCATTTCATTGAATCACATAATGCTTTACTACCTACTGGTCTAGCATTTTTTATATAATCTTCAACAATTAGCTTAAGTAGTTCTTCTTGTCTTTTACTAACCACTTTATCACCTCATTCTTATTATATAAGTTTTTTATGATTATATAACAACTTTTTAGCACTGTTTTTGCTTAAGTGCTAAAATAAGTATAACACCATAAATTAGCACTGTCAATAGTTTGAGTGCTAAATTCATAAAATTTTCACAAAAAAAGAATCATTTTTGATTCTTTTTGTTATTATTATAGTTTTTCATATTTTCTAATATATTATCTCTTTTTATAATTAAATCATAAAAGATTCTAGTTAATTCAGTATCCTCATCTTTATTTAAACTTTCTATTAAATCATAATATTCTAATCCACCCAAGTTTTCATCGAATATATGGAATAAATTATTTAGTGCTTCAAAATTTTCTTTACCTACCCTATCAAAAAGTATTTCTATATTTCCTGATTTTCTAGATTCAATTATTTCCTTTTTATAAGTATTATAAAATTCACTTACTAAAAATAAAGTGTGTTCATAAGCTGTTCCGCCTTTTATTTTGAAATTATCTTTAGTATTAAATATAAAAATACCTTTATCATGCATAATATTAGTTATTTCCTGACATATTAACTCGTTAATTATTTCACTAAAAAGCTCATATTTTCTAACCTTTTCTTTTTCAGATACAGTTTTAACCTTTCGTGGTTCATCAGCAACCTTTCCACCTAATCTATCCCAACCACAATTAAAAACGCAACCATTTTCATTAATTTCTACCAATTCAAGCTCAAATGCATGATTTAACTCATGGATTACAGTCTTATCTAAATATTCTTCTAAATGAATATTTATGCACATAAGTGGAAATAACTTCGTTTTTTCTTCTCTAATAATATTAGGTGAAATAAAATTTTTATTTTTGATATATGCATCTGCATTATATTCATCATTTTTATTTATTAATTGATATGATTCTATTCTTTTTCTATTTTCTTTATATTCCTTAGTATTTTCAAAATACTCAATCATCATTTTTTCAACTAACATTTCTTTTGTTTTAAGTATTTTTTCTATTAACTCTTCACTTGGAATTAATTTTTTACACTCTTCATTATTAATATAACTTTGATAATCATCACCTAAATCAATTCCCATTGCCTTAAAAAATCCAATTCTATCATATATAATACTTTCTTGCTTCCATTCACTACCATCAATTATCAAAAGATTATTTTCTTCACTAAATGCAGCTATTAAAGGGATTTGTTTTAAATAACTACCAAGATATGCATCTATTTTTTTACAATCTGTAGTACTAATATATCCATATTGTTTAAAATTTTTTGTTACTAATTCAATTTCTTCTTTAGGAAACAAATAAGAAAATTCTTCTAACAAATCAAGCCAACATTTTTGTGATAATTTGTTTTTTTGTTGTTCATACTCTTCTGATATTTTTTCATATTCTTCTAATTTTTTTTGTACTTCTTTGAATTCTTCTAGCATCTCTTTATAAAATGGCACTAATTGATCAAATTCTTTAAATGCGCCTTTTTTTATTAATTTATCTATATTTTTTTCTGTTACATTAGGATTAATTTTTTTTAAAAATTGAACAGCTCTTTCTTTAATAAGTTTTATATCTTCATCTTTTTTATTTGACTCTAAATAAGCAACATAATTATTAAGTGGCATTAAAGTTGGATAAGCTAAAGTAAAGCTTGAAAATAAAAGTGATTCTAAATTGTCTCTTTCTCCTTCTTTTATTCCGGCTTTTTCAAAAAACTTTTCTTTTAATTCATTTGTTTTATTTTTCTTTATTTCGTATAATATACCACTTATTCTTTCTGGCAACCCATAACCCACTACAACTAAATTTTTAAATTTCTCTTCTATGTAAGCTCTATTTTCTTCACCATAAAAAGTAACAAAAGCTTCAATTATTCTAGGCATAGATTCTTCAATAGTTTTAGTAGGTTCTAAAAGTTTATATAATGTATCATTCATAAACTTCACCTATCCAGTCTTTAAACATTCTGTAATTACTTGGATATGAACCATTACCTTTAATTTTATCTACGTAATCTTCGCCTGTTATTCTTATCATAAATTTTTCGTTATCTATTATTTCGCCTTCATAAACACTTTCCCAAGTTCTTATTATTCTAAGAAGACCTTCTATTTTTTCATTTGATATATTTCTTTGTTTATTATTTATATCTATTAAATTATCTTTTACGTTTATTTTTATATAAATAACTTGATTGGTATTTTCAATACTAATTTCAATAAAATTTATGCTACTCATAACATCACCCCTTTAATTTTAACAAAAAAAAGAAAGTTAATCAATAAACTTTCTAATTTCTATCTATAAACCAAATACCACTTATATCACAACTATTACTAGAAGGAGCTGGATTTGGCATTTGTAATTTTATTAATGAAGGTAATTTAAATCCTGAACCAAATGCTATACAAGTACCTGGTTGTAATAATTTTACTTTCTTTAATATCTCAGATGTTATATTTGGAACCATTTGTCTTATATATTCAACATCTGTTGGATGTAACATTTTAAATATTAAGAAATTACTACATTGAGAAAGGGCTGTTGTAGAAAGTTCTGATGGTCTTTGAGATATAAGCCCTAATAAAACAGCATATTTTCTTCCTTCTTTTGTAATTCTATCAAATATATTATAACCTATTACATCTATATCAGTATCATTTTGTACATATCTATGAGCTTCTTCTAAGATAATATGTATAGGAAGACTTGCTCTTTTATTTAAATTTTTAGTATATTCAAAGAATATTCTAGAATATATTTTAGTTAATGTTTTAGCAAATCTATCATCTACATAATTTATATTAAAATTAATTAATTGAGCTTTTCTTCCTTCTTTAGTTGTTAAAATTTCTTTTATAAAACTATCTCTAGATTGATATTCATCAATATCAAAATATTTAGAATAATCACTATTAACTAAACTTCTTAATCTTACTTTTAATACATTGTAATCATCAAATATTTTATCACTACTAAGAATACCCTCAGATATTAATGCAAATTCAAAAGCATGATACAAATCTTTCAAAGTATATTTAAAACTTCCATCTGGTAAACTTAATTCTACATCTTCAGCTAAAAATCCATTTATAAATGTAGTTAATAACTCCATTTCTCTTATCTTACCTGTATTATCTATAAGCAAACATTGTTTTAAAGGTCTTGTATATCCTGGTTGGTAAATTGGAGTATCTAAATTTAAATCTTTAGTACTATAATTACTTAATACAGAAAACACTTGATCTCTAATTTGTGCGGGAGTATTACCACTAGAAAGAATATCTAAAAGAGCTCTAGCTATTATATCGTTTTTACTCTTTAATACTTCACTTTCTTCTTTAGCAAATATAGTAACTAATTTCATAGCCTTTTCTATTATAGGAAGTTCACTTCTTGACTTAGCCTCAAGTAATAAAGCAATATCATCAACATTAAGCAACCATAAAGGTATTTTAACACTAGGCACATTATCATCTTTAGTATTAGTAGTATAAGCTTTAAAACTTATTTCTGGTACTTTTTTATTTAAATCTTGAAAAGCAGTATGATACTCTCCATAAGCATCAAAAATTAATATACTTGCTTTATAAGCTATATGACTTTTCTTTTCAAATAAATTTTGAAATATACGAGCTACACTACAAGATTTACCACTACCAGTAGATCCAAATATAGCAAAATGATTACTAAAAAATTCATTTATATTAACACCTATATTTACTCCATTATATATTGGACTTTCTCCTATATATAAATCTCTTTTTTCATTATAATCAGGTATTCCTAATATATTATTAATTTTTTCCTTAGATATAAGTTTAGAAGTAGCACTAAAAGATGGTTTTTTAGATACACCAAATAAGAATTTATCATCAACAAATTCACCTACTAAATTAACAGTAGCTGTTTCGTTTTTTATATCTACTATTTCACCTATTAATCTTATTTCTTTATCTTCAAGAAGAACATATAAGTTAATAATATTTTGCATCTCTTCTAATTTTACATTTAGTTTTAAAAAGATTGTGTTATCTTCAATACCTACTATCTTACCTAACATATAATCACCTACTCTATATACATTATACATTAAAACTAAATAAAAAAAAAGTATATTATTTATACTTCTTTACTTGTTTTTTTATTTTTTTATGAGTTCCATTAAATACTCTATCTACTTTTTTTACATTACGTAATACTAAATTAACTCTACTAGCAAATAATTCATCTTTAAATAAACATGGACACTCCTTTAATATCATATTTAAACTTTCATAATAATAATTGCTTTTTGAGAAAACAGGCAAATATGTAGTTAAAAATTCTTCATCATCTACTTTTTCACTATGACTATATAAAACAGTAAAGTCATTATATATAGAATCATCTATTCTAGGAATTTCATATCTTAAATGTTGAAGAGTATATTTTTCTAATACCTTGTCTTCATTTCTTCTAATTTTTAATTGACTATAATAAAATGCATCAGAAAGATCGCCCGTTTGTTTATTTAATTCACATATAATACTATTTATGATTTCAACTCTTTTTTCATAGTTTTCATCCTTTATTTCTCTTCCATCTACTAAAATTTTATATATATTTTCTTGTATATGTGGCGCGATACAATTTTGCTCAGCAAAAGTAAGAACAACTTCTTTAAAATCTTCTAAAGCATCAATTTCATATAACCATGGATTATCTTTATATGTATCATCACAATTATCATGCATAAAAGCTGTAAAAATTTTATCAAAATAATAAATGTCTAAATCTTCTTCACTATACATAAGATCCCCCTTTCAAGTATTCATATACCTCTTCATATTTTTTTACAGGAATAAATTTTATTTTATCTTTTATTTCTATAGGAATAGAGTCTAAATCCCCAATATTTGAAAATGGTATAAATATTGTATCTATATTATTTATATAAGCCCCAATTACTTTTTCCTTTAGACCTCCTATTTTAAGTACATTACCTCTCAATGTTATTTCTCCAGTAAAAGCAACATTTTTACTAACACTCATATTAGAAAGTGCACTTATTAAAGCAGTAGTAATTGATATTCCAGCACTAGGACCTTCTTTTTTTATAGCAATATTAGGTATATTTATATGTATATCATCTTTAAATATACTATAATCTATATTAAATAATTTATAATTAGACTTTATATAACTTAATGCAATTTTAGCACTTTCCATCATAACATCTCCTAAAGATCCTGTTAGTGTTATATTACCACTACCTTCATAATGATTTACTTCAATTGATGTTATGTCACCACCATAGTTAGTATAAACTAAACTATTAACAATTCCTATCTCACTAATTATTTCTTCTTTTTCATATATTTTTTTACCTAAATATTCTTCTATATTTTTAATAGTTAAATTTATTCTCTTATTACTTATAACTTTATCAGTTACAATCTTTCTAACTATTTTAGATATAAGTCTTTCCAACTCTCTTAATCCAGATTCTTTAGTATAATATCTAATTATATTTAATATTTGTTCATCATTTATTTTAATATTATTAATACCATGCCTAGAACAAATAGTAGGTATTAAATGAGTTTTAACAATTTCTAATTTATCTAATTCAGTATACCCATTTATATTTATTATTTCTAATCTATCTTTTAATTCTTCTGGAATAGCATCTATGTTATTAGCTGTTGTTATAAAAAGTACATTAGATAAATCATATTCTTCTTCTAAATAATTATCTTTAAAATATTTATTTTGATTAGAATCCAATACTTCAAGTAAAGCACTTCTAGGATCGCCCTTATAATTACTAGACATCTTATCAATTTCATCTATTAAAAATACAGGGTTAGAACTTTTAGCTCTTTTTATTCCATCTATAATTTTTCCAGGTGTCGCACCTATATATGTTCTAATATGCCCTTTAATTATTGCTTCATCATCTACTCCACCAACGCTTATTTTTACAAACTTTCTACCTATACTTTCAGCAATTGAATAAGCTAAAGTTGTTTTACCTACTCCAGGTGGACCTACCAAACATATTATTGGGGCATCTATATTATTAGAATATTTTTTTACAGCTAAGTATTCTATAATTCTTTGTTTTACTTCATATAAATCATAATGATTTTTATCTAGATTTTCTTTTATTAAATTAAAATCTTCTATATCAATTGTAGTATTACCCCATGGAAGATTAATCATAAAATCAATATAATTTCTAACAATACTTACTTCAGGAGACATAGAACTCATATTTTCATATCTATCTATCTCATAAAGTATTTTATTTTTTATATCTTCATTTGCATTTAATTCTTCAACTTTATTTTTTAGATTTTCTATTTCATCTTCCTTAGGAGATATTTCTCCTAATTCACTTTTTAATTGTTTTATTTTTTCTTTTAAATAAAAATTCTTTTCATCATTATCTAATTCTTTTTTTACTTTAGTATCTAGTTTTTTTTCTATATTAAATAATTGTTCTTCTTTATACATATCTTGAAGTATCATTTCTACTCTTTTAATAGGATTTATTTGAACTAAGTACTCTATTTTTTTTGATACTTCAATTGGCAGATGATTTACTATTATATCTGTTATTTTATTTAAGTCAGTTGTATCAGATATTAAAGATAATAAACTATTACTCATATATGGAACTTTATTAATATAATTTTCAAGTTCTAAATTAAGTTTTCTAAGTATACCTCTATTAGTTTCTTCATCTATAGTTTGATTTCTTATATAAGACACTATTGATTCTATAGAATCTTTTGATATATTTAAATATTCAAGAATGTGCGCTCTTTTAACACCTTTTAAAACTACTCTAACTTTTCCATTAGGTAATTCTAACTTGCGTGTTATATGAGCAATTGTACCTATATTAGGTAGTTCATTTATAATTATATTTTCTTCTATACTATTTTGAGTTACTATAAGCAAATTATTATCATGAAATAATTCGGATTCGTCTATTATATTTTTACTTACTTCATCTTCAAACTCTAATTTAATTTCAGCTTCAGGCAAGAGGATAGTGCCTTTTAATACTATAACTGGTAAATTAAACTTCATGCGGCACCTCCTAAATTGATTTTTATTATAGTCAAACGAAATACAAAAGTCAATAAAAAAAGAGTTTTTTGAATAAGTTTTTTTTATATTCATATATTTAATTAGAAAGTAGGTAAATTATGGAAAAAATAGAGATTATTAAAAGTATTACAGAGCGTACTGGTGGAGATTTATATTTGGGTGTTGTTGGGGCAGTACGTACTGGTAAATCTACGTTTATAAAGAAGTTTATTGAGAATTTAGTTGTCCCTAATATAGAAGATGAATATGAAAAGAAAAGATGTTTAGATGAAATACCACAATCTGCTCAAGGTAAAATGATTATGACAACAGAACCTAAGTTTGTTCCTAGTAATTCAGCATCTATTAATATAGATAATTTTAGTTGTAATGTAAGACTTGTTGATTGTGTTGGTTATGTTATTGAAGGTGCTAAAGGTTATGAAGATGAAAATGGTCCTAGAATGGTTAGGACACCTTGGTATGATGAAGAAATACCATTTGTAGAAGCTGCTGAAATAGGCACAGAAAAAGTTATAAGAGATCATTCAAGTATTGGTATTGTAGTTACTACTGATGGTTCTTTTGGAGAAATATCTAGAAGTAATTATGTAGAAGCAGAAACTAGAATAGTTGAAGAATTAAAAGAAATAGGTAAACCATTTATAGTTATTTTAAACTCTGCTCACCCTACACTACCTGAAACAGAAAGAATGGCAGAAAAATTAAAAACTGAATATCAAGTACCTGTTCTACCTCTTTCAGTAGAAGGAATGAGTGAAAAAGATGTTTACTCAGTACTTAGAGAATCACTTTATGAATTCCCTGTTACTGAAGTTAAAGTTAATATGCCTGATTGGATAGCTTGCTTAAATCCAACAAACTCTTTAAAAAATGAATATATAGAAAAAATTAGAGAAAGTGTTGTTGAAGTAGATAAATTAAGAGATATTGAACATATTACATCTCACTTTGAGAATTGTGACAAAATAAAGAAAGCATATATATCAGATGTTGATACTTCTACTGGTATAGTTACTATAAATTTAGAAGCTCCTGATTATTTATATGATGAAGTATTAAAAGAAACTATGGGAATAAGTGTTAGAAGTAAAGCTGATTTACTTATGTTATTCCAGGACTATAATGAAGCTAAATCAGAATATGATCAAATAAAATCTGCACTTCAAATGGTTAGAACTACAGGTTATGGAGTTGCTTGTCCTACTCTAAATGATATGAAACTTGAAACTCCTGAAGTAGTTAAACAAGGATCAAGGTATGGAATTAAACTTAAAGCAGTTGCGCCTTCTATACATATGATAAGAGTTGATGTAGAATCTACATTTGAGCCTATCATAGGAACAGAATTACAAAGTAAACAATTAATAGACTATCTTATGAAAGATAAAGATACAGATCCTACTGCTATATGGAAAAGTGAAATATTTGGTAGAAGTATAGATAATATAGTAAAAGAAGGTATACAAGCAAAACTATCACTTACACCTGAAAATGCTAGATATAAATTACAACAAACACTTACTAAATTAGTTAATAAAGGTTCTGGTAATTTATTCGCAATAGTAATATAAAAAACTGACAATGTCAGTTTTTATTTTATATCATAAACAACTCTACTTATTTCTAATAATTCCATCATTTCATATTTAGCTAATTCTTTTTTTATTTTTAAATATACTTCATTATCTTTTATAATTATATTAACATTATTTAATAAATTAAAAGGTATATCTTCAACTAGATATAAAAATTCTGTATCTGTTGTTATTATTCTCATATCTACTTGATTTTTATAGTAATCATAATAATCTATATCTTCTTTTTCTAAATGAAAAACAACCCCATAATACTTATCTATATATACTTCTATATCATAAAAACCTTCTATGACTAATTGGTACTTATTTTTTAAAGTCTTAAATAATTTTTTTAAATACTTTTCTAAATCATCTTTACTATTAAAGTCAATATTGTCTATTAATTCTTTCTTTATATAAATATCTAATGTCAAATCATCAATAAACTTAATACTCACTTTATCACCTATTTTATAGTATGAAAAAAGAACAAATAATTACATTGTTCTTTCAATTTTATCATAAATTTCTTTTTTACCAATTTTAGTAACATTTGAAAACATTATAAAATCATCTCCTACTACTAAATCTAATTCTTCAAGTATCATATTTCTTTGTTTTTGATGAAGTGTTATACCTACTTTATCAGTTTTAGTAGCAACAATAGTTACTGGTATTTTATAGTGTTTTAAATAATTATACATCATCAAATCATCATTTGATGGTTTATGTCTAAAATCTATTAACATAAATACTTGTTTTAAATTAGGTCTATTTTGTAAATAATCTTCCATCATTAAACCAAATTTTTTTTGTTTTTTCTTACTTAACATAGCAAATCCATATCCAGGAGCATCTACTAAATAAAATTTGTCATTTACATGGTAAAAATTTATTGTTTGCGTCTTTCCTGGTGTTGCTGATGTTCTAGCATAATTTTTTCTATTAATTAAAGTATTTATAAAACTACTTTTTCCTACATTACTCTTTCCAACTAATAAGTACTCAGAATGATTATCAGTAGGATACTGACTTCTTCTTACTGCACTAATAGTTAAATCAACACTTGTAATTTTCAAATTTGTTCACTCCTTTAAAAATGATACAAAGATTATAACATGTTATATTTTTTTTGTCAAAAACGGTTTACTTTCTTTGAACTATTTAAATTATTAATATACATTTGGTTAAACTCTATAGTAAGTTCTTTTAACTTATCAAGCCCTATTTTACCTACCAAAACTTGCATTAATGGATCTAAAAAACTAATATCGGCATCCAATAATTGAATTATTTTATCTTTTAATTCATTAGGTACATCTGAATTTTCTAGCACATATTTTAAATGAAGTTTATCTATTTCTACTCCTTTTTCTTGTCTTCTAATAGAATCTTCATAGTTTATACTAGAATAAAAATGTCTATCTAAACTAATATTATTTTCCTTAGCAAAACTATTTACAAATCTCCACATATTAGAAGCAGCCATTCCATCATTTAATCCATTTGCATATCCATTTGAAGTAACTAAGAAAGAATCATATCCTAAATCTTTTAAAACTTCAGATACAGCTATTTGTTGATTACCTTTATAAACATAAATTTTAAAATTTTTTAATTGTTCTAATGCTTGTACACTAGTTGAAATCAGTTTAAAATATTCTTCAGATATTAATATTGAAGATTCATCAGACAATTTCATATCACTATCAAAATATACATCTTCTACTCTCAAAGATTTTAAAGATTCATCTAAATGATATTTTAATGGTTCAAATATTACAAATGGTTTACCTTCAAAATTACCATAAGCAGTTGATCCAACTAAACCATTTAAAGCAAAATGAATTGTGCTTCTACAAGTTTCAAAACATACATTAAATTCACGTAATTCATTTGAAAGTTTTAAAGCGTCTTCATCATTTAAATAATAATTAGGATATTTTTGTCTTAACCTTGTAAGTATTGCTTCTTTTAAAAATGTTGAATCACCAAACTCATACGCATTACCATTAACGGGTGTTTGAATTATTCCATCACTAGGGAAAATATCAGTAGTTCTTACTAATATACAATCATCTATCGTATATTCCTTATCACTATATTCTATAGAATCACCTTTTATTTCCATATTTGATGCATCAATAAATTTTATTTTTTCTCCCATAAAAACCTCCCAAAACATATTATTAGGAATATATAATAAAGCAAATAAACTATATTACCAAACTTTATCATTGGAAATATATTGCCTATTACTATTAAATCTATATTATTCAAATAATGTGTCATAAATAAAGAATATAAAAGATTTATTAGTACTAATCCATAAAACACATAATTAATATTTCTATATTTTGTTTTAAAATTTACTAGTGTTGTTATAATTAAATACATAATACTATTAAAGAAGTAAAAATACATATTATTCATAGGATTAGTAAACTTAAAAGTTAATATTTGTCCTATATAAAAATAACATATCAATCCAATTAACAAAACATTAATTACTAACAATATATAATTAAATTTTTTATTATTTTTATTAAATATTAAGATAATAACAAATAATATTGAACTTATTATAATAGCCAAAAATATATCATATTTAAAAGCTTTTAATAATAATTTAAATGTTTCTGTAATATTATAATTTAAACTCATTTAATTAAACTATCTCCTGTCATCTCTTCAGGTATTTCAATATCCATAACATCTAATATAGTAGGCGCTATATCAGCTAATTTTCCATTTTTTAAAGTATATTTAGTATCAGTTATAATAAAAGGTACCAAACTTGTAGAATGACTTGTAATAATATTATTATTTTCATCTAACATATAATCACTATTACCATGATCTGCAGTAATAACTAAAGTAAAATCCTGTTCAAGAGATTTACTATAAATCATACCAACACATTCATCTACTACTTCTACTGCTTTTACTGTAGCATCAAATACTCCAGTATGACCTACCATATCACCATTAGCAAAGTTAAGTACTATAAAATCATATTTATCTATTATTTTAAATAATTTATCAGTTATTTCATAAGCACTCATCTCTGGTTTTAAATCATAAGTAGCTACTTTAGGAGATGGAATTAAAATCCTATCACAATTATTTAACTCCCTATCCACACCTCCATCAAAAAAATAAGTAACATGTGCATATTTTTCTGTTTCAGCAATTCTTAATTGTTTTAAGCCTTTATTAGATAAATATTCCCCTAATGTATTATCCAATTTTTGAATATCATAAGCATTTTTACATATAACTTCATTACTTACTGGCATCATAGTAACAACCTTTATGTTTTTGAATGTTTTATGTGGAAATTCATTAAAATCTTTATTACTAATTACTTTAAATAATTCTCTTAACCTATCTGGTCTAAAATTAAACACAAGAACACCATCATTATTTTTTATAATACCATTTTTATTTATTAGCATAGGTTTTATAAATTCATCTGTCATATCATTACTATAACATTCATTCATATATTCTATAGGATCTTCATATGTCTTTCCTAAACCGTTAACTATAACATCATAGCTTTTTCTTATCCTATCCCAATTATTATCTCTATCCATTGCATAATATCTACCACTTATACTAGCAATTTTACCAAAACCTAATTCTAGTAATTTATCTTGTAATCTTTTTATAAATTCTATTCCTGAATTAGGAAGTGTATCTCTACCATCTGTAAATATATGTATATATACATCTTTAACCTTTTTTTGTTTACACATATCTAAAAGTCCGAATAAGTGATCAATATGAGAATGTACTCCTCCATCACTAAGAAGACCTAAAAGGTGCAAGCTAGAAGTATTTTCTCTTACATGATTAATAACTTCATTAATATTGTTATTATTGTATATTTCTTTTGTTTCAATCATATTAGTTATAAGTTCCAAAGGTTGATAAACTATTCTACCTGCTCCTATATTAGTATGACCTACTTCACTATTACCCATTTGTCCTTTTGGTAATCCTACATCTTTTCCACTAGCTTCAAGTAAACTATGTGGATATTTCTCAAGTAACATATCTAAATTTTTAGTATTAGCAGCTCTAACTGCATTACCATGGTCTTCTTTTCTTATACCTATTCCATCCATTATACATAACAATACTTTTTTCATATTATCACCTATTATAATTTTAACACAATCTACTAATTCTTTCAATTAATACTGATTAAAATTTTATCTAAATATTTTTTAAAATAAAAAAAGAAAAGCTCACTTTTCTTTTCTATATAGTTTATTTTTTATCTTCAAATATTCCTTCACATAAATCATCCATACTCACACCTAATATTTTTGCTATTTTATACATTGAATAAAATGATAATGATTTTTGTCCACCAATGCTTACAATATGTCTTAAATATTCATATGACATATCTATTTCTTCTGCAAACTCCATCAAGTTAATATGTTTATCTTTACACATCTTCCTAACATTAGTACCTACTATAAATTGTACATCGTCTTTTGATTTAAATTTATCAACCTTCTGCATACTACCACCACACATATTATCTCATAATTAAATTGGTAGTGTATGCAAACGAAAAGTTTGCAAAAAAGTAGTAATATTTCAATATTTAATAAATATAATCTAATAGATAGGACAGGAGGAAATATGATAAATAAAAAGAGTTTATGGTTTTTAACACTTTTCAGTTTAATTTTAGTATTAAGTATTTACTATATAACTATGCCAAGTGAATTATTACTTACAACAAACACAAATAATTTAACAGAAGAACAAGAAGAAGTTAATATAGATGTTGAAGAAAGTGATTTACTTGTAGCATTAAGAGTTGAATCTGATGAAGCAATGACTAAAGAGATAGAAGAGTTACAACTTGTACTTACAAATGCAGAGTCTTCTGTTGATGATAAAAATAAAGCATACGAAAAGATTAAAGAACTAAATGACGTAAGAGGAGAAGAAGAAAAGTTAGAAACACAAATAAAAGAAAATTATAAACTAGATTCATTTATAAAAATTAAAGATAATCAAATACAAGTAACAATAAATAGTTCTGAGCACTCAGAAAGTTTAGCTAACAACATAATGAGAACTATACAATCTAATTATGATGGATCAAAATATATAACAGTAAAATTTCAAAAATAGCCACATATGTGGTTTTTTTCTTTTAAATATGATACAATTTAAAAGAAATAAGTGGTGATTGTATGAAAGAATTTATTAAAAATTTAAAATTTGCTTGGATATATTGTAAAGACCAAAAATCAAAATTAATTAAATATATTATTTGTAATATATTTTCTATGATTATAAGTATAGTTATCCCAATGTTAAGTGCTAAAATAATAGTTGAACTTACTAATAATCAATTTTATCAATTAATTTTGATTGCTATAGCTATATTTTTAATAGAAAACTTAAGGAACATTGTAAATAATTCTGGAAGATTTTATGCACAAACAATTTATAGAGAAAGCTTTATTAATATACAAACTAAATTAGGTAAAGAAATATTAAAACTTGAAAATAAAGTAATAGATGATAATAGTTCAGGAACATTCATACAAAGACTTACAAATGATACTAGCAGGCTTGCTGATATTTTTAATGTATTAAATATCTATCTCACTAATATTATTACTGACATTGGTATATTTGGAGCAATCTTCATTATAAATAGAAAAGTATTTTTATTTATACTAATCGCTGTTATTGTATTATATATAATAGAAAATACTAGAGTTAAACAGTTCAATGAAAAAGATAAAAGTTTTAGAAAAAAACATGATAGAGTTTCTGGATTTGTTGGAGAACTTGTAAGAGGTATTAGAGACATAAAAATGCTTAATGCAGAAAATAGTTTTATTAACGAAATGCACGATAAAATAGTAGATTTAAATCAAGAAAGATATATGATGCAAGATGTGGATAGAAAGTTTCATTTACTTAGAGGTTTCACTAGAGACTTAACAGATTTATTTTTAATAATTTTATTAGTATATTTAATTATGAATAATGAGCTTACTATCGCAAGTGCTCTTATAATTCATAATTACTCAAATAGATTACCATCAATAATTAATTATATTGGAATATTATTAGAAAAAGTGAAAGATTTTAATCTTTCTTCATCTAGAATATTTAATATAATAAACAGTGATGAATTTACAAAAGAAAAATTTGGTGATACTCACCTATCTAAAATAAATGGTGATTTTGAATTCATAGATGTTGAATTTGGTTATAATAAAGATAAAGTTTTAGATAAATTAAATTTTAAAATAAAAGCAAATGAAACAGTTGCCTTTGTAGGTAAAAGTGGTGCTGGAAAAACAACAATATTCAACCTTATATGTAAAATGTATGACGTTGATAAAGGTGAAATATTAATAGATGGAATTAATATCAATAAACTTGATAAAGATTCTATTAGAGGTAATATTACTATAATAAGTCAAAATCCATATATATTTAATTTTAGTATAAAAGAAAATTTAAGATTAGTAAAAAAAGATTTAACAGAAAAAGAAATGATAGAAGCTTGCAAATTAGCTTGCTTACATGATTTTATAATGGGTCTACCAGATAAATATGATACTATTATTGGTGAGGGTGGTGTTAACTTATCAGGAGGGCAAAAACAAAGGCTTGCAATTGCTAGAGCACTAATCCAAAAAACTGAAATAATTCTTTTTGACGAAGCAACTAGTGCACTTGATAATGAAACACAAGCTAGCATCCAACAAGCAATTAATAATATGAAAAATAAGTACACTATTTTAATAATCGCACACAGGCTATCTACAATTATTAATTGTGATAGAATTTTACTATTAAATAATGGAAAAATTGAAGCAGAAGGGACACACAAACAATTACTAAAAAAATCTAAAGTTTATAAAGAACTTTATGAATCTGAAATAATAGATAAGAAAATCAATAGCTGATTTTCTTTTTTTAGGCATATACAATCACTTAAAAAACTTTTAAACATACAATAATATGAGAAAATATAAACCACTCTATTGGGAAGTGAGGTAAAAATGAAAAAAAGCATTCTAACTAAAAGAGAAAAACAAGTATTTGAAATGCTAATAATAAATAAAACTACTAAAGAGATAGCTAATTCATTAAAAATAAGTGAAAAAACTGTTAGGAATCATATTTCAAATGCTATGCAAAAATTAGGCGTTAAAGGAAGAGCTAGTGCTGTTGTAGAATTATTAAGACTTGGAGAAATTTCTTTGTAAAACGTATTTTATACGTTTTTTTACATATATTTTTATAGGTGATTTAATGTTAAAAAATTTTTATATGAAAAAATTAATGGTATGTGGAATAGTAATCTTTGCAATTCTACTTATTTATATTATTCCTGAAAATAAGGAAAAATTAAATATTACAGAAGAAGTAGAATATGTAAATACAGATATTGATACTTCAGTTATATTTTTAAGTGATTCCAATAATTATCTAGGTATGACTAAAATAGTTACAAATTCTAAAGATATTGAAAGTAAAGCCAAAGAACTAATAGAAGCCTTAATTATTGATGGTACTAAACAAGATAATGTTCCAAATGGTTTTAAAGCTATTATTCCAAGTAATACTAAAATTAGAAGTTTAACTTATAATGAAGGTGTTATTAAAGTAGATTTCACTAGTGAACTTATGAATACTAGTGTTGAAAATGAAGAAAAAATTATTGAAGCTATAGTATTCACATTAACAAGCATTAATGATGTAGAATACGTTATTATTTACATGGAAGGAGATATATTAACTACCCTACCACAATCAAAAAAAACTTTACCATCTACCCTTGATAGAAACTTTGGTATAAATAAAGAATATAATTTAAATAGTACTAAAGACATAAATAAAACTACTATATACTACATAAGTGAATTTAATGATAATGAATATTACGTACCTGTTACAAAAGTAACAAATGACGAAAGGAGTAAAATAGAAATAATAGTAGATGAACTTAGTAGTTCTAATCTTTATAAAACCAATTTAATGAGTTATTTAAATAATAATACTGAAATACTTTCAGTTAATGAATTAGAGGATGAATTAGTAATTAATTTTAATAGTGCTATTTTCAATGATATAAATACAAAAGAAATATTAGAAGAAGTAATTTACACTATTTCTATGTCAATAAATGATAATTACGATGTAAATACAGTAGTTTTTAACGTAGAAGACGAAGAAATTTGTAAAAAAGTACTTAAAAGTATTGAATAATTTATAAATTTATTATATAATTAACTTGTTCGTTTGAACAAGTTGTCTCAGTAGCTCAGCTGGATAGAGCATCGCCCTTCTAAGGCGAGTGTCAGGGGTTCGAATCCCTTCTGGGACACCATCTTAGTATTAAAAGATATTAGTTAATTCTAATATCTTTTTTATTTTCCTGACACAAAAAATAGAATTCTTAAGAATTCTATTTTATTTCTATTTTTTCTTTTCCACCCATATAAGGTCTAAGTACTTCTGGAATATTGATACTTCCATCTTCATTGTAATTGTTTTCTAAAAAAGCAATTAAAGCTCTTGTTGAAGCAAGTACAGTATTATTTAAAGTATGTGCATAATAATTACCATTTTCACCTTTAATTCGAATACCTAATCTTCTTGCTTGAGCATCCCCTAAAGTAGAACAAGAACCAACTTCAAAATATTTTTGTTGTCTAGGACTCCAAGCTTCTATATCACAAGATTTAACCTTTAAATCAGCTAAATCCCCACTACAACATTCAAGTTGTCTTACTGGTATATTTAAATTTCTAAATATTTCAACAGTAAATCTCCACATTTTTTCATACCATTCCATTGACTCTTCTGGTTCACAAATAACTATCATTTCCTGTTTTTCAAATTGATGAACTCTATAGATACCTCTTTCTTCAATTCCATGGGCACCTACTTCTTTTCTAAAACAAGGTGAATATGAAGTCATAGTTATAGGAAGTTCTTCTTTTTTTAACATTTGATCTTTGAATTTCCCAATCATAGAATGTTCACTAGTTCCAATAAGGAATAAATCTTCACCTTCAATTTTATACATCATAGCATCCATTTCAGCAAAAGACATAACTCCATTTACTACATCACTTCTAATCATAAATGGAGGAATACAATAAATAAAGTTTTTATCTATCATATAATCCCTAGCATAATTAAGCATAGCACTAGATAATCTAGCTACATCACCCATAAGATAATAAAAACCATTACCACTTGTTCTACCTGAAGCTTCTTTATCAAGGCCTTTTAAAGCAGTTATAATGTCAGCATGATATGGTATTTCATAATCAGGAACTAAAGGTTCTCCAAATCTTTCTACTTCTACGTTTTCACTATCATCCTTACCAACAGGTACACTATCATCAATAATATTTGGAATAGTCATCATTTTTTCTTTTATTATAGCTTCTAACTCTTCTTCTCTTTTTCCTAATTCAACTATTTCATTACCATATTTAGAAACCTCTTCTTTAACAATATTAGCTTCATCTCTTTTTCCTTCTCTCATAAGAGCGCCAATTTCAGCACTCTTAGAATTTTTTAAAGCTCTTAAATCATCACCTTTTTTCTTACAATCACGATATTCTATATCTAACTTTTCTATTTCATCTACTAAAGGTAATTTTTGATCTTGAAATTTCTTTTTTATATTTTCTTTTACTAATTCTTTATTTTCTCTTATTAATTTAATATCTATCATAATATTTTATTCCTTTCTACAACTCTTCTTAGTTTTACTAATTGTTTACCATATTTTTGTTTAAACCATTCCTGTTTTTCTTCTGGTAATTCTTTTAATCTATTTTCATTAAAATTATCAGACATATCAGCTTCTTTAAGTCTTATAGCACCTATATTCCCACTATTAATTATCATATCTATTTCATCACTATAGATTTTCAATTTTTCATTCTTTGTCATATTTGATGTATCTATAGATGGTTTAGTTACTAATTTAACTATTTCAAGTACTTCTATTGGAAATCCTATTTCAAGTAAATCTTTAAATGTAACATCTGTATCTTCTACGATATCATGAAGAAGTGCGGCTACTTGTTCTATTGGATTATCTAATCTCATCGACACTCTAAATAAATGATCAAAATAAGGTTTTCCTGCTTTGTCTTTTTTATCCTTAAACACAGTAGATGTTATTATAAAAGTTCTAGCATATAGATCCTCTATTTTTTCTATATTAGCCAACTGACTTTTAGTAAAATAATTCAACAAATTATTTTTTTCATATTTTATATAATTATCTTTTATATTAAATAAATTACCATATAAAGGTTTCGTTCCCATACCCTCTACTTCATCATGTAATATTCCTGAAAAAGTATCTTCTTCTGGAATATCTGTATATACAAATATTTCTTTATTATTTTGATACGCATCATACATTTCCAAGAATGTTGAGCCTCCTATATAATTTGGAAATTTTTTAGGGACTACCAAATCTCGTTTAGGATACACTTTTATTCGTTTTGTTCTATCAAAATTTAAAACAAGTATCGCATCACATTCTTTAGTTTTTTTCTGTGATTCTATAAACGATTTGCCACAAAACTCAATATGATCCTCACTACTTAAATTTTGTTTTATTTCTCCCTCTATCATTGGAGTATCATAAAAGTTAGGTAATATAACATCATAACCCATAAATTCTAGTTTTTTCTTTATTTCAGGAATGTATTCATAAAAATGCTTACTACAAGCTATAAATATTTTTTTCATAAAACCTCCTATAAAAAAAATGATACCACACTTTAAGGAGTCTTAAAGACGGTACCATCCTTTATTTCTTAATTAATATAACGGCATTACCGGGAATGATTAGTTCCTCTTAGGAGTAGATTCATAAAATACAAGTGTTAATTCTCACCAACCATTAACTCTCTTAAAAATAATATTTTACTACTATTCTCCATCAACGATTTATGAATTTATTTTAACACTTTATACTTTATAAGTCAATATTATTTATAAACATATTGAAATGATTTTTCTTGAGTTATTTGATTTTCTACTGGTGCAGTTTGATATTGTTGCATTAAAGTATTTTTCTTTGCTTTCCCTATTCCTTTTGCAAATAATCTAAGCATTCTTTTACCTTGTTTTGTGTTTGATTTTTTATAAATATCATTAAATAAATTTTGAACTTCTTCTGGTTTCATACCTTCCTTACAAGCAACATTAACATAGTTCATATAATCTCTTTGCATACTATCACCTAATTATATTTTACTCAATTTATTTTTTTTTACAATATTTATTTTTTATTTTATGTTCAATTTTACATATCATAGGACAAAATATGTAAAGCATATATTATTTTGAGGTGTTTTATGTTTAATTTTATTAAAAAATTATTTAAAGATTTCTATATTTTTTCTGCAGCCTATTCAAATAACAGTTTCCCAGATCCACTTTCTAAAGAAGAAGAAGATTTATATGTAGAAAAAGCTAAACTAGGTGACAAAGAGGCTAGAAGTAAACTTATTGAACACAATCTTAGATTAGTCGCACATATAGTTAAAAAATATGATACTAAAAATGAAGATACAGATGACTTAATAAGTATTGGAACAATTGGTCTTATTAAAGGGGTTGATAGTTATTCAAAAAAGAAAAACACTAGACTAACTACGTATGCAGCAAGATGTATTGAAAATGAAATTCTCATGCATTTTAGAAACAATAAAAAAAGAAGTAAAGATATTAGCATAAATGAATCAGTTGGATTTGATAAAGAAGGTAATGAAATAACAATATTAGATATATTGAAAACTCCTGCTCCAGATTTTGCTTTAGATATTCATAAAGAGGATAACATATCAGATTTAAAAGTTTATTTTTCAGTTCTAACAGATAGAGAAAAAGAAATTATAAAAGAAAGGTATGGTCTTGATGATAACGATGAAATAACACAAAAAGAAATAGCTAAAAAATTAGGTATATCTAGGAGCTATGTTTCTAGAATAGAAAAAAGAGCATTAACTAAAATACTCCGTGAATTTTTAAAAAATAACAAAGATGTTTAATAAATTAAACTCTTTTTTTGATTTCTTCGTTTTCTTTTTTATTTATTTTATTATATTCTAGCAAGCTAAAATATTCTTTTGGTATTATATATTCTTCTCCATAAGAAGACACAACAATATCTTTATTATCGTCAAAATATTTAAATAACATTACATGACCTGTTTCTTTTGAAGATATTTTTGACCAAGACAATTTCTTATCAGTGTGCATATAAGCTATACTGTTTGGAGTAGAAGCAACACTTATAGAATATCCATCCAAAATTAAATTATTTATATGTGACATAAAAGATTCATAATCTTCTTTGAAATCACTAACTATTATTGCTTCATTATTAAATGTAAAATCTAAATCATATTTACTTAAATAATAATTAGTCCAAAAATTGAAATTTTCTGTTCCTAATCCAGTTAATTTTTCATAGATTTCGATATCTTTAAATTCTACTTCAATATTTTTTTCTTTACAAATATTTTTAATATCTTCTAAAGTTTTAATTCCTTCTAATCCAAATTTTTCTTTTGCAATTTCTTCACAAGTACCTACATAATTAGTTATTCTAGGAGTTCTAGTTTTAAATACTAAATTACCGTCTAAATCTTTACCATCAGCACTTATTCCATTATTAAATAATTGAACTGATGCTTCACTATCAGTATTATAAGTTCTACCTAATAAAGCTAATGAAGCTTCATTTACACTATTAAATGAATACTTATCATATTCTATAAACCTTATTTTCATAACACCATATAATTTAGAGAATATATCTACCATTAGTTTGTTACAATCAATTTTATTTTTAGTTAAAAGGCTAAATCCAAATATATTTTTAAAATTTTCATCATTTTCATAAATTTGTTCAACTAATGAATTAGCAAACATAGCACTAGAACATCCTGTATTAGAAAGTTTTTTAAACATTTCTATAATTTCTCCAGCACTTATTCCTGGTATATTCTTATTTACTATATACAAGAAATCCTTATACTGTTCTCTATGAAAAAATTTGTTTTTCATTAATTTATATGGAAAACCTTGATCTGCTTCTATCTTTTGCATACACTCACCTATTATTAATATAACACTTTTAAATATTATGTGTCAAATAATCTTCTAATAAATCTATTAATTCTTCTTTAGTATTTGTTTTAAATATATTTTCTTTTAAATCTTTAGTATTAGGCAAACCTTTTAAATACCAAGCAGCATGACTTCTTATTTCAAGGAGTGCTACTTTATATGGTTTAGTATTAATCAATAAATCTAAATGTCTTTTTATCATATTTATTTTTTCTTCTAATGATATTTCTTTAGGTTCTATACCTTTTTCTAAATAATCAACACATTCTTTTATAAGCCAAGGATTACCTAACACTCCCCTACCTATCATAATAGCATCACAATTAGTTTCTTCAATCATTCTTTTTGCATCATAACAACTATTTATATCTCCATTACCTATTACAGGAATATTTACACTCTCTTTAACCTGTTTAATTATATCCCAATTAGCTTTACCACTATATCCTTGACTACGTGTTCGTGGATGTACTGTAATTGCACTAGCACCTGCCTTCTCAATAACTTTAGCAATTTCAACTGCATTAATACTATTTTCATCCCACCCACTACGTATTTTAACTGTTACAGGTATAGGAACACTATCTACTACACTTTTAACTATTTCATATACTTTATCCGAATTTTTTAAAAGAGCACTTCCTGCTTGAGAACCAATAGCAACTTTAGGTACAGGGCATCCCATATTTATATCTATTATATCTGGTTTCATATTTTCATAAATATATTTTGCAGCAATTATAAAAGACTCTTTATCACTACCAAATATTTGTTGACTTATTGGCCTTTCGAAATCTGTCATATAAAGCATATCTACTGTCTTTTTACTGCCATACATTATTGCTTTATCGCTAACCATTTCAGCTACTATCAAACCTGCTCCCATTTCTTTTATTATAGTACGATAAGCACTATTAGAAATACCAGCCATAGGAGCAAGTACCACATTATTTTTCAATTCTACATTACCTATCTTAAACATAAAACCACCTACATCAATTTTAGCACATATTATTTTTTTTTAAAACTATTTTAACTGATAAGTACTAAATAAAACTCTTTCATCAGTTACATACTTTACTACTATCTCATCATCTTGTTTACAAAGTACTATGCCAATTGTCTTGTTCATATATTCCTTCTTTATATTCATGTCAATATAATTCATATAATATTTTATTTGTCCTATATCCATAGGTTTTAATTTCCTTATTTTAAGCTCTATAACTATAAAACAATTTAATTCATAATTAAAAAATAATAAATCACATTTAAATTTACCAAGTTTATACTCACTTCCTACATATGTAAAACCAACTCCTAACTCTAATAAAAACTCTTCTATTTTCTCTAATATAAACTGTTTTAGAGCTTTTTCACTTAACTTATCTACTTTCTCATTAGTTTTAATTAGTATTGGGTTTTTTATCATGTCTTTTATTGTTATTTCATTTTGTTCAGTTATTAATTCTATATTTCCTTTATATTTTAACCTTTCATATTCATTATTTTTTATCTTTTCTATTAACTCTCTTTTACTTAAATTTTGTTTCATACATAAATTTATATAATAATTTCTCTTTGATTCTTCTTTTATTGGTAAAATATATCTATAATGTGTCCAAGAAAGGTGGCCCAATGGGCCACCTTTTTGAAACACTATATAAAGTTGCCTCATTCTTTTTAAATTTGATGTATCATAACCTCTGCCATACAAATTAGTTAATTCTCTACTCCATTCTTTTATAAGTCCATTCCCATACTTAGCTCTATTTTCCCCTCCTTGCGCTTGTACAATTAATTTACCTATTTCAAAATAAGTGCTTAATGTTGAATTTTCCTCTATTAACCTATGTTTTTTCTTTAATACTATATCATTTTCTATTAGTTCTTTTATATTATCTAAATATTTCATAACATCACCCATATCGTTATATCATACTAAAAATTATTAATCAAAGATACATTTTCACCTAATTGAAGCCTTCTTTTTACTGTATTAAAAAAATTACAAGTAATTTTTCAATTCCTGTAATTTTTATTATTACAATTTTATAAAAATAGTTAAATTTAAAAAAGTTAATTAAATTAACTTATCTATATCTTTAGGTACTTTATCAGTAACAACTGCATTAATAATCTTATCCTCTTGTTCTTTAGATACACTTTTACCAGTCATTTGACTTAAAGTTTGAATAACTTCTCTTAAAGTACCTTCATTTTTTAAATCATTTTGTTGTAACTTTTTAGCAAGATCTAAAATAGTTTCCTTTCCAACATTAGTTTTTTTCTCTATTCTATTAAAGAAAGAATCTGAAAAAGCCATGAAAAAACCTCCTACATTATTTTATGTAAGAAGTTCTTATTTGACACAATACTATTGTTCACCTTTACTCTTAAAATTTATAACTATTGGTGTTCCACTAAAATCAAAAGATTCTCTTATTTTATTTTCTAAGTATCTCTCGTATGAGAAGTGTACTAAACCTTTACTATTTACTTGAATATTAAATGTTGGTGGCTGACATCTTACTTGAGAAGCAAAATATATTTTAAGTCTTTTACCTTTATAACTTGGTGGTAAATTTAATTCATATGCATCAGCAATTACTTTATTAAGTAAACTAGTTTTTATTTCTTTTCTACTATTTTCATAAGCACTTAATACTTCAGGCATAAGTGTATGTATTCTTTTCTTAGTTTTAGCACTTAAAAACACTATTTTAGCATAACTCATAAATTGAAAATTAAAAGCTATATCTTCTTTCCATCTCTTTATTGCACTATCTTTATCTTCAATTAAGTCCCATTTATTAACTACTATTACTATAGCCTTACCTGCTTCTAATGCATAACCAGCTATATGTTTATCATGCTCGATGATTCCTTCTTCAGCATTAATAACAAGTACACACACATCAGATCTATCAATTGCTTTTAAACTTCTAAGTAAACTATACTTTTCTACATTTTCGTATATTTTACCTCTTTTTCTCATACCAGCTGTATCTATTACTACATATTTTTCATTATTATAATTAAATTCAGTATCTATTGCATCTCTTGTAGTTCCAGCTATATTACTAACTATTACCCTCTCTTCATTAAGAATTGCATTTACTAAACTACTTTTTCCTACATTAGGTCTTCCAATTATAGAAAATTTAACAATACCATCTTCATTATCTTCTTCAAATTTTGGAAAATTTTCAGTAATAGCATCTAATAAATCATAAATACCATCACCTTGTTCTCCACTAACTTTAATATAATTTTCAAAACCTAATTCATAAAATTCATATTCAGTTTCTTTTATTTTTTTACTATCACACTTATTTATAGCAACTATTACCTTATTAGATATTTTCTTTAACATATCTCTAACTAAAAAATCATCACTAGTTAATCCATCTTTACCATCTACAACAAATACAACAATATCTGCTTCATCAATAGCAAGACTTGCTTGAACTCTTATTTCATTATTAAAATCTTCATTACCTAGCTCAATACCACCAGTATCAATTAAATGAAATTTATATTCTCCATAATTAACACTACCATATACTCTATCTCTTGTTACACCTGGAGTATCTTCAATTATTGATAATTTTTTACCTACTAATTTATTAAATATAGTACTCTTTCCTACATTAGGTCTTCCTACTAAAGCAACAACAGGCTTCTTCATAATCTCAGCCCCTTTCCAAAACAAAGGTATTATATCATTAAATAAAAAAAAACTCAATATTTGAGTTTTTTAATTAGTTGTTCCTTTTTTTAATGTTATATCTGTTGTAACTGTAGCATCTGTTGAAAGAGCTATTGTTGCTTTTCCTGTAGCAGGTGCGAAAGTAACTGTATATTCATCAGTTCCTACTACTACTGTAGCTACATTATTTTCACAAGTTTTATTTTCAGTTGCTTTTAAAGAACCCTTATCCATTTTAAAATAATCATTTGTCATATATTCACAGAAATCAGGATCTAAATCTGTTTGATTATTAAATAAATAATTTGTATATGCATATTGAACTCCACTAGCAACTAATTCTACAGTACGTTCTTTTGCTTCTTTTCTAGCATCATCAATAATTCCTAAAATAATTGGAGTAGCAATTAAAGCGATGATAGCTAAAATAACGATTACAGCTAATAATTCGATTAATGTAAAACCTTTATTTTTCATTTTCTCACCACCTTACCTTTTTCTACATTAACAATATATCATAAAATGTTATTTTTTGTCAATATCATGTATTGAATTATTTATTGAATTTGATATGACATCTGATAGTTTTTGTATAACAAAATCTATTTCTTTAGGTGTTACCATAAGGTTATATCCTATTGGATCTAATACTTCATAGAGTAGTAATTGTAACTCTTCATCTTCTAATGTACCTATTAATCCTAATAACTCTTGTTTATCTCTTTTATTTTCTTTTGTTTCTTTTTTTAAATAGTTTATATTATTAAAAGTAAGTTTACTTTTGGGATTATTCATATATTCTTTGTTAAAAGCATAATTTTTATATATAAAGTTTATTGTATCTGAAACAATTACAGTAGCATCTACAACTGTTGGTACCCCAATAGCTATAACAGGAATACCTAAAGTCTCAAAACTTATCTCTTTTCTTTTATTACCTATACCACTTCCAGGATGTATACCAGTATCAGTTATTTGTATAGTTTTATTTAATCTTTCTATAGATTTACTAGCTAGTGAATCTATTACTATTAAAAAGCTAGGTTTTATTTTTTTTACTATAGATTCTATAATATCACTTGTTTCAATACCAGTTTCACCCATCACTCCAGGATTTATAGCAGCTAATCTTTTATAATTATTAGAAAGTTCATTGAGTAAGTATAAATGATTAGTAACTATTATATCATTTACTACAAGAGGTCCTAATGAATCAGGTGTTGATTTATCATTGCCAAGACCTACTATAAGTCCAAAAGAATCTTTATTTAATTTTAATATTTTTCTTAATTCTTTTGTAAGAACATTAATGACTTTTTCTCTATTATCTATATCTGTAACATCTTCAAATTCAAGTGTTATATATTTACCTTTTTTCTTATTTAAAGCATTTTTTTCTTCTAATTCTACATTAGTAATAGTAATATTATCTATAATATTGGTCTTATGTTTTACACCTTTTAATACCTTTTTTTCTTCTACATAATCAATTGCTAAATCTGTTCTTATCTGATATTTACTCAAATCTATCTCTTTATTCATAAAATCACCATTATTATTTTTAACAAATTCGTTTATTTTATTGCATTTTCTTTATTTTTTTGTTAAAATATGTGTATATGTGACTTGGAGGTGAACTTATGGCAAATATGAAAAATGCTAAAAAAAGAGTTTTAGTAAATATTAAAAAAGAAAAAGCTAACAATGAATTTGAAGCTAGTATGAAAACTGCTATTAAAAATGTAGAAAGAGCTGTTGCTTCAAAAGATAAAGAAAAAGCTAATGATAAATTAAAAGTAGCTATTAAAGCTATTGATAAAGCAGCTCAAAAAGGAGTAACTTCTAAAAACACAAGTGCTAGAAACAAATCTAGATTAAGTAAAAAAGTTAATTCAATGGAGTAATTATTTACTTCTTTTTTGTTGTAATTTTTTTTATATTAATATATAATTTAATTAGGAGGATGATGTATGAGTAAGTTTTGTACTAATTGTGGTAATGAATTAAATGAAAATGCTGTATTTTGTGTAAAATGTGGAGTTGCTACTAATAATGTTGTTCAAACAACAACTAAACCTAAACAACCTGGAAAAGGGACTGGAATAGCAAGTATGGTTCTTGGTATAATTGCTACTTGGAATTCTATGTGTACACTTTTTATAGCTGTATGTTTACTTGCTGCTGGAGAATATTTTTTACTATCTGAAAAAATAGCTTTAGGATTTATTTTCTTAATGGGACCTATTACTCTTTTAATAGTTGGTGGTTCTTTAGGTATAGCTAGTAGATGTAAAATTAAAAACGGAGTTAATTTAACTGGTTTAATTTTAAACACAGTATCTCTTGTTTTATGTTTATTATCAATTATAGCTATTTGTTTTGTATAAAATATTTGACACTTAAAAAATTTAAGTGTCTTTTTTTATTGATTATAAAGTAAAGTGTGTTATAATTATATTGGTGATGCTATGAAAGATATATTAAAAATTGTTTTTTTGTTTTGTCTAGTAATAGTAGTTTTTGTTTTTAAAAATGATATATCTAATTTTATAACAGATAATATAATTTATAGAAATAGTAACAAGGTATTAACATACAATGAATATTATTTAGATAATGATTATTCTTATGTTCAAAATATTGATATAGGAAGTGTTGAAAATTATCAAGACATATTAAATATGATTTATACTATCCTAAATAGTGGTGATAATAATTATTCTTTTTATTGTGATTATGAAAATTGTATAAATGATATTAAAAACTTAATCGCAGATAATAATACTATTTCAAATATAAATAATTTCGTACATCCTTTTAATTCATTTGAATCTATAAATATAGATATTGCTAATAGTGGTAAAATAACTGTAAAAACTAAAAAAGCATATAATGATAGTGAAATAGATTATATTAAATCTTATATTAATGATTTTATTGAAACCAATATAAATGATAATATGAGTAATTCTGACAAAATAAAAGTATTTCATGATCATATAGTAAATAATACCAAATATGATAAAGATAATACTAATGATTTATATACTGCATATGATCTTTTAATAACAGGAAAAGCTATCTGTGGTGGATATAGTGATATTATGGCTATATATTTAAATTCAATAGGTATACAAAACTATAAAATCACTTCTGAAAACCACATTTGGAATTTAGTAAATTTAGATGGTACTTGGCACCACTTAGATATGACTTGGGATGATCCAGTCGCAAGTGATGGTAATCAATATTTAATACATAACTTTTTCTTAATTTCAACTGACGAATTACATAAATTAGATAAAGTAGAACATAATTTTAATATTAATATTTATTTAGAAGCAAAATAAAAGAGATTAATTTTCGTTAATCTCTTTTATCTTTTCTTCTATTTTTTTTCCATACTCTATAGATTCATCATATATAAATTCTAATTCTGGTATATGTCTTAATTCTATTCTATCTGCTAAAGCTCTTCTTATATATCCTTTAGCACTTTTTAATCCTTTTAGAGTTTCACTTGAATCACCTAAAGTAGTGAAATAAACTCTTGCATAACTCAAATCACTTGTAACGTCTACTGCTGTTATAGTTACAAACTTTATATTAGGATTCTTTACTTCATTAGCTATTATATAACTAATTTCTTTTTGTAAATTACTATTTATTCTTTCATTTTTTATAGTCATTATTTTTTCTCTACCATTTCATAAGCTTCTATGATATCTCCAACCTTAATATCATTAAAGTTAGTAATTGTTATACCACATTCTAAGCCTTTTTTAACTTCTTTAACAGTATCTTTTTCTCTTTGAATAGAATTAATTTCTCCATCATAAATAACTATACTATCTCTTACTACACGTATTTTAGAATTTGATTTAATTATACCATCTTGAATATAACTTCCAGCGATTGTTCCTACTTTAGAGAATTTAAATAATTGTCTAACTTCAGCAGTACCAATAACTTTTTCTTCATATTCTGGGTCTAACATACCCTTCATAGCAGCTTCCATATCTTCAACTGCTTTATAAATGATATCATAAAGTCTAATTTCTACACCTTGTTCTTTAGCATAATCTTTTATAGAATTATTAGGTCTAATATTAAATCCTATTATTATAGCATTTGAAGCATGACTAAGTACTATATCACTTTCAGTAATAGCTCCTACACTACTTCTAAGAACTTTAACTTTAACACCTTCTACTTCTATTTTTTCTAAAGAATTTTTTACTGCTTCAGCAGATCCATTAACATCCGCTTTAACAATTACATTAATTTCCTTAGTTCCTTCTTTTATTTTATTAAAGATATCTTCTAAAGATACAGTAGTTTTACTATTTTGTTTTAAGTGTTCTTCTGTTTTTCTTGCTTCTCCTATACTTCTTGCTTGTTTTTCAGTTTCAAAAGCCATAAACTTATCTCCAGCAGAAGGAGTCTCATTAACACCTGTTATTTCTACTGGTTGACTAGGTAAAGCTTGTGTGATTTCTTCACCTTTATCATTTTTTAATGTTCTAACTTTACCAAAACTTGTTCCAACTACTATTGGATCTCCAAGTCTTAAAGTACCATTTTGTACAAGTATTGTAACTATAGAACCAACTTGTTTATCAAGTCTTGATTCAACAACACTACCACTTGCATAACGAGAAGGATTTGCTCTATAATTTTCCATTTCAGCAACAAGTAATATGTTATCTAATAATTCATCTATACCAGTTCCATTTTTAGCACTAATCTTAGTATAGATAGTATCTCCACCCCATTGATCTGGAGTAAGACCATATTCAGCAAGTTCCGTCATAACTCTATCTATATTAGCACCAGGCTTATCTATTTTATTGATAGCAACTAATATTGGTACTCCCGCAGCCTTAGCATGATCGATTGCTTCTTTGGTTTGAGGCATTACACCATCATCAGCAGCAACTATTATTATAACTATATCTGTGATACTTGCTCCTCTAGCACGCATTTCTGTAAATGCAGCATGTCCTGGAGTATCTATGAATGTTATTAATTCATCTTTTACTTTAACTTGATAAGCACTTATAGCTTGAGTAATTCCTCCAGCTTCACCATCTGCTACATGAGCTTTTCTGATTGTATCAAGAAGTGTTGTTTTACCATGGTCAACATGTC
>JAFXHG010000012.1 GCA_017536505.1 Bacilli bacterium
AAATAAATTTCATGATGTTATATTTAGTTTGAAGGGAAAAGAATTTTTCTTAGGAAGATTTAATAAAACTTTTGACAAAATAAATGTTAAATATAAAGATGGCAAAATTATAATTTTTTACGAAGAAATTAGTAAACAAACTAATCAAATGGAAATTATTGAAGTTTTATCTTTATATGAAATAGTAGATGATATGTTTTATTCTTGTACTCAAAAGGAAGCGTTAGAATTGTTTGATAAAACTATAGATTCTTCACATTTAAAAAATCATGATGAAAGAATATACAGAACAGATCCTGTAAAGAAATTTGGAATAAAATAAAAGAACTATTTAGTTCTTTTTTTCTTGTTTTTAAAGTGTTTTATTGATATAATATTAATGTTAGTAAGGTGATAATATGTATTTAAAGAAAATAATCGCACAAGGATTTAAATCTTTTGCTGACAATACAGTAATTGATTTAGATAATAATATAGCAGGTATAGTAGGACCTAATGGTTCTGGTAAAAGTAATGTAGTGGATGCAGTTAGATGGGTTCTTGGAGAGCAATCAGTAAAATCATTACGTGGTGACGGAAACATGACAGATGTTATTTTTTCTGGTAGTAAAAGTAGAAATCCTATGAATAGTGCAAGTGTTACTTTAATATTTAATAATAGCGATAACTATCTTAATATAGCTTTTGATGAAGTATCAATTAAAAGAAGACTTTATAAAGATGGAACAAATGAATTTTTCTTAAATAGCGAAAAATGTAGATTAAAAGATATACAAAATTTACTTATGGATAGTGGTATAGCTAAAGAATCTTTTAATATAATTTCTCAAGGTAAAATAGAAGATATATTATCTAGTAAACCTGAAAATAGAAGAGTTATATTTGAAGAAGCGGCAGGAGTATTAAAGTATAAAAAAAGAAAAGAAGAAGCTTTAAGAAAATTAGAAAAAACTCATGATAATATGAATCGTGTTAGTGATATTATTAAAGAGTTAGAAGTTCAAGTAGAACCTTTAAGAGAACAAAAAATTAAAGCTTTAGAATATATTAACTTAAATGAAGAATTAAAAGAATTAGAAATATCTTTAATAGCTAGTGATATTACTGATATAAATTATAAATATCAAGAAAACAAAAACAAAATAGATGAACTTAATAAAGAAATATTAAAACTTAGTACTAACAATAGTAGTAATGAAGCTAAAACAAGTTCTTATAAATTAAAAATTAATGAAGTTGATAATGAAATAAGAAAATTACAAAGTGAATTACTTTCTAGTACTAGTAAGGTGGAAAAAATAAATGCTAGAAAACAAATAATACTTGAAAGAAAGAAATATGAAGTAGAAGATACTAAATTACATGATACTTTAATTAAATTAAAAGAAGATGAATTAAATTTAAAAAATAGTATTAATTCTTATAACAACGAAATAATTGTTAAAGAAGATGAGTTAAAAGGTATTTTAAAAGATATTGATTCTAGCGAAAGTAGTGTTATCGATATTAAAGGGGATAAAGCTGATTTAATTTATAAATTAAATGATGTAGTAAGAAATTTAAGCGTTATAGGTACTAAAATAGCTGCTTTAAAAGAAAATATAGAAAATAATGCAACACTTCCTTATGCAGTAAAAAATGTACTTGAAAATCCAAAATTAAGAGGTATACATAGTAGCATAGGATCATTAATAGAAGTAGAAGAAAAATACTCTAAAGCCATTTCTATAACACTAGGAGCTAATTCTAATAATATTGTTATTGATAATGAAATATGTGCTAAAGAAGCTATAAAATACTTAAAAGATAATAATATGGGTAGAGTTACATTCTTTCCTTTAAATATTATCAAAGAAAAATTTATAGAAAGTGAAACTTTAAATATATTAAAGAAAGAAAATGGTTTTATAGATATAGCTAGTAATTTAGTTAAATTTGATAAAACATATGAAAATATAATTAAAAATCAATTAGGAAATGTAATTGTAGTAGATAATATTGATAATGCTAATATAATTAGTAAAAAAATTAATTATAGATATAGAGTAATAACTATTGATGGAGAAGTATTACATGTAGGGGGATCTCTTACTGGAGGTAATATTAAAGTTAGAAATGTTATTACTGATAAATATGAATTAGAAAATAATATAAAATTACAAGAAAAATTAGTTGAAGAACAAAAAGATATAGAAAATGAAATTAATAAATTAGATTATAATTTAAAAGCAGTTGAAGATAAATTATATTTATCAAATAAAGAAAAAATAGCTATAGAAGAATTTATCAATTCTAGAAAAAATACTATCAAAGATATAAATGATAAATTAGAAAGTATAGGCATTGAAATAAACGGAACTAATAATACTTTAAACAAGACTATAGATAGTGAAGAAGATTTAATATTAAAAGAATATTATGAAGCAGTAGAAGAAAAAGGTAATATAGAAGCAGATTTAGAAATATTAAATAACAATAAAATTAGATTAACTAGTGAATTAGATGATTTTGAATTTAATATTAAAAAAGAAAATTCTTTATATAATGAGAAAACTAATTTATTACATGATTTAGAAATAGAAGTAAATAGAGCAGATGTAAAATTAGATAATTTACTTAATATATTAAATGAAACTTATTCTATGACTTATGAGAATGCTATTAAGTTATATAAACTTGATATGGATATTAATCTTGCTAGGAATAAAGTTAATTCATTAAAACGTAAGATTAGAGAATTAGGCCCTGTAAATGAAATGGCACCAGAAGAATATGAAAGAGTAAGTGAAAGATATGAATTCTTAATTCATCAACAAGAAGATCTTGCTAAAGCAGAAACAACTTTACTTGAAATAATTGAAGAGATGGATAACGTAATGAAACAAGAATTCTTAAAAACATTTAAAATAATTCAAGATAATTTTAGTACTACATTTAAAGAGTTATTTAAAGGTGGGACTGCTTGTTTAAAACTTACAGATTCTAGTAATGTACTTGAAACAGGTATTGAAATAGAAGCTTGTCCTCCAGGAAAAACATTAAAAAGTATTAGTTTACTTTCAGGTGGTGAAAAAACATTTACTGCGATAAGTTTACTATTCGCAATACTTAAATCTAGACCAGTACCATTCTGTATACTAGATGAGGTCGAAGCTGCACTAGATGAAGTTAACGTTGAAGCATTTGGTGAATATGTTAGAAAACTAAAAGAAAAAACACAATTTATAGTAATTACACATAAAAAGAAAACTATGGAATTTGTAGATGTTTTATATGGTATTACAATGCAAGAATCAGGTGTTAGTAAACTTGTTAGTGTTAAATTAGAAGAATTGAAGTAAATTAAAAAGGAAATAAAGGAGTTTTTATGAAAAAGAAAACAACTATTGGTGAGAAAATATCAGTGTTTTTTATAAGTTTATTATGTATGATAATTATATTTCCATTTTTATCTTATTTTATAGATGATACAATTATGTGGAACTTAATACCAATTATACCATTATTATCTTTTTTAATAGCAGTTTTTTATGTTAAACTAAAGAAATAATTGATTTGGAAAGGCGTGATACAGTGAACTATTTATTATATGGAACAGAAAAGTTTTTAATAGATAAAGAAGTAAAAAATATAATAAATAAAAATAATATTGAAGAAATTAATATTTCAAAATATGATTTAGAATTAAACAGTTTAAATGAAATATTAGATGATGCAAATACTGTATCACTTTTTTCTAATAATAAATTAATTATAGTAGAAAATGCTTATATATTTTCTAGAGTTCAAAATAAAAAAATATATAATATAGAAATATTAGAAAATTATTTAAAAAACAGCAGTGATACTATAATAATATTTATAAATATTAATGAAAAAATAGATAGTGTTAAAAAGATAGTTAAGTTAATAAAAGAAAAAGGAGTTATAAAAGAATTTAATCTATTAAAAAATATTAATACTACTGTAAAAAGTATGTTTGATGATTATAAAATAAGTGATAGTAGTATTAATTTATTAATTGATAGAGTAGGAAATAGTTTAGAGTTGATTTATCAAGAAGTAGAAAAATTAAAAATATATAAAATAAATGATAAAACTATTACCAATAAAGATATAGAAGATGTAGTAGTAGAAAATATTAGTATTGATATATTTAAATTTGTAGATGATATCATTAATAAGAATAAAAAAGAGGCTATTAAAACTTATAAAGAATTATTAAAATTAAATGAGGAGCCAATAAAAATAGTAGCTTTACTTGCAAGTAAATTTAGACTTATGTATCAAGCTAGTATACTTGCTAAAAAAGGGTATACAGAAGAATCTATATCTGAAATACTAAAAGTACATAAATACCCTGTACATTTAGCTATAGTATCTGGTTACAAATATAATTCTGATATATTACTTAAATATTTAAATGATTTAGCTGATTTAGATATAGGCATAAAAACTGGTGAAAAAGATAAAGAACTTGCACTAGAATTATTTATACTTAGTTTATAAAAAAAGAAATTAATTAATAATTTCTTTTATTTTTTCATTTATTTCTTTTAATATTAATTCATTTTTGTTATTTTGAGGTTTATAATATCTTTTGCCTTTTAAATTATCTGGTAAATATTGTTGTTTAACTATATGATTTGGATAATCATGAGCATATTTATAATCAGGAGATGTTGTTTTAATATGATTAGGTACATTTCCTGTATTTCCTTTTCTTATATCATTTAAAGCTGAATCTAAGGCTAAATAAGCACTGTTTGATTTAGGAGATAATGCCATTTCTATAACTGTTTTAGCAAGAGGTATTCTAGCTTCTGGTAGGCCCAATCTTTCACAAGCTTTAATGCAAGCTTCAACTTTGACTCCCATATTTGGATTAGCAAGCCCAATATCTTCATATGCAATAACACTCATTCTTCTAAATATAATATCTAAATCTTCTGCCTCAATAAGCCTTGCAAGATAGTGGAGTGCTGCATCTACATCAGATCCTCTTATGCTTTTTTGAAAAGCACTAATAACATCATAATATCCATCACCATTTTTATCATGAAAAAAATTTGGTTTATTACTTATATTCTTTAATGAATCTAAAGTTATATTTTTATTTGTAGAGTAGTAAGACACTTCAAGTAAATTATAAGCATATCTTAAGTCTCCAGAAGAAATATTTGATATATAATCAATACATTCTTTATCAATTTTTATATCTTTTAATTCGTTTTTAATAGCTCTTTTTAAAGCTTTTTTTATATCTTCATTAGTTAATTCTTTAAGTTCAAATATTTGGCATCTAGAACGAATAGCCGGATTAATAGAGTGATATGGGTTTGATGTAGTCATACCAATTAATATAATTAAACCATTTTCTAAATAAGGAAGGAGTAAATCTTGTTTATCTTTATTTAATCTATGAATTTCATCCATAATAACTACAAGTTCGCCATACATTTTTGCTTCTTCTACAACTATATCAAAATCTTTTTTATTATTAATAACTGCATTTAACATTCTATATTTTAAACCTAATTCTTCAGTAATAGCAGTTGCTATTGTAGTTTTACCAATACCTGGTTTACCATATAAAATCATAGAAAATAATTTCTTATTTTTAACTAAATTTGTTAATACTTTATCTTTACCAATCAAATGAGTTTGACCAATAACATCATTTAATTTTTTAGGCCTTAATTTTATTGCTAAAGGTTCCATAACATCACCATCTTTATTATACCACTTTTTCTTTAATTATGATACAATATATATGGTGATGATATGAGTAAATTAAGTGAATTAATTATGGAATTTTTAAGATATTTACTTATAGATAAAGGGTATAGTAATAATACTATTGAATCTTATAAAAGAGATTTAGAAAAGTTTTTAGAATTTAATAAAGATAAAAATATTAATAATATAAATAATGAAGATTTAAAAGAATATATTAAATATTTAAAAGAAGAAAATTTGAATGAAAAAAGTATAGCTAGAAATATATCTAGTTTAAAAAGCTTTTATAAATTTTTAGTAATAAGTAAATATATAAATAATAATCCAAGTGATACCTTGTTTTTACCTAAAGTTAAAAAAAGTTTACCTAGTACACTTACAGAAGATGAAGTAATAAAATTACTTGATATAAAATTAACTGATAATTTTAGTTATAGAAATAAAGCTATGTTAGAGCTCATGTATGCGACTGGATTACGTGTTAGTGAACTTATTAATTTAAAATTACAAGATATAGATCTTTCTTTAGATATAATAAGAACATTTGGTAAAGGGAGTAAAGAAAGAATAATACCAATAGGAGATTATGCTAAAGAATATTTAGAAAAGTATATTTATGAATATAGAGGAACTATGTTAAAAAAAGAGCAAAGTGAATATCTATTTTTAAATAATCATGGCAAACAAATGACAAGACAAGGTTTCTTTAAAATAATAAAAAAAATAGCTAAAGAAAAAGGTATAAATAAAGAATTATCACCCCATACATTAAGACATTCATTTGCTAGTCATTTACTTAAATATGGAGCTGATTTAAGGACTATACAAGAGTTACTTGGACATTCAGATATTTCAACTACACAAATCTATACGCATATTACAAATGAAGAATTAAAGAAAAATTATGAGGATTTTCACCCACATGCTAATTAATATAGATATAATTAATTTTATTTGATATAATAATTATAGAATAGGAAGGTAATGTTATGAAATTTAAAAGAATATTTTTAATAGTTTTAGATTCTCTAGGAGTAGGGGAAGCAATAGATGCTAAAAAGTTTGATGATGAAGGATGTAACACTTTAGGACATATATTAGAAAATGTAGATATAAAATATCCTAATTTAGAAAAAATGGGCTTTTTAAATTTAGTCAATAAAAGCAATATAGAAAAAACTGATTCTTATTATACTAAAGCACATCCTAAAGCTAATGGTAAAGATACTTTAACTGGCCATTTAGAATTAATGGGTATTCGTACTTTAATACCATTTAAAACATTTACTAAAGATGGATTTCCTAAAGAATTAATTGATGAATTAGAGAGTAGAAGTGGTAGAAAAGTTATTGGAAATTGTAATGCATCTGGTACTGAAATAATAGAAAGATTAGGTCAAGAACAAATGGAAACAGGGGCATTAATAGTTTATACAAGTGCAGATTCAGTACTTCAAATAGCTGCTCATGAAGAAATTATACCTTTAGATGAACTATATAAAATATGTGAAATTGCTCGTGAACTTACATTAAAAGAGGAATGGAAAGTAGGTAGAATTATAGCTCGTCCATATATTGGTACTCCAGGTAATTTTACAAGAACTTCTAATAGACATGATTATGCATTAGATCCAGTAAGTGATACTGTATTAGATAATTTGAAAAATAATGGTTATGATGTAATTTCTATTGGTAAAATAGCAGATGTATTTAATAATTGTGGTATTACTAAAAGTACTAAAACTAAAGATAATTTAGATGGTATATTAAAAATAATAGATACATTAAAAGATGAATTTACTGGACTATGTTTTGCTAATTTAAATGATTTTGATTCTAAATATGGTCATAGAAGAAATATAATAGGATATGCTGAAGCTATAAAAGAATTTGATAATCTATTACCTCAAATAAAAGAAGGTTTAAATAGTGACGATTTACTTATAATAACAGCTGATCATGGTAATGATCCATCATATAAAGGAACAGATCATACAAGAGAAAATATACCAGTATTAATTTATTCTAAAAATTTTAAAGATCCAAAACATTTAAAAGAATTAGATTGTTTTACTGATATAGGAGCTACTATAGCTGATAACTTTAATGTAGAACTTCCTGAAGTTGGAAAGAGTTTTTTAGGTAAATTAAACTAATGAAATATGATGAATTTTTGAAAGAGTTATATAGTTTACAAGATTTAAAATATAAAGAATTTCATAGTAAACTAATAGCGAGTGATAAATTAATAGGGGTTAGAACTCCAGAACTTAAAAGAATTGCTAAAGTGATTGCTAGAAGCAATTATGAAGACTTCTTTAAAGATAATAAACATGAACTATACGAAGAAAATTTAGTACATGGATTAGTTTTAGGTTATTTAAAACTAGAATTTGATGATTTGAAGCCTCTTGTAGATGAATTTATACCTTATATAGATAATTGGGCTGTTTGTGATATAACTGTTGCTAATTTAAAGGTATACAAGAAAAATAAGACTAAAGATATAGTATTTAATGAAATAAAAAAATATATTAGTAATAATAACCCTTGGATAAATAGATTTGGATATGTATTATTACTTGAATATTTCATAGAAGAAAAATATATTGAAGAAACATTTGAATTATGTTCTAATTACAAAGATGAATATTATGTTAAAATGGCTATAGCATGGCTTATTAGTATGTGTTATATAAAATTTAAAGGAAGAACTCTTACTTTCTTAAAGAAAAATAAACTAGATACATGGACACATAATAAAGCTATACAAAAAATAATAGAATCTTATAGGGTATCAGATGATGATAAAAAAATGTTAAGGAGTTTAAAAAGAAAATGAAATATATGGTAATTTCTGATATACATGGTGGTATATATGAATTAAATAAAGCGTTAGATATTTATTTTAAAGAACGTTGTTCTAAATTATTAATACTAGGGGATTTATTTGATTATGGTTTTAGTATAACAAGAGATGATATAGTAAATAGATTAAATTCTATGAAAGACAGTATAATTGCAGTAAGTGGTAATTGTGATAATAATATAAAAGACATATCGTTTGATATGCCATACATTAATAATATTAATTTAAATAACAAGAACATAACACTTACACATGGTCACCTATATAGTAAAGATTATTTATCTAATTTAGATACTGATATAATATTTACTGGCCATTCTCACGTATTCGATATAGAAACAATAAATAATAAATTATTTATTAATCCTGGATCAATATCTAAATCTAGAAGGGGAGAGAATAGTTTTGCTATTGTTGATGAAGAAAAAGTTACTATAAGAAATTTAGACAATGAAACAATTGAAAAGCATTATTTTAACAATTAAAAGCATATAATTTACTGGTGATAACATGTCTAGTAATATGTATGCTTTTTTATTATCTACAATAGCAGGTATTTCTACATTAATAGGTTTTTTATTTATATTTATAAAAAAAGATAGAAAAAGTGTTATTAGTAAAGCTTTAGGATTTGCTAGTGGAGTAATGCTTACTATATCAGTAATAGATTTAGTACCCAATTCATTTTTATTAATAATAAAACAATATAATTTTATATACACAATATTTTTAATTTTAATGGGCTTTTTAATGGGTGTAATTATTTCTGGTGCAATTGATAGAAAAGTAGAAAAAAAGTCTAAAAATGGCTTAAAACTATATAAATTAGGCATAATTACTATGTTAGTTATAATGATGCATAATATACCAGAAGGGATTGCTACATATATAACTACAACAAACAATATAGAACTTGGAATAATGCTTACAATAGCTATAGCTTTACATAACATTCCAGAAGGAATATCAATAAGTATCCCTATATATTATTCTACTAATAGTAAATTAAAATCATTCTTGTATACATTAATATCCGGTATGTCTGAACCATTAGGAGCTATAATATCATATTTATTCTTATCTAGATTTGTAAATGATACAATATTAGGTGTTATTTATTCTATAATTGCTGGTATGATGATTAATATATCTATAAATGAATTATATAAGGAAGCTATAGATTATAATAAAAAAAATACAATTATTTATTTTATTATAGGTTCATTTATAATGATTTTAAATCATTTACTATTTGGGTAATATATGTTAAAATTGGAGTAGGGAAGTGGTGTAATGGAAACGTTTGAATATAGTCCAAAAGGTGTATGTTCTTCTAAGATGATATTTAAAATAGAAAATGATGTTATATTAGATATAAAAATAATAGGAGGGTGTCCTGGAAATAGTTTAGGAGTTAGAGCACTTGTTCAAAATCAAAAAATAGATGATGTAATTGATAAATTAGACGGGATTAGATGCGGATTTAAAAATACTTCTTGTCCAGATCAAATATCATTAGCTTTAAAACAATATAAACAAAAAAGAGATTAAAAAATAATCTCTTTTTGTGTGGGTTATTTACAATCCATATTAGAATTAGATCTAGCATTACTATTGTTAGATCTAGCGCTAGAAGAATTTGAATTAGCATTAGCACTTTTATTCATGCTATTACTTTTATTCATATTAGCATTTGCTTTATTATTCTTTTTCATTTAAATCACCCATTAATAATATTTACTAAAAAGAATAATATATACAAAAAATTTGAAAGTTTTAAATAGGTTATGTAAAAAAGAGGAAAGATAATAAGTTTATAAAAAGAAAAAAAATTAAATTTATTTAACTTTTAAAAATAATTATATTATATAAAACACATAATATAAAAGAGTATGTATTATAAGAATAAATAATTTTATTCTTATTAAGAAGTTAACATAATATATATTGTAGGATATTGTGTTTTAGTTATTTATATGATTAGTTGTAGAGCTTATTTCATTGATGTTTTTGTACTGTTAGTTATTATTAATCTATTCAGTTATAAATAAATTATGCATATATGAGTTATTATATTTATATTTGATTACAATAATTTTTAAATTAAAATTTATTTTTTATATTATCTATATATAAAATTATTTATTTTTAAAATTAATTCTAAGCAATCGAAAATTAATTTAATGAAGAACTAATCGTTAAAATTTAAAAACAATATACTTTTGCTTTATATATTTATGAAATAGGTAGTACCTCCCCTATTTAAAAAAGTTAAAGTGGGGGGAGTATAGAAAAAAATAGTTTAAAACTATTTTTCGTCATCAATCTTTCTAAATGCAGTTTTTCTTGATTCAATTTCAGCCATTTTAGCAATAATCTCTCCACCGTTTTCTTCTGTGATTTCTGTATAACCAAGTTCTTTTAAGGCTTGCATTTTTATATTATTAAGTTCCATAGTACGACTTAATTTTTCTTCCATTTTTTGTTCAATTTGATTAACAAATCTTCTATGAGATTCAGCTAATTTACTCTTAGATGCTTTTCCACTTCTATATAATACCATTGCAGAGAACATAACACTTTCAAATATGAATTGTTCATCTTCTTCAAAAACAAATTCCATAGGTTTTTCAAAACCTGTTTCTTTTGCTACATAAGCAAGTATATATTTTAATTCCTTAGTATTATTCATAGCTTGTAAATAATGATAAAAATAATTAACTATATTTTGTCCATCTTTACCACTATCTTCTAAATATTCTTTAACAAGATCCATTATACCTATAAATAATTCTTGATTTTTAGAACTAACTCCATTTAAAATATCATTAGTTACTCCCCTATTATCTTCAGTTTTATTATCACACAAACTATTTAATCTCATTTCTACTGAAGTAATATAATCAGTATCTACTTTTATTTTATCTATTTCTTTTACATCTTTAATTCCTAAAAGATTTAATAATAATACTTTTTTATCTTTAGGCCATTTATTTATATCATCCATTTCTAAATAATTATAAATCATTTGTCTAGAAACACCTAAAAATTTAGCAAGTTTTACTTTAGATATACCTAGTTCGTGTAATAAATCAGTTAACTTAGTTTTCATTTCTGTACCCTCCTACTATAATTTTATCACAATATTGACAATTGTCAAGTGTAAAGTAGAGGTAAATAAAAATGTATTTTTAATACATTTTTTTATATAATCTTTTTATATCTTTTTTTCTTTTTATAAAACCTTTTTGAAAACATTTTAAAGCGAGTAAATTTATATCAATTATAGGATTTGAATCTTCGTTTGTATTAGCCATATAAACATTATCTTGTTCTGATTTAGCTGTAATATATTCGTTTAAAAGAATTCCTACACTATTTCTTTTAATATTTATATCTTTTTTGCAATTATAAGCAATAACCTTATTTGAATTAAAACCAGGAATAATATCACAGTTTTCATTTACTATAATTAAAGAATTTAAATTATTATTTAATTGTGCTCCTCTAACATCAAATCCAAGTTTACAAGCAAGTTTAAATACATCTATTTCATTCATAAAATCACCAAATTAATTATAGCACACTTAAATTATATTTACAATTAATTTAAGTATATAAGGACCTATGAAAGATTCATATAAACTTGTTATAGTTATCATTATTGTTAGAAACAATATAGTATATAAATATTTGTTAAAATAAACCCTCATATTGACGTCTTTCTTCTTTATAATACAATTAATCATTTTTATTGATAATTTTAAAGTAAAGGCTATTAAAAGAGAAAATAATAATATATTTAGAATTAAATGAGGAAATATATATATAATACTTAATAATAATCCTTTAAATTTATATGTTAATATAAAAGATCCTAAAGAAAAACCTATTATAAATGATTTATAAAATAAAATTAATACATTTATAGGTGTTAAAAAATATGTAAAACCTAATATAGATATTATAATAATAAATAGATAATTTGTAGTTAATGTATTTTTTAGTGTTTCGATATAATTAAAACTATTATTCTTAATACTATCTACAAATGATTCTATATATTCTATTACCAAATTTTTATCACTATTATTTAATATTACTATAAATATTGATCCAGCTATTATACCTAGTATTACTAATATTAAACAAAATAACACATATTTTTTATCAAATTTTATTGTATTTAATAGTTTGTCCATTATTTTTTTCATTCTATCACCTACTTAATACTATTATCATTTTATTTTTTTATTCCATTTTTATTTAAAATATATTATAATATTACTTGAGGTGTTAGAATGTCAAAGAAAAATAAAAAGAAAAAATATGAATGGAATGTTCAAAAAGTAGTTGTAATAGTAGTAATATTAGCTATGGTAGCTACTTCTGTATTAGCAATTTTTGCATAATAAATTACTACCCCTATTTAAGGGGTTTTTATTTGACATTAATAAAAAATATGCTATAATAATTAGCACTACAGGAGGTTTTATATGAAAGACGGAAGATTAGTATATTACGATGATAAAGTAATGGTAACAGATTACAAAAAAAGAATTACTATTGAAGAACGTGAATATCAAGATAATATTAAAGAAATAATTACAACTGAAAATATTATAGAAGAGTTGGAAAACGAAAAAGATAAATTAAATAATAAAAAGATTGAAAATAGTCAATATATAAATTCATTAGAAAAAAATAAAAAACTACTTTATAGTTTTTTAATAATTATCCCAATTTTTTCTATACTTTTAGGTGTTTTAGCAGGAACACTTGATCCAAATTTAGCAATGGGTCCAGGATTAAAAGCATGGCAATTTATGGGTATAGCTGGTACAATAATGTCAACAGTTACTATAGCACCTATAATATCAACATTTAAACATGGGATTAAAAGAATGAAAAAAGAAAATAATGGTTGCGATCTAGAATTAATTGAATTAGAAAAAGAATTAGAAAGCAATAAAGAGTTTTTAGCAAAATTGAATGCTGATAAAACTAAGAAAAATCAAGAATTGGCTTTGCAAAGAGTGCATGAAAGTATTTATAACATACATAAAGAAAAATATAATGAAATAAAAAAATTATTAACTCTATTTTATCAAATTGGTGCAAATGAAAGTGAACTTATAAGATATTATAATGAAGGTACTTTAGAAGAAAATTTAAAAAATGAATATGATGTAGAAGAAATAGAAAAAATTAAAACATATTTAAAATTAAAAAACAAATAAAAACAACTATTTAGTTGTTTTTTTCTTTTCTTTTTTTAATAAATCTCTTATTTCTTCTAAAAGAATTACTTCATCACTCTTTACTGGTGTTTTTACTTCTTCTTTTACTTCTTTTTTAGGTGTTAATTTATTAATTAATTTTATTACTAAAAATATACAAAGTGCAATAATTAAGAAATCTACTATATTCTGCAAGAATAATCCAAATTGTATTTTTACACCAAATACAGGTAATGATAATCTAGTAAAATCAATTCCCCCTATTAATATTCCAACAATTGGCATTATAATATTATCTACTAAAGAAGTAACAATTTTACTAAAAGCTCCCCCTACTACAACACCAACAGCTAAATCTATTACATTTCCTCTAGAAATGAAAGTTTTAAATTCTTCTATTATTTTTTTCATACTTATACCTCCTATAAAAATTATAGCACATTATTTTTTATTTTCAACAAACTCTCCATCTTTTCTAATAATTTCATATGGATGAGTTTCTCTAAATTTTTTTCTTTCGTCTCTATCCATTTGGTATAATTCTATAGATTTATCTATGTGTAATATTCCATCTAAATGATCTAATTCATGTGATAATACAGTTGACTCAAATCCTTTAAATGTTTTAGTATGTTTTTTCTTATTTTCATCATAATATTCTATCTTTATTTTATATGGTCTTTCTACTAATCCCATATTATCTAAACAAGAAGCACATGCTTCATAGTATCTAGTTAACCCTTCCCTACTTATTATTTTAGGATTAATTAATATTCTAGATTCGTTAAATGATGTATCATCTAACTTTTCTAAATTGGTGTTTTTTAAGTAAACTAATCTTAAGGGAATACCTAATTGTACTGATGCCATTGCCATAACAGTATCACTATTTTTACAATATTCATCTAATACTTTTATAGCTTCTTTCCAATCCTCTTTTTTAAAATCTACTACAGCAGATACTTGTCTTAAATATTCTAAATCATTTTCTATTGTCTTTGCTTTTATTTCCATGATATCACCTAAATATAGTATATCTTATTTTTCTATAAACTTACAGTGTTTACACAATTCTTCACATTTTTTATTATTTTTAAAATTATTAATCATATTTTTTGCTCTATTACTTTCTAAAATTTCATCTAAATTATTTATATATATATTCCCTAAATTAATTTCTCCCATACTATCTAAACAACAAGGTATTATAGTTCCATCTACTAATATCCCTATATGATCAATTAAGCCATAACAAGTCCCTATTTCTTCATATGTATTATTATTTAAATCAGGCCAAATGAATTCATGAAAGTTATTAATAAATAATCTATTATTTATGGTATAATTATCAATATTATAATCAATATTAGTATCATATTTATTATTTACATAATCTATTATATTTTTATGATACTTATTTTTTACCCATAATCTTAATGAGATAAAAGTATTATTTTTGATTAAGATATCTATTGTATTAAAAATGTTATCTAAATAGTTATTTAAATCAATTTGGTATCTATCATCAAAACTATGTAGTGATATATTTAACTGTCTTATATTTTTATTATTTTTAATTTTATCGATTAAATATCCGTTTGTAGTTATATTAATTTTAAAATTTTTACTTGCTATATCAATTAATTCATTTATTTTAGGATGAAGTAATGGTTCTCCTAATATATGAAAATATAAATAATCAGTATAATCTTTAATTTTATCTAATACTACTTGAAATTCACTTATTGAAATAAATTTTTTATTTCTTTTATTTTTTATACAAAAATCACAATTTAAATTGCAACTATTTGTAATTTCTACATATATTTTTTTAAATCTTTTTTTCATAACATCACATATAAATTATAACATAAAAAAATACTAATTTATTATTTTGTTCTTAAATTAGTATTTTTTAACGTATTAAGTTTTAATTTAACTTCTTCTAATAATAGTCTTCTTAAATTATATGAAAATTTTGATATATTTATTTGATAAGTTAAATATGCCGCTTTTTCTTGAATTGCAATAGTAGTTTCTAATTCTTTAATCCCAGACATAACTACTTTATATTGTTCTTCTATACTTAAATTTTTAAAATTTTCCTTCATATATTTCTCCCCTTTCTGAAAGCAGGTGTTATATTATCAAATATATGCTTATTTGTCAAATTTATTAAAAAAACTAGAAATATTCTAGTTTTCTGCTTCTTCTAACATATTTGTTATAAGTATTCCATATCCTCTATGAGGATCATTAACAACTACATGTGTTACTGCACCTATAATATAATCTTCTTGTATTATTGGGCTTCCACTCATTCCTTGAACTATACCATTTGTTTTATCAAGTAAAGTTTTATCAGTTATTTCAAACTGAATGTTTTTTAGCTTATCCTTTGTTTCATTTACAGATGTTATTTTAATAGAAAACTCTCCAACTTCAACACCATCCAAGACAGTCAGGATTGTGGCATCTCCTATTTTAATATCATCAATCTGAGCTACTTTATATAATTTGGATTCATCTATATTATTTGTATATTCTCCAAATATCCCTTTTTTAGTATTTTCAAATATATTTCCTTCTACTTTATCACTATAAAGCAAGGCATTTTTTTCTCCAGGATTACCATTGCTACTACGTGTTATCCCTGTTATTTTAGAATCAAATATAGTACCATTTTCTATATCTATTAATTCACCAGTAGTAGTATCTGCTATTTCATGTCCTAATACCCCAAAGTATTTAGTTTTTGGATCTATAAAAGTTAAAGTACCTACTCCAGATACTGAATCTTTTACATATAATCCTGTTTTTAATACGCCTTTATCTTCATATAATGGAAGAGTTGTTTTGCTAGTTTTATTGTCTCTTATATACGATATTTTTAAATTATCACAATTACAATCAGTAATAATATTAACCATTTCTTCAACAGTATGAACTTTTTTATTATTTATTTGACTAATTAAATCACCAGTTTTCAATCCTGCTTCAACTAAAGAATTATGGCCATTTATTTCATATGATCCTACTATTAGTATTCCATCTGTATTAAGCTTAATACCAACAGTTTCTCCACTTGCGATAATTTCTTTTGAATAAGCTAAAATAGATTGTGGGATAATAAATATAGTTAGAAGTAAAGCTAGAGTTAGATTTTTAAATTTTTTAAAAAACATAAAAGCAACTCCTTCTTAGACTACCATTTATATTATGAAATTTTTTTATTAATTTATAAAAAGAAAAAAATACCAAAAGGTATTATTATGATTTATTGTTTCTTAATCCTAAAATATAACATTTTCCAATATCACTTTCTGCTCTTAATATTGGATAGTTATGAGAAATATAATATGTAGGATTATTTAAGATTATATTAGCCCAATCTGTTTCTCGTCTATCAAATTTTTCTATACACGTGTTTTCAGTTATAACATTATAATATTCAACACAAGTATATTTATCATATTCTCTTGTTTCTATATAATCAGTACATTCACTATAAATATTACTAAAATTTAATAGAATCTTGGGAATAAGTTTTTCAAAAAACTCCTCACTTACATATTCAAATCTATGATTAGATTTAGCACCTCTAGCACATCCTTTAATTAATTTAGGTGTTTGAGTTCTAAAAAAATTTTTATTAATAATGTATAAACTTACTCCATTCATAAATTTTTGAACATTGTCATCTATATATAGCTTTGGAGTTGTATTTACATTTAATCCCCATTTATTTGTTCTTAAATATTCCTCAAAAGCTCGTTGTCTTAATTGATTGTCTTTTTTTGTTTTTTCATTTAATAAAAATTCTTTCATACTGTTCAAATCTTTTTTATCTAGCATAGAAAGTAATTTTTCTATTTCTTCAATTTTCACAAAACCACCCTAACTATATTTATTCTACTTCAAACTCTTCTAAAGAGCCGTTTTCAGTAACTATTTTATTTACTTGTTCTTCAACATTTTTTAATTTTTCATCGCATTCTTTAACAAGTTTCATAGCATTTGTATATTTTTCTATAGATGAATCTAAATCTATTTCACCTGATTCTAATTCATTAACTATAGTTTCTAATTCTTTTAATTTTTCTTCAAAAGTTTTTTCTTTTGCCATATTTAATTCTCCTTTACATCTATTACAGTTGTATTAATTTCTCCATTGTGTAGTTTTATAAGTAAGTTGTTTCCTTTTTTAACTTCTTTAATATCACTAACTACTTTATTATCGATATATGTTAACGAATAACCTCTTTTTAATACACCTAGTGGGTTTATAAGTTCTAATTTTTCTATTAAATTATCTAATTTTATTAATTTATCTTTATAAAGCAAGTTAGGATTATTTAATATATAATTATTTTTTAGTATTTCGAATTTATGTTTAGCATTATCATATTTTTTTAATAATGTTTTATTTAAATTATCAATTAAAATATCTAGTTTTTGTTTTTTATTTTCATACATAATTAGAGGATTTTTAATTGCATATGAATTTTTAATTGAATCTAAATATAATTTTTGGTAATTTATTTTTTTATTTATACCTTCATTTAATCTAATTTTTAAATTATTTATTGTATTGATTAAATCACTTATATTTGGTACAGCCATTTCTGCTGCTCCTGTTGGTGTTGGAGCACGCATGTCTGCAACATAATCAGCTATTGTAAAGTCTATTTCGTGACCTACAGCACTTATAATAGGTATAGTAGAGTCAAATATAGCACGAGCTACTATTTCTTCGTTAAAAGGCCATAAATCTTCAATAGATCCACCACCACGGCCTACAATTAATACATCTAAATTATAATTTTCTGCAAGTTTAATATTTTTTACAATATCATCTTTAGCATTTTCACCTTGTACAAGTGATGGAAAAAGTATCACTTCACATATAGGATATCTTCTTTTAATAGTAGATAAAATATCTTTTATAGCAGCACCTGTTGAAGCAGTAACTACTCCTACTCTATTTGGTATTTTAGGTATTGATTTTTTATATTTTTGATCAAATAAACCTTCTTTAGCTAAATCTTGTTTTAATTTTTCAAATGCAATATATAAATTACCTATACCATCTTCTAGCATTTCATCTACATATATTTGATAACCACCAGTAGCTTCATAAATACTAATTCTACCTGTAACTAGTACTTTAGATCCATCTACAGGTTTAAATAGTAATTTTTTAGCATTTCCTGCAAACATAATGGCATTTATTTTACTAGTTTCATCTTTAATAGAAAAATAAATATGACCTGTAGTATGATATTTTATATTAGATATTTCACCTTTTAAAAATACTACTCTTAAATTATCGTCTTGATCAAATTTAGCCTTTAAATAACGAGTAATAGCACTTACACTAAGATATTTATTATTCATTATTATCTACCTTGTTTTTATATATTTTATCTAAAACTCCATTAATCATATTTTTTACATCATCATCACTATAAAGTTTAGCTAATTCTACTGCTTCATTTATAACTACAACTCCGGGTGTTTTAGTATAAAGTAATTCATAAATAGCCATTCTTATTATAGACTGATCTGTATTTCCTAATCTATCTATAGTCCATTTATTTAAATATTTATTAGCAAGTTCATCTATTTCTTCTTTTTTAGTAATAACACCATAAACAGTATCTTTTACAAATTCATTATCAATTGGATTAACTTCTTTTATAACATCTTCAATATTGTATTCTATCTTATTTAACGTGTAAACATTTATTTGATAAAGTATTGTCATTATATTTTTTCTAAGTTCTGTACGTGTTAATTGTTTCATAAAATCACCCATATACATTTTATCATAAATATTAAAAAAAATATATAACTATAATATATATTTTTAACTATCAATTAAATTAGATAAAAACTTAAAAGTATTTTCAACTCCACTTTGTACAAGTGTACTGATACCATCCGATAATTTACTTGTTAAATTAGATAAACCATTATTATACGTTTTATTATCTACTACTAAATATTCATTAATATCTACTTCCTTTCCATTAGCAACATCTTCTTCAAATTTCTTTATTTGTTCTTTTGTTAAAGTAGTTTTTTTATAGTTTTGATATTCATAATACCCTGTTAATTCAGATAAATATATTACTAAAAAACTTATAAAAAATATCATGAATATGTATTTATATAATTTATTTTTCTTCTTTTTCATTTAGATATTCCTCCAATACAATTGCGATTAAATCTAATGTATTATTAACTTCCTCAATATTATTTTCATTACCCCCTATTTCAATTAAAATAACGTTATATCTTAAATCTTGGTTATATATTCCATTAACACCATATCCCTGTTTTTTCATAATACCACGTGTCAAAGAAGGGTATTTTTCAAGTATTATATTGTTTAGGTGTGTTACTACTTTTAAATTCTTTTCATAATTTGGATTTTCTAATCCAATTACAAATAATACTTTAGCACATGGTTTATCATTTATAGTAGTTGTAGATACTTGATGTGTTGCGGCATCCCGATGTAAATCTATAAATAATTCAACACTTTGATAATTATTTATTGCTTTGTTAAGAAAATATCTACTTGCTTTATAACTCCCTGCATGGTTTAGATTGTTTTGTTTCATATATGCTAAAATATCACTTTCTTCTACAATACTATTTATTCCATTTTTCTCTAATTTATCTTTAAGCATATTTGAAGCCATTAAAACATCTGGTACAATATTGTGTTCTTCTAAATATTCTCTAGAATATGTTTCGCCTTGATGAGAATTATATATGTATATAGATGGTAATTTTGTTTCAACATATGTAAATTTTGTTGTTTCTTTTTCATCGTTATAGTAATTTAATTCTGATTTTAATAAATTTACTGGTGAATTAAATATATTAGATTTTATATTTTTATATATTTGATTTGTTATATTTGTATTTTCAATTCCTATATATGAATAATTATTATTTTTAAGTATAGAATTTATAATTATTTCATTTGATATTGATTGCCTTATTTTTTTGTTTAAATAAGTAAGTATACTTATAATCAAAATAAATATAATTGGAATATATATTAATTTTGAATTAAATTTTTTTTTAGATTTGAATCTTTTCTTCATAATTTCACCATTATTACTATATAATAAACTATATATGATATTTGTCGAATAAAAAAAGAGAAATGATAAACGATAATATCGCATACACTATCATTTCTCAGTATTAGTTTCCTAATACATTAAATTATATGTATTAAAACCTAAAATATGTTGACTTTTTTAACAAATGTGGTAAAATATTTTTTCAAGGATATTGTGGTGATTTTATGAAAGAAGAAATCAAAAAATATTGGAAAGAATTTAAAACTGGTACTAAAACTATGTTTAAAGAATTTTTCAAAAAAGAAACTAATAAAAAACAAAGAGCAAACATGTGGACTTTTAGTAGATTTATTATACCAATTATCAGTTTTATAACTTCTTTAATAGCTCTTTCTACTGCTTCTATTCCATTATTTATTGGAAGTGGTGTTATAGCAGGTATGGGTGCTGTTACAGACTTTTTTGATGGTAGAAGCGCTAGAAAACATGGAAGTACTAGTAATTATGGAAAGTTGCTTGATCAAGTTACTGATAAATATTTTGCTGGAGTAGTTGGAATAAATTTATTGTTTTTAAATCCAAATTATATTTATATATTAATTGGAGAATTAGCAATAGCGCTTATTAATATAGGTTATAAATTAAAACATAAAGATTTAAATATTAGTAGTACACAAATAGGTAGATTTAAGGAATGGCCATTGTTTTTAACGTTGGGGCTTGGATTTTTAGCTCCTATTAATTCCGTTATGCTTTTATTATCAAATATTGGTGTTATGTTGACTCTTGTTTTTCAAACTGCAACAGCAGTAAGTTATATTGATGAAAATAATAAAAATATTAAAATACAAAACAGGATAGAACTTAACACTTTTATAGAAAAATTAGAAGAAGAAAAAGATAAAGATTTAGAAAATGAAAAGACGAAATCTATAGAACCTAAAAGTATTTCAAGATTAGAACAATGTGAAAATTTAAGAAAATTAAAAGAAGAGTTAATTGGTAAAGAAGAAGATAAAACAATTGAGGAAAAAGGATTCCAAAAAAGAAAAAAATGATTAATTTTAATCATTTTTTTTATAACATTTTTTACTAGCTTACCATTATATTTCCAATAACTTCTGCAACATTATAAAAAGAATCTTTTATAAAATATAATTTATCTTTTATATAATTATTCTTGCTATTTGTATTATCTATAGTAAGAATATAACCTGTTTTATACTCTTTACAATCTATTTTTACATTATATCTTTTATATCTTTTTATTAAAAATTCTTTATCTATCTCATCAGAAGAATAAATATAAAGAGTGTTACAATTTAAATATACTGTATCTTTAATTATATATTTATAATATTCTTTCATTTCTTCCATATTGCATATTAAATAATCTACAGACTTTTTATTTATATATTTTCTAAGTTTTTTAATATTTATTATTTTCCCTTGATTTGTTTCTCTTTTTTTTGATTTAGAAAATATTCCATTAGATTTACTAGAATATATAGAATATAAATTTACTTTATTATTTTTTTCAAATTTATCTAATAATTTATCATCTAAACCAATTACTAATACATTACCTTTTACTTTTTTTATTATTTCTTCTAATTTATTAAACATTATTCTCACCTACTATATCATTTATAATATAACTCGCACAAAGTAAACCTGCTGTTGCTGGAACAAAAGAATTAGAAGGTATTTCTTTTGAGACTTTTGTGTAAGCCTGTTCATCACTACAAACAACCATTACTTTACCTTTTATTCTTTCATCTTTTACCATTTTTCTTATTATTTTAGCAATTGGATCATAAGTAGTTTTTCTTATATCTATTATTTTCAATTTACTAGGATCCATTTTATTACCTGTTCCCATACAAGAAATTAATTTTATATTTTTATTTTTACATATTCTTATTAATTCAAGTTTAACAGAAATCGTATCACAAGCATCTACAACATAATCATATTCATTATTAAATAATTCATTAATATTCTCAGTAGTAATAAATTTTGTTATTTTATTTATTATACAATTAGGATTAATATCCAATATTCTTTTTTCTATTTCATCTGTTTTAAATTTACCAATATTATTTTGATAAGTCATAAGTTGTCTATTTAAATTACTTAAAGATATTGTATCGTTGTCTACAATGGTTATATTTTGTATGCCACTTCTTATTAAAGCTTCTACTGCATAACTACCTACTCCACCTAAACCTATAACTAATACCTTCTTTTTAAATATATCATTTATTTTATCTTTAATTAATAATTCTAATCTATCAAATTGGCTCATACCATCACCATTATAATTATATCACATTTTATATAATAAAAAAAGAAATTATATTTTAATTTCTCTTTCTTGTTTAGAATATATACATCCACAATAATCTTGTCTATATAATCCATATTCTTTAGAAAGTTCTAATGATCTTTTATATCCATTTTTCTTTTTAAAATCAGAATATAAATATTTAATGTCGTATTTGTTCTCTAAAATCTTTCCTATCTCATTAATCCAGTTAGCTTTTTTATAAGGACTTATGGATAAGGTAGTAGTAAAATAATCAAAATCATTTTCTTTAGCATATCTTACTGCTTTTTCCATTCTAAATTTATAACACTTGTAACATCTTTTACTTCTTTCCCCTAAATCTTCTAAACCTTTTATTTGTTCAAAATATTCTTTTGGATCATAATTTTCCTCAACTAAATATATTCTATTATTTGTCTTATATTCATTTATAAATTTTTTTAACTCATTAATTCGTCTTGTATATTCAGTTTCAGGGTGTATGTTTGGATTATAATAATATAAAGTGATTTCAAAATATTTACTTAAATATTCCAGTACATAAGAACTACAAGGAGCACAACAAGCGTGTAATAAAAGTTTAGGTGTTTTACCACTTAAACTTATTTGTTCTAATATAGAGTCTAATATTTTTTGATAATTCATGTTATGCCTATTAACAAGCAGAATCTGAAGAACAAGTAGAATTTTTCATCTCTAATATATAATCTTCATATATACCAAATAATTCTTCTTTTTGTTCTTTAGTCATTTTATCAAAACCACTTTTTTGAGATTCTACTGTAGAAACATGAAGCCCTAAAACTTTACCATCTCTTACAAATATAACAGTTGGTGCATATATTCTCTTTTCACCAGTTTCATATTCTTTATCTTTATATGAAACTACGTATTCAGTTAAATGTTCATCTAAAGCTTCTAATAATTTATAATAACCTTTTGTCCCTTTTTTTTCATTTCCATTTTCATCTACTTGATATACTAATTCACCATCTTCAACTACATATGCATCTCTTTCATTTAAAATATTTAAATAGTAGATAGTGTTAATTTCATTTTCTTTAGCTGCTTCTAAAAGAATTGGAAGAGCACTTCTACACCAAGGACATCCAGGAAATCCTAAATAAATTACACCACTTTTATTTTCTATGATATCTAATAATTCATCATAATTAGAATACTTCATCGGATTATTTTCACTTATGTTTAAGTTAGAATACTTTAAATCTTCATAAACTACTGTACCATTTAATGCTTCATATTCTTCTTTAAATTTAATAGCGTCTATATTAGTATCTTTATTTATAACTTTAAGATACCCTACAATAGCTGCTATTGCACATAAAATTGGTAAACAAATTAATAACATTTTTTCTTTTTTCATATAACCACTTCCTATATCTATTATAACACATTTTCATTATTTTTAAAGATATTAATATCTAAAATTATATTAGTATTTAAATTACTTAATTCATCATCGATTATTTTATTAAAACATTGTAATAAATATTCATCTATATCATAATCTAATCTATCTTTTAATAAATTTATATAATTAATTATTATTTCTTTAATATTTTTAGTATTTTTATCTAAATTCTTAATAAATCCTTTAAATAAAAATATAATAATATTATCTAGTTGAACAAAACATTCCTCTAATTCTATATCTGATAACAATTTTTTCTCATCATATATATTAATAAAATCTAAAGAACAAATAAAACGTTCTATTTCTTGTAATGAATAATACTTTTCAAGCGCTTTTATTAATCTATATAGATTAGCATTTAAGTAATATTTTTCCATTTCTTTTTGACCAACTAATTTTTCTATTTCACTTACAGCAAATACTTCTCTTTCATATGTGTTTTTTGCTTTTGAATTAAAATATCTTATGTTCAATAATTCAGTATATCCTTCATCTATTCCTCTACCTATTAATATATCATTTTCTATACTATGACTAAAACCACCACTAAAATTATTTTCGTCATGTGGATTTGAAGAAAGATGCATTAATTCATGGTTAATAGAATCAGGATCATTATTTTTGTGAAAAGTTAAAATATTTTCAAACATTTCATATTCACCATCAGATTTTAAAAATCTATTTCTTTTTACTAGTAACCAAGTAATATTATCATATAAATTTCTTAGATCTTCTTCTTCAAAATTTTCATTCATAGTTTTTATAAAATTTTTTAAATATTCTTCAATTACTACTTTATCTTGATTTAAAAACACAGTATCTTTTGTAGTGAAGTGTTCCACAGTTATTTCTTTTACTTTATTTAAATCTACTATAGTTAATACTTCATCAATTTTTTGAACTTTTATTTTTTTTGATATAGGATTATTTAAATATACATTTAATATCCCATCGATTAAATAATTAAAGAACTTTATAAAACCATTTTCTTTCATAAAACCACCTTATACAGTATAACATATTGTGATAAATTCTTCAAATAAATTTGACTTTTTAAATATTTAGTGTATAATACTGAATCGTTGTGTTTGAAGGAGGAATAATATGATAAATTTATATAATCAACTTGCAATCTATAAATTCGATTTAATTAAATTATTTATTACTAATAAGAAGCTAACAGATTCTCAATATAAAGAAATTAAAAAAACATTATTAACTATTAACTATTTAATGAAAGCATTAAAAAGTAATAAAGAACTTAATTATGATGAAGAAATAAGCAAAATTGAAAATTGTGTTTCTAAAACTAAATAAAAAAGTTGGATATCCAACTTTTTTATTTTATTATAGCTTTAATTCTTCTTACACCAGCACTACTAGCTTCTTCTTTTTTAATTTTAAACTCACCTATTTCACTAGTGTTTTTAACATGTGGTCCACCACATAATTCTTTAGATATTTCTCCTATTGAATATACTGTAACCATATCAGGATATTTTTCAATAAACATACATTCTGCACCACTATTTATAGCTTCTTCTTTACTCATTTCAGTTGAGATAACGTCTATTCCTTCTTTTATCCATTTATTAACTAGCTCTTCTGTTTTTAATTTTTCTTCATCTGTAAGTTTATGATCACAAGAAAAATCAAATCTCATACGTTCTGCAGTAATATTTGAACCTTTTTGATGAACATCAGGACCAATTACTTGTTTTAGTGCAGCATTAAGTAAATGAGTAGCTGTGTGATATTTTGTTTCTACTTCACTGTTTCCAGCAAGTCCACCTTTAAATTTACCAGCAGATGCTGTTCTAGATTTTTCTTGATGTTCTTTGAATTTTTCTTTAAAACCTTCAGTATCGACTTTTATATTTTTCTCTTTTGCTAATTCCTCTGTAAGTTCTATAGGGAATCCATAAGTATCATAAAGTTTAAACGCTAAATCTTTGTTTAAAACATTATCTGATAAATTATTAGTTATTTTTTCAAATTCTCTTAAACCTTTTTCAAGGGTTCTATTAAATTTTATTTTTTCATTTCTTAATACTTCTAATACGATATTGTAATTACTTTCTATTTCACTATAATATTTTTTATATTTATTCATTATAGCAATAGCTATTTCTTCTTCCCAATTACTATTTATATCAATATCTAAATTTCTTGCATGACGAATAGCCCTTCTAATAAGTCTTCTAAGTATATATCCTTGATCTGTATTAGATGGTTTAATACCTGCAGGATCAGCCGAAATAAATACAGCAGTTCTAATATGATCAGCTATTATTCTCATACTTTTTTCATTACCTTTGTATGATTTGTTTGATATTTTTTCTATTAATTCTATTATATCTTTCCATACACTTGATTCATAGTTATCATTAACACCTTCAAGAACTGCAACTACTCTTTCTAGCCCCATTCCAGTATCTACATTCTTTTTAGGAAGTTCAGTAACACTACCATCTGCTGATTTATTGTATTGCATAAATACATTATTCCAAATCTCAACCCATCTTTCATCCTCTGGATCAAATTTAGCTGGAATTTCGTCATTACTTCTGAAATAGAATATTTCGCTGTCAGGACCACAAGGCCCAGTTTCTCCAGCTATCCAAAAATTATCTTCCACTGTAGGACAAATTCTATCTTCACTTATTCCTAGACTTTTCCAAATTTCAATAGCTTCTTCATCTTTAGGGATTATATCATTTCCTGCAAATACTGTTACTGCTAATCTTTCTACAGGTATATTTAATACATTAGTTAGAAATTCAAAACTCCAAGTAATTGATTCTTTTTTAAAATAATCTCCTAATGACCAGTTACCTAACATTTCAAAGAAAGTATGGTGATAAGTATCTCCTATAACATCTAAATCATTTGTTCTAATACATTTTTGATAATCAACTAATCTAGTACCATATGGATGACTTTTACCCATTAAATAAGGTATTAATGGTTGCATACCAGCGGTATTAAAAAGTACACTAGGATCATTTTCAGGTACTACTGGAGCACTTGGTATTTGTTTATGATCTTTACTTATAAAAAAATTAATATATAAATCTTTTAAATTCATGTTACACCTCTATTATGTTTTTTATTTTTTCTACTACTTCATCAATTGTTAAATTAGTAGAATCAATATAGATAGAATCTGCTGTACGAGTTAATGATCCTACTTCTTTATGCATATCATTATAATCTCTCTTACTAATATTTTCTTTTATTTCTTCCAAGGAAACATCCATTCCTTTTTCTTTATTTTCTTTATATCTTCTGTTAGCTCTTTCTTCAATAGATGCATCTAAATAAAATTTATAATCTGCATTAGGAAATACTACAGTAGTAATATCTCTACCTTCCATAATAACATTGCTATTTCCAGCCATATTTCTTTGCATATCTACTAATATTTCTCTTAATTTAACTATACTTGATATTGGAGATACTATTCTAGTTACTTCCATAGTTCTTATCTCTTTACTTATATCAATACCATTTAAATAAGTTTTACCATCTATAAAATCTATTTTAGAATTTTTAGCTAATTCAACTATTTTTTCTTCTTCTGATATATCAATATTGTTTTGCAAAGAAGCATAAGCAATAGCTCTATACATAGCGCCTGTATCAATATAAACTAAATTACATTTTTCAGCTAAAATTTTTGCAACAGTACCTTTACCACTGCCAGCTGGGCCATCAATAGCAACTACTTTTCCCATACTACACCTCACTTAAAATATTAAAAATTTTATCTTTTAAACTATCATCGTTCTCAACTATATAATCAAAATTATTATAACTATCTAAACCCACTTCAGTTAAATGATTTTTTTGTTCATTAGTTAACTTATTATCATGATTATTTCTAATTACTCTTATACTAGTAGAATTAGGATAATTTTCTTTTAACGTTTCTATTTCATCAATTAATCTTGCGTCATTGACAATTATTATATCATAAAAATATGAAAATATTTCAATATCTTCTAATATTCTATTAATAAATAATTTACTATTTATCTTATTTTTAATTAATTCTATTCCTAATTGTTGCAATAACTCTCTTGGCTTAGTTTCTTCTCTTCCATCCCAATCACTTACTCTTTTAGCATAATCTTTTATATAATGGCCAAAAGAAATAGTAATAGTTTTTTTATTACTATAATATTTCTCAATTATTTTAGATATTTCATTTTTACCACTTCTAGCTTTACCAGAAATAATAAATATTTTAGGATCTTTTTTTATAAATTCCATAAAACCACCTAATTAAAATTTAATAAATCATATTTGTCATCAAAATATTTTATTATAACTTTACAAACACCTATTATAGGAGTAGATAAAAGCATTCCTACAATTCCAAAGAAATGTCCAAATACAAGTAATCCTATTATGATAGTTACTGGATTTAATTTTGTTGTTTTACTTATAATTAAAGTTTGTAATACATTTCCTTCTACCATTTGAATTATAATAACAGCTATAAGTACTGCAATACCAATTCCTGTTCCTTGAGAAAATGCTACTATAACAGCAGGAGCGCCACCAATATATGGTCCAGCATATGGTATTACATTCATTAGACCACAGAATAAACCAAATAACACAGGAGCTTTAAGTCCTATTAAAGCAAAAGCAATAGTAGATATTACAAACACTACACAAGCATCTAAAAGAGCTCCATTTACATAATTTCTTAAAGATTGATTTATTTTTTTTATTAATTCTTTAGTACTTATTCTAATTTTTTTAGGAACTATATCAAGTAATACATTTCCTAAATTATCACAACTAAGTAATAAGAAGAAACCAATTACTAAACCTATTAAAAATGTTCCTATAGAAGATATTACAGTAGTTGCTGAATTAATAATAAATGATGGTAGTGATGTAGATAAATTAACTGATAATTCATCTAATCTAACAAGAAAGTTCTTTTCAATGCTTTCTATATTTATAGCATTTGAATCTATATTTCCAAATAAACCAGAAAACCATTCTTTAAGACTAGCAAATATATTAGGGAAATTCTCTACTAAATCTATAGTTTGATTATATAGCAATGGTATAATAGCTTGTACCAATAATATTAAACATCCAATTAATATTATATAGGCTAAAGTCGTTCCAATACCTCTTCTAACTTTTTTAGTTTCTAACCACTTAACAAATGGATTTAATAACCAAGCAACTATTACTCCTATAAATAAAGGAGAAAGTACTTTTAATATAGTTAAAAGTATACTAAATACACCTAATTCCTTAATTATTCTTAATAGTACGTATGCTCCAATTACTATTAAAAGAACATAAAATAGTTTTAATATTCTTTTAGATATACTAATTACATCATTTAAATTATTTTTGTCTATATTCTTATTCATATTATCACCATTATTATTATAACACACTATATCTAAAAATAAAACAAAAAAAGTTCTTAAGAACTTTTAAACTGTCATTAATTCTGTTTCTTTAACTTTTAGTTTTTCATCAACTATTTTGTTAAATTTATTTATCAATTCTTGAACATCTTCTTGTCCACCTTTAATATCGTCTTCAGGCAATTCAAGTTTTTTGATATCATTATTAGCATCTTGTCTAATATTTCTTAAAACTATTTTACAATCTTCTGCATATTCTTTAGCTTGTTTAACATATCCACGTCTAGTTTCTTCAGTTAAAGCTGGAATATTTAATATAATCATTTCCCCATTGTTATTAGGCGTTAAACCGATATTTGCTTCATATATACCTTTTTCAATAGCGCTTATACAACTTCTATCAAAAGGTTTAATACAAAGTTGTCTTGCTTCTGGTATTGATATTGTAGCAAGTTGTTTTAATGGTGTATCAGATCCATAATAATTTACCATAACACCATCTAACATAGCAGGATTAGCACGCCCTGCACGTATATTTAAAAATCTTTTTTCCATATTTTCTATTGCAGTTTCCATTTCCATTTCTGCATTCATTAAAATATCTTCCATAAATTCTCCTTTTTATCTAGTTTTAACTTTTTGTTTATTTATAATAATATCTTTAAATTCTATTCCTATTTTTTCATATATATTTTTAACTTCTTCTTTAGTTACATTTTCTTTATACCAATTGAAATATTTTGAATAGTATTCACTAATTTTAAAATTTTTTATTCTTCCTTCGATTGTAAATAAATCAACTATATTTTTGTTGTTTTCTATTTCTACTCTTTCAAATCCAAATCTTTCTAAATTAATAGCATCCTCAAGTAAATTAACTGATTTTAAAGAACACTCTGACACATTATAATTTTCTTCCAAAAAATCAGTTAAATATGATAGCACTTTTAAACCTTCTTCTCTAGTCATTCCTTTTGGGAATTTAAAAGGTTCAAAGAAACAATGTGTCTCATGACTAATACCCATTAAATCTTTACAATAACGAATATGATGAAGTCTATAAATATTATTTTCTTCTGGTATTTTATGATCATTTAGTTTACTTTTAAAAGTAAGTAATAATTTTATCTGGTCTTTTATATTCATTTCATATAAATTAGCTTGATAATTCATACCAAAACCTCCTAGTATTGTATCCCCCATACAACTAATTCTTTTGCTTCCTTACCACATACTACGCATTTATCATCAATGTGTTCATGATTCTCCATAATACATCTTGATTTAGTACCACGAATTTCTTTCATTTTTAATTCACACTCTTCATCACCACACCACATTGCTTTAACGAATCCTGGATGATTATTCATAATTTTTTCTACTTCTTCAAGCGAGTGCGCTTCATATGTTTGTTTGTCACGTCTTTCTTTAGCTTTATTAAACATATCTTTTTGGATAGTATCCATTAATTCTTTAACGTATTCAACAATATTTATATCTTTATCTACTTGATATTTTTCTTTAGTATCTCTTCTTGCGATAGTTATTTTTCCATTTTCTAAATCACGTTTCCCTATTTCAACTCTTACTGGTATTCCATTTACTTCAGCTTCAGCAAATTTAAATCCAGGAGATTTATCTGTATCATCTATATAACAACTTATATTATTTTCTTTTAGTTTGTTATACGTTTCTTCTACTAAAGAATTAACTTCATCACTTTCTCCAATTGGAATAATAGCAACCCTAGTTGGTGCGATATTAGGTGGTAAAACTAATCCATCATCATCGCTGTGTACCATTATAAGGGCTCCTATCATTCTTGTAGTAACTCCCCATGATGTTTGATAAACAAATTCTTGTTCATTGTTTTTATTTAAAAATTTAATATCATAAGCTTTACTAAATTTTTGACCAAAGTAATGACTTGTTCCAGATTGTAAAGATACACCATTATACATTAAAGATTCTACAGTTAATGTATATTCAGCTCCAGCAAATTTTTCTTTTTCTGTTTTTCTTCCTGTTATAACAGGTATAGCTAAATAATCTTCAAAGAATTTTTTGTATACATTTAACATATCTCTTGTTTCTTTTTCAGCTTCTTCTTGTGTAGCATGTACTGTATGTCCTTCTTGCCATAAGAATTCTCTACTTCTTAAGAAAGGTCTAGTTTCTTTTTCCCATCTCATTACATTACACCATTGATTATATTTTAAAGGTAAATCTCTATATGATTTAACTTTAGCTGCATAATAATCACTAAATAGTGTCTCACTAGTAGGTCTAATACACATTTTTTCTTCTAATTCTTTTTGACCGCCAATAGTAACCCAAGCTACTTCAGGAGCAAAACCATTAATTAATTCTCCTTCTTTTCTCATTAAGTTTTCTGGTATAAGTACTGGCATATATACATTTTTATGACCTGTTTCTTTAAACATTCCATCTAATACTTCTTGCATTCTTTCCCATATAGCATATCCATTAGGTTCAAAAACTGTACATCCTTTAACATTAGAATAATCGGCAAGATGAGCAGCTTTTACTACATCAGTATACCATTTAGCAAAATCTATATCTCTACTTGTTATAGCTTTATTAGCCATAGTATCAACTCCTTTTATAATTATATCAAAGAAAACTAAATATTAAAAGATTATTTACTATAACTTTTTAGAAATTCTAATAAATTTATAGCTACGTTCTTAGGTAATATATTTTCTAATTCCTCTATACTTGCTTCTTTTATTTTATTTATAGTTTTATATTTTTTTAATAATTCTTTTCTCCTTTTTTCTCCAATACCTTCTACATTATCAATAATGCTTGATAAACTACCTTTACTTCTTATTTGTTTGTGATAATTAATTGTAAATTCATGTACTTCATCTTGCATTCTTTCAAGTAAGTAAAATAAATTACTTTTTTTATCTATTTTAACTTCTTCTATTGGATCAAAAGCAAGAAGTGACTCTGTTGTATGTTTATCATCTTTTTTTAGTCCTACAACAGGTATATTTAGATTTAAACTATTTATAATATCTCTAGCCACATTTATTTGACCTATACCACCATCTACAATAATTAAATCAGGTCTTTCTAAATTATCTTTTAAAACTCTAAAATATCTTCTATACAATACTTCTCTCATAGTACCATAATCATCATTAGTATCTATACTTATTTTAAATTTTCTATAATTATTTTTGCTTGGTCTACCATCAATAAAAACAACCATTCCAGATACATTATAAGTACCAAATAGATGAGCATTATCAAATATTTCTATTCTAGATAATTTATCTAATTTTAATATTTCTTTTAATTCTTCATTTGCGAGTACTGTTTTCTCTTCATCCTTTTTAATTAGTTCAAATTTTTCATTTAACATTATTTTAGCATTCTCACATGCATTATTAACTAATTTTAACTTCTCACCTTTAACAGGTTTTTTCACATTTAATTCTAAATATTCACTTAATAATTTATCATCTACTATATTTGGAACAAGTATTTCTTTAGGTTTATTTAAATTTGTATAAAATCTGGCTATATATCTAGTAAGTTCTTCTTCTATATCATCAACTATATCAAATATTTTAGATTTTCTTTCAACAATTTTAGAACCTCTTATAAAAAATACTTGTATACTTAGATATCCTTTATCAAAATAAAATCCAAATATATCCCTATCAATATTATCTTTGAGTTCTACTTCTTGATTAGTTAAAGTTATATTTATATAATCTAATAATTCTTTATATTCTAATGCTTTTTCAAAGTGTAAAAGATTACTTTCATATTCCATTTTATCTTTTGTTTTTTTAGTTACAATTGTGTGATCTCCATTTAAAAATTTAATTATTTCATTTTTCATTTCAAGTATTTTATTATCTTCTATTTTATTTGAACAATATCCTAAACATTCTCCTATATGATAATAAAGACAAGGTCTTTTTTGATAAGTATTACATTTTCTTAATGGATATATTCTATTTAAAAGATTTACTGTATTTCTAGCAGCTGTAACATTTGGATATGGTCCATATAAATGTTTAGCTTTTTTCTTTCTATTTATATTTCTAACTACTCTTAAAGTAGGTACCTTAGTATCAGTAAGTTCTATATATGGATAAGTTTTATCATCTCTAAGTAATATATTATATTTAGGATCATATTTTTTTATTAAATTTATTTCAAGTATTAAAGATTCTATCTCACTATTTACTACTATATATTCAAAATCTACTATTTCACTAACTAATTTAGCAGTTTTACCATAGTGTTTACCCCTAAAATATGAATTAACTCTATTTTTTAATTTTTTTGCTTTACCTACATATATAATAATACCATCTTTATTTTTCATTAAATAGCATCCAGGTAATTGAGGTAATAAAAGTAATTTATTTTTTAATCTCTCATCCATAGAAATCACCAAAAATATTATAGCATTTATATATAATAAAAAAAAGCAGAAAATTCTACTTTTTTAACTATTTACTCATAAATTCATCATATTTTTTTATTATTTCAGCAGGTTTTCCAATTTCTACTACTTTGCCATCATTTAACCAAAGAACTTCATCACACAATTCTTTAATAGTACCTAAACTATGAGAAACTATTATTACAGTTCTATGTTCATCTGATATTAATTCTTTCATTTTATTATAACTTTTTTGTTTAAATTTTTTATCTCCTACAGATAAAACCTCATCAATTAACATTATATCTGTTTCTAGAATAGCAGTAATTGCAAAAGCAAGTTTAGAATGCATTCCTGAAGAGTAAGTTTTTACTGGTTTATTTATAAAATCTCCAATATCAGCAAACTCTATTATATCTTTTTCTTTTTCTTTTATTTGTTCTTCACTAAATCCAAGTAGCATTCCTGATAAATAAATATTTTCTCTACCAGTTAATTTTTTATTAAAACCTACACCTATAGATAATAGTGAAATAGAATTGCCATGCAAATTTATAGAACCTTTGTCAGGTGAAAAAATACCAGCAATAGCTCTTAACATAGTAGATTTTCCACTACCATTTTTACCTATTATACCTAATATTTTTCCTTCTTCTATCTCAAAACTAACACCTTTTAAAGCCTTAAAAAGTTCAATCTTTTTAGTTTTTTTACTCCAAGTTGATCTAATAGATGTTTTAGTTAGTCCTCTATAATATATGTGTAAGTTTTTTACTGTAACCGCTATATTCTTCTTCATATTACCCATTATATCACCTTCGCATAACTATTTTCGTTCTTATGAATAGTATGTATACCTATTAAACATAAAATAATTCCTACTACAAACCAAAACAATACACCTTGTATACTTATCATAGAACCTTCTATTAAACATTTTCTAACCTCATCAAGTAGAAAAGCAACTGGATTTCCTCTTAATAAGAAGAATCCTAAAGTACCACCTAAACGAGTTCTAATATTGTAGAATATTCCTGATAGGTAAAAAACCATTCTAAGACCTATTGTAACTATATTTGATAAATCATTAAATGTTACCCCAAAATGCATAAGTATCATACCTATTCCAAATGATAATACATATAAAACTAATATTATAGGGAAAATAAGTATTATGTGCCAAGTAAATGGAACTCCTTGAAATATCATTAAAATAAAAACTATAATTAAGGAAATACCCAATTTAAATAAATAAGTGAATGATTTAGAAAGAAGTAGAATATATTTAGGAATATATACTTTACTAACTAAATCTCTATTATTAATTATTAATTTAACACTACCTTTTATCATTCTATTGAAAAATCCCCAGATTGTAACTCCTATAAAAATAAATGTGATGAAATATTGTTGACGATTATGGAAAACATATCCAAAAACAAATGCATAAATTAACATGAAACATAATGGTTCAATAATCCACCACAACCAATTTAAATAAGACCCAGCTACTTCACTTTTTAATTCAGCTTTAGCTGATCTAATAGCATATTTATAATATTTTTTAATATTTTGAATAAATTTTTTCATCAGTTACTCCTATCTATTCTAAAAGTGATGTTTAATAACTCTTTTTTCTTCTGGAGGTAATTGCATATAATCTCCATATATACTAGTTAATAACTTTTCAGATTCTTTAGGTATAGGTAAAATTAAATTTTCAAATTTTACCATTCTTGGCTTTCCATACCATTCTTTAGGTACAGTTTGTTTTTTATAACTATAATAACTAGCTAAATTAACTATATATTTATTTTTAGAGTTGTTATATTTTTTAAAAGTTTTATCTAAATTTTTATGTATTCTTTTTACAGAGATAAACTTTGATAAAAATCTAACAATATATCCTTTCCATTTTTTAGGAATTCTTGTTTTTAATTTATAAGATAACATACCCCTATTAAGTTTTATAGTCATTGCTTGTATCTTTTGTTTAAAACTATCTTTTTGAGGTACATTATCTAATGGGAATATATCAATTAAAGGTCCATTATGATTTGTTAGGTGTGCGATGTGTTGTTGTTTAAAAAAACACTCTTTTAAATATCTAACCTTAATAAAAGGTGACCAATAATTATCTACAGTTGTACTGTGTTGAATCTCATAATTTTTTGAAATAGATTTAGGAGCAATTTTTAAAAATTTTTCATAATCTTTTCTAGGCATTAGTATATCAATATCATCATCCCAAGGAATAAATCCTTGATGCCTAATTGCTCCCAATAATGTTCCTTCTCCTAAATAATATCTAATATTATGTTTTTTACAAATTTTATCTATTTCTTTTAAAATAATTAAATCTATTTTTTGTAATTCCCTTAATTCTTTCATATTAAACACCTTTTTTATTTTTTCTAAATTTATTTAATTCTTCTATACTATCTACCATATGTTTAACAACTCTTTTTTTAACAGGTGGTAGTTTAGTATAATTTCCATAAATTTTTGTTAAAATTTTCTTACTTTCAGCAGGTACTGGTAATAATGTATCTTCAAATTCTACATATTTTGGTTCACCATACCATTCTTTAGGTACTGCTTGTTTTTTATAACTATATGCACTTGCAAAATTTACCATATATTTTGAATCTTCACTATTGTTATATAGAGTGAATAATTTATATATTTTCTTTTGAAGTTGTGGATTAGTATAGAATCCTGAGAATAATTTATATACTCTTCTTCTGTTATTCATTTTAACAGCATATGGGCTTTTAATTAGCATCATATCTCTACATTTTCTTATTTTTTTAGCTTGAATTTCAACCTTATCTGTTTTAGTATGATCTGGTATATAATCCAATGGAAATATATCTATAAAAGCACCTAATCCCTTAAAATATAATTTATTTTTTCTATCACTAAATTTCATTTTCTTTCTTGAATAAATTTTTGAAAAAGGTAAATGATAATCTTTTACAGTATCTGCATTATACAAATAACAATTTTTATATACTTTGTCACCAAATAATTTTAAAAATCTATCATAATCTTCACGAGGCATTGCGATATCTACATCATCATCCCAAGGAATGAACCCTTTATGTCTAATTGCACCTAATAAAGTACCTTCACTTAAATAATAAGTTATATTATGTTTTTTACAGAAAGAATCTACAACTTTAAGAACTTTTAACTCCTCTATTTGAACTTTTTTTACAAGTTTATAGTTATTAGTGTCTTCTACAGGAGCATGCTTATATTCGCAGTTAATATATCTTCCTATTTCTTCTATTGGAGTGGCAGCTGGAGATAACCAATAAATCCATCCTGTATCTGGAATTCTCCAATTTTTTCCATATTTTTCTTTTAACAATGTTCTAGCATTTGTTGGAATACTTATTTTATAATCTCCTACTTTAACTTTTTTAGTAGCAGTTATTAAAGAATAAGTCATTTCTACTATATTTCTTTCATGGTTTGTGTATTTTCTTCCTGGTTCCCTATAAAAAAGCCAAGTTGTAGATTTATTATTTTTTACTTCATAATAATTAATATCTAATTTAATTCCTTTATATCTATATGATTCTTCAACAACCCTATTTGAAAAAACATATTTTCTCCATAAAACATAACCTTCACGTTCTAATGTCATTCTAATTTTTTCTTTTTCTATAGGGGTAGCAAATACACCTACATCCATATCAAGATCGTGTTTTAATAAACGACCTTCACGAACAATACCTAACATAGTCCCAAAGTCTGCATAATTTAAAATATTTAATTCATCTAATATTCTTTGAGTATTGGCTAAAACATCTAGACCATTTTTTTGAATAAATTTTCTTTTTGTAGCATTAACTTTTTTCTTAGAAACTTTTTTTACAACTTTTTTCTTATTCTTAGTTTTACTAACAAATTTATATAATTTTTTCAAAAATCTACGTAATGATCTAGGGGAAGTTTTATAAATAATAAATAAATTTTTATGCCTTCTAAGAAATTTTTTGAATTTAGTTTTATAAGATGATTTTTTTGAACAAGTAACAAATGATGAATTTTTCCAATTTTTAAAATTCATATTCATAAATTTAAAACTTTCATTAACAAATTCTTTAATAAGTTGCTTATTATCGCACTTTGAAAGCATGTTAAATCTAGCGAAAATATGTTTCAAACAAATATATTCTATGTATTGTTCGTATTGTGGGTATTTATCTTGTAATTTATCTTTATAGAAAGTGATAATACTATTACAAGAAAGGAAGATATCAAACATCTTTTTATCAAATGTAGTAGTTATTGCACCTTCTCTTTCCTTTCTATAATGATAGAAAGGACAATTAACAAAACTTATATTTGATGCCATAAGTAATACATTATATATTACAGCACTATCTTCAAATACATGTCCAACAGGAAATTCAAAGCCATTATTAACCCATAATTCACGTTTAATTAATTTGTTGCAAGCATATGAATTTGCCTCATATAAGATATAAGGGTTATCTAGGATAGAATTTCCTTCTTCAAATTGTTCTTTAAAATAATTTCTTTCTTCTAATAATTCATAATCACTTGATATAGAACAAACAACAACATCAGACCCACAATTCATAGCTCTTTCATACATTTTTTCATACATATCTAAATCAACATAATCATCACTATCTACGAATGCAATAAATTCCCCACTTGCTTTTTTAATACCATAATTTCTTGCATCACTAAGTCCACCATTTTTCTTTATAAAACTTTTTACTTTGTTTGGATATTGTTTTGTAAATCTGTCAACAATACTTTGACTATTATCTGTACTTCCGTCATTTACAACTATAATTTCACAATCCCCTAATGTTTGATTTACTAGAGTTGCTAGACATTGTTCTAAATAGTTTTCTACGTTGTATACAGGCACAATTATAGAAACTTTTACATTATTTTTTATACTGCTCATTTTTACACTCCAATCTTTTACCACATATTAAAATAAATCACATAAGGAAAACCCTACAAGCATTCTTAAAACTTACATTAATTTTCTATATATTTTTTCTATTGTCTCTGTATTTAATTTTACAGGATTATTTTTTAATCTATTTTCATTTACTGATGAAGATAATAAATTTATATCTTTTTCTTTTGCAATACCAGTATAATTTAAATTTATATCATTTAAAATTTGTCTTAATTTTAATAAAGTTTCTTTATGATTAGAACTTTCAAAAAATAAATCTAAATCATTAAATACAGTTTCTAAATATTCTTTTCCTCGAATATCAGATACTAATTCTAAATTTTCTATCATATATTCCCAAATATAGGGTAAGCAAAGTGCAACTGCATGTCCATGACTTACACCATATAAAGATGTTATTTTATAACTCATAGCATGTGCAGCAGTTGTTTTACTAATATTTATAGCTTTACCACTATAATTTGAAGCTTCCATTATTTTTGAATATACTTCTTCTTTTTCATTTATATAATCTTTATAATTTTCTAATATAATTTTAATAGCTTTTTTAGCATATTTTTTACTTTCGTCAGTTGAATTTACACTCCAATATGATTCAATACCTTGACATAAAGCATCTAACATTGTAGATTTTTTTTGATATAAAGGTAAACTCTCTAAAAATTTTGATTCTAATAATACAAAATTTGGTAATATATATTCACTATCTATTGAATACTTATTTCCTTCATAATAAATAACAGCAAATTGCGTAGATTCACTTCCAGTACCTGCAGTTGTTGGTACAGCTAGTAAATTTATATCATTTTTAACTATTTTTTGATCTAAATAATTTTGTTCTTCATTTAAATTTACAAATGCTTTAATAGTCTTTGCTACATCAATAGCACTTCCACCACCAACAGCTACTATTAAATCACAATTATTTTCTTTAAATACCTTTATTCCTTCTAAAACCTCTTCATATTTTGGATTTGGTTTAAATGATGTAAAAGTATGTATATTTGAATTAATTTTTTTTAAATAATTAAGAAAAAAAGAATTTAGCAAAAAATTATCACAAACTACTAAAACATTATTATATTTGGAAAGATCTAATATATCACTTAAATGATTATAATCATTTATTATTTTTTGCATTTATTATCTCCTTTTTTGTATTTTTTTATTATCAAATTCTTCTATTTCTCTAGTAACTCTAGCATAGTCATCTAGATTGTCTATTTCATCAATATAATTATTTGAATATGATTTAGCATATATATTCATATCTTTTAAAATAGTATTTAATGCATTTTCTGCATAAACTCCTGTAGTTCCTTCTTTAACGAAGTTTGCTACTTGTTTAACCCAACTTAATAAATCTTTTTTACATAATTTATAAAGAGGTTGGAATGCAAAACAATCAGCATCAAATATGTTTATTGATACTTCTCTTAATTTTCCGTCTTCTATTCTTCCTTTAAAATCTTTTTCAGGAAGCGCTTTTTCTTCATTTATTAGACATAGAGATTTTCTATCATCTTCTAACATATCTTTAACTAAACCTGTATCAAATACTAAATCACCATGTAATAATAAGAAATCATCGTTTAAGTGTTCACTTGCTAAAAACATTGAATATATATAATTTGTCTTATCATAAATTGGATTTTCTACAAACGTAAATTTATATTCTGGGAATTTTTTACTAACTGATTCTATTTGTTCTTTAAAAGGACCAGTTGTTACTATAAATTCATTAATACCATTTTCTCCCAATATTCTAATTTGACGTTCAAATATAGTTTCTCCATTATTTAATACTGCCATAGATTTATGGTGAGTATTAGTAAAATCCCCCATTCTTTTACCTAAACCTGAGTTAAATATAATTGCTTTCATCTTACCACCCTAATCTTCAAATTTTTTCATCATTGCTTTTTTATTATTTATTGGACTAACAGTTGGTCTACCTAAATCATCTCTTGAGCCTAACTTAGTATAAATAACTAAAGCTTGTAATTCATTTTCTTTTAAATTATTCATATATTTTTCTATTTCTTCTGTTGTAGTAGCTTTATATACATTTTTAAATCCAAATGATAATAATAACTTTTCTACATCAATATCAAATCCTACAGTAGGTTGTCCTCCTACAGATTCATGAGCACCATTATTAATTAAAATATATTTAAAGTTTTTTTCTGCTACTGATGGAATAACAGCAAATGCACCAGTATGCATTATAAATGATCCATCGCCATCAATACAATAAATATCTTTATCACTACCAATACTCATTCCAAGTGCGATTGAAGAAGTGTGTCCCATAGAACCAACTGTTAAGAAATCGTTACTATGTTCTTCATTTCTTCTTTCTCTAATTTCAAATATTTCTCTAGAGGTTTTACCAGTAGTAGAAACTATAAAATCATCATTATTTAAATTATCAATTATTGTTTCTAAAGCTTCTTCTCTAGTAATTGTATAGTTATTGATAGGTTTTGATGTTTTATACTCATCAAAAGATCCCTTACGAACTATTAGCGCAATAGGTTTATTATTTTTACTAATATAATCATAACAATAATTTATTTTTTCTTTGTAATTTTCATCTAATATTACACATTCTATACCCATTGTTTCAAAAAGTTCTATTGTTACTTTTCCTTGTTTAACATGTTGAGGTTCATCTTTTACTCCAGGTTCACCTCTCCATCCAACAATAAGAAGCATTGGAATACTATAAACCTCTTCATCTACTAAAGAAAGTAATGGGTTAACAGTATTTCCTATACCTGAATTTTGCATATAAACAACTCCATAATTACCAGAGGCTATATGATATCCAGATGCAAGCGCTACAGCATTTCCTTCATTAGCAGTTATTATATTATGTTTTTTATCACTATTTTCTTTAATACAAGCACATAAATTTTTTAATAATGAATCTGGTACACCAGCAAAAAAATCAAATTTTTTACTTAATAAATAATCATAAAATTCTTTAGTATTAATCATTTTATTTTCCTCCTGGAATTAGTGTAAGTATTTCTTTTATAGACATACAATATTCATCAGCTTCTTTACTTCTGTTGTTAGCTAAAATAGTTTTTGCTGTTTTCATCATTGCTGGATAAGCACTTCTTAATAAATGATTAGCATGAATAATAATATCAGCTCCCCATTCGTGTAATTCTTCTTCAGTAAATTGGTTGTATGAAGTTGGAACCAAAATAACCGGAATATCTTTATAGTTTTCTCTAAATCTACGTAAGAATTCTTTTATCTCACTACCATCTTTTTCCTTGCTATGAATCATAATTCCATCAGCGCCAGCTTCAATGTATTTTTTAGCTCTCATTAAGGCATCATCAATACCTTGACCTGCAATTAAACTTTCTAAACGTGCAAATATCATAAAATCTCTAGTAGCTAAAGCTTGTTTTCCTGCTCTTATTTTAGCAGCAAAATTATCTGGATCATCTAAAGTTTGTTGTACCTCAGTACCAAATAACGAATTTTTCTTTAAACCAGTTTTATCTTCAATAATAATTGCAGATACCCCTAATCTTTCTAATGTTTTAACATTGTATATAAAGTGTTCTATTTTACCACCAGTATCACCATCAAGAATGATTGGCTTAGTAGTTACTTCCATAATTTCATTAATAGTGTTAATTCTACTTGTTAAATCAACTAATTCAATATCTGGTTTACCTTTAAAAGTAGAATCGCATAAACTACTTACCCACATAGCATCAAATTCTTTTGTAGTTTTTGTCTCTTCATTTTCTACCTTTGCATTTTCTACTATTAATCCAGTTAAACCATTAGAAGCTTCCATAACACTAATAACAGGTTTTAACTTTAATAATTTCTTTAATTTACTTCTTCTATTATCTGGAGTATTTGTAAGCATTCTATATTGTTGTTCTAAATCAGTACAATTAACATCTTTAGTATAAGGAACTTCAATTAATTCTCCATCCCATTCCTTCAATGTTTCAATAACATTTTGTCTAACAAGACTTTGAATACCTTTTTGCCAATCATCACCATGTACTACATAATCAGGTTTAATTTTTTTCAAATTATCAGTGTATTCTAAAGTTTCTTGTTTTACTACTTCAGTAACATTTTTAATATTTTCAAATATTTGTTTTCTACTTTCATAATCTAATAAAGGAACTCTCTTATAAGTAGCAATTGCTTCATCAGTTAATAAACCAATAATAACATCTCCATATTTAGCTCCTTCTTCAATAACATTTATATGTCCCTTATGTATAACATCAGCAGACATAGCAATATAAACTTTTTTATTCATTTTTCTCATCCTTTCTTACACATAAAATATTATATCACTTTTCGACAAATTTCGCTATTATTTACCATTTTCGATTAATAATATAATTAGCTAAAATATATCCACTATTACCTTTTTGATTTGTAACATACTTATCTCTAAATTTTTTTAATTGGTTAAAGTCATATTTATTACTTTCAATCTTTTTATAAAGAGAAATAAAATTCTTATAACAACAACCTTTCATCTCTTTAACAATATCAATATTAAGTCCATTATTCTTTGTATATTCTTCATAATCATATGTATAAAAATATACTGGTTTATTCAAAATAGCAGATTCTATACTAATTGCAGAATAATCAGTAATTACATAATCTGCAATAGTTAATAATTCCATAGTTGTAAAATCTGGACAACTATATACTTTATCATTTTTAACTTTTTGAACCTTAACAGGATGTGTTTTAATAACTAAATTGTATTTATTTAAATCAACCGTTTTTAATATCTTTTTAAAACTAATACTTTCGTTTCTTCTAAATGTTGGAGCATATAAAATAACTTTTTTAGAATTAATATCTGGATATTTTTTTAAGATTTCTTCTTTTATTTTATCTTTTGAATGAATTAAATAATCAATTCTTGGTGTTCCAATTGCTTTAACCTTACTCTTTTTTACATTAAAAGTTTTAGCAAATATTGGATTCATTGCAACCGATCCAGAAATAACCCAATCATAATTATTATGCATATTAAGTAAATTAGCTATTTTTTTGCTTCTACCATACTTTTTATCTAATGTTTGATATCCAAATTTTTTAACAGTAGCAATTGCATGCCATATTTGTATTACAGTTAAACTTTTTTTATGTTTTAATATACTAACAGGTATTGAATATGAATCAACTACACATGTTTTTGAAGTTGCTAAATGATACATTTGTCTTAATATGTGAAAAGAATACTTCGATAAAGATTTCACATCCATACTCATTTTTTTACACAAAAAGACAACTTTATAAGATTTATCTATTTTTTTTATTTCCTCATAAAGTAAGTTAAAATCTAAGCTAGGAGTATTTTGTTGTCTGCTAATTAGAACTACCTTCTTCTTATTAGTTGGCAATAATTTTAATACTCCATAAATACTTTTTAATATAAATTTAAATAACACTACAAAATACTTCACATTTTCACCTTCAATTACTCAAACATAAAATAATTGATTATAGAAAATCAACTATATATATTATATCAAAATAATAATTCTTTGCCAATAGAAATAACAAATATAATAAAATATATATACAAAAAATAACAATTTTTTACATTGTTATTTTCAATAATTAAAATTATATAATTGAATATTATTTTTTTATATTTTGTTTTTGTTTTTCTTGACTTAAATTGTTATAAGCAATATTTAATAAATTATCTAATTCTGTATTATTTTTTAAATAATTCTCTATTATTTTTTTTCTTATTTCTTTTATTTTGTTCATATTTTCTCTTAACATTTTTATTGTTTTTTCTAACTTAACTGTATTATTTTTTAATTCAATTAAATCATCTAAATTAGCATTTCTTTTTTTATAATTTAATACTAAATTTTCTTCATTTTCTTCTATATGTATATCTAATTCTTCTATGCTAAAATTTTTTAAATATCTTTTATTAGAATAGTAATTTCCACTTTCACCAAGCATAAAAGAAGCTGGAAGTGTAAAAATAGAATAAATTATAGTGCTAATCAAATCATTTGAAGATGTTTTAAACATAATAATTAATAAAATAATAAAAGCGATTAAAAGCAATGTTAGTGTTTTTATTATTGTTTGTTTTTTACATTGCGAAATGTTTTTTGATATATATTCAAAATTTTCTTTTTCTTTAGAAAGTTTTTTTCTTTCATCTTCTAATAAATCATGTTCTTTTTCTAAAATGACTTTCTCTTTTGTTTTTGTATCTTTTTCTATATTTATGTTTTCTAATTTTTTTAATAATTCATCTAATTCTTTTTCTATTTCTTGTATTTTTCCTAAACCTTTATCCATGATATCTCTCCAATACAGCTTATTATATCAATAAAGAAAATTAATGTAAAGAAAAAGGATAAATTACACTATCCTTTTAAATCTAAATCTCCTAAGAAATCATCTATAGTCATCATTCTTTGATCTATACTTTCTAAAGATATATTTTCTTTTTCTATTTCTTTAGGTTCATCAATAATTTTTTTTGTTTCTTTAGGGTTTTCTAAACTTTTTTCTACAAATACATCTAATATTTCATGTTTAGAAAGACTAGTACCTGTAGAATGTCTATCAGCTATTGGAAGTTCTGTTAATTTAATTATTTCAATATCTTCTTTAAATTTTAATCCTATATTATGTCTAGAATTAATTACAAAACTCTTTAGAATATAATATGGATTAGTTTTAACATCTCTTATTATTTGAATACCTTTACGAGCTCTAGAAATTCTTTCAAATTCAGCTATTCTAACACGTTTACCAGTATTCTTAGTTGTAACAAGAGAAATATATTCTTCATCACTAATAACTGAACCATTAGCCACTACATCATTTTTTAAACTAATACCTTTAACTCCACTAGCGCGACTTCCTAATATTGGAACTTCATTAATATCATATCTTAAAGCAAAACCGTTATGAGTTGTTATAAATATATCAGTTCCTGTGTTATATGATATATTTGAAACTATATCGCCATCTTTAAGCTTAATATAAGGCATTGGTTTAGTATATCTTGTAGCTTTTAAATCACTTATTAAAGTACGTTTAATCATACCGTTTTTAGTAAATACTGTAATGTATTTATCTGTATTAAAATCAACTACAGGTATAGAATCTATAATATTTTCTTCAGGATTTATTTTAATTATATTACTTATATGTTTACCTAAATCTTTCCATTTCATATCTGGAATTTCGTGTACAGGTACAAATAAATAATTACCAATATCTGTAAACATTAAAACAGTATCTAATGTATTTAATTCATACATTCCAATAATATAATCTTGTTCTTTTAAACCAGTTTTTTCATCATTAGATGCAGCATAACTTCTTTTTGATACGCGTTTTACATAACCATCTTTAGTTATTACTACTATACAGTCCTCTTTTGGTATCATAGCTTGAGTATCAATTTTTATTTCAGTTATTTCATCTTTTATTTCTGTTTTTCTTGGAGTAGCATATTCTTCTTTTATTGCTTTTAATTCTTTTTTCATAACTGATTTTAATTTTTCTTCATCACTTAATATACTTTCAAGTATTTGTATTACTTTAAGTAAATTAGCATGCTCTTCTTTTAGCACATTAACATCAGTATTAGTTAATCTATAAAGTTGTAAATTAACTATAGCTTCTGCTTGTTTCTCACTAAAATCATATTTATCTACTAAGTTTTTAATAGCATCACTTTTATTTTTACTAGCTCTAATAGTTTTGATTACTTCATCTAATATATCTAAAGCTTTAATTAAACCTTCAACTATATGCATTCTTGCTTTAGCGTGTTCTAAATCAAATTTAGTACGTCTAGTTATTACTTCTTTTTGATGAGCTATATAAGCATCTAATACTTCCATAACTCCTACAACCATAGGTCTCCTATTTACTATAGCAACCATATTGTATGAATAACTTATTTGTAAATCTGTATTTTTAAATAAATAATTAAGTATATTATCTACATTAGCATCTTTCTTTAAATCAATAGCAATTCTAACTTTTTCTTCTCTATCTGACTCATCTCTTATTTCAATCATACCATCTATTTTTTTATCATAGATAATATCAGATATTTTTTTAACTAAGTTAGCTTTATTAACTTCAAAAGGTATTTCATGGATAATAACTTGTTTATTCTTTTTATCTTCTACTATTTCATACTTAGAACGAATTATTACTTTTCCTCTACCTTTAGTTAAACATTCTTCAATTTGTTCTTTACCTTCTACAATAGCACCTGTTGGAAAGTCTGGACCTTTTACTATATCAAGAATAGTATCTAATCTACAGTTAGGTGAATCTATTCTTTTTATAGTAGCATCTATTACTTCTCCAAGGTTATGTGGAGGTATTTCGGTAGCATATCCAGCTGAAATACCTTTAGCTCCATTTACAAGTAAATTTGGATATTTAGCAGGTAAAACTATTGGTTCATATAAGGTATCATCAAAGTTAGGTGCCCATTCTATTGTATCTTTATCTATATCTTTTAATAGTTCACCACTTATTTTAGATAATCTAGCTTCTGTATAACGCATAGCAGCAGCTCCATCACCATCCATAGAACCGTTATTACCATGCATATCTATATAACATTCATTTTGTTTCCACCATTGACTCATATGTACCATAGCTTCATAAATACTTGAATCACCATGTGGGTGGTAATGCCCCATAACATTTCCTACTGCAGTAGCACTTTTTTTATGAGCTTTATCATAAGTGTTTTTATCTCTAAACATTGCATAAAGAATTCTTCTTTGTACAGGTTTTAAACCATCTCTAACATCAGGAATAGCACGATTTTGAATAATATCTTTAGCATATTGTCCAAATCTATCTCCCATTATCTCTTCTAGAGTATAATCATAAATTCGACCTAATATTTCAACTGTTTCTTCTTTTTTCTTTGCCATACTTCACTCCTAATTAATTTTATAATTATCCTCTAGTGAGAATTCTACATTTTCTTCTATCCATTCTTTTCTAGGTTCTACTTTATCACCCATAAGTACTCTAACACGTTTTTCAGCTAAAGCAGCATCGTTTATACTTACTTTAATTAAACTTCTAGTATTAGGATCCATAGTAGTTTCCCATAATTGATTAGCATCCATTTCTCCTAAACCTTTATATCTTTGAGTTTTAGTAGATTTACCCTTATATTTTTCAAGTAAATTTTTTCTATCTTCTTCAGTCCAAGCATATTCTCCTTCTTTACCACATTCTATTTTATATAAAGGAGGCATTGCGATATATAAATGACCAGTTTCAATTAAAGGTTTCATATATCTATAGAAGAATGTTAAAAGTAATATTTGAATGTGTGACCCGTCTACATCGGCATCTGTCATTATTATTACCTTGTCATAATTTGAATCATTTATATCAAAATCACTACCAACACCTGCTCCTATAGCATGTATCATAGTATTAATCTCTTCGTTTTTATATGCTTCATCCAAAGATGCTTTTTCTGTATTTAATACTTTACCACGTAAAGGTAGAATTGCTTGATATTTTCTATCTCTACCTGTTTTAGCAGATCCACCAGCAGAATCCCCCTCGACTAAGAATAATTCATTTATTTTAGGATTTTTACTTTGGGCTGGAGTTAATTTTCCACTAATAATTCTTTCTTTTTTATCTTTATTTTTACCGTTTCTAGCTTCATCACGAGCTTTTCTAGCCGCTTCTCTAGCATTTCTACTTTTAATCATTTTATTTAAAATAGAAGTTGCGATTGCTTTATTTTCTTCCAAAAAGAATTTTAATTTTTCTGATACTATACTATCTACTACTGTACGAGCGATGGGTGTTCCAAGTTTACCTTTAGTTTGTCCTTCAAATTGAAGTAATGCTTCAGGTATTTTTAAACTTATAACAGCAGTTAATCCTTCTCTTGTATCTGGACCTTCTAAATTTTTATCTTTAGCTTTTAAATATCCATTTTCTTTAGCATACTCATTAAATACTCTAGTAATAGCAGTTTTAAGTCCTACTTCATGAGTTCCACCATCACTTGTTTTAACATTATTAACGAATGATATTATATTTTCATTATAACTTTCTGTATATTGAAAAGCTACTTTAACATCTATTTTATCTTTATTACCATTCATAACAGTAGCTTTATGTAGTTCTTTTTTATCTTCATTTATATATTCTACAAAAGCTTTAAGTCCATCATCATAACAAAAGCTTTCATGTCTATTATCTTCTTCATCAGTAACTTCTACAGTTAATCCTTCTAAAAGGAAAGCACTTTCTTGCATTCTTTCACACACTGTAGTAAATGAAAAATTAGTAGTTGAGAATATTTCATCATCTGGCATAAATCTAACTCTAGTACCAGTTTTACTTGTTTTATCCCTTTTAGTTAGAGGTATATCTACCTTACCTCCATCTTTAAAACGAATGAAGTGCTCATAACCTTCTCTTTTTATTGTTACTTCCATCCATTTACTTAAAGCATTAACAACACTAGCACCTACACCATGTAAACCACCTGATACAGTGTATCCACTACTTTCAAATTTACCACCTGCATGTAATACAGTATAAATTACTTCAGGTGTAGACATACCACTAGAGTGTTTACCTACAGGTACACCTCTTCCTTCATCTTCTACACTAACACTTTTATCTTTGTGTAATATTATTTTAATTTTTTTACCATAACCATTGATAACTTCGTCTATACCATTATCAACAATTTCCCAAACTAAATGATGAAGTCCTCTTTTATCAGTTGATCCAATGTACATACCAGGTCTTTTTCTAACTGCTTCAAGGCCTTCTAATATCTTAATTGAGCTTTCATCATATTTTACCATATCTATTCACCTAGTACATTATAACATAAATTTCAAATCAAAGTCAAAAAAATAAGCCTAAAAAGACTTATTTTATATACTTATTTGACTAATTTTAATATTTTTTGTGACTCGTTTACCTTATTAACTGTTAAATCATAACTATACTCTGATAAATTATATTTTTTTAATTTTTCTAATTGTTCTAAATCTATAATTTCTATTGGTTTATTTGATATATCAAATAAACTTAACTGTTCTTGTATATTTTTATTATTTAATAGTTCAAATTTACCTCTAAGCAACAGTTCTAATAAATATAAATCTTCAGTTAAATTTATTACATTATTTAAACTTTGTTTTCTATTCCAATCATCTTTAGTATAAGTTTCTAATACAAGCAAATATTTTAAATATTCTAACTCAAATCTTTTATTATTATATTCAAATACTCTAATCAAATTGGAATTTTGCCCATCATCATGCAATGAATAATATTCACTTAATTTTGAAGATGATGAAGTTTGAGTTCGAATTTCATGAAACTTATATAATAAGAATTTTGATTTACAATAATCAATTTCTTCTTTAGGAACATCTAAAATTAATCCCTTATCTCCATTTAACTTTGATATTAGTTTTGAATTTTCTAAATTTGTTTCAAATCTTAATACTCTTTGTTGTGTGGGTATTTTAGCTATTTCTTTATGTTTATAATACTCAATTTTTTCATCGTTTGGTTCCATAGAATATATTTCTATTTTATCTTTATTTCTATTATATAAATACATAATTCCTCCTATTAATATTGACTTTCTCCATCTTGACTTAATAAACTAACTTCATTAACTCCTTTAATTTTTAATATTTCCTCTACAAAAGATTTATCTTTCTTAACTTTTAATTCATAAATATAACTAGATTCTTTACTAGATAAATTTTCTGATTTAAGTTTATATTTTACTTTATGACTACCAAGTATAATTTCTATATCTCTTGTTTTTACATTTTTAAAATATATAACAAGTAAATATGGAATTTTCTTTTCAGGTACTATTTCATAGAATAACATAGCTATTCCAAGTACAATAGCAAGTACTATAGCCATAGAATAAACTTGAGCGCCTATTATAATACCATTAGATATACTCCAGAATAAGAAAAGTAAATCCCTTGGTTCTTTTATAGCAGTTCTAAATCTTACTATTGAAAGAGCACCTACCATACCTAATGATACAGTAATGTTTGCTTGCATAGAAAGTACTATAGCTGCTGTTATTATAGACATCAAAGACATTGAAATATTAAACTTTTTTGAGTATATTACATTTTTAGTAGTTAATTTATATATGAAAAATACAAATATAGATAATAAAAATGCATATATAAGTGTAATACATATAGTTACTACAGATACATTAGATGAAAAATTTGAGATAAAACTGTCTTTAAATATTTCATCAAAAGTTACTTTTAAAATCATGTTAAAACCTCCTGCTTAAGTCATCTAAACAATTATTGAATTTTGAAAATGAAATTTGTTCTAGATGATTTAATTCTAATCTATATCTTATAAAATCTGGAATTAAATCATTATATTTTACTTCCAAAATTTTTTCTTTTAGATAATGAACTTTTTTTTCTTTATTAAATAAATCATTGTATTTATTTGTGTATCTAATATTATAATCAAGTGTTATTCTTACGTTACCAAGTTTATATATATATGGAATTCTATCATATTCTATACAAATTACTGGTCTAAGTAAATCTGATTTCAATTTTATAATAAATTCATTCAATAATGTATTGTTATTTTCTTCTACTTTTATATTATTATTTAATATATTATCTAACATTTCTCTAGTTATCTTAACACTTGTTTTATTAGTTAAACCATTTATTTTATGTTTCTTTTCTAATTTTATAAATGAATCTTCATAGTTATAAAATCTTATTCTATATTTCCATCTATTACTTATTCCATCTTTTACTTGATTATATGAAGTCTTTTTATAATCATCAAAATATAGACTTGAAATAGTATAATATTCATTTGTACAATTTGGATCTTTTTTTAATAGATTATTTAAATTATGTTTTATTAAATAAAAATCACTATTACTTATTAAATATTTTAATTCTTTTCTATAATTATTCATTTTGTAAACTTTCTATATAACTATCAAAATATTCTATTCTATTATAAATCCAATTTCTTACATCTTCTATTTCTTTTTCTATATCATATTCATACCAATTATTTGAATCTCTAAGTGCTGCTCCTTTAACTAATTCATTTTTATACTTATCTAATAAATTATCAAAATATTCTTTAGTTAAAACATTTTTTCTTAATTCATAATATCTATCTATTAATAATTCATTTACTTTAGTATCTTTATGTTTAAAATTAGTATAAATTTTATTATAATCGTTTATGTCTTTATTAACAAATAGTTCATTTTCATTACTAAAATTAAGTCCAAAACTATACTCCATATCCCATGGTTGTATATAAACTTCTTTATCATTTAAGCTGTTCATGTAAAAATAATTGTTTTTATATAAATTATTATCTGAATTATTAATAAATGCATTTAAAATTACAATATCTATATAGTTTTCAATATTCCAAGTAGAACTTATTATATCATAAGAACTATTGAAACCGGAATCATAATATTTAGATAATTTGCTTAATATTTTATTCCAAGATATAGAAAACATATCTTCGTTATTAGGGTATTTAAGTTCATAGCCTAAATAAAAATCTTGATTTAGATTAGAAATATCCATATCACTTTTTACAGTATCCCAAGTTTGAGATTTTAAAACTATACTGGTATCTTGATTATTGTTTTTTACTAAATTTAATTTTCTTCTATTTACTGGCTCCGTTAATATATATAAACCAGTATATTCATTATTTATAAATAATTCAACAAACTCACTATACATATTTATATTATTAAAATCATTTGATATATCATTCCATAAATCGGTTGCTAGTAAATTTCTTATTTTAGATGGATCTCTATAAATACCATCTAAAATTAATGAATCCCCATAATAAAAATTAGATATATATAATTTTTTTTCTTTGGTATAGTTTTTATTATAAAAATTTATTTTATAAGATTTTTTATTAAAAAGTTTAGAAGTATTTCCTCTTACATGAATTTTTGTATTACCTGATACTATTTTTTCTGTGTTTTTTGAATTAATATATGTAAAAGTGGAATTAGTATCTATATTAGTTATTTCTTCATTAGTAATAATATTAATAAGTGGTAAATTTGTTAATTGTATTTTAGTTTTATGATAATATTCATCATTATAAATTATAACCTCTATTTCATTACTATAATCAACTTTAATTATATTTAAAGTTTCTCCTATAATTTTATATTTAAATCCATCTTCCAATTCTAAATTTAATACATATATATTATTTTCATAATCTTCTGGAACCATGTGATAGAACATATTATTATTCTTATCATAGATAGTATCTATATTGTTTATTTTTAAAGTATTGATTAAACCGTTTTTTTCTTCTCTATCTTTTATTATTTCTTCTACACTTAAGAAAGATAAAGAAGTACCAAAAATACCAAAAAAGAGAAATATTATAAATGAAATAATTAATAACAAAAATATAATAAATTTAACTTTTTTCATAATAACATCCTCCTTTTTTTATATATGGTTTCTATTGTACCACAAAAAACAAAAAAAAAGAATAATTTTATTCTATTGTAATTACTCTTTTTTTAGTTATTGTATTTCCATTAGGATCTTTTACAGTATATGTAATCATATATTTATTTGAATCTTCTAAAAGTTCAGTTGATGTAGTAATATCACAAAAGCCACTATTATCACTACAACTGACTCCAAGCATAACGTCAAAAGTTTCAATATCTTTAGTTATTGTACTTCCTTCAGGTATGTTTATTGTAGGAGGAATTGTATCTGCAATTATTATATGTAAAGTTGTTGCATTAGCATAACCATTATTGTCTACAACACTATAATTTATTTTATATATACCAGGTTTAGAACTATCTATTTTTTCTACAACCTTATCATCAAGTAAAATGTATGATTTTATTTTATTTGTTAGATTTGTTCCATCTTTGGAAATAGCAGAAACTTCAATAGCACTAAGTTCTCTATTTAAATTTAAAGTAGTAATATATTTACCATTTGAATTAATATTTAAATTTTCTCCTGTTAGAGCAATTGTTGGCAAATCTGTTATACTAGCATCTTTTAATTTTCCCATTTCAACTGTATATAGATAATCGCCTTCTAATTTTGAATTTTTATTAGAATATTTATATCCAGAACCTACATTATGTATGCTTATAACTAAATTATCAGGAAAAGCTTCATTTGTATCAGGATCTTTTATAGAAGCGTCTAACAATCCATTATATTTTAATTCACCTAATGTTACATAGTTTTTTTCATTATATTCGGGTAAATATTCAATGTTTTTTAATGAAAAATCATAAGTAGCATTTAACATAGTATTTATTTGTTTTTGATATACAGTTTCTCTACTTTGAGATAACACATCAGAAACAGAAGGATAAATTAATACGAAAATGATTGCTAATATAACTATAACCCCAAGTAATTCAACTAACGTAAACCCTTTTTCTTTCATATTACACCTCATTTTTTTGAAAAAATACTTAATATTTTAGAAAAATTAAATAAAATATTATTACTTTTCTTCATAGCATATCCTTTTTCTAAAGCTTTACCACCAATAGTTAATGATGAAATTATTCCCATAATAATTACAACAACAACTAAATTGTTAAAACTGCTATTTTCAGCAATTTTAATAGCTATTACTGCACCAGTTGAACCAGATACTATACCACATATATCTCCAACAACATCGTTACAAAAACTTGATACCTTATCAGCATTTTTTTTCAATTTAAGGGCCATCTTAGCTCCTTTAACTCTTCTTGCAGCCATAGAATGAAATTGTGATTCATCAGCAGTAGCAACCGCTATACCAACCATATCAAATATGACACCAATTAATATAAATATTAAAGTTAATAGAATGCCCATTACTATTCCTACATTAGGTATAGCAATTTCTGAAATTAGTGAAAAAATAACGGATATTAAAAAACTAGAAATAATTATTTTAACAATCCATCCATAGTCTATAAGTTTCTTCTTTTTATTTTGTCTTTTCATATTCACTCCATTTTATAATTGATCTAATATATTAAATTCATTAATATTATTTGTATCTTCAGTAGTCTCATTTCCTACATCTTCATTTATATTTTCTTCTCCATCATTTTCTTGTTCTATTTGATTTTCCTTCTTGGGTATTTCAATCTCTTGATCTTTATTCTCAGATACATCATTTTTATCATTTGTTTGTTCTTTCATCTCACTATTTGTTGTATCTTTATCTATATTAGTTTCAATAACATCTTTTTGATTTTTTATACCTATTATTAATAATATTGTTAATAAAATTACGATTATATAAAGTATTATTACTATAACATAATTTTTATATTTACTTTCTTCATTTATATCAGTAAATTCTTTATCTATATTATTCATATCATCTTTCATATTATCACCATATTAATTTTAACATAAAAATATATTTTTAACAACTAACATATTTTAAAACTTTATTATATAAAACAAATCTTTTCATTTTTTCACATATCACATTTTATATTTTATCACACACAATTTTTAACACAAATAAAAAGATTGTTATTCACAATCTTATATTTATATGGCGTTAATATAGTTAACTTTACGTCTTAGGTCAAGTTGGATTTCCCTAAACTCTACTTATCGTTACCAATAAGCGGTTCCCCTTTAAAAAGTTCAGTATATTGTCACCAAATATACTACTTGATTGCCACTTAGTACGCACTGCAATCCTATAAAAACAACACTCTAGGGGATTTCCCCACCATCTATTTAATATTAATTCTTTTTTGCAAATAGTATTTCAAATTGCAAACTATGTAAATTCTAGCTATAAATTTACTAATTTGTTAACCAATTATCCCAACTACTCACTCAAGACAAGCTACACTACCCATAACTTTCATCACAAGGTAGGTTTAATCCTATTTCGTATCCAGTCCGTCAGCAATAATGCGTATAGGCCAAACACAATAATAGGTCTCCACGAATGGTGGGTCATTTACATATGCCATTATGGATGCCCAACATTCTCATTTCCAGCACTCACCCCTATCTGGGCGATAAAAGCAAGCACCAAAAGTTTCATCGATATGCTCTTTAACGGATTTTTAGCCCCGTCTTCATAATAAATATAATGACTAGAATAATGCGCCATCAATAACTAGATTATAGCAAATTTAATCTATATTGTCAAATTGATAAAATTTACTATCTAATATATTATATGTTGTTTTATTTAATTATTACATTAGTATTTATCCAATTTCTTTTTCTATTAACTTAATAAATTTATTAGTATTACTTTTATATTTTTTAGGTTTAAATGTTTTTGTTTCTTTTAATTTTTTATCCAAAGAATTAAAATCATCAAGTGCGATTATATGCCCTTTTTTAGAAAAACTTTCAATTATTTGCAACTGATGATCATTAGTATGTTCACCAAATTCTTTTAATCGTGCGGCAGCTATTACTTTCTTATCTGCTTTTAATCCTGTTATTATAGAACCAACACCACCATGAGTAATTAAAATATTACATTCACTAATTAGTTCGTCAAACTTTTCCATTGGGATTAAATCAAAAATTTTCATATCTTTTGATTTGAAATCAGAAGTGCAGCCAGCTTGTACAATTACCTCTTCTTTTATGTTACCACAATCAATTTGTTTTTGTACTGCTTCTAACAATCTAGTAAATTTTTTGTCTTGTGTTCCAAGTGTTACAAGTATCAATAGATCCACCCCCCATAAATAGCTTTTGGATATAATTCAAGCATACTTTCCCATTGAACTATAAATGTATCAGCAATAGGATAAACAATTCTACCTGATAAAGTCTTTGTTTTACTGTTTGCAAATGTCTCTATAAAAATAATTTTACTTCCAAATAATTTTCCAATGTAGCACATAGGAACTGCAGTATGAGTACCAGTTGTAACAATTACTTTTGGTCTTATCTTGATATATAAGATTAAAGATTTTAAACAATTATATGGAAATTTAAACAAATATGAAAATACATGATCTTTAGTTCCATATACTAAATAATTAACTTTTTTATGTTTGTTTTTTAAGTCTCTAGTTGATTTTGTTTTTTCAGTAATTAAAAAACTTTGATACTTTTTAAATAAAGGTTCAAGTTGCAATAATTCACTTAAATGCCCACCAGTTGATGCGATGAATAATACTCTTTTCATTTCTTCACTTCCTTGCTAAATATATTTTGAAAATAAAATTATTTGTTAAAATTAACTTAGTAATTATTTTAAAGTCAGCATGAAAAATAAAATCTTTTTTCCAACCTTTAAAATGCTTGTTTAAAAAGTTTATAATATCTTTTCTAAATTTATTAATATATTCTTTATCGTTTAATTGATAAGATATAATTAGATAATAAAACAATTTATTAATACATAATTTTTTTAGTTCTTTTTTCATATCTTCATAACAATTAATAGTTTTAGTATATTCTATTATATCATCTAATATATATAATATATCATTTACTTTTTTGTTAATAGTAAGAGTTTCTCCTTCTTCGTTTATTCTATAAAAATATAAATATTCATCTAATTTATCAATTTTCTTAGCATTAAAGAAAACTTTCATAATAGTATTTAAATCTTCATATTTTTTATTTATAGGAAATTCTATATCTTTAAATAAATCTCTTTTAAAAAGTTTATTACAAGGTCCAAAATCTATATTATTAATCATTTTAGGATCATTATATATATTACTAGATTTTATATTATTAACAACATTTATCTTTTTTATATTTTTTGAATCAGTAAAATATTTTTTATAATTACAAACTATGATATCAGCATTACTTTTCTTTATAGTATTATATAACTTTTCATACATATCTAAATCAATAAAATCATCACTATCTACAAATCCAAGATATTTACTTGTTGCAGCTTTAATACCATTATTTCTTGCTACACTTATACCACAATTTTTTTGATCTATCAATATTATTTTTTCAGGATATTCTTTCATATATCTTTTAATTATTTCTAGTGATGAATCCTTTGAACCATCATTTATAACTATAATTTCAATGTCATCTAAAGTCTGATTTACTAAACTGTTTAAACATTGATCTAAATATTTTTGTGTGTTATAAACGGGTACTATAACACTAACTTTTTTCATGATATCACCTATCTTATAAACTTATTTATAAATTTTATTTTATTTAAAAAGCTAATTCTACTTAAAAATTCAATTCTATTTATTAATTTATAATAAATAAATGTAATTATAAAATTAACTATAAATATTATAACACCAATCATAAACCAATAAAATAAATTTGTTATATTAATGTTAGATATAATAAAATATATAAAAATATAATTTACTACGACTAATAAAGAATATTTTAAGCAATCAAAATAGTATTTATAAATTTTATCTTTAAAAACATGCTTATTTAGTATCCCTGGCTTGATAAAATATTCACTTATTATTAAAGCTAATGAAGTTCCAAGTAATAGCCCAGCCATACCTATATAATTAATTAGAACCAAGGAAAGAGTTATATTTAATACAATTTCTGTAATTGTACATACGAGAGTTTCTTTAAATAAACCTGCTGCTCCTGTAAATGTATTTAATACTATTCTGATAATTCCATAAAATAAAATGAAAACAAACAATATAGTTGTAAAATTATTTACTATTAAATCACTTCCATACCATATTTTTACAAATGGAGTTATCATAACACTCAAAGGGATACATATTATAGTGGCAATAAAGAATAACATAGAATTATATTCTAAAAATACATTATAACTTTTTTTAGAATCACTTACCATTAAATTACCTACACTAGCAAGTGATGCTGAACCTATTTTATTTATCATGGTTGATAACATATTAGTTATATAATAATAGCAATTATATACTACTACAGCAGTTAACCCTAAAACTTTAGATACAATAATTACATCTATATTATTAGCTACTAAAGTTCCTATTTTATGTGGGATTAATTCTTTAGTTTTTTTCCAGAAACAATAATCTTTCTTTTCAGTAAACTTAACCTCTGGATAATTCTTTTTAAATAAATATCTAATAATAACATTTTGGAAGATTGCAAATAAAACTTCAATTATTAAAACTAAATATAAATTTTTAAATAATACAATCAAAATAATTTCAAGTAAATGTCTTATTATTAATAATATTTGAATATGTAATATGTATTTATATTTTTCTTGACCAGAATCAAACATAACTGCATAAGGCGTTGTTAAATATCCTAATACATTAGTTAAAAAAGTTAAAATAAATGTAATCATCAAAAATGTATTTGTTAAATCAGTATCTTTTACAAAGAATTTTATATTAAATGTTAGTAAAAGTCCAATAACTAGCATGGCAAGTAATACATAATTAAAAGCTCTTTTTACTCCACTTAAAATTGCACTTATCTTTTTATAATTTTTTTCACTAATTGGTTTATACAAATAAAACATAACTGCACTCGTTAAACCTAATTCTGCCAAAGATAAATATGATAAGATTTGTCCATATAATTGGTAAATACCAAGTTGTTCTGTTCCAAGATATTCTAAAAATATTTTTACTCTAAAAAAACTTATTATCGCAATTATAATTTGAGGTAGTAAATCGCTTAATAAATTAAATATTGTATTTCTAGTTCTCACAAACATCACCTATTTTTTTCTATTAATTTAATCCATTTATCAGTTACGTTCTCAAATGAATAATTTTGTACTGAATCAATACTATTTTTACTCATGTCTTTCAATAACTTTTTATCTTCCATTAATAATTTTAATTTTTTTTCAAACATATCTGAATTTCTATTTTTTATTACAAAACCATTTTTTGAATTAGAAATTATATCAGAAATTCCATTACCTGTATCATATGCGATACAAGGAACACCAGTACGCATAGCTTCTAACAATGTCATAGGAAGCCCTTCAGTAATAGATGTCATTATAAATATATCACTTTTTCTTAATAATTGATTTACTTCTTCACTATTTTTATATCCAACAAGTTGAACTCTATTACCTAATTTTTTTTGTTTTATTAAATTGTTTAAATTTTCTTTTTCAGGTCCATCCCCAACTATAATAAATTTGTAATCATTATTTATTTTAGAAAAAATTTCAATAGCCTCATCTACTCTTTTTCCTTCTACCAATCTACCAACAGATATTATAATTTTATTATCTAATGATGATTTTTTATTTATATCAACTGATATCATATTAGGAATTAGTTCAACTTTAGTATGAGTATTATTATATTTTAGAAACTCTTCATAATCTCTCTTTAAAGTTTTAGTAAGCGCTAATAAATAATCAATTCTATCATACTCATATTTAATTGTATCAATATATTTTTTATTATTATTGTGATATTGGTGTTCTTGAGCTATTTTTAATGTATCACTTTTAGCATATTCATTTAATAAAACATTAAATTCCATTCTTGTTGATATAATCACATCAGATTTAGAGTTAATTATTTCTTTTATTATTAAATGCTTCTTTAAATATAAAATTTTTATTGCTTTAAAACTTTCTTTAATAAATTTAATAATATTTTTTGATTTAATAGCACTAATTACTTCATTTTTATTAGGGCCCGAATTATATAAATATTTTACATTTATGTTATTATTTAATAAATTAGAAATATCATTACCTAATTTATATAAAACTATTAAATTTATTTTATATTTTTTAGATAAAGAGTTTGCAATATTAACTATGGAAGATTCTATTCCTCCAAAACCTAAATGAAGGGCTAAAATATCTATAGATTCACGTTTTTTATTAACAACTTTATTTGAACTTGTACTAGCATATAATGCAAATACAATAATAAAAGTATAGAAAAATTGTTTTGAATAAACGATACCTTCCACATAACTAATAGCTATCATTAGTAAATAAACGAAATTTAATATTAAAAATCTTTTTTTATCAGTTTTATATTTAACATTTAAAATAATTGAATATATAAATAAATAGAAAATTATAATACCAATTATTCCAATTTCAGCTCCCATTTGTACAAAAGAATTATGAGGATACATATATTCATCAGTAACTATACTAGGATCATCTAAATACTCATCAACGTTTTGATTATTATAAATAAAAGAATAATTACCAATACCTATCCCATTTACTGGATAATTTTTAATTAATTCAATACCAATACTTTTATAATAATTTCTAGCATCTAAAGATGAATCATTTTCTGCATCTAAATCATCTTCATTATCTTCATCAAAATTAGTACTAACTAATTTTAACTGAAGAGATTCAGGAAGATTAACTAAATTATAAAATTGACTTAGTCCTGATTGAAATATATATTTTGTTCCAGGAACTAAAAACATAGTAACTATTATTAATAAAGTGAGTATCATAAACTTGAATTTTTTTCTAAATAACTGATACATAGTAAAAACAAATAATATACCTAAAAATAGTAATAAACCAGTTCTTGAAAAAGTTAATACTACACAAACAGAAGATAAGAGTGAAAGTATAATTAAAAAGATATTTTTTTCATTCTTCTCTTTTGTTAATTCGTAGCATATAAAAGCAAACATTATACATATATATTTATCTAATAGAGTTGCTATATAAAAAGTTGAATATACCCTTCCATTTATAAATGGATATTTAATATTACTATTTATATCTAAATTAAAATTAAATATATATTCAATTATTCCATATAAAATTACTAGAAAAAAAGATATAAAAAGATGTTTTTTTATCTTTTTTATTTGATAATTTTCAAAATTTATTCTTGGTAATAATATTCCAAGACATAATATAGTTTCAAAATATATAAGTCCTTTTATACTAGAAATTCCAAAATTTATTCCAGTAAATAAAGTTATAAATATCCATATCATAAATATGATACCTAAGATTATATTAATTTTATTATTTTTAAAATTGTTAAATATTTCTTTATAATTTTGTATTAATATTAATAAAATTAATATTGCAGGTAATATTACAATAATATAACTAACTAAGTTTCTTACATTAAAACCAAATAAAATATCGTTTCCTAAAAAAAGAACTATAGAATATAAACAAAATATAATATAATTTATTGTTTTGTTGTTAATTTTCATGTTTTCCTCCTAATATTATATAAATACTTGTTAAAAACTTACTTCTCTTTATTAAATACTTTAAGATATTTTGACCTTTAAAATATTTATTTTGTTTCCAATTTGGATATTTTAAATTTAAATAATCAAAAGATTTTAAAATAAAATCTTTTTTTACTTTTTTATCTTTATTGAATTTTTGTTGTAAATTATAAGTAGTTAATTTATTTATAAATAAATACTCTACTTCTTCTTTATTATATATTTTTTTAAATTTAAAATAATCATATAAAATATCTAAAATTTTAAATACATCATATACCCTTTTATCTACTGTAGTAGTCTCACTATTACTTCTAATTAAATAATAATTATAAGGAATATTAATTTTACCTATTTTGTTTGCTTCAGTAAGTAGTATTGGTATATAACCTAAATCTTCATATTTTATATTTTCTGGAAATCTATAATTTAAATTTAAAATTAATTCTCTTTTATAAATTTTGTTCCAAGGTGATGGATTAATTTTAAAAATTAACTCTAAATTATTTAATAAATTTGTATTATTAAAATCTACTATTTTCTCTATGTGTTTTGTTTGAGTTTTATCAAAATAATTATAATAATCGCAAACAACAATATCTAAGTTTTCTTTTATTGCTTTATTATACATTTTCTCAAACATATCTTTTTCTACAAAATCATCACTATCTATGAATGCTAAAAATTGTCCTTTTGCTTTATCGATACCAAAATTTCTAGTCTTGCTTATACCTTGGTTTTTATTAGTATAACTTACTATTTTTTCTTTATATTTTTTTGAATATTTATCAATTATTTTTTGACTATTATCTTTAGAACCATCATTTATAACTATAATTTCAATATCCTCAAGAGTTTGATTAACTAAACTATCTAAACATCTTTCTAAATATTTTTCCATATTATAAACAGGTACAATAGCACTAATTTTGATATCTTTCTTCATAATTTTAACACCCATTTCTAACAAATTTATTTATATAAAATTTGAGATTTATTGTTATTAATATCTTCTTCAGAATTCTTGGAATTGAATTAGAAAGAAGCTTATTACTAACTTTTCTTAATTTTAATTCTTTAATATATTTATTTAAATCTGAATTTTCTAATTCTTTTGACTTTGATATAATTGAATTTGCTAAAAAACTTATAAATAATTTTTTAGTATTTTTTGAAATTGTTTTATTATCAATAATAAATTTATATAATTCATCATAATGATATAATAAATCATATACTCTTTTTAAAACTTTATTTCTATCATATATATGAGTCGTACTATTAGGATTCTGAACATAATTATATCCAAAAAAACTAACAGAAGAAACTTTATTTGAAAGCAGTATAACACGAGGAATTAAGCCAAAATCTTCATGTACTTTACCCTCTGAAAATTTAAATTTATTTTCCTTCCAAAAACTTCTTTTATATGTATAAAAACATGGTGTATCAAACATGTCTTCTTCAACAAAATAATTAAATGATTCTTCACCAGAAACATTATCAAATTCATGAAATTTAATTTTATTAATAATATTACCATTTTCATCTACTATATTAGATTGAAATCTTAAAACATCTATATTAGAATTGTTTTTTAAATGCTCATTTAATACCTCTAACAAATTTAAATCTAAATAATCATCTGAATCTAAAAATATAATATAATCTCCAGTAGCATGTTCTAATCCTACATTTCTAGCAACTGATTGTCCTTTATTTTCTTGTGAAAAAAATAAGATATTTTTGTTTTTTTTAATAATTTTTTTTATTATAGATTCGCTATTATCTTTAGAACCATCATTTATTAATATTAATTCATAATTATTGTAAGTTTGATTAAATACACTATTTAAACATTTTTCTATGTATTTTTCTGCATTATATATAGGTATTATTATACTAAATTTCATATATACTACACCTTTCAATTAAAAATCTTTTCAATTATTTCATCTATTTTATTATTTAATTTAATAATATTATAATTATTTTTAAAATTATAGTCTCCTAATATAAATTTTTTCATTGCTAAATATAATTCTTCAGAATTTTTATCAACAAAAAATCCATATTGTTCTATTTCTTTATAATCTGATACCTTTGTAGAAATTATAGGTTTGTTAAGTGCTAAAGATTCTAAAAAAACTACTGGATACCCCTCATAATCTGATGATAACACTACACAATCAGCTAATTCATAATAAGGATATGGATTTTTTTTACTTCCTATAAAAATTATTTCTTTTTCTAAATTATATTTTTTTACTAATTCTTTATAGGAAGTATTATCAGGTCCGTCTCCTACCATTAATAATTTAAATTTTAAATTATCATTCTTTAATTTATTGCAAGCTTCAATCAATCTAGTCAATCTTTTTGATTCTTCATCATGTCTACCTACATTTATAAATAAAGTTTCTTTAGGTTTGTTTATATTTATTTTTTCTTTGCTTTTTTCTTTTATTTCATCTAGATTAATATAGTTATTACAAACAATAGATTTAAAACTTATTTCAGGATAAATTTTTATAGAATCTTCATAAGCATCCTTCGATACAAAAATACATTTTTTAAATTTTTCTAACTCCATTAATTTATAAAACTCTCTAACCTTTTCATCTTCTTTGTAAATTAATTTATAATTACTATGAATCCATATAATATTATTTTTGGAAGCTTTAAGAGCAAGTTTTTTTCCTGGTAAAGAATATGTAGCATAACAAACAGAATAATCATATTTATTTTTATTTTTTATACTCCATTTTAAAAATTTTATAAAATTAAATATTTTTTGGATTAATATATTTTTATATTTAAATACTTTATATTCCTTGACAATAATATTATCAGGAATAAGATCTAATAAATCTCCAGTTTTGTGCTCTAAAACTAATGTTATATCATATTTATTATGCACTTCATTTAAAAGATTAATAAGAGATTTCTCAATACCACCAATATTTAAATCATAAGCAGTAATTAAAATTTTTTTCATTTCTTATCACTTCTTCTATGTTCAAATAATATATCTGTTCTAAAAACAAATATCATAAGACCTAACAACAATATTCCATATATTATATAACCAATTTCTTTATCTACTAAAATCCAAACTACAGAAGCAGCACTAAATAGTGCAGTTATTATATAAATGATTATAACAGTAAAACTAATACCATAATTTTTTCTGAGTAGTTGGTGATGAAAATGGCTTTTATCAGGAGTACCAATACTTTCACCTTTTAGTTTTCTTCTTATTATCGCACATATAGTATCAAGTATTGGTACTATTAGTATGCATAATGGAATAATTATCGAAGACGTAATAATTGTTTTAAATCCCAAAAGAGTTATTACAGATATTATAAAACCTAAAAACATAGATCCAGAATCACCCATAAATATTTTAGCAGGATGAAAATTATGTATTAAAAAGCCTAAAGTAGAACCAAACATTATAAATGTTATAACAACAGATAAACCTATTCTACCTTGGAAATAAGCAATTATTCCTATAGTTAAGAAGAATATAGAACTTATACCTCCTGCAAGGCCATCTAATCCATCAATTAAATTTAAACAATTTATACAACCTAAAATAAAAGCAATAGTTATTGGGTATGCCCATATACCAAAATCAAAATTTATTCCAAAAAAACTAATATTTCTTAATAATAAATTACCATATATTACTACAATAAGCGCAGCAAGTAATTGTCCTATTAACTTATGTGAAGCTTTCATAGGTTTAACATCATCTATTATACCTGTTATTAAAAGAACAAAACTTCCTATAAGTATTGCATTCATTCTTGGAGTTTGTTCACCAAATATCATATATCCAAGTAAAAATCCTGCATATATTCCAAGACCTCCAAGTCTTGGCATTGGTACTTTATGTATTTTTCTTTTATCTGGTATATCCATAGCACCTACATGATTTGCTATTTTTTTAATAAAAGGTGTTATTAAAGCAACAAATACAAATGGTATAAAAATCATTAAAAGTATAGTTGTAAAATTAACTTTATTCATATATATCACCTATTTAATTATAGCACATTTACCTATATTTACAAAGCATTTAAAAAGATTATTTTAAAATTGATAATATTTATCAATAGAACTTTATTTTTTTTTACAAATAAGTTATAATTATTATGGTGATAGTATGGTTAGAAAGAAAATAGATTTATCTGAGATAAAAGAAAATGATTTAGACAAAACTTCTTCTTTTACTGATTTAATGTCTAGAAGCGAAAGAAGAAACAGAATGTTACAAAAAGAAAAAAACATTACGGAAGTTGAAAATAACGATATTGAAGACATGGTAGAAGAAAGAAAAAGAAGTACTAAAGATTTAACAATAGAGCTTGAAAAAGTAAAAAATGAATATAATAAACAAATAGAAGAAAAAAATGATGACGAACTTGGAAAAACTCAAATATTAGAATTAACTAGACAAATGAAATTTAATTTTGAAGAAACTAAAAAAGAAAACAGTAAAAATAGTAAAAATAAAGTTACACTTTTAAATATAATTGGTATTGCTAACCTACTTTGTATTGGATATTATATTTATTTACTTGTGTTTACCAACTATCAAGATAGCGAATTTAATTATATGATTACTGGTGGTATAATTGTTTTATTAGTATTAATATTTGGTCTTTCAGTAGTTACAAACAAAAAAACTAGTAAACTATTTAAAATTCTTAATATATTAGCTATTCTAAGTTTTATAATATTTAATATTTATACTATAACAAATTAAAAGAACGAATTATTTTTCGTTCTTTATTTTATTATATTTATTTACTTCTATAAGTAAGAATAACATACTTAAGAAACATACACAACTAAGTACTAGTACAATAGATAAATATCTATCTTTTTCTTTTGTTAATTTATCTAACATAGAAATATTATATCTTTGAATAGTATGTTCTTCTGAATCATACATATAAAAATCTTTATTACCAGTATTTAAATTAATACCATAAACAATATAATATATATTATTATCATCAAATTTATATGCTTCTACTTCTTTTTCATTTATCTTTATTGTAGTTTTTTCTAATCCAGATGGAATTTTATCAGTATCCAATAAAAATATTTTATTACTATTAAAATTTAATTCTTTATATAAAGTATATTTACCACTATCTAAATCATATAAATATAAACCTATATTTCCAGTTGTATCTTTTAAACCAACTATTGTATAATCTGTAATTTCATTATAAAAAGCTGGTATTTCTTCATTATTTATAACAACTGTAGTTTCTTCAAAATTATCTGGTGCTGTTAATGCATTTTTTCTTTTCACTACTGTATAAGTTTTATTATCAATTTTTACATTTATAGGATTAATTTCCTTTACATTAGCATTTATTGTATAAGTTCTAGTATTTCCATTTTGAGCAGTTACTACTAATTGTATAGAATTAGAACCTTCAATAACAGATATTTCTCCATCACCTATTACACTTGCAGTACTATCTTCTGCACTAGCACTTACTTGAATCTTTTCAACTGTACTATCTAAATCAACTGAGTATTCTAAGGTTTCTTTATCAAACGTAGGAGATAATTCATATCCATCAATAGCTAAACTTTTTAAATAATTATTTTTAGAATATGAAGCTTCTATTTCAGCTTGAGTTCTAATTCTTATTGATTTTGATCCTTTAGTTACACTCATTAAAGATTCATCAAATCCATATACTTCTGCGCTATTTATATAAACATTTGCAGTACCACTACCTAAAGCTTTAAATGTAAAAGTATAAGATTTAGAAGTTTGACCACTTCCTGTAACATATCCAACAGATCTTTGACCACTTTCTGCTGTAGATGAAGTTAATCTCAAAAGAGAAGTATCATATCCTATGGAAAAATCCCAAGATCCTAAACTAGAAGCTGAGGAAAGTGTTACTGTTATTTTAATAGTATTTCCAACTACTACACTATTATTTCCTTTAACACTTATAGTAGCACTTGCTGCTTTTATATTTGCATTAAAAAGAAGTGCTGATAAAAATATTGTAATTAATAAACTTAAAACTTTTATATATTTTTTCATATTACCTCCTATTGTTCAATTGAACCTACTTCTAATATATATTTTTGAATTTTTAATAAATCTAATGGATTTATTTTTCCATCCTTAGATGTATCTGCAGCCTTTTTATAAGCACCATTGAGTTCTGTTACATCTAATATATGTTTTTGTACTCTAAGTAAATCTAATGGATTTATTTTTCCATCTCCACTTGTATCTCCATATATTACAACAGTATAACTCTTTGTTTCACCAGCACTAGTTATACTAACTTTATCACCAGTTGCTAATGATTTATTTTTTTTAATTGTTCCATTAGAGTCTTTAATTTCTACTTTAGCATTAGCATTTAAAGATTTTATTTTTTCTACTAAAGTACTAGAGTTAGTATCAATTTCAAATCCACTAAAATATGTACCATCAGATTTAACACCACTTTCACTAACAAGTTCATCAACTAATGGTTCTCCTGAAGTATTTTCACTTCTCACTATATTCAAAGTATACGTTTTTTTACTACCATTTTGTGCAGTTACTTTAATTTTAAATTTATTATCACCAACATTTAATTTCTTTTCTCCTGTATTACTAACAGTAGCATTTGAATTAACTGTAGTAGCAACGATATTTACTTTTGTTTGATCATTGGCCACATGAACAGTATAACTTGTTTTAGAGCCATCGAAACCTTCAACTATTTTATTATCAACTTTTAGAGAATTTAAATAATTATTAGGATTTCCTTTATTAGGTAAAGTTACAACTTTTTCTGGCATGTTTTCATATACAGGTATAGAAAATATAAAATCAGAACCTAAAACGTCTAATTCATTATAAGATCTATATACACTATTTGCCTCGTCTGCTGCAGCTTTTATATTAGTTTGATATTGATGAGAATAAATATCCCAATATGTAGAAACCACATTAAATTTTTTTAAATATATACTGTATTGACCTTTATTTATGAATTTATCTCCAATAAATTTAGCTCCACCAATAATTGCTTTCGACATATTATCCCATGGCCTATCAAAATCTGTCTCTGTACCATCTGCTCCACCCATTGCATATACAACGCTATTTTGAGCAGGAGACTTATCAGTTCCAGCACCTATATTATAAACATTATAAAATCCACCATCTATCCATTTACCTTGTAAAGATGAATATTTAGTATTATAAATACTATAAGTAAACCCTTCTCCTTTAGTAGCTACACTTCCACCACCAACTTCTTGATATGCAAGAGCTGCTAAATATACACTACTAACACCACTTTCTTTGGCTGCAGTTATAAAATCTTCAGAATATTTCTCTAAATAATTATCTTCAAGAACTGTTTTAACACCATCTAATGTCTGAATATCAGGATTAGTTTCAAGAGATTCAAATTGAAAAATATACATGTCATTCAAGAAATTTCTTGGATCCATATAATAAGCAACAGTACCTTTACTTGCTGCATACCAACTACTACCTTCTAATACAGTAAAAGTATCAGTATAATAATCGTATGAACCTCCTAAAGTAGATCTATATCCCTCATCTCCTTGTATTAAGCTAGTACCTACACTGCTTTCGGCTGATATAACATCATTCCAATCTAAATTTGTTTGTATGGCATTAAAAGTCCAATTAGGATGAGCAGTTTTAGTAACAGCTAATGCTTCCCAATAACTTTCAGGAAATCCTGCGTTCTTAAATTCAGTTTTCATTTGATCAGTTAAGGCACTATTTGGATTAATTAAATTAGCATTACAATAGTATCCATAAAAAGTTTCTCCTACTTTTGGAAAATAGTAACTAACATAAACATAATAATCACTACATATATCTTTATTTTGTGTTTTAACCGTATCTTTAGATTCTATTACAGTAACTTTATCCCCAGTATCTAACCATATTACTCTACTTACATAATTTTCTAAACTTGAATTGCTATATAAACACTTTCCAGCTGATGAACCAGTATATTTTTCACAACTAGCGCCCACTGGATTTAATACAGTTGCTTCATAGTCAGCTTTCACATTATTAATAAACAAAAATGATGATATAAGGAAAACAATTATAAATAAATATTTATAAATTCTTTTCATTCTATCACCTCTACCTTCACATTATATTATATCAAAAAAGAGTGAACTTGTACACCCCACTCTTATGTATTTCCAAAACTTTACAATTCAAAAATTTTTATTTTTTTACTACCATATTTTTTATCTTTAACTAGTTTCAAATTATTATTGTTTATAACCTCTGTTTCATATTCACAAATAATTATTCCATCAGCATTTAATAAATTATATTCCACTATTTTTTCAAGACATTCATTAATTAGATTTAATTTATATGGTGGATCTAAAAATATAATATCAAATTTATTATTACTATTTTTAAATAGTTCTAAAGCAGTTTTATAATCACTTTTCATGATATGAATTTTATCATCCATATTGCTTGTATTTTTTTTAATTATATTTATTAATTCTATATTATTATCAATAAAATATGCTTCACTTGCTCCATTACTTAATGCTTCTATTCCTAGAGATCCACTACCAGCAAATAAATCTAGTACTATACTATTTTTTATTTTATTTTGTATTATTCCAAATAAAGATTCTTTTACTCTATCCATAGTAGGCCTTGTACCATCTATATCAAATCCTATTAAATTTTTTCCTTTATATTTACCACTTATAACTCTCATTATATCACCAATATAATTTTATCATAAATATTTAAGAATTTAAAGAAGAAATAATAGCACTTACCATTTCAAAAGTAGATAAAGCTTTATTAAGTTTATCACTAGGCCTTAATTTATAATTCGTTTTTAATTCCTCTACAAATAAATCAAATAATTCAGGATTTCTATTTAAAGTTTTATACCAATGTGAATTTTCATGTAAATATTTAATATATAATGGATTACTTTTAATTTTAAATTGAGTTTCTAAAGTCATTAATCCTCAAAATGTTTATATAGTGGTCTTGGCTTATATGCTTCTTTAGTTGGAGTGGTATTATCTTTTTTAGAAAAATCTTGTACAACACCTAAAACCCTTTGTACATTACCAATACCTTCTTGTAACCCATCTAAATCAACATTTTTAAACCAATTTACGACTTCGCTTAAAGTTAACCCAGCTATACCAGCCTTACTTGCTTTATTTATAGTTTTATCATTCTTATCATCAGTATTTTTATTAATATAATCTTGCCATACACTTTCTTCTTCCCCATATAAATCATACATTTCATAAAACTTTTGCCATGTCATTTCATTATTTTTTACATATTTAATAAGTTTAGGATTATTTTTTACAAATTCTTTAAATTCATCTTTTTTCACATAATCACCTATTAAATTTTATGATTATATATTTTTTTTAAAACAAAAAAGTAGAATTTTATTATCCTATACAATATGGATATTCTACTCCTTTGATAATTATTTTATTTATTGTATTTAATTCATCTACATCTCCTTTTTTCTTAATTAGTAGATAATTTCCTGTATGTCCAATTACATAACCTTCTTTATATATCTCAGGTAAAAATTCTACTTCTTTATTTATGAATTTATTAAAATATTCTTTCTCTAATTTCTCACTAATCTTAATTAATTTTTTAACTCTTTCTTTTTTAGTAATATCGTCTATGTGATTAGGTAATTCCTCTGCTTTAGTACCTTTTCTAAGAGAAAAAGGAAATACATGTATTTTGGAAAATCTTATTTTATTTACTGTATCTATTGTTTCGTTAAATAATTCTTCAGTTTCTCCAGGAAATCCTACTATAAGATCTGTAGTTATTGAAATATTAGGTCTAATTTTTCTTATTTCATTAATTTTATTAATAAAATACTTTTTATCATATTTTCTATTCATTAATTTTAATATTTCATCACTACCAGATTGAATTGGAATATGCATATGATCTACTAGGATTTTACTATTTTTCAATACATTCATAAATTCATCGTCTAATTCAGTTATTTCTATACTAGATATTCTAAGTCTTTCTAAACCTTCTATTTTTTCTAATTCTTTTAATAATTTAGAAAAACTAAACTCTTCTAAATCTGCTCCATAATGACCAGTATGAATACCTGTTAATACTATTTCTTTATGTCCATCACTAATTAACTTTTTGATTTCTTCTATTACAATTTCTGGTTTCTTACTTCTAACTTTACCTCTAGCAAACGGAATAATACAATAACTGCAATAATTTTCACAACCATCTTCTATTTTTACAAAAGCTCTTGTTTTATTAAAATTATTTAAACACATGTCTTCAAAATCTTTTTCCATAATATTTTCTATATCTATTATTGGTTTATTAGTTCTTTTATATTTTTCTATATATTCTACTATTTTACTTTTACCGCTATTACCAAGTATTATAGATACATTTAAATCTTTTAATAAATTAGAATTAACTTGAGTCATACAACCTACAACTACCACTATAGCTTTAGAATAATTTTTAATTACTCTCCTTACTACTTTTAATGATTTATTATCACTTGTATTAGTAACAGTACAGGTATTAATAATATATATATCAGAATTATTTTCACTACCTTCTATATATCCACTATTTATTAATTTATCTTTCATTACATTACTTTCATAAGTATTAACTTTACAACCTAATGTATAAATATAAAATTTCATACAACCACTTCCACAAATAATTATACTAAAAAAAGATAGAAAAATCTATCTTTAATTAATACTCCCAATGGATACAAGGATTTTCTTTTATATCTCCTGTCCATAAAGCACATTTACTACCTTCTTTCCAACCAAAAGGCGAATCACCAAATTCTACATTATCAGGACTATTTTTAATTATTACTTTTTCTATGTTATTATCTGAAAATGCTTTTTCATCGATATAAGTAACTGTACTAGGAATGGTTATTTCAATTAAATTGTTTCTAGCAAATGCTTGAAGTCCTATAGACTTTACACCTTCCATTATTACAATACTTTCTAACTTATTATGTAAAAAAGCATTGTTAGAAATTTCTTCTACACTACCAGGAATAACTATATTTTTTAATTTATTATGATAAAAAGCTTCAGTTCCTATTTTTGTAATATTACTGGGAATTAAAACTGTCTCAACAGAAGACTCATAAAATGCATGGTCAGAAATAGTTAGTAATGTAGATGGTAATATCGGCATTTTTATTGTTAATTTAGTTTTTTCATAACCCCCATAAAAAACAATGATATCTATTACGCCCCCTGGTATAACAACTACATCATGTATTTCAGTATCAATAGCACCATATATAATAGTTCTATTTATAGGTTCCTTTATTTGTTCAATTACTCCATCATTAAATCCGAAATAGTGTGTATATTGATAAGCATCATAATCACAATAATATTGATGTTCTATATCATATTTTTCTAAGCATCTTTCTTTGTTAAGTTGATAATGTTCGTTAATAGCATTTTGATCAGATTTATTTACCCATAAAAATTCATACTCATCTTGTTCTTTTATTTCTATTACTTCATTATCTTTATACGTATATTTTTTATCAGAAAAATTTATAATAGAAGCATCTAAAACTTTTCCTTCATACATTAAGATAGTACCTGAAGTAGGTCTTGATCCTTCAGCATCTATTTTTATTTCTTCATTAAAATCATTACAAATTAAATTTCCATTAGATTGTATTTCACACATGTTTGGATCAAAATTTTTATTTATATTTTCTTTTATATATGTTTGTTCAACTGCTTTAATATAAGATTTAACACTTATATCGTTTGCTTCATTTCTTGTTTTATTTATAGTTTTTAAAACTGTAGGTACTGTTATTAAAATTATAACTGATAAGACAACTATTACTGCTAATAACTCTACTAATGTATATCCTTTATTTTTCATAATACATCCCCTTTTTGTTTACTATAATTTTATAGATATAGCTACACCATCACCTAATTTATAAAATATAGTTTTGTAATTTTTGTTTTCTTTTAAATAATCTATATATTTTCTTATTTTTCTTACTAATTGCTTAGTATTTCTATTATTAGTTTTAGTTTCATCTTCTACTAAACCATGAAAAGATAAATTGTCACTAACAATAACTCCATTATTATTTAAATTTTTATCAAACTTTTCAAAAAACTTAATATATTGACTTTTAGCAGCATCTATAAAAATTAAATCATATTTATCTAACAATTCTATATTAAGAGCATCTTCATTTATTATTTTAATTCTATTTTGTAGATTAAAATTATTAATATTTTCTACTGCAATATCAAATCTTTCTTTATCTCTTTCAATAGTAGTAACTTTAATATCGTCACTAACTAAAGCCATTTTTATAGCAGAATATCCAATTGCACTTCCGATTTCTAATATATTTTTAATATTATTTTCTTGTATATAGTTAACTAAAAATTCTATTCCATCTTTTTGCATTATAGGAATATTGTTAATTTCTGCATATTTTTCTAATTCTTCTAATCGTACATGTACCATAAACCAGCCTCAATCAAATCATCTCTAGTAGATAAATGTTCATTATAAGTTTTAGAAAAATAAGTTTTACCATTTATATCAGAAACAAAATAATAATAATTATGACTTTCTGGATGTAGAACTGCTTCTATTGATTTAATACTTGGATTACTAATAGGTCCTACTGGTAATTTTCCAGCCAAATGATAACTTCTAGTATTATAGTTATTCGCATCTTCTATTTCATATTGATATAAGTCTCTATCACTTAATTCAATTTTAGCAGCATAATAAGTAGTAACATCACTACCTAAAGGTTGATTATTATTTAATCTATTATAAAAAACGCCAGCTATACCTGCTCTATCATCACTATTAGCTCCTTCAAGTTCAACTATTGAAGCTAATGTAAGAATTTCGTGTATAGAGTAATTACTCTTTAATATATCAGTTTTATATGGTTCTAACTTCTTATCCATTTCATTTAACATAGTTTTAAATATATCTTCAATAGTTACATCTTTATTTTTAAATTCATATGTATTAGGATATAAATATCCTTCTAAAGAATAATATATATTTGGATTTAATATAGATTCATCAATAAACCAATATTCGTTTATAAGATTATTTAAATATTCTGTATCTTTAAGTAAATTATAAACTTGATCTTCAGTATTATTTGTGTAATTTGAAATAGTATTAGCTATATTTCTCATATGCTTACCTTCTTTAAATGTTATAACTATAGCATCTGGATTATATGTATTACCTTTAGAAAACACTTCTACTATTTCTTTTACACTCATATTTTTATTTAGTTTATAAGTCCCTGCTTCTATATCGTTTACTTTATTTAACTTTATATATAGTTTAAAAGCTAATTCATTTCTAATTAAATTTTCATTTTTTAATTTAGAAATAACACTATAATATGTACTTCCGCTTTCTACTTTAAATTCTATTTCTTTAGAATTTTTACTAACTGCTTTAAGATTTAAACTATAAAAGATACAAATAGCTAGTATTAATAAGACTATTATACCAATTATAGAACTAATTATAATTAATAATCTTTTTTTCATAAAAGAAAAGAGTAAATTATTTTCTACCCTTGTTCTGTAGCGTTTGCAGTTTCGTTTTGTAATTCTTCTAGAATAGTTTCAATTATTTTCCATTCTTTATCAGTTTCAATTGGAAGTAATTTAGTTTCATCTTGATCAGGATTGTAAATAGATGCATATACTTTAGTATTTCCTTCCTCATCAATAGTATTATCTGTATAAACTATATAATTCTTTTTAGTTTCATCTGATTCAAATGTAAATAAAACTTCACATTCTATTTCTTTTCCTTCGTCATTAATTACTTTAAATGTCATTGTTTCTTCTTTCATAATTTTCCTCCTTTTTCTCTATCTAAATATGTTTGAAGAATAATATTAGCAGCCAAACTATCTATTTTTTTCTTTCTTTTTTTTCTAGATATATCTGCTTCTAACATATAATTTGTTGCTTCTACTGTTGTAAGTCTTTCATCTTGTAAAACTACTTCAATATTAAATATTTCTATTAGTTTTTTTTGAAAGTCAATAGTAGTTTCGCATCTTTCTCCCATTGTATTATTCATATTCTTTGGAAGTCCTAAAACAATTTTTGATATTTGATATTCTTCTATTATAGATTTTAATTCAGGTAAAACAGAATCATAATCACTATCGTTAAACCTAATTGTTTTTAACGTGCTTGCAATAGTCTTAGTAGTATCACTTATAGAAATACCAAGAGTACGTGTTCCAAGATCTAAACCTAAGTATCTCATTTTTTAGTTAAAAATTCTTCTACAAGTATTTCTAATATTTTAGTTCTATCAAATAAAGTTATTTTATTTCTTGCTTCTTTATGACTAGAAATATAACCAGGATCTCCACTCATTAAATAACCAACTATTTGATTTGTAGGATTATATCCTCTTTCCTCTAATATTTCTGCAACTTCCTTAACTACACTAGATACATATTCATTTTGAAATTCATTAGAATCATATATTTTTGTATCATTCATACTATCACACTCTTTTCTATGAATACAATATTATTTTAACATGTTTTGAAAAATTTGTAAATAAAAAGAAGATAATTTATCTTCTATAATGATCATGTTCTTCAATTGGTTCTTGAAGTGATTTTTCGGTTAATTCATCTTTGTATTTATTAAACCAAGCTTCTTCTTCAGAATTAGGTGGAAATTCAGGTTCTACAAAGTCATCATCTATTTCTGTAAAAACAAAGTTGTTTTGTTCAAATATGGATGATTGTTGCCATGTCTCACTTGTATTCTTTTTATTATCTAAAGTAGATTTGAATTTAAAAACTAACAAAGCCAAATCTCTCATTCCTCTGTAATTGAATTGAACTTCACCAGTATCTTTATCCACTCCCCTATGCACTGCTTTATATATTAAATCATTTAAAGCTTCTTCAAGAGCTTTTGAATAAAAAGTTTTTCCATCATTTTTTCTAACATCAAGCAAATAACCTTTTATATCCTGTACATTAAGTCCTTGTTTATTAAAAGTTGTACTTCCATTACTATAAAAATTAGCAAGTTTTTCTAAAAAAACTACATTATCTCTTAAAGACAATAATTCATATTTTAATTGAATTACATCTAAATATTTTTTCATTTCCTTATACATAACAGGTACATTTTTAATTTTACCATTACTTTTATACATAACTTTTATACTAGCATTTTGTTTTAACTCATCAGAGGTAATTAATTGCTTATTAAACAAATAAGTAATTAATTCCCCTTCGTTATTAAATTCAACAGTAAAATCATCTAAACTTTCTAAATCTTTTAGATTAATTAATTTTGATAAATCAATTATTCTTCCTTCTTTTTTTACAATAACACCTAATTTATATCTAGCCATAAGTTTACTATCTCCTTCTATGAGAAGTTTTTTCTTCTTCATATTCATAATTATATTGTTCTAAATTAATAAATTTAGAATTTAATTCATATTCAAGTAAAGCAATCTTTTTTAACAATATTTTTAAATATTTTTCATCTAAATATTTTTTGTATTTATATTCAATTATATTTTTATATCTACTTAAGTCATTTAAAGCTTCTCTAAGTGTATCTCCACTTGAATTATCATCACTTTCAATAAATTTAATTATTAATTTTAAATATAAATCTAATTTTCTTTTAATTTTTCTTCTTAATACCTTCTCTATCATTGAGGGTTTAATTATAACCATTTTATTTACAATGATTCCATCTTGAACATTATTTTTAGGTGAAAACCCAAATCCTTTAAGTTTGTCATAATTAAGTAAGACAATTTGTCTTTCATCACCTTTTTTACAAACATAATAATGTTGTTCTCTCATAAAATCATCTCTTTTCTAATAAATCTGGTCTTCTTTCTTTAGTACGTTTTATTTGTTCTTCTAATCTCCATTTATTTATGTTAGCATGATGTCCTGATAAAAGTACATCAGGAACTTTCATACCTTTATAATCTACTGGATGAGTATATACTGGATAATCTAATAAATTATTATTAAATGAATCATTTAAATGAGATTCATCAATAATAACTCCATCAAGCAATCTTATTATACTGTCACTTACAGCCATTGCTGGAATTTCTCCACCAGTTAATACAAAATCTCCTATACTTACTTCTAAATCAACAATACTTCTTATTCTTTCATCAAAGCCTTCATAATGACCACATATTATTATTAAATGTTTTTCATTAGTTAATTTATAAGCTACTTCTTGATTATATTTAATACCTTGTGGTGTCATTAAAATTATTTTAGTATTTTCTCCTTTTAAATCTTCAACTGCATCAAATATAGGTTGTGGCATTAAAACCATACCTTTTCCTCCACCAAATCCATAGTCATCTACTTTTTTATGTGGATCAGTTGAATAATCTCTTATATTATGAATATTTATTTCTACTAATTTTTTATCTATTGCTCTTTTTATTATAGATTCACTTATAAAACCATCAAACATAGATGGAAATAAAGTTAAAATATCAATCTTCATTATCTAACCCTCTTATATATTCTATATATATTTTTTTATTTTTTAAATCAATCTCTTTAATAAATTCAGGTATATTAGGTACCATATGTTTTTTAATTCCATCTATAACAAGTAAATCGTTAGTATTAGTCTTTAATATATCTATTATTTTACCTTTATATTTATCATTATCATATACTTCTAAATCTATTAAATCTTCATCTAAATATCCATTAAATTTATAATCATCTCTATTTATATAAACATTTAAACCTTTTATTTCTTCAGCTTGTTCTATAGAATTAATGTTTTCTAAAGTAATCATATCATATATCTTATGAAATCTATATGATTTAATTATATATTTTTGATTATTTATATAAATTATATTATTAACTTTAAATACATCTTCTTTATATTTAAAATCACTAATAATTCTTATTTCACCCTTAAGTCCATGAGTATTAACTATCTTACCTATGTATATCATATATACACCTACTTATCTAATTCATAAAGAATAATACTTGTAGCAACTCCTACATTTAAACTTTCACAAGCCTCGTTCATATCTATATAAATATAGTCACTACACATATCTAGAATATCTGGTTTAACACCGCTTCCTTCATTACCCATTATTATAGCAAACTTTTTACTTTTTTCAACATTTTTTAAACTTTTTCCACCATTTACCTTAGTACCATATATTTTATAATCTTTGTCTTTTAAATATGAGATAAAATCTATTAAATCTCTTTCAATTATATTTATATTAAAAACCATACCTTGAGTTGCCCTAAGTACTTTAGAATTATATAAATCTACACAATCCTTACTAAGTACTATCGTATCTATATTAAAAGCAACACTACTTCTAATAATAGTACCAAGATTTCCTGGATCTTGTATACCATCTAATATAACTATTTTATTGCCTATTTCTTTTTCTTCTATCTTTTTACATATACCCATTATTTTAGATGGATTAGAGAGTTCACTTATATATTTTAATACACTACTACTTACATAATTAGTTTCTATATCTAATTTAAAATCAATACCTTCTTCTAATATTAATTCTTTAAGTATCCCTTTTTTATAAGCTTCTAGAACAAGATGTTCTCCTTCTATTATAAATTCATTAAATTCATCTCTATATTTTTTAGTATATAATTTTTTTATATTCTTAATTTTTTTATTTTCTATAGAAGTATATAACATATTATCACCACACATTTATTATACTATAAAAACTATAATAAAAAAAGAATCAAAAGTTAATTTTAATTCTTTTATTTTATGTTATATTTAGAAATAGTTATTACCGGGCGAACTTGTGATGAAGCAATACTACAATCATCACAACCAAAATAACCACTTCCAACACGAATCGCAAAACAAGAATCGGTAGAATCTAAAACAAAATTAGAAGTATAATATCCATAGAAGTCTATTCCTTGAAGCAGGCTATCATACATCCAAGCTTCCAACATACTATCAGATAATTTGTATTGAGTTGTATCTACAATTTCATGGGAAAGTTCTTTATCATAATTCCAACCTGTATTTCCAGATGCCACAGCTAACTGGAAAGTAGTTGGTAAATTAACTTTTACTTTCCAATTTTTTGTTTCCTCTTCAAGTGTTTCTAGCGCAGTTATTGGCCCTTTTTCTCCATCATCATTTATATTCCAAGCAGTAGTTGTTCCATAATTTCTATCCATTATTAATGATACCTCCCCTTTATCCGTTGTTCCAGTATCACCATTTACTAAAGTAGTATTATCACCATCTTCTAATAGATAAAAATATCTATCCACCCCATCACCTACATTACATTTATATTTATCTCCAAATTCAAAATTTCCTTCTGGTACATTTCCTAATGTTGTTTCTTTAACAGCGCTACATATAGTTGGATATATTTCTTCACAATTAGTTGTATTTTTAGAATTTACTTCATAATTAGTAACAATTTTACCATAATCACTTGTAGTTGTAGATATTTTTATTTTTAAATCGTCAGAAATTTCTTGATTGTCTTTAGGATCAATAATAGTATTATCTAAAAGACCATAAGATTTCAAATCTTTTAAAGTTAAATAACTGCATTCTCCCGTACTTGGTAGCATGTTTAAATTATCTGCTCCCCAAGCTTCTGCAGCAGATTTAATTAATTGAATTTGAGTACTTGATAAATCTTCTTTAGCATCTTTAACTAACTTAGTAACTGAAGTTGTTGTAAGTAAAGCAAGTAAAGCTAATATAACTACTACTGCTAATAATTCTACTAATGTAAATCCCTTATTATTCATATCATTACCTCTATTCTATAAATATTATACAAGAAAAAAAACACTTTTACAAGTGTTTTAATCTTTATATTCAAACTCATAGTCAAGAATACGTATAATATCTCCTTCCTCTATTCCCATTTCTTTTAATTTATCATCTATACCGAGTCTTCTTAATTTTTTAGAAAATCTAGCAAATGCTTCATCACTAGCAAACCAAGTCATTCTAAGTATTTTTTCTATTTCTTCCCCAGTTACTACAAAAACATTTCCTTCTTTAAATATTTTGAAAGGTTGTTCTTTTTTGAATTTGTAAAGAACATGACTTTCAAATTTTTCTTCTTCATATAAAGGTTGTTTTTCTATAGTATCAAGCATATCAGCAAGTTTTATTAATACTTCATCAATTCCTTCTCCAGTTACTGCACTTATTGGATAAATATCACAGTTTACTTCACTCTTAAATCTTTCTAAGTTTTCTTTAGATGATTCCATATCCATTTTATTAGCTATAACTATTTGTGGTTTATCCATTATTTTTTTATTAAAACTTTCAAGTTCTTTATTAATTATTTTGTAATCTTCTAAAGGATCTCTACCTTCAAAAGCAGACATATCTATAATGTGTGCGATTACTCTTGTACGTTCTATATGTTTTAAGAATTTATCTCCTAAACCTTCTCCAAGTGATGCACCTTCTATAAGACCAGGAAGGTCTGCAACTACAAAAGATCTATTATCTTTAGTTTTAACTACACCAAGATTAGGAGTGAGTGTTGTAAAGTGATATGCAGCAATCTTTGGTTTGGCTGCACTTATTTTACTTATAAATGTACTTTTACCTACACTAGGCATACCTACTAATCCAACATCTGCAAGTAATTTTAATTCTACTTTAACCTTTTTTTCTTCTCCTGGTTCACCATTTTCACAGAATGCAGGAGCAGGATTATTACGAGTAGCAAAAGCCATATTACCACGACCTCCACGACCACCATATGCAGCAACTACTCTATCTCCTTTTTTAGTTAAATCTCCTATTATTAGATTAGTATCAGTATCAGTTATAACTGTTCCAAGTGGAACTTTTATAATAAGGTCTTCAGCATTTTTACCATTCATAGCTTTACCTTGACCATGTTCTCCTTGACTAGCTTTATATATTTTTTTATATCTCAAGTCTATTAATGTATTAAGTCCTTCATCAACTTCAAAAATAATATTTCCACCGTGTCCACCATTACCACCAAATGGTCCACCCATTTCAATATATTTTTCTCTTCTAAAAGCCATACATCCATTTCCACCACGACCAGCATTTAATTCAATTATTACTTCATCTATAAACATAGTATCACGTCCATTCATTAGTATTATACTATAATTTTTAAAAAAAGAATAGAAAAAGAACAATAAAATAATTGTTCTTTAAACTCTAGCACTCATTAAGTTTCCTGATGAATATTTTTTTAATCCTTTGTAGAAGATTAAAAATGCGATTGATACTATTAATATAGTATAACCTATTACTATTAATAAATTTACTATATTAAATTCTTTAATTATGTGCAGCGGCATATAAATAGCAAAACTAATTGGTGCTATTGTATAAAATAGTATTCTTATTGCACCTTTAAAAATTCCATCAGGGTATGTTCCAAAATTTAACATAGTACTCATAATATTTCCAGCTATAGTGTCTGCTTTAGTAATATAAAAAGCTAAACTCCCAAATATAGTAGCTATAGCTGTAGTAATTATACCACCTATTATTATAAATAAAGTAAATAATAAGAAATTCTTAAAGCTTATTCCATATATTAATAACAATATATAACTATAAATTAAATCTCCTATAGCAGATACTTTAGTTTTAGATATCAAAATGCTTATAAGTACATTTTTAGGCTGTACTAAGAATGAATCAATTTTCCCATTCATAATTAAATTAGGTAATTCTTGAACAGCCCCAAAAAATATAAAACAAATAGCATAAGTTCCACTAGCAAGTGCCCATAAAAGTATTACATCTTTTAAAACATATCCCCCTATATTATCTTTGATACTAAAAAATATTATCCATTCTACTAAGAATGCAGCATTATTTAAAATCATGAATATTATATTTGTTAAAAATGTAGCTTTATTAGTCATTTCTCTTGCAAGATTATATTTTATACTAAGTAATATAAATTTAAATTCTTTTTTAGCCTCCATTAACATTTAGCTTTCTCACTCCCTTTCTATACATTAAAGTAAGTAAAATACTTGTTATGATTAAATAAATTATTTGAACTATTATTATAGTAATAAATGAATTAATACAAAAATCTATAACAAGTTTTGCAGGACCATATGTTATTACATATATAGGTGTAAATTTAAGTATTGGTTGTAAAAACAATGGAAACACCTCTATAGGGAATATTATTCCTAGTACTATTATCATTTTATCGTATAACCAGTGAAAAGGAGTTGAATCTTCTATGTAAAAAGATAACATACTAATAATTAATCTAATTATTGCATTTATTATAAAAGAAAGTAAAAATACAATAATTATAAATGGTAAATTTATAATATTAAAATCTATTGGACCTACAAATATAAAACCAGTAACAATAGCAAGTATCATATATATAATAAATTTAATACTTATCTCACCAAAATTTTTAGTTATTATATAAATTAAATAACTGTAAGGTTTATTTAATGTATAAGCAATACCACCACTTTTTATATCATCAGTAACTTGATTTACTAATGTTTTATTTCTAGTACTATACCATATCATTTCAGTCATAATTACATACCATATCATTTGATCCTTAGAAAAGCCTGCTATTAAGCTAGATGGATCATCATATAAATAATTCCATAGTTGTAAAAATATAAAGATTTTAATTAAAAATGATAAAAAGCCTAAAACTATATCTGATACATACTGTAATTCATTTATAAGTGTTGCTTTAAATATATTTAAATATTTTTTCATTTTTCTCCTTTATAAATATTTGTTATTATTGATTCAAGTGGTACATTAGATATATTTATATCTATTATTTTATCTGAATCAATTAATTTTAAAGCTTCACTTATACTAGTTTTTTTAATATCTACTTCTAATTTTAAATTATATCCTTTATCTTTTAAAATAGTTATTCCATCCTTATCATCTAGATTAACTTTTTCTTTCATTTTTACTTCTATTATCTTTTTATTTAAATAATGATATTTAAGATTTTCCATGGAATCATCAAGTACTATTTCACCTTTATTTATTATGATAACTCTTTTACATAGTTTTTCTATATCTCCTACATCATGACTTGTTAAAAAGATTGTTGTTTTATATTCTTTATTCATTCGTTTAATTAAAGTTCTAATATTTTCTTTAACTACTGGATCAAGACCTATTGTAGGTTCATCTAAAAATAATATTTTAGGTTCATGTATTAATGAAGCTACTATTTCACAACGTATCCTTTGTCCTAAACTTAAATTTCTAACCGGTGTATTTATAAATTCTGATAATTCAAATATTTCTATAAATTCCTTTATCTTTTTTTCTACTACATATTCTGGAATATCATATATAGCTCCAAAGAATTTAAAATTATCATAAGGTGTTAAATGTGTCCAAAGTTGTTCTTTTTGTCCAAAAACAGTACCTATTTCATAAGCTAATTTCTTTCTTTTTTTAGTAGGATCTATCCCCATTACACTGATACTACCTTTATTATTGTAAAGTATACCTGTAAGCATTTTAATGGTAGTTGATTTCCCAGCACCATTAGGACCAATAAACGCTATTATTTCTCCTTTTTCTACATTAAAAGAAATATTATTAACAGCTTTTATAGTTTTATATTTAGGTTTAATAATTGATTTCAAACTTCCTATGAAGCCTTTTTCTTTAACTTTTACTTTAAAAGTTTTAGATAGATTTTTTACTTCTATTACATTATTCATTTTATCACTCCTTATAATATTCTTCTCTTAATATATCCATATATATAATATCATATCTTTCATTATTCTTAAAATATGCTTCCCTTCTTCTTCCTATTTCTTTGAATCCCACTTTTCTATAACAATTAATAGCAGGTTCATTAAATGAGTATACAGTAAGCATTATATTATTAAGATTTAAATGATTAAATCCATAACTTAATAATAACTTTAATGCTTCGCTTCCATATCCTTTACCCCTATTTTCTTTTTCACCTATAAATATTCCTACAGTAGCTTTTTGATTTATAAAATCTAAATTGTGCAAACTACAGTTACCTATAAGTTCATCATTTTCTTGTTTTACGATTGCAAATTGATAATTACCTATCCCACTATTTTTTTCTAACCACGCTTTTTCACTTTCTAAATTTATTACATTACAACTTGAATTAATTCTATCTGTAACATCAAAATCATTCATCCATTTTGTATATTTTATAGCATCATCAATACACATGGGTGATAAATAAATTTTTTCTCCTTCAATTTTCTTAAAATACATAATATCATCTCCTTATCAAAAAAAGACACGAAAATCACTAAAACGTGACTCCGTGTCATACACGTGTAGGACTAGTAATCCCTATGCAGCTTTAATGCATACTCACAAGAATATAATTAATAGACTGCCAAGATATGAAAAAAACACGCAAGTCTATTAAAAGTGACTCCGTGTTTTACGTGTAAGATTTCTCCCAGAGCAGCTCGTTACCTTATGCCCTCTCACTTAACTAACATTATAACAAGTTTTTTTATTTTGTCAACCCTAAATTAAATATTTTTATTTTTTATATAATTATAAGCATTTTCAAAAACTTCTTTTATATTATCAAATTCCAATTTTTCTAGTGTATCTTCATAAGAATACCAACCACATTCACTTATTTCACCTTCTTGAGGTTTTAAATCATTTGTTTTTGGAGTAGCAACAAAATAAACAGCATCCTTTATAACATTTTTTGATTCTATAAAATATGTTATTTGATGTCTGAAACTAGAATCTATTTCTACATCTAAATTAGTTTCTTCTTTTATTTCTCTTAAAGCTGTTTCAATTTCAGTTTCATTTTCTTCAACATGTCCTTTTGGAAAACTATAATGGCCATTATGTTGATAAACTAATAAAAATTCAAGTTTATCCTTTTCATTTTTATAAACTATAGCTCCACAAGATTTTTCTTTCACAACATCATCTACTTGATTATAGCACATTTATTAATATATTCATCATAATTACCTAAATATTTATTTAGTTTTTTATTTTTTAATTCTACTATATTAGTAGCTACTTTATTTATAAAATATCTATCGTGTGATACAAAAAGTATTGACCCATTAAATTCTATTAAAGATGTTTCTAATATTTCTCTTGTATCCATATCTATATGATTAGTTGGTTCATCCAGTATCAAAAAATTATATTTATTTTGAATTAAACAAAATAATTTTAATCTAACCTTTTCTCCACCAGATAAATACTTAATTCTTTTATAAATATTTTCACCTACAAATAAAAATTTAAATAATCCAGAACGAAGGTGTTCTTCATCTCCTATAAAATATTTTCTTGCTTCTTCCAATATACTTAAATTGTTATTTTCAAATATTATTTCTTGTGGTATATAACCTAATTTAATATTACTTCCTAATTTTATATTTTCATTTCCTTTTAGTATTTCTTTTATTAAAGTGGATTTACCTGTTCCATTTTCCCCAATTAAGCAAACTTTTTCTTTATGAAATAAATCTAAATTACTTTCTTCTAGTAAAGCTTTATTACTAAAACCTAAATTTAAATTATTTATTTTTAATACTTCCTTACCTGTTCTTGAATCATCATTAAAATCAATATTAATTTTTTTCTTTGTTTCTGGTTTATCTAATTTTTCCATTTTTTCTAATCTTTTCTTTATAGAAGCAGCTCTTCTAAAAAATATTTCTCCACCACTAGGTGAACATAACTTACCATATTCTTGTAATCTTTTTATAGATTTTTTCATGGCATTTATAATTTTTTGTTGATCTTTATATTTTTTAAATTCTAACATTAGTCTATTTTCATTTTCTTTTATAAAATATGTATAATTACCAAAGTATGTTTCTATTCCTCTTTTTGTAAGTAATACTATTTTATTTACTACTTTATCTAAGAAATATCTATCATGAGAAACTATAACTACTGTACCTTTATAAGCTTTTAAATATTTTTCTAACCACTCTATTCTTTTTATATCTAAATGATTAGTAGGTTCATCTAAAAGTAATATATCAGGTTCAATTAATAATAATTTAATTAATGAACAAATAGTTTTTTCTCCACCACTTAAAGTATTAAAATTTCTTTCTAACATTTCATCAGTAATATCAAAAACAGCGATAATTTTACTTATTTTTGTTTCGTATTCGTATCCACCTAGATTTATAAATTCTTCTTGTAATTTAGAGTATTTATTTATAACTTTAATATCACTACTTAAATCACTCTCTAATTTTTCTAATCTTTCTTTCATCTTTATTAAATCTTTAAAAGTATCATAAATATAATCTTTTACTTTTATATCTATTTCAATAGGTACTTGACTTAAATATCCTAAAGTAGCACCTTTTCTTATTGATACTTCACCACTATTTGCATTTTCTTCTTTACCTACAATCTTTAAAATAGTACTTTTACCACTTCCATTAGGCCCTATTAAAGCAACTTTTTCTCCTTTTTGTACTGTTAAATCTATATTATTTAAAACTTTATCAAACCCATAAGATTTACTTACTTTATTTAAATTTATATCTATCATATTATCACATCCTTATTACACAAAAAAACTATACAGTTCACCTGTATAGTTTATATACAGATGTAGGCACGACGAAAACTCACACCTACATCTTAATTTTTATTTTTAGGATGTAAGTGTGACATTATTTGTATACATGATTTTTTTACCAACATAATTTTGCATAATATCACTTCCTACTGATAATATATTATAATTATTTTATTTTGTCAATATAAAAAAGCATGTCATTCAACATGTTTTTCTATTAACATAGCACTACTAACATCACCTACTACATTAAGGCATGTTGCTGGTGGATCTACTATCCATCCTATTGTTGCTATTATTGGAAATGCTTCAAGTGGAAAACCATATAATGATACTATTAACATTTCACCTATTAATCCGCCACCTGGAATACCTGACATAACAACACCAGAAAGCACCGCAATGAGTATAGCTATTAAATATGTATCAATACCTGTAAAACTTTTACCAAACACTCCAAAAAGGAATGCTATTTTTAGTATAGATGCCATAGCTGATCCTTCCATATGCATAGTAGCACCTATAGGAAGTGTTGTTCTAGATACATCTTCATCTATATTAAGTTTATTTGCTGCATCCATATTAGATGGCAAACTTGCAAGTGAAGAACAAGTACCAAGTGAAGTTACTGTAGGGGTAAATATATTTTTAAAGAAATCTTTAATCCCTTTTTTACCTCTAGCTATGTAACTATATACTGTATAAAATACTATATAATAAACTACTGCCATTACATAATAAAATATCATACTTCTAGCATAACTACCTATTATTTCTTTACCATATTCTCCAACTAGTGCAGCAAAATAAGCACATAACCCTATTGGTGCATAATACATAATTATTTTAATTAAGTTCATCATAACTTTAGAAAAACTATCTAATACTTTAGAAATTTTATTAGTTTGTGATTTTGTCATGTTAACCGCAAATCCAAACATAATTGAAAATATAATTAATGGTAACATACTATTTTTAGATAGCAATTGATAAAAGTCACCTACTGTTATCATATCAACAATTTTATTTCCAATATCTATTGTTTCTTTAATACCACTTGTAAGAGTTAAATTTATATTTCCTACTGGATCAAATATTTTAACACCTAGTAGCATAAATAAAGCTGCTATAGTACTTGTTATTATAAATACTATAAACATTACTTTAAATATTTTACCTAGTTTTCTTAAACTTTTAATATTAGATATACTACTTGAAATTGTAAAAAATACAAGTGGTACAACAATTACATATAGCATATTTATAAATATTGTTCCTATTGGTTTTAAATATAAAGCATCTTCTTTAAAAATTATTCCTATAATACACCCTATCATTATAGAAGATAAAAGTATTATTGGAAATTTATAATTTTTCCATATTTTTTTAAACATTAAAAACCTCCTAGTTAAATATATGTAATTAAAAAAATTATATAAAAACTATTTACAACCTTTTTTTATAGAGTTATAATTAAAGAGAGCCTAGAGAGAGTTCTCTCTAGATTTTTTGTGGAGGAAAGTATGAAAAAGACAGGATTTGATAACGAATTATACGTTAAATCACAAATAAAAACAATTAAAGAAAGAATAAAAATGTTTGACAATAAACTATATTTGGAATTTGGTGGTAAACTTTTTGATGATTATCATGCTAAAAGAGTTTTACCTGGATTCAAACTTGATTCTAAAATTAGATTATTAGAAGAATTGAAAGATCAATGTGAGATTATTTTTTGTATAAACGCTAAAGACATTGAAAAGAAAATTAGAGCAGATTATGGAATTAGTTATGACATGGAAGTTATCAGACTTATTGATATTTTTAGAAAACTTGGAATAGAAGTTAATAGTGTTGTTATAACTTTATATAAAGGACAAAGTACTGCTTTAAGATTTAAAGAAAAATTAGAAAATATGAGAATTAAAACTTATTTTCACACTTTTACAAAAGGATATCCTACTGATGTAGACGTTATTGTTAGTGAGGAAGGATATGGTGCTAATCCATATATTGAAACTACAAAACCTTTAGTTATTGTAAATGCTCCAGGTCCTTGCAGTGGAAAACTAGCTACTTGTTTATCTCAGTTATACCATGAACATAAACGTGGTATAAAAGCAGGATATGCTAAATTTGAAACATTCCCAGTTTGGAACTTACCTTTAAAACATCCTGTTAATATGGCTTATGAAGCAGCAACCGCTGATTTAAATGATAAGAATATGATTGACTTTTTTCACTTAGAATCTTATGGTATAACTGCTGTTAATTATAATAGAGATTTAGAAGTATTCCCAGTACTAAAAAACATTTTAAATAAAATAACTGGTGAAGATATATATAAATCCCCTACTGATATGGGAGTTAATTCAATAGGTAGTTGTATAACTGATGATGAAGTTATACAAACTGCAGCAAAAAAAGAAATACTTAGAAGATATTATAAAGCTTTAGTTGATGCTAAAGAAGGTAAATGTGATGAAGAAATACCAAAAAGAATAAAACTTCTTATAAATGAACTTAAAATAAGTAAAAATTTATTACCTGTTATAGAAGCAGCTAAAACAAAAGAAAAATTAAAGAAAAAAAGAGCTATGGCTCTAGAACTACAAGATGGTACTATTATTACTGGTAGAGAAACTAAATTACTTAGTCCTGCTGCTAGTTTAATTTTAAATAGTATTAAACATTTAACTGATATACCAGATGAAATTGATTTACTCTCACCTAGTATATTAAAACCTATATTAAAATTAAAAAAGGAATCTTTAAGTAATAGCAAAAATCTTAATTTAAATGATGTATTAATTGCTCTATCTATTTGTTCAGCAACTAATCCAATAGTCGAAAAAGCATTAAAAAATCTAAAAAAATTAAACAATACAGATTGTCATGCTACTTATATTGTAGAAAAAAATGATTTAAATGCTTTAAGAAGTTTGCTTATTAATTTAACAAGTGAACCTATATTTTATAACGAATATTAAAAAAAGTTGGGATTTCCAACTTTTTTGTTTTTAATAATCACAATTTCCTGGAGTTCTTGGGAATGGTATAACATCTCTTATATTTTCAACTCCTGTTAAATATATAAGTAACCTTTCAAATCCCATACCAAATCCTGAATGAACACATCCACCAAATTTTCTTAAATTTAAATACCAATCTAATCCTTCAGTTTCCATATTAAGTTCATTCATGCGATTTACTAACTTATCATAATCTTCTTCTCTTTGAGATCCACCCATAAGTTCTCCTGCTCCTGGTACTTCAAGATCTACTGCAGCTACAGTTTCACCATCTTCATTTTGTTTCATATAGAATGCCTTAATATCTTTTGGCCAGTTTTTAATAAATACTGGTCCATTAAAGTATTCTGTAATATATTTTTCATGTTCTTTAGCTATATCTTCACCATATTCAGGTTTGAATTCCCAGTCTACTTTAGCTTCTTTTAAGATAGTTATTACATCTTTATGATCAATTCTAGTAAATTCGCTATTAACTAGCTTTGTTAGTTTTTCTATTAAACCTTTTTCTACAAAACTATCAAAGAATTTCATTTCTTCAGGGCAATTTTCTAGTACATAATTTACTACATACTTAAGCATACCTTCCATTATATTCATATCTTGTTCTAAGTCACAGAATGCTATTTCAGGTTCAATCATCCAGAATTCGTTTGCATGTGTTTTTGTATTTGAGTTTTCAGCTCTAAATGTAGGTCCAAATGTATAAGTTTTCTTGTATGCCATAGCAAATGTTTCAGCTTGTAATTGACCACTTACTGTAAGTGCGGCTGGTTTATTAAAGAAATCTTTTGAATAATCAAGTTTTCCTTCTTTAGCTACTCTATCTAAATCAAGAGTTGTTACTTGGAACATTTCCCCTGCTCCTTCACAATCACTAGCTGTAATAAGTGGTGCATGGAAATATACATATCCATTATCTTGAAAATATTTATGAATTGCATAAGCAGCAATACTTCTTACTCTAAATACTGCATTAAATAAATTAGTTCTTGGACGAAGATATGCGATTTCTCTTAAGAATTCACGTGTTGGTCTACCTTTAGCTTGTAGTGGATAATCATCGGGACATTCCCCTTCTAAAACTACGTCGCTTGCTTTTAATTCAAAATCTTGTTTACCTTGAGATTCTATTAAAGTTCCTTTTACAGTAACCGCAGAACCTATGTGCAATTTAGATATTTCATCAAAATTAGATAATTCATTATCATAAACTACTTGTAAATTTTTAAAATATGTTCCATCACTAAAATCAATAAATCCAAATTCTTTTTGTTTTCTATGATTTTTTATCCATCCCTGGATTTCTATATCTTTATTTAAATAACTTTTATAATCTTTATATATATCTTTTAAATCTAACATATAATCATCTCTTTTCTATTTCTTCTTTTATTATATTTGCAGTAATACCTGGATTAGCTTGACCACGTGTAGCTTTCATTACTTGACCTACAAAGAAGTCAAATGTATTTTTACCTTTTCTATGATCTTCTATTAAATCAGGATGCTCATCAAGTATTTTTACTACTATATCACGTATTGTTTTATCATCAGTAATTTGTGTCATTCCAAGTTCTTTTACTACTTTAGAAGGTTCTTTATTTTCTTCTAAACATTTAACAAATACTTGTTTACTTTGTTTAGATGATATTTTACCACTATCAACCATTTCTATTAACTCAACTAACATTTTTGGAGTTAAATATATATCAGTAATTTTTAAATCATTTTTATTTAAGTGACCAAGTATTACACTTGTTATCCAGTTAGCACTACTTTTAGGATTACATCCCAAACTAATTGTTTCTTCAAAATAATCTGACACAGATTTATCTTTTACAATTATTTCTGAATCATACCTAGATAAATTATATTCATTCATATATTTTTCTACTCTATCAAATTGTAACATAGGTATATCTTTTCTTATTTCTTCTATCCATGAGTCTTCTATTTTTATAGGTGGAATATTTGGTTCTATATAGTATTTGTAATCTACTGCGTCTACTTTAGAACGCATAGCAATAGTCTCCATTTTTTCTTCATCAAAACGTCTTGTTTCTTGAATTATTTCCCCACCATTTTCAAGTACTTCAGTTTGTCTTTTTATTTCAGATTCTATAGCTAATCTAACACTATTAAAACTATTTATATTTTTCATTTCAGTTCTAGTACCTAATGTTCCATCTTTAGAAAGAGAAATATTTACATCTACCCTCATTTGTCCTCTATCAGTACGTGCATCTGATACTCCTGTATATAAGAATATACCTTTTAAAGCTTCTAGGAAAGCAATAGCCTCATCTACTGAATGAATTGAAGGAGTAGTTACTGTTTCTAGAAGGGGCACACCTGCTCTATTATAATCTATTAAAGAATAATCAGAGAAATGTTCCATAGAAGCAGTATCTTCTTCTAAATGTATATCATGTATACCAATTTTTTTATCTTCTCCATTTACATTAATCATTACATAACCATCTACCCCAACTGGTTTTTCCATTTGAGTAATTTGATAACCTTTTGGAAGGTCTGGGTAATAATAATTTTTTCTATCAAACATAACTACATCAGGAGTTTTACAATTTAAGGCTAAAGCCATCATCAAAGATTTTCTAAATGCTTCTTTGTTTGCTACAGGTAATATTCCAGGAAGACCAATATCTACTGTATCTACATTTTCATTTGGATATTCAGAGTATGTATTTTTAGCACTTGAAAAGTTTTTTGAATTAGTTTTAACTTCACAGTGTACTTCAAGTCCAATTGTAACCTTATACATCATATTCCTCCTTTATTAATCCCTTATAACCTAATTTTTCTTCAATTTTATAGGCTATATTTAAAGTTTCAGCATCTTTAAATGGAGATCCTGTTATATTAATTCCAATAGGCATATTGTTAACAAATCCATTTGGTATTGTAATACTAGGGAAACCTCCAAAGTTAGCAATTGCCATATGATTTTCAAGAATTAAATATCTATCACTCATTCTATCTATAGAATCTTCAAACTTAGGAGCAATTCCACCACTTGCTGGAAGTATCATTCCATCATAACTTTTAAATAACTCGTTAATTTTATCTACTATAATTCTTCTTAATCTTTGAGCATTTTTAAATAATCTTTCTTGATTTTCTTTTTGAAGTATATAACTGCCTAATATAAATCTTCTTTTTATAAGTTCACTAAATCCTTTAGTTCTAGCATCAAACATAATATCATTTATGTTATTACCTTCACCTCTAGGGCCAAATATAATACCTGTTAGATTTGAATTATTACTTGTTGCTTCTGCACAACTAATAGTCATATAAGCTGGATATATAGCCTTTAATAATTTTTCATCAATAGATACTTCTTCAACGATAAATCCTAATTCTTTGCAATTTTCAATTGTTTCTTTAAATTTAGTTAATACTTCTAAAGTTTCACTACCAGCATCTTTATACATTTCTAAATCTGTTATTTCTTTTATATAGAAAAGTTTTTTACCTTTTATATCATTTTCTAACACATCAGTATATTTTATATTTTCATCAGGTAAACTTGTCATATCTCTTTCATCTTTACCTTTTAGGATATCAGTAACAATTGCAGCATCTTTAACACATCTTGTAAAACATCCTACATGATCTAAACTTGATGCGAAAGCGAATAATCCATATCTTGAAATTCTACCATATGTCGGTTTAAATCCTACTACTCCACCAAATGAAGCAGGTTTTCTTATAGAATCTCCAGTATCAGAGCCAATACTAAATGGAACAATACCTAAAGCAACACTAGAAGCAGATCCTGCACTTGATCCTCCTATTTGACGTTCTTTATCCCATGGATTTCTGACTATGCCTGTATGGCCTGTTGTACCAGTTCCACCCATAGCTAGTTCATCTAAAACCGTTTTTCCTACTAAAACTGCTCCAGCTTCTTTAAGTTTTCTATAAACAGTTGCATCATATACTGGTACATAGTCTTTAAGGATATTTGAGGAAGATGTTGAAAGTATACCTTTAGTTGAAAAATTATCTTTTAAAGCATATGGGATACCACTAATTAATGAATTAGAATCTTCTTTTTTATATTCATCAACTATAGTTACAAATGAATTATATTCCTCTTGATATTTATGAGCTTTTTTATTTGACTCATTAAATAATTCTTCACTAGTTATTTTAGAAGTATCTAAATCATTTCTTAAATCCATTATAGTTTTCATTATCCCACCACCTTTGGTACTTTTATTTGATCTGCTTTTACTTCTTTACTATTTAAAGTTACTTCTTCGTTAGTTAAACAATCTTTGGCTTCGTCTTCTCTTAATGTTGCATGATAAATTACATATGGAAAAGTCATAGGTTCAACATCCTCTATTCCTTCTATTTCTCCTATAAGTGCCATATGTTTTTCTACTGTTTCAAATTCTTCTAAAGTTCTATCGTATCCTTCATCATCCATGTCAAACATTAATTTTGCTGCATAATCTTTTAATTTTTCTTTTGTTACCATAATATCCTCCTATAAACAAAAAACAAGTCTTAAGACTTGTTACTATTTTAAAATGGCGCCTCTTGTAGGCCTCGAACCTACGACCTAATGGTTAACAGCCGTGCGCTCTACCGACTGAGCTAAAGAGGCATTTAAAATGGCGCCTGATGTAGGACTCGAACCTACGACCTAACGCTTAACAGCCGTGCGCTCTACCGACTGAGCTAATCAGGCATTTTAAATAGCAATTCGTCTCATTATTTGGGATGAATTATTTCCGCGGTGCCACCCAACTTGTCAAAAAAAATGACCACTTTACCGATTCTATCAAATCGTGTAATTTTTAACGGGTTACAACCGATTAACTTTACTTTATTCAAGTTAATAGTTCATGAGTGTTATTCATAATATACTTAATGTTAGTTCACACCTACCACTAACTCTCTATAATCAGTTTATATTATTACTTCTCTCAATCAACACTTTTCCAAAAGGCTTATGTATTAATTATAGATTAGAAAATACTTTTTGTCAATAGAAAATTACTACTTTTTTATTATATGTAATAAAGAAGAATAATTTAATTATTTTAATACATTTGATTTATTTATATATTTAAGTTATAATTTTTTTAGGTGATTTTATGTATTCTATAAAAGAATCAATAGAAAATGTAATAATAATTAAAAAATCTAAATTTATTACCAAATTAATTAAAGTTAATACTAATAACGAAATTAATAATATTTTAGAAGAAACAAAAAAAGAGTTTAAAGACTCAACTCATATTTGTTATGCATATATAATTAATGGACAAGAAAAATGTGTAGATGATGGAGAACCATCTGGCACTGCAGGTCTACCTATTCTAAATATATTAAAGAAAAATAATTTAACTAATGTGCTTGCTATAGTTATTAGATATTTTGGTGGTATAAAATTAGGAGCTGGAGGTCTTGTTAGAGCATACTCAAGCTCAGTAAATGACACTTTAAAATTAACTGATATTGTAGAACTAGAAGAAGGATATTTAGTAGAATTAGAATTTAGTTATGACCAAGTTAAATTAGTTGATTACATATTAAATGATAAAAATATAATAAACAAAGAATATAATGATAATATAATCTATAGTTTTTATTTAAACAAAGAAGAATTAAATTTTATTCCTGAACTTGAAAAAGTAGCAATTCATGTATCTATAAAAGATAAAGTCTTAATTGAAAAGAATTAAGACTTTTTAATATAAATAAAAAGCAAGGAAATTATCCTTGCATTTGTTTAGCTACTTCGTCAGCAAAATTTTCTTCTCTTTTTTGCATTCCTTCACCTACTTCGAAACGAATCATAGTAGTAATAGTTCCACCATTATTCTTAACGAAATCAGCTACTGTTTCTTTATTTTCTGCTTTTACGAAAATTTGATTTTCTAAACATACTTCTTCATAATATTTTCTTACTTTACCAACTAAGATATTTTCAATTCTATCAGCAGGTTTACCCTCATTCAATAATTGTTCTCTCATTATTTCTTTTTCTTTATCAAGAACTTCTGTTGGTACATCAGTAGATTTTACATAAGCAGGTTTCATAGCAGCAGCATGCATAGCTACATCTTTAGCTACTTCACTACTTGCATTATCAACTACAGTTAAAACTGCAATTTTTCCACCCATATGAATATAATCGCCAAAAGATTCACTATCAGTTTTAGTTACTACTTCTACTCTTCTAAAACTTAATTTTTCTCCGATAGTAGCAGTTCTAGCAACTATTAAATCTTCAACTGTTCCTTCACTAGTTTGAAGTTTCATAGCATCTTCCAGTGTAGTTACATCACTATTAATAATAGTTTCAAGTATTTCGTTTACCATTCCTGTAAATTTTTCATTTTTAGCAACGAAATCTGTTTCAGCATTAACTTCAATAATAACTGCTTTATTTCCTCTAGTTAAAATAGCAGCAATTCCTTCTGCAGCAATTCTATCAGCTTTTTTAGCAGCTTTAGAAATACCTTTTTCTCTTAACCAATCTATTGAAGCATTTATATCTCCATTATTAGCTTCTAGTGCTTTTTTACAATCTAACATTCCAGCACCAGTTTTTTCTCTTAATTCTTTTACCATACTAGCAGTAATCATAATTTTCCTCCTTTTTTAATAATAAAAGATGATTGAATAATCATCTTTTTAGTTCATTTTATTTTAAAGCTTCTAATAATTCAGCTTTTTTCATTGTAGAATAACCTTTAACTTCTTTAGCTTTAGCTAATTCTCTTAATTCAGCAACTGTTTTTCCAGTTAAATCTTCTTTAACTGTGGCTTTTTCTTCAACAGCTTTAACTTCTTTAGCTTCAACTTTTTCTTCTTTTTTAGCTTCTTCTACTTTTACTTCTTTTTCTAAACTTTTTGATGATTTTTTATTATCAAATGTTTTTTTCTTTTTATCAAATGGTCTATCAGAATTTCTTCTATCTTCTTTTCTTTTTACTGATTCAACAGCTTTTTTCATAATATCAGAACCATTTTCATCAGCTTTACCACTTACATAATCAGTTATTTTTCCACCATTAGCTTCAAGTATAGCATTATTCATAACACCTATAATTAATTTAACAGCACGAATAGCGTCATCATTTGCAGGTATTACATAATCTACCATATCTGGATCACAGTTAGTATCAACTATACCAAATACAGGTATATTTAATTTTCTAGCTTCTTTAATAGCTATTTCTTCTTTAGATGGATCTACGATAAACATAGCTTGTGGTAATTTATCCATAGCACGAATACCACATAATAATTTATCTAATTTAGCATATTCTTTCTTTAATCCAATAACTTCTTTTTTTGGAAGTAAATCGAATGTTCCATCAGCTTCCATTTTTTCAATTTGTTCTAATCTTTTAACTCTGTTTCTAATAGTTTTAAAATTTGTAAGTGTTCCACCTAACCATCTTTCAGTTACATAGTAAGAGTCACTCTTTAATGCTTCTTCTTTAGTAGCTTCTTGAGCTTGTTTTCTAGTTCCTACAAAGATAGTTTTTCCACCATTTCTTGCAATTTCAGATAAAGCATTGTATGCTTCTTCTATTTTTTTTGCAGTTTTTTGTAAGTCGATAATGTAAATTTCATCTCTTGAAGTAAAAATGTATTCTTTCATTTTTGGATTCCATCTTTTAGTTTGATGACCAAAATGAACACCAGCTTCTAATAAATAATTCATAGACACAACTGTCATATATATTCCTCCCTTTCGTTATATCTTCCATTCATTTCAACTTTATACATCACCATTTGGCACTAGACATATAAATCCATGAATGTGTTTAATTAAAAAAGCCATATATATTATAACATATTATATGACTTTTGCAACAATTTTTTTCAATTTTATATAACTCTTCTTATACTTAATATTGGCATTATGTACATATTATCAGTTCTAATACCCATCTCTGGTGTAGAAGCATGTACTATTCTACCATCACCTATATAAATAGCTGAATGAGTAGCTCTACCATTATAACCATAAGAAACTATATCTCCTACCTCGATTTCTTCTATAGATACTTCTGTACCATAAAGAATTTGTTCAACAGTAGTACGTGGTAAGTTATATCCATACTTACTATAAATTAATTTAACAAAACCAGAACAGTCAGTACCATTCGTTAAACTATTACCACCTCTAACATAAGGATTACCAATAAATCTTTTCGCATAACTTACAAGTTCTTCTTTTATTGCTAACCTTTTTAATCTTTCTTGTTCTAATCTTTCTTGTTCTGCTTTATATTCAAGAAATTCTTCTTTATTTGGATCCTTTTCGTAGAAATCAATAATAGTATTACTAATTACTACCTCATCCTTTTCTTTTACTTCGTATATTTCAATTTCTGTATTTTTTTTATGCACTGTTATCGCATTTACAATTTCAAAACTATTAATATTTGATATTGATAGCAATAACGTAATCGAGAAAATTAATATTCTCTTTAATATATTTTTCACAATAATTCTCCTATACTTCAATTTGGTGCCTTTTTTGGGGCACATAGTCGATTATAACAAATCTACCAAATATTGTCAAATTGAGAAAATTCCTTTATTCAATACTAGTTTGTACAAAATTTATAAAAATATTTTGTTGTTTTAAAATTTATCAACAAAAAAACTAGAAAACTCTAGTTTTAATTAAAAAATTGGTGACCCATAAGGGGTTTGAACCCTTGAATGTAGCCTTGAGAGGGCTATGTGTTAGACCGCTTCACCAATGGGCCAAATCAATATATACATTATAGCATATATTGATATTTTTGTTAACTTATTTTTGAATATCTTTCTTTAGTTCTATCAATACCCATTAAATTCATTATTTCAAATAAATCTGGAGTCATTGATTTACTAGTTAAAGCAACTCTTAAAACTGTTGATACATCAGCTACATTTCCTTTAAATAATTCAGGATTTTTCTTATATTCTTTCATATTTGATGCATATCCAAGTTCATCACACATAAGTTTAATATTGTTAAACCATGTTTCCTTATCTTCTAAATTAATATATTTATTTAAATATGTATCTAATATGTTTTTTATTTCTTGTTTATCTGTTATATTTTTCCATTCATATTCTTTATCTTTATTATAGAAGATATCATCATACATATACCAAATTAAATTTTCTATATCAGAATATTTAGCAATATCTTTTCTTGGTTTTTCTTGTTCTCTTTCAATATTTAAAATATTTTTATAATATGTTACATCTTTTTCTATTAATTCTTTTAATGAATCATTATGTATACTAGCCCATTTTAAAGACTCTTCATATACTTCATCTTTAGTCATTTTAGATATGATGTTTTTAGAAATATCATCTAATTTCATTAAATCATATAAAGCACCACTTGTACTCATTTTATCTGCACTGAACTCAAAGTCTGTAAATTTTTTATCTGGATTTGCCGTATGCCATTCTTCATAATTAGAATTAATTATAGTCATTAATGATTCTATTACAGCTAAAGTTGGATAACCTAATTCATCATAGTAACTCATACTAGCTTCAGGGTCTTTTCTCTTACTTATTTTTCTTAAAGATTCTCCTTCTTTTTTCATAATAAGAGGTGTATGAATATATTTAGGTGCCTCAAAACCAAACGCTTCAAACATTTGAATATGTTTAGGAACACTTGGTAACCATTCTTCTCCTCTTACTACATGTGTAGTGCGCATTAAATGATCATCTACAACATGAGCAAAATGATAAGTTGGAAGCATAGAATCTGCTTTCATAATAACTTCATCAATATCATTTTCATTTAAGAATAATTTACCTTGTCTTAAATCATTAAATTCAAATTTATTATCAAAGTTACCATTACTTCTAAATCTAATTATATATTTTTCTCCATTATTAATTTTTTCAATTGCTTCTTCTGGAGTTAACCTTGAACATCTAGCAAATCTTCCATGATATCCAGTTCTAGTTTTCATAGTTTCTTGATTTTCTCTCATTTCAGATAGTTCTTCTGTTGTACAAAAACAAGGATATGCTCTATCTATTTCAATTAAATGTTTAATAAAAGCATGATAAATCTCTTTTCTTTCACTTTGAATGTAAGGGCCATAATTACCAAACACTTTTCCATCAGCTTCATACTCATCTGGACACATATCATACTGTTTTAATGTTTTAATAATTAATTCTACTGCACCTTCTATTTCTCTTGCTTTGTCAGTATCTTCGTTTCTTAAATAGAATATACCATTAGATTGTTTAGCAATTACATAGTTTGTTACTGCTTGCATAAAATTTCCAATATGCATAAAACCAGTTGGAGATGGAGCTATTCTAGTTACACATGCTCCATCACTTAAATTTCTTTTAGGATACTCTTTTTCATAATCTTCAATTGTTTTTGTAATATTTGGAAATATTACATTAGCTAAATCTTTATTTGTCATAAAATCTTCCTTTCTAATAAAAAAATAGATTAATCCTATATATAAGGACGAATCTATTTCGTGGTACCACCTTAATTTATGTATTTCTACACCTTTAAACTATAACGTAGTTAACGTACAAAGTAAGCTCCAAAGTTTCTTCAAATAATTTATTTATTAGTTCACACCTACCACTAACTCTCTTAAAAATTCATTATTTTACTCTTCTTTTTCTTCGCTTTTCAAATTTACGTAAACATTATAACAAATTTTTTTTCATTTGTAAATAAGGTTGATTTAAATAAAAAAATAGTTTATAATGTTATCCATACAGGAGGGATATTATGCTTAAAACAATTGACATTACTAAAGAACAATTAGATAAAATAACTAGTTATATTATCGAAGAAAAAACTGAAGAATCTACTGTGCATCCTTTTATTGAAGGAAATAAGAAAAAAGTATTTAAATTTTTTAAACCAAATATAGATATTGATAACAAAACAAAAAAAATTAAGTTATTGGATAAAAGATTAAATGAAGATGATAATGTTGTAAAAGCAGAATCACTTGTAAGATATAATGGTAAAATAATTGGTTATACTATGCCATTAGTTTATGGCCAAATGTTTAATCCTTTAAGTTTTAATAGAGAAAAAAACATACAAGTTTTAAAAGAAATATCTAAAATATTAAAAAAATTACACACTAAAGGAATTATATGTGCTGATATAGTTGGAAATGTTATTGTAACATCTGAAGGTAAACCTTATTTAATTGATTATGATAACTTTGCTATTGATGGTTTACCAGTTGATACTAAAAATATTTTCTTACAAAGATATGAAAATAAAGTTAAAACTTTTGATGAAAAATTTGATAATTATATGCTTAATATATTTACAATATCTATTATCAATCGTACTGCTCCATATTATTTATTCAATCGTAATGGTAAAGATTATCCAGTAAAAGATAAAGCAATAAACGATATTATAATACATACACTTGATTTAGCAAATAATTATGATGACAATGCAATAGTTGATAAAATTAATTCTAAAAAAGATTTAAAAAAAATAAAGCTTAAAAAATTTTAAGCTTTATTTTTTATTTCTTTTATAGTTAAACATATATTGAATAGCTAAACCACTATATTCTTTATATGTTTCATAAGTGAATCTTCTTATATTCTGTTCCCCTTCAATATTGTAATCTTCTTTCATAAATTTTTTTACCCAAGTGTCAATAGGATAAACATCAAATTTTTGATAGGCAAATAAAAGAATACAAGAGGCAACTTTATTCCCAATACCTTTAAAACTAATTAAATATTTTAGTGAATCTTCACTATTCATATTATATATTTCCTCTAAATCTAAATTATTATTTTCAATATCTCTCATTATTTGATATAAATATTTATCTCTAAAACCTACTTTACAATTTCTAAAATCTAAAATACTAAGTTCTTTTAATTTTTCTATAGATGGAAATAAATAATATTCTTTACCTTTAAAAATAACTTTTTTTCCATAATTATATGATAATAAATTTAATGCATTAGCAATCGATTGTACTCTATTATTTTGAGATATTATATAAGCAATTAAAGTTTCAAAAGGATCTTGATGTATCATTTTAAGTCCCCTACTAAATTTAAGCGCATTTTCTAATTTCTTATCACATTTTAATATATTTTTCTCTATTAAATCATAATCCCTATTAAGATCAAAATAATCATATATTATTTCTTTTAAATCTTCTTCTTTACTAGATTCTACAATAATATAATCATTATCTTCTTTTAAATTTATTACTCTATCTTTTATAACAATAGTATAACTATTATCATTTTCTACAATAAATCTAAATATCTGACCACAAGTAATAGTAGATTTTAAATCAAAATTATTTTTAATTTTTATCATACAACCACCACTAAATATATTATAACAAAAAATAACAAAAAAGTATTGCAAAAATAAAATAAGTTTGCTATAATTAATAATGTCTTATGGCGATGTAGCTCAGTTGGCTAGAGCACATGGTTCATACCCATGGTGTCGAGAGTTCGAATCTCCCCGTCGCTACCAATAGAATTCGACGAGTCCTTGTTTTACAAGGGCTTTTCTATTATATAACCAAAATTCCTTATAAAATAAGGGTTAAATTGTTAATATTTTTTCAAAATAATGAAGTTTGTATTTAAAAAAAACAAGACCAAAACAAGACCAAAATGGCAATCTAAGACCAAAATAAGACCAAAACAAGACCAAAAGTTTTGATAAAAATAGTTCTTATAAAATAATAAAAATTTGACCATTAACTTTTTCAAAAAAGAACAAGTTCAAATTGAATTTGTTCTTTTTGTTTCTATCTTCTAAAAAATAAAATCTAACAGTATACTTATAAAACCTATCAAAATCCACAATAAAATTATTTGTGATATTTCAATTTTTTTATCTTCATCCTTAATTATTTTCTTACTTATTTTTTTACCAAATGAATTTTTATTTTTTATTTGACCTATAAATATCAAAAATGCTAACATTGACAATATAGCAATACAAACATTAAATATATTATTTTCAAAATTATTATTGAAAATCAACAAAAGAATACCACCTATAATATTACCTATTATAAAAACAAATAAAAAGTCAAATACTATACTTATAAACTTCCATAATTTCATACTAAATTCACCACCTATTTAAAACTAAAAATTTCCTTTTCATTTTTTATTACATATTTTTCTAAATAATCTATAAGTGCTGGCTCAAATTGATAATATGCATTATCTACTTTTTCATATTCATCATCAATTCCGTTTTGTAATGCTTTAATAAAATTATTTGCTATTTTATTATTACCAACTATTTTTAATGCTTCAAATAAATCTTCAGAATAGAATTTACTATGTGGATATGTACTAAAATATGCACAATGTCCACCATTATTTATTTCACAATCATACCAAAAACATAATACCGCATTTTTTTGAATCTCATTTAATGTACTTATATTACGAGAGCAAACATCTTCTATAAATTTATTCCATATATTAATTTTTTTATTATCCATTTGTTTTTGTTGAAACTTTTTAATTTTTTTATTAATTAATCTCTCTCTTACATTAGTTATAATAACGAATGAATACATTGGCAACAAAAAAAATGCTAAAACAGTAATTGTCCATGTTAATTCGTTTTCTTCAGTGATTTTAGGAAAAATATTTATTTTAGTAAAAAGAATACTAATAAGAATACATACTATAATACTTGTTGCAATGATTATATATGGATGATTTATATTTCCTAATAAATTATTCGCTAATTGTTCTTGCGATTTTTCTAACTTCTTTTTTTTGTTTTTTAACTCTTTTAATTCTTTCATAAACTTACTCCTTAACAATTTATTTATGTAGTTTTCTACTTTTATTATACTATAAAAACGAATTAAATTAAATATTTTTCAAAAAAACAAGACTAAAAACAAGACCAAAATTATTTTCATACCCTACTTTACCCTTATAAATAAAGGGATTATAAAAACATGAGATAGACGTGTGCCGTCGCTACCAATTAATAATAAAAGTCTTTAAAGACTTTTTTATTTTTGTAAGTTTGTATATTTAAACAATTTATGATAGAATGTATTTCGTTGGCCAAATTTTATATTATATTTTACTTTTTGTTATAGAAAGAAGGAAAAACATGAAAAACGAATATTATAAATTAATTGGAATATTGAATTTATATGAATCTAATATGGATATTGTTCATCCAGTATTTTCTAATAATGGATTATTCTATTTTCAAAACATAAAAAACGATAAAATTGAAAGTTTTAAATTAATATCAAATATAAACTTAATAAAAAAGATTAAAATATTTGAAAAAGGTGTGAACAATAGTATTATAAATAAAAATTGTTGTATTGGAGATAGAGCATTCTATGCTTTCCAAACTGATGAAAGTGATGTATTTGTAAGTACTTTACCTGGATATTTAAAATTTCTAAAAAATTTAAAGACTGAATTTTATTCTTTAAACCTAGAAATCAAACAATTTATAAAAGATAATGAACATAAAAAAATAAGAACTATTAATTAGTTCTTATTTTATTTTTAAAATATACTATAGTAGTTATTAATCCTATTAATGATATAAAACTAATTATAACTATATTTCCTATACCATCAAAAGTATTTGGAACTTTTTCTTCTGGAATTGCTGGAGAACTACTAGTAGTTTCTCTATATCCTAATGTATAAATACTAAAGTGTGTAGTTTTAAATATAGCATATCCATCTTCAGTAATTTCTACTTTATATTGTTCTGGTTTTCCATTACTATCTACATAATATACAACTAAATCTTTTCCTTCAAAATCTTCTGGGATAGGAATTTTTACTTCAAATGTACCATCATCTAATTTATTTATATATTCTTCTATTGAATTGGAATATAATTTTAAATCAAATGTTATATTATCAGTTAAATTTAACAAACTAACAATTTTTTCATATTCAGAACCACTTGTTAATTCTTTAGCTTGAATAATTGTATCTAAAGGAATTGCACTTTCTTCAGATGAAATAGTGATATCTGTTGAAACATCTGAACTTACATAAGTAGGATTAATCATTTTTGTACTATCTCTTCTAATAATTAATTCATGAGTATTTCCACTATTTTCATCATAATATACATCCATAGTATAAATCAAATCTGTTTCGCTAACATTTTCCATACCAAATTCATAAGCAAAAGCTTCTTCAAATGTAGCAAATTCACTTGGAACTGCTCCTAATTTATCAATTACATAATCTCTAGCTGTTGACACATAAGTTAATTCAGTTTTTCCTATTCCAACATATTCATCAAGTCTGCTTTGAGCAGCACTTAAAATTGCTTGTGGAGTATCTTCTGTATCTGTTGGAACATATATAACATGATCTGCTGATACTGAAAAGTTTTCAATTAATCCATAAACCACATTATTATATTTAAAATTTGCCATTCCACTCCTTCCTGTTGAGAATGGTGCGCTTGTTCCTCGTCTAGCATCAAGGCTAAAATTCTTATAATCAAAATATTCTTTTAATTCACTAGAATAGTTTGTTATATATTTTGAACTACCTTTACCATTTAACCAAAAATTTACAATTTCTAAATCACGAACAGCAAATTCATTTTTACCAGCAGGCAATTTACTCATATAACTGTTTATCATATTTTTTACATTCTTATCGTATTTGTAAACAACTTCAATATTATGTGTTTCACTATTTTCACTATCAGCCCAATATGTTAATTCACACAAAGTATATGATGAGTTACAATTAGAAATATTGTAATCCCCTAAATTTTTTTCTATTAATAAATATTCATTAACCAGAATTTCTAATTCAAAATCAGTAGTTGGTGGAACCGTTTCTGCAATAAATTGTTTTTTATCATTTAATATAGCTTTAAACTCATCACTCATTTCAGCTGCATTAACACTACCTATTACAAATAATGATAATACAAATACAAAAACCCCTAATAATTTCTTAAACACACCGTTCATATCTATTCCTCCTACTATAAGTATATCATAAATTATTTTAATTACAATAAAAAACAACTTAAAAAGTCATTTTTTACATTTGTTTAATTTAATTTATTATCTAAAATTTACTTTCATTATTCGATTGAATAACTTAAAGCAGTCATTGATGGAATAGAAATACTTGAACCCAAAACTGATTCATAAGTTAAAATACCTTCTGAAATACCATATAAATTTATAATATCATCTTCTAAAATTCTATCATTTGAATCATAATCATAAACATAAACATAAATAGTATCATCTATATAATAATTGTCTATATATTCATAATCTGTTAATTTTGTATTAACTCTTAACTGTGCTACATTTGTATCAAAATCCTCTAATACTTGAATAACTTCTCCTTTGAAATGAATGCATTCATATTTATAATCATCAGGATTTCTTGATAATTTTGAATAATCAATATCTTTATATTGATTTTCACAACTTTCTTTGTATGTATTAAGTAAATTCATATAGGATTTTTCTAATTCATCTTCTAAGTCATAATCATCATCATAATAATTATCATCCGTTTCATAAATATCATTGTCATATAACTCATTACCATTATTATCTGTATCCAAACTTGTACTGCATCCTAAAAAAGAAATACTGCATAAAGAAACTCCTATTATTCCTAATACAAAACCTGCTACAGCCATCCCTCTATTTTTTTTCTTCTTACCTTTTACCCCTAAAACAATCGCAACGATTCCTGAAGCTAAACCAATAATTGAAACAAAAATTCCTATTAAATTATCAAACATTGCAAAAATAAACATTATGATTGAAATAATACCTAATGTAAGAGAAATTGCTGAAACAACATTATTGTTATTTTTCATCGCCATAAACAAACTCCTTTCATAAAAATTATAACACAACCTATATAAAAAGTATATATAATAATTTAAACAAAAAAACGAATTAATTCGTTTTTTGGCAATTTATTGAATAAATATTATCTCCTAAAAGGTTATTTATATTATTAATAATCTCATCATCTAACTTACTAAAATATAAATCTGTTTTATTTGAACCATTATTAGTTATATTATTTATACATTCACTCATGTCAAGTAATTTTATATTATTACCTAAAAATTTACTTATATTATCTTTAATTATGGGATAATGTGTACATCCAAGTACTATCAAATCTCTATCTTTCAATTTATCTAAATAAATATTAAAATAATTTTCTAATTCGCTTAAATTGTTATTTTCTATTAGTGGAACAAACATAGGACAAGCTACTTCCTTTATATCTTTATTAATATTTTTACTAAATATTTTACTATTTATAGTAGCTTGAGTAGCTATTACTCCTATTTTTTCATAATTACTATTATTTAAATAATTTATAACTGGGCTAATAATATCAATAATTTTTATATCATATTTTTCTTTTAAATAGTTAGATATATTAGAACTAACTGTACCACAGGCTATAATTACCATTTCTACTTCTTTTTCTAATAAAAAGTTAATAATATTAGAAGCAAGTGTTTTTAATTCTTCTATATTTTTATCACCATATGGAATATTTTTAGTATCACCAAAATATATGTATTGGTTGTTAGGATATTTATCTATTAATCTTTTAAGAACAGTAAGTCCTCCTATGCCAGAATCAAATACACCAATTTTCATATTTACCACGTCTTTATACTAGTTAGTACCCAATCATAATTTTCCTGATTATAAGTACTGTGACAGAATTCACAATATCCTGATTTATTTACATCCATAGGGTGTCCACAGTTTGGACAAAATCTAACTACACTTTGTATTTTAGCACTTCTCTTTTTTTCAAAAATTAATATATTTTCTTTTTCTACTCTTGATGTATTATTTCCTCTTTTATAGTTAGCAGTATCTTTATCTATAATATAATCCATATATCTAGATATTATTCTAACTGTAATTATATATTTATCATCTGTAATATCTACTTTAATTATATCTGTTGATTTAACATTTAACTCATCAAACATTTGTCTTTCATTGTTATTATTTAAAATAGTAAGCCTATTATTAAATTGTTCATATACATTATCACTTATAAAATGATCTACTCTTTTCATATTATCTGTCATTAAACTCATATGCAACATTACAAATATATTATCTACTTTTGTTTTAAAACTACTTTCTGTAAAAGTAGGATCTAAGTTAACTAATTCATTAATCATACTATCACCTATATAATTATATCAAATATGAATATTTAATACAATTATCTATTTTGTATTTTTAATTTACTTATTACTTTTTTCTCTATTCTAGAAATATATGATTGACTTATACCAAGTGATGAAGCAACCTCTTTTTGAGTCATTTCTTTTTTACCAAATAAACCGTATCTTAAAGACATTATTTCTTTATCTCTATCATTTAATCTAGTTAATTCTTGATATAATATTTTCTTTTCTATTTCTTCTTCTAAAGGACGAGTTACTATATCATCAGCAGTACCTAATATATCTTCTAAGTGCAACTCATTTCCTTCACTATCATAACTTAAACTATCTTCAAAACTAACTTCTCCTCTTCTTCTTTTGTTCTTTCTTAAAAACATTAATATTTCATTATCAATGCAACGTGATGCATATGTCGCAAGCTTTATATTCTTATCTAATTTATATGTATTAACCCCTTTTATTAATCCAATAGTTCCTATGCTTACTAAATCCTCTAAATCTACTCCTGTATTTTCATATTTTTTAGCTAAAACCACTACAAGGCGTAGATTATGTTCTATTAGTTTGTTTCTAGCAAATTCATCTCCTTCCATAGATAATTCAACATACTTTACTTCTTCTTCCTTAGATAATGGTTCAGGAAGCTTATCAGTACTACCTACAAAATAAATACCTTCACTACTTAATAGTTTTTTTATAAAATTAATTATATCTCTTATCATATTAACCCTCCAATAACTTTCTATTTAATATTACATCTACACCATCTAAACTAATTTTATCGATTACTCCAAGCAAAATATTACTATATTCTTTATTATTAAAAATAAGTTTATCAATCTTTACTACTTTAATCATATTTGATCCATTCACACCCATATATGGAATTAATCTAAACTCTTTTATATTAAAAAGTAATTTCCTCTTATCTATTAGTATTACTATTTTTTTAGTTAAACTATCTACTAATACATTACCACTATCCATATAAGCAGTGTATTTATATTTTTTATTTTTATTTATTATTTCTATATTGTAATAATTAGAATAGTTATATCTTAAATTTTTAGTTTGTTTAATATAAATATATAATATAAAGGGTGAAAATATTATTAAAAATATAAAATTTATAGATAGTCCATTATTAAAAAATATTATACCTATATGTTTATATGATAATTCTAAATTTAATAAATATAGAAATCCTCCAAGAATTATACTAGACATATATAAGTATAATAAATTTACTAAAGTATATTTTAAAGTTTTATATCCAAATGTAGTTAAAATCATTAAAACACTTATAATTATTTTGAATACAAATAGTAAAATACTATTTAAATTAAAGAATAAAAATAGTATGCTTATTCCTCCTATAAAAGCTCCTAACATTATTCTAGTAATTTTAATATTTCTTTTTAGTATTATAGAAACAGTAATTAATAATATAAAATCTATAGCAAAATTTAATATCATTACTAGATCTAAGTATATCTTCATATAATCACCAAAAACATTATAAAAAAAGAACACTATTAAAAGTGTCGTTTTTTATTATTGTTTTAATTTTATTTTTTACCTATTTTTTTTACTTTTGTTTTTTCTCCAGGTAAAGGTCTATTTAAACTATCTTGAATATACTTTTCTTTTTCTTCGTCTGTCCTAAATAAACCATTTCTTATTCTCACATCACAATTAACATATTTTTCTGGATGTTCTAAAATATCTCTTTTTGTTTCTTCAGTTATTTTAAATTCTGGAAATTCATAATCAAAAAGTATTTGTCTTTTTTTCGCTTCAATAATTAGTCTTACTTCTTTTATTCTTTCAGCAATAATTGTTCTATCAACATTGTAATGGCTTACTAAATTTTCAATAAATATTTTTTCATCCATCTTTGGACTACTAGTATCATATATGTTTAATTCACTTTCTATTTCATCAAATGGTAAAATACAAGCTAAATTAAAATATTCCCAATCAGATAAAGTAAATACCTCTTTTTCTTCAATGTGCATTTTATTAGAGAAAAAAAATATTTTTTCTGCCTTATCTAAAATATTAACTTCTGGATATCTTAATCTTATATTTGAAATTTTTTCTTCTAGACGTATTAATCTTTTAATTTGTCTAATATCATCTTGTTTCATAAATCCTCCTACATAATTATTATATCATAATTTTATCTATAGGTTCAATTATTTTCTTATAACTATAAAAGGATAGTTATATAGATCTTTTAATGTTTTAAAATTATTTAATTCTAATTTTTGTAACATCTTCAAAAATATTAAAGCCGTTCCTTCACTATCATAATCAGCTCTATGATGTTTATTTTCATCCCATGGGATTTCATATCTTTTAACTAAAGTAGCTAAATTATGATATCTTTCTTTAGATTCTAAATACCTAGATAAACCTAATGTATCTATTACTACATTTTTCAAATTACCTAAATTATATTTAGTAAATGCCATTTCAACAAAAGAAATATCAAATTTAGCATTATGAGCTACCATAGGAATATTTCCTACCCAATTCATAAAATCATTTAATACTTCTTCTTCATTTCTTTTACCTTTTAACATTTCATTATCTATACCAGTAATTTTAATTATTTCTTCACTTAAATTTCTTCCAGGATTTATTAATTCATCAAATCTATCTATTATTTTACCATCACTTATTTTAACAGCGCCTATCTCAATAATAGTATCCCCACTATTCGGATAAAGTCCTGTCGTTTCTAAATCAAATACTACATATGAATCAGACAATAAAGTTTTTTCTTCTACCATACTTCCTCCAAAAATTAAAAAGCCGGAAGAGCGATGCCCTGAATCGAATAAAACCTAGTCTCCCAGGTGGGCATCACATCACAACTTTTAGGATCCCTAAATTAATAGGTCTTCTACACCAGCTATGAATTAGATTCCCTATATCTTCGATTAGTAGGTTTTTCATAAGGGTTATATCGCATCTTCCAGCAATTTAATTATATCATTTTTAAAAATCATATTCAAGAGAATTTTTAATTTTCTTTATCTTCTTCCAATTCTTCTTTATATTCCTCTATTTCCTGATATTCAGTTACATCTTCTACTACATTAAAAAATATATTAAGAGTTATAGAATCACTGTGCTTAGTTTTGTTTAATATTTTATAATCTTTTACATATTCACTTTCATCTAGATTTTCTTCCATCTTGTTTTTAGCAAGATTTACCGCTTTATTTATTAACTCTTCATCTGTATTATTTTCATCTATAATTATAGTTTCTAATTGTTTCTGTTTAACAAATTTTATTGGAAGTAAATTATTTTTTAATATAGTTTTTTCTTTAATATTTTTACTATTATATTTATTAAAATTAAATAATTCAATATCTTTACCTAAAAACTTAATAACTAATACTTCTTTACTATTACCAGTTTCTTTTACCTCTTTATATTTATATGGATATGTAATTGTTACTTTATACCATGTTTCTCCATAAATAGTACCAATACTACTTACTGTATCTTTAATATTTTCATTTAAAGTAATATATCCACTAACAATAACATCACCCTTTTTTACATATGAATCAACTTCTTTGATGATTTGTCCACTTGATATATTCATATCACGAATAACGCAATCTTTTTTAGCAATTATATTTCTTAAAGGAGTTTTATCTTTAATATCATTCTTTATTCTAGATTCATATCTAATAATATATTTAGTTCCAATACTATCTATTTCTAACCATTCTAATTCATCTTTATGATTATTTAATAATTTATTTTTTATTTCTTGTAATCTTATATAATTTTTTTTAAATTTATACTTCTTAATCCCTAATTGTTCTAATTCCTCAAGTAAATTTTTTTCCATTTTAGAATCATTAGTAACTACATCTATTTCAAATATAAGACTTGTTACTAAATATAAAGACACTAAACTAATAAGTATAAACATTATTATATATCTATTATTTAATAAATTATTTTTAGTTCTAATAATTCCATAATAATCTATTATTTCAATTTCATATATCGTTTTTATTTTTATTATTTTATCATAATCGTATTTATATATTTTTATATTTATTTCATCATTAGATATGTATTTTATATCTAATATTTCTATATTATTATTTTTTAATCTTTTTATAAACCTTTCTATATTATGACCTTTAACTTTTATATTTAACTTGCTTTTTATTAAATAGAGTACATTATTTTTCAATATATCACCTGAATTCTATATTACTAAAATTACCAGTTATTAATATTTCACTACTTAAAAGTTTAGATACAACTAAATTACTACCTTTAACTATTACTTCTCCATTTTCTACTTTAACTATTATTTTATTAGAATCAAAATGACCAATATCTTTATAATTAACAATATTAATTTTATTATTTACTATTGTAATCTTTAAATCATTATCTAATACATAAGATCTAATACCATTAATTATATTCAAAATATCACCTATATAATTTTATTTATGAAATTAAAAAAAATACGAATAATCGTATTTTTTTTATTGAAACTATTACATTTTTAATACATTTTCTATATAGCATTTGCCACATAAAGGTTCATAACTTGCTTCTAATCCATCAATAGCTACTTCTTCTCCGCTTTTTACATATTTTCCATTTATTACTCTTGCATTAAATTTAGCTCTTTTACCACACTTACAAATAGTAATAAGTTCCTCTAATTCATCAGCTAATTCTATTACTGCTTTTGACCCCTCAAAAAGTTTTCCTTTAAAATTAGTTTTTAATCCATAACAAATTACTGGAATATCTTTTGTTTTAGCAATAATCCATAATTCTTTTATTTGCTCTTTTGTCATAAATTGTACTTCATCTACCAATATACAATTTATATTATCTAATTTTAATATATCTTTTAATTTTTCATCATAATCAAGTAATATATCTACTTTTCTTTGTATACCTAACCTAGATACTACATTTTTATCTCCTTTTTTATCTACAGCAGGTTTAATTAATATAATTTTCATGCCTTTTTCTTCATAATTATGTGCGACTTGTAATAAAGCAGTTGTCTTACCACAATTCATTGCTCCAAATCTAAAATACATTTTTGCCATAAATACCTACTTCCTAGCTCTCGGATGAGCGTTTAAATATACATTTCTTATTTTTTCATTAGTTAAATGGGTGTAAACTTGAGTAGTTGATAGATTTTCATGCCCAAGTAGTTCTTGCACACTTCTTAAATCAGCCCCTTCATTTAACATGTGAGTTGCAAAAGTATGTCTAAGTACATGGGGTGATATTTTTATCTTTATTCCAGCTATAATAGCTGAATCATCTACTACTTTTCTTATTTCTCTATCATTAATTTTTTTTCCTGTTTTACTAAGTATTAAATATTCACTATTATTTTTATTTAGTATGGGATAACTTCTTTTTAAATATAGTTCTAATAAATTTAAACAAATATTTCCAAAATATACTATCCTTTGTTTGTTACCTTTTCCATCTATTACTATAGTTTTATTAGATATAGATATATCACTTAATTTAATATTTGTTATTTCACTAACACGTATTCCTGTAGAATATAATATTTCAAGTATTAAAGAATTTCTAAGCCCAACAAAACTATTATTATCATAAGCCTTAAGTAATTTTTCAACTTCTTCAAAATTCAAATATTTAGGTAATCGTTTATCTAATTTAGGATTAGATATAAGTGTACAAGGATTGCTTTTTATATGATTATTAACTTTTAAATACTTAAAAAAACTTCTAATCGCACTTATATGTCGTGAGATAGTTTTATTATTGTAATTTTGTTCATATAAATAACTTATATAATTCCTTATATCTTGATATTCTATCTCATTATAACTTTTTATATTATTTTCATTTAAATATTCTAAAAAAGCATCCAAATTAGATAAATAGCCATTAATGGTTAATTCAGAATAGTTTTTTTCATATTTTAATTCATCAATAAATTTTAAAATTAAATCTCTCATATTATTACCTTCTATTATAATAATTATAACATTTTGAAGGAATGCTTGTAAATAGATAATTAAAAAGCAATGAATTTATTCATTGCTTTATTTCTTATTCAATTTGTGACATAGCTACTTTTATAACAGGACGTACTCCATAAGTAGGATTATTTCCAACGTCATCTCCATTTTGAGTACCTTGATCATTTACATATGTCGCTAATTCACCATACCAAGTATTCATTAACCAATATCCTGGTACTCCTGATACAGAATTAGTATGAGGACCATTCATATCCGCTAAATAATTGAATATATATTCATTGCTTTGTATTGTTATAAATTCAGTTTCACTAAGCAATCTGGCTTTTCCTGTTAAATGAATGGTGTAGTTATTAGTAGTATTCATATTTTCTATTTCTGAAAATTCTTCATTTAAAGGATCAATATTATCCCAAGTTGAAGTTGCTCTATTTAAATATTCGATTGCAGTTACTGGACCTTCTGTTAAGTTACCACTTTCATTCCAAGCAACCAAACCCTTATTTGTTACTTCGTCTGAATCTACTGGTACTCCATCATCGTTTATGTTAGAATACATTAATAAATTAACATAATCACCTTCAGTTCCAACTACAAAGAAAGTATACCATACATCATCTTTTACATTACAAGTGTATTCATCTCCAGCTGAATAATTTCCTGCTGGTAGAGTTCCTGTAGTTGCTACTTCTACTGGTTTACATATTGGTCCTTTTGGGCCTTCAACAACATAATCATTTATTGATGAATATATTAAACTTACATCTCCAAATGATACATTAAACGCTCCATCTGCTAATGCTGCATTTTCTGCATAACTTATTGTTACTGTTACTACTTCACTTGTATTTGTTGCTAAGGTATGATTTTGTATACTACTTTGACTTGTTGTTACTGGATCTAATGTTCCTACTTTTACACTCATACTTATTCCATTACATGCTTGATCTACTAATGCTTGACT
>JAFXHG010000013.1 GCA_017536505.1 Bacilli bacterium
ATAGAAGATGCTAGAGAAGAAAGTAATGAAAGAAGTGTAGATATGTTTGGTAGATCTATACAAAATGCAGTAGCAAGATATCAATTAAATAATAATGAGTCAATATCAGGAAGATTTCACCAAACTAAAGAAGATAAAAAAGAATTAGTACAAGGAACAACAAAATTAACAGTAGAATATGATGGTGAAGATGTAGTATGCAGTACTATAGAAATACATAAAGATGGAACTATATTTTTAGATGGTTGTGGAATAAAAGAAATTGGAGACCTTTCTTATGGAACAAGAAAAAAAATATGTAAGCCAGTAGAAGTAGCAACAACAGGAATAGTACCATCAAGTAGAGAAGATTATGAAACTGTAAAATATAAAGCAGGTGATGAATATACTTGTGAGGTAAAAGATGGTATATGGTATAAATTCTTTATATTAAGTACAACAGAAGATAAAGTAAATTTACTTATGGCAAATAATATAACACGTTCAGGAGAACCCATAACTTCTGAAACACCTGTTAACGTAATATCTACTTCGAATGTAAAATGGTTAAGTGAAGATGATTATGAAGGTGAAGGTACATTTTCAGGAGATGATTGTGTATCTGCGGATGAAGTTACAATTTTTCCTGTAGAATCTGGTCCTATAACAGCAATAGATTATTTGAATGATGCAACTCTAACTTGGGATAATATCGATAATTTAAATGAAACATATACTGATAAAAATGAAATGTTTAGAAATTTTGACTTGATAGGAAAAGCAAGATTACCAAAATATCAAGAATTAGTAGATATTGGATGTGATAGTAAAGGTGGAAATTGTCCATTATGGTCTATAGATAATGGAGGGGATCAGTCTTATTATTATGAAGGAACACAAACATTAATTCCTGGCGTAGGGGCATATTGGGTTTTGGATACTAGAGAAAAAATGTATGAATGCGGAGTAAATTCTTGGTGGACACTTGGTAATTCTGCTTGGGAAATTCAATTGGCACCTGCTGTATTACTAGATAATTACATTGCTTCAACTTTAACTGGTGTTCGTCCAGTAATAACTGTAACTAAAGATCAAATAGAAAACAATGAATAATTCATTGTTTTTTCTTTACAAAGATATAAATAAAATGGTAAAATTAGAATGTATGGAAAGTAGTGATGATATGAAATATGATTTAATAGTTGTTGGAATGGGACCCAGTGCAGCATTTTTAGCTTATGAGTTAATTGAGTTGAATAATTATAAAAATGTATTATTAATAGATCAAGGAAAACCAGTAGGAAAAAGAGTTTGTCCTGTTGAAAAAGTAGGTAAATGTGTTAACTGTAAACCATATTGTAATATTACTTGTGGATTTAGTGGAGCAGGTGCTTTTTCAGATGGTAAATTAAATTCTTATCATTTATCGTCTCGTGATAAAGATGGTAGTATATATTTAGGTGGTAATGATGGTGGATATTTTAAAGAGTATATGACTGAAAAAGAAATATTTGATTTACTTACTTATACTGATAATGTGTATTTAAAATTTGGCGCTGACCCAAAATTACATGGTGTAGATCATATGGATGAAATAAAGAAATTGCAAGATAAAGCATATAAGCAAAATTTAAATTTAGTTTCATATCCAATAAGACATTTAGGTACTGAGAAATCTCATATGCTTTATGGTGAAATAGAAAAATATTTAATTGAACATGAAATTAATATGTTATTTGAAACTGAAGTTAAAGATTTAATTGTAGAAGATAACAAAGTTAAGGGAGTTAAAATACATAAAATAAAAGATAATATTGATGAAGAATTATATAGTGATAAGGTTGTACTTGCTGTAGGAAGAAAGGGTGCATCTTGGCTTAGTGATATTTGCATTAAACATGATATAAATACTAAAATAGGTAGTGTTGATATAGGAATTCGTTATGAATTACCAGATAAAGTAATGAAAAAAATAAATGAATATATGTATGAAGGTAAATTTATTGGTAGACCTTTCCCATATGGAGATAAAGTTAGAACCTTCTGTCAAAATCCTAGTGGATTTGTATCTGCAGAAGTATATGATAATGGATTAACTCTTGTAAATGGTCATTCTTATAAAGATAGAAAAAGTAATAATACTAATTTAGCAATACTAGTTTCTCATCATTTTACTTATCCCTTTACTAAACCAATAGAATATGGTGAAAATGTTGCTCAAAACCTAAATAGATTAGGTGGTAATTCTATTATGGTACAAAGACTTGGAGATATATATAGGGGAAGAAGAACATGGCCTGAGGATTTAGAAAATAATAGTGTAGAGCCTACATTAAAGGCAGCTGTTCCAGGTGATTTAACTTATGGGCTTGGATATAGAACTATGACAAATATATTACAGTTTATAAAGGATGTAGATAAAGTTGTAGAAGGGTTTGCTCATCCAGATAATCTTTTATATGGTCCTGAAATAAAATTCTATAGTAATGAAGTTGTTCTTGATAAAAACTTTATGACAAGTGTAGAAGGATTATACTCAATAGGTGATGGTGGAGGTCTTACAACAGGACTTATGATGGCATCATGTGCAGGAGTTAAAATGGCAAGAATTTTAAGTAAAAAAAGATAAAAATTTATTTAATTTTTATCTTTTTATTTATTTTAAAATCAAATTCATTTATAGGTAATTCAAAAGTATAATATACATCTTTTTTAGGTAAAATAATTCTATAAGGTTTAACATTTTTAAAAATATATAAAATTTTATAATTTTTATCAGTCATTATTACATCTATAGGTTTTAGCATAAAGAAAGTATGAATAGAATTACATTTAGGAAAACATAAACATTTATTAATACCATTTGTAAACATAAAACCTTTAAATCTATTTAAAAAATTGTTACAAAATTTTATTTCTATACTTTTTTTATTATTTATTATTTTCATTCTTAACACCATACAAATTATATCATGTTATTGACAAAAACACAAAAAAGTTATAAAATTATTATAGTACTGGAGGATGTTTATATGAAGCATTTAAATAATAAAGGTCAAGCTTTAGTAGAATATTTACTTATAATTGCGGTTATAAGTGTTATTGTAGTTAGTTTAGTAAAATTATTAGGTGGATATTTACAAGATGCGATTACTAAATCTTCATGTGAAGTAATGGATAAAACATATATCGAAGGTGCTAAACCTGGGGAAGGTATTTGTGAAGAAACAGATAATCCAATTAAGTAATTGACAAAAGAAATTTGTTAGTATATAATACATATATCAATGCGATGATAGGGTTGGAATCCAGGAGCAATATATTAAGAGTGATTCTTCTAGAATAAGTAAGGTGGAACCGCGTGTAATACGTCCTTACATATTTCTAGAAGTTTTTTATTTAAGGAGGAGAAAATATGGAAAAAATAACAATGGAAAAAATGGTAAATTTATGTAAACAATATGGATTTATATTTCAAGGAAGTGAAATATATGATGGGCTTGCTAATACGTGGGATTATGGTCCTTTAGGAAGTAGACTTAAAAATAATGTAAAAGATGCTTGGAGAAAAAGATTTATTCAAGAAAGACCTAATGCATATGAAGTTGATGCAGATATATTAATGCACCCTAAAGTTTGGAAAGCATCTGGACATGTTGATTCATTTGCTGATCCGCTTACAGATTGTCGTGAATGTAAAACTAGACATAGAGCAGATAATCTTATAAATGATTTTAGTAATAGTAGTATTGGGGATGCTATGACTAATGAAGAAATGATTAATTACATAAATGAAAATAAAGTACCTTGTCCTAAATGTGGTAAAACTAATTTTACTGAAATTAGACAATTTAAATTAATGTTTGAAACACATAGAGGAGTTACTGAAGATGCTAAAAGTGTTGTTTATTTAAGACCAGAAAATGCACAAGGTGAATATGTAAATTTCTTAAATGTACAAAGAAGTATGAGAGCTAAATTACCATTTTCAATAGGACAAATAGGTAAAGCATTTAGAAATGAAATAACTCCTGGAAACTTTACTTTTAGAACTATAGAATTTGAACAAATGGAATATCAAACATTCTGTAAAAAAGGTAATGATGAAGAACTTTATGAATATTTTAAAGAATATGGTAAAAAATTCTATATGGATTTAGGATTACCTGAAGAAAAATTAAGATTCCACGACCATGAGAAATTAGCTCATTATGCTAAAGCTGCATGTGATATAGAATATCAATTTCCATTTGGTTGGGGAGAAGTTAATGGAACTCATAATCGTACTGATTTTGATCTTACAAGACATCAAGAATATAGTGGTAAAAGTATGGAATATTTAGATCCAGAAACTAATGAAAAATATATCCCTTATATAATTGAATCTACATATGGATTAGATAGAACAGTACTTGCAATTCTTTTTGATGCATACCATGAAGATACTTTAGAAGACGGAACTACTAGAGAAGTATTAAGTCTTAATCCATATCTTGCTCCATATAAAGTTGCAGTTTTACCACTTGTTAAGAAATATCATAGTGAAAAGGCATTAGAAGTTTACAATAAACTTTCTAAATCTTTTATGACTACATATGATGAAACAGGAAATATTGGTAAACGTTATAGAAGAGAAGATATTATAGGTACACCTTTCTGTATAACTATAGATGATGAAACTGTAAATAATAACACAGTGACTATAAGAGATAGAGATACTATGGAACAAGTAACTATTTCTCTTGATGAAGTAGAAAATTATGTAAATGAAAGAATACAATTTTAAAAGGACCTAAAGTCCTTTTTTTATTGTTTGCAGTATATAATCTTTTTTAGTATCATCTGAATTATTCCAAAGTATTTCAAAAAATACCCCAAGGCCAGGAAGAGTTATTTCGTCTTTATCACTTATTGATTCTTCAATAGAATTTTTTATCTCTTCAATATCGCTTTCTTTAAAATTGTTAATAATACTTTTTCTAATATCTATATCCATAAGATTCTCCTTTCAATATTATAATGATTAAAAAAATAAAAATATATACAAAAAAAGAAACAGAGTTTCTTTTAAACCATATAGTAATTAGAATCATTGTAATTATTTGAATTATTACTATTTAAATTTTCTAATCTAGTAACACGTTTATCTAATAAGTTAATTTGTTGTTCTATATTATTTATTTGTTGTTCAAATGTATTTGTAGTAATACCTCCATTCATACCAGGCATCCCCATCATATTTGGTTGAAATCCCCCTTGATACATAGGATATCCCATAGGTGGAACCATCATAGGTTGTTGATAAACAGGGTAATTCATATTATTTGAACAATTTCTTTTATCTTTCATTTTTACCTCCTATAAAATTATATGCACTTTATTTATTATATTACTAAAATGTGTTATAATTGAATTGGTGATGTTATGAGGCTTAGAAATGTAAGAGGTGCTAGTACAATAATAGAAAATTGCTCATTTGTAATAAAAGATTATAAAAATTATAAAGGGAATTTTAAATCCATTTTTAACAATAATAATCCTATTCATATTGAAATAGGAATGGGTAAAGGTGATTTTATAATTGGTATGGCTAAAAAACATCCTGAAATTAATTTTATAGGTATAGAAAAATTTGATAGTGTTATTGTAAGAGCTATAGAAAAAATTGAGGAAGAAATACCTAATTTAAGATTAATTAGAATGGATGCTACTGAAATAGAAGAAGTATTTGATAAAGAAGTAAGTACTATTTATTTAAATTTTTCTGATCCTTGGCCTAAAAATAGACATTCTGATAGACGTCTTACTAGTTTAAAATTCTTAAAAAGATATGATAATGTATTTAAAGAAGAAAAAAATATCATAATGAAAACAGACAATAGAAAACTATTTGAATTTTCTTTAATAGAATTTTCTAATTATGATTATAAGTTTGAAGAAATAAGCTTGGATTTATATAAAGATGATATAAAAGATAATGTTCAAACAGAATATGAAAGAAGATTTCATGAATTGGGATTTCCAATTTACAAAGTAGTGGTAAAGAAATAATGTACAGTTTATTTACGTATAATTATTATATTAAACATAAACTATAGAAAAAAAAATAATTATTTGTTATAATAAAGTAGGAAGGTGTCTTATGAAAAAAATAATAATGATTTTTTCATTAGTTTTAATTCTTACTGGATGTTCAATAGTTAGAATAGATACAAGTAGTATTGATAATATTTTAAATGTTATTTTAACTAAGGATAATAAACTATATAATCAAGTTGGACAAGGTTATAAATATTATCTTCCAGGAGGAGTTTCTTATATTGACAGTGATGATTTGAATGATATATTATACTGTAATGGAACTTATTATTATTTATATATAGATGCGATAAGTTATTATTATGATACAGATTTTGAATACAAAGAAAATAATCGAGCTTATTATTCAAAATTAATCTCAACTAAAGATGGATATAAATATTCTGGATATCTTGAGATAAATGAAAAAGATGGATTATATTATTTAGTATTCGTTTATAATCATGCTAAAATAGAAACTATAGTTGATAAGGATAATTTAAATAATGCAGTATTAAATGCATCATATATATTATCAACAATAAAATATAATTCTGATATAATTGAATTAATGTTAGAAGATGACTATTTTACTAATAAAACAGGCACATATAGTGATTATGAAGTTAAAGAAGATAGTGGAAAGTTCAAATTAGAAAAAGAAAATACAATGGAAGAAAGATAAGGTGAATTTATGGGATTTTTTGAAAAAGTAAAAAATATGTTTACTGAAGAAGTAGAAGATGACGAAGTAAAGGTAGAACAAATAAAAAATGATGTTACTAAAGTAGCAATAGAATCTCCAAATGCTAAAGAGGAAGAAGAGGTTATAGATAATTTTGAGTTTAGTACTCAAGAAAAAATTAATAAACCAGTATTCTTTGACGACAATGATTTTAGAGATTTAAACTTGGATGATAAGCCAAAAGAGGTTAAGGTAGAAAATAAGGAAAAAGAAGTATATGGAAGTAAAATTCAATCAGAACCAACAGTAGAAAAGAAAAACTTTAAACCAACACCAATTATTTCTCCTGTATATGGTATTTTAGATAAGAATTATCACAAAGAAGATATAGTTTCTAGAAATGAAGTAAGACATGAAACTGAAAATATTGAGTCTTCAATAGATGCTATAAGAAATAAAGCTTATGGGACATTAGAAGATGAATTAGAAAATACTTTATTTGGTTCAAATTCTATACTATTTAAAAAAGATGAAGAGCCTAAGGAAGAACTAGAAATTAAAGAAGTAAATGATGATATTTTATCTGATTTAACTGATGATATTAGTAGGGAATTAGATGAACTTTTAATAAAAAAAGAAAAATACATAGATGAGGTTGAAGATACAAATATAAACGATGATGATTTACTTGGATTTATAGATTCAACACTTTATAAAGATGGAGATGAAGAATGATGGTAATTGATATGAATGAATTTTTAGGTATAATTTTATATGTTTCTTTAATAGTTTTAGTTATTATTTTTATAGTATTAGGAATAAGATTAATTGGAACACTAAAGAAAATAGATAATGTTATAGATGATGTTAATAATAAAATGGATAAAGTAAATGGTGTTTTTGATATAATTGATAAAACAACAGATTATGCATCTTCTATAAGCGATAAGATTATAGGAGCTATAACAGGTTTTATTGGTGCTTTAATAAGAAGAAAGAAAGGTAATGATGAAGATGAGTAAGAATAAAAAAAGTGGTTTAGGTAAATTTTTGTTAGGTGCTGGAATAGGTGCTGGATTAGGAATGCTTTTAACTAAAAAAACTGGTAAAGAAAATAGAGAAATATTAAAGAAAAAAGTAGATGAATTAATTATTAAAGTTAAATCTATAGATGCTGTAGAAGTAAAAGAAAATGTTGAGAAAAAAGTTCAAGAAATAATGAATGAAATTTCTGATCTTGATAAAGAAAAAGCTTTAAAAATTGCTAAAAAGAAAGCTGAACAAATAAAAAATAAATCTGAAGAATTAGTTGAATATGTAATAGAAAAAGGAACTCCAGTTTTAGAAAAAACAGCTTGCCTAGTAAAAGAAAAAGCTATTGCTGTAACTAAAGAAGTATTAAGAAAATTAGAACAAGAAGAAAAGTAATTCTTCTTGTTTGCTATGAGGTGATTATATGAAGAAAAAATCAATTAAGTATATATTAGTTGCACTTGTTGCTGTATTACTTTTTGTATTATTATTCTTTATTTATAAAAATGTTTTTGCTGGAACAGAAAGTTCTAGATATAAGGATAAAGAAAATTATAAATTAACAAATGATGAAAAAAATTCTGTAAAGGATAAAATTAACGAATTAGAAGGTATAGATAATATTGATATTTATATAGATTCAAATATAATAAAAATAGTTGTTAAACTTAAAGAAGATATAGATTTTGAAACTTTAAAAACTAAAGCAAATGATACAATATCAAGTTTTAGTGAAGAAAATTTATCATATTATGATGTTGAATTTTTTATAGATTATGTAGAACAACAAAATCAAATAGGGTATAAGTTTAAAACTAATTCTGAGTTTTCATGGTAGGTATGGTGATTAGTATATGAAAAAAAATAAGAAAAAAATTATTATAATAACTGTAGTTTTGGTTGTATTAATGGCCATATTGGGACTAGTATTTATTGCTATTAATTCAATAAATGAAAATGCATTATCTTTAGAAGAAAACAAGTGGATTGATTCTAATAAACAAAATGTTGTTGATATTGCAATCATTAATGATATTCCAGTTTTAAGTTATGATGGTGAAGGATTAGTTTATGATTATTTAGATTACGTTACTGAAAGACAAAATCTAGAATTTAATGTCGTTCCATATAAATTAGATAATACTATTAAATATCAATATAAAATGGATATAGTATCTAAAGTAACAGAAAATGATATAGTTTTATTTGAAGATAATTTAGTCTTAGTTACAAAAAATTATAATGAATATAAAGATCTAAATGATATAGCTAATTTGAAATTAGGTGTTTTGTCTTCAGATAAAGTATTACTTGGAAATTATTTTGCTTCAAATGATAATATTGAGCTAGTTGAATATTCAAATTATTCTGAATTAAAACAATCAATACAAACAAAAGAAGATGATTCAACAGAAGTAACTACTGTTGATGGTATAATTATTCCTAAAACTATTTATACTAAAGAATTAATAGAAAATAATTATAAAATATCATTTCATATTAATGATTTGAATAAGTATTTTGTATTAAAGACTACTGGGGAAAAAGAACTTAATAGTATACTTAAAAAAACCTTTAATACTTGGAAAGAAACAGCTTATGAAAAAAGTTATAACTCTAATTTGTTAAATCAATATTTTGAATTTAAAAATATATCTGATACTGATCAAAAAAGGTTACAAAGCAAAAATTATGTTTATGGTTTTATTGATTATGGAATATATAATTATTTAGATAATAATAAAATAGCTGGAATCAATGAATTAATTTTAAAAGATTTTAATGAATTTTCTGGATTATCTATAACATATACAAAATATAATAGTATTAGTAAATTAATAAAGGATTTTAATACTAAAGAAGTAGATTTTATGTTAAATATTGCAAATGAAAAAAGTTATACTGGAAGCACATATAAAACAATTGGGGTATTTAATAAAGAATTAGTTATTGTATCAGGTGTAGGAAATGTAGAAATAATCGATGGTATATATTCTTTAAAAGAAAAAGAAGTTTTAACAATAAAAGACTCTTACTTAGAAAATTATTTAACAAATAATAATATAAAAGTTAAATCTTATAATAATTTAAGTGATTTAACTACTGATTTTTCTTCAAATAGTATAGCTATAATAGATTTAGAAAATTATAATTATTATAAAACTACTGCTTTTAAAGATAGTAAAATAAATTATCTATTAGATAATAATGATAAATATAATTATATTATAAATAATACTAAAGATAATGATATATTTAAAAACGTTTTTGAATTTTATTTAGATTATAATTCTATTAATAAGATTGTTTATAGTAATTATGATGAAATAGCTTATAATAATGTAAATTATATATATATTTTAGTATTAATTATTGTGGTTTTATGTATATATTTAGTTTTAGATTTTTCAAATCATATTAAATATATGATGAAAGCATTTAAGAAAAACAAAAAAATACATTTAACTAAAGAAGAAAAAATTAAATATATAGATCAACTTACTTCTCTTAAAAATAGAGCATATTTAAATAGTAGAATAGAATCTTGGGATGAATCAGAAGTATATCCACAATCTATAATAGTTATTGATTTAAATAATGTTTCTTATATAAATGATAATTATGGTAGAGAAGAAGGGGATAAAGTTATTACTGAAGCTGCTAATATATTAATTCAACATCAAATGCAAAACAGTGAAATAATACGTACTGATGGAAATGAATTTTTAATATATTTAGTAGGTTACAGTGAAAAACAAATTATTTCATATTTAAGAAAACTTAATAAAGAATTAAAGGGATTATCTCATGGATTTGGTGCTGCTAGTGGATATAGTATTATAACAGATGCTATAAAAACAATAGATGATGCAGTAAACGAGGCAACTTTAGATATGAGAGAAAATAAAGAGGATATTGAATACTAATATCCTTTTATTTACAAAATTTTACATAAAAATAAATAATAATAATAAATATAATTGACAAAAAGCACTAATATTTTGTATACTTGTAATATAGAATATAGGAGGAAAAAATATGTATGGAAAAATAAGAAAAAAACAAATGACAATGTTTATAATAGCAATAGTAGGAGTATTTGCAATATCAATAGGGTTTGCAGCATTTTCAAGTACATTAAGAATAAGTTCACAAGCATCAGTAACCCCAAATTCAAATACATTTAGTGTAGTGTTTTCATCAGATGAAAATAGTTTAAAAACAGATGCAGTAGCAGCAAATCCATCAAATTTAGGAGATCCAGCAACAATAGATAATTCATCAAATCCAACAATAAGTGGATTAAACGCTAAGTTTACAGCACCAAATCA
>JAFXHG010000014.1 GCA_017536505.1 Bacilli bacterium
CGAGTGAAGGGACTTGAACCCCCATGCCGTAAGGCGCTAGATCCTAAGTCTAGTGCGTCTGCCAATTTCGCCACACTCGCAAATAAAAAATGGTGGATCTTGTAGGACTCGAACCTACGACCGCCCGGTTATGAGCCGGATGCTCTAACCAACTGAGCTAAAGATCCATCGACTTAATTAATATATCATATATTTTTGTAAGTTGCAATACTTTTTTGAAAAAAAGTTAGAGCATCCATCTAAAAAAGTTAATATATTAAAAAAGTCTAATATAATATATGGTAATAATATTAAAAAATGAGTATTATAATTTGACAAATATATACAAATATGTTAGTATATAAGGCACTTAAGGGGGATTTGATATGAGAAAGTTTAAAATCGATAAAAATTTAAGTACAAGATTAGCTGCCTTATCAGCTGCAGGAATTATCTTTGTAACAGGATTAACAGGATGCAAATCAAAAGAAAATAAAACAGAAATAGTAAATAGTGAAATTGTTGCTATGGTAGAAGATACAAATACTAATATTGATACTATTATACCTGAAGCAAGCGATGAAATAGTAGATAATGCATCTATTATGTTATTACTTGATATTATTGCTAAAGAAGATGAAAATGGTAAAATAAGCGCTGATGCTATTTCTGAATTAAAATCTAAATTAGATGTCGATGATATGATGAGTGAATTTAATTCATTCTTAGATATGATAGGATCTAATGCTAAAGATGGTATTGTAGAAAAAGTAAGTACTGTATTACCTGATAAATTAAAAAATGATAAAGTGATTTTATCAAATATAGAAACAATATTAGAAAATATAATTAAATATTCTAAAGAAGGTAATAAGAGTGGTGTAGTTGCTGAATTTAATAAAATTTATACATTATTTGTAGAAGAAAAAGAATTAGAAATGAATGGTACTACATTTGAAATTAGAGATTTAACATTCCCATCTAGAGCAGTTGCTACAACTTATGCAGAAACTGCAGCTTATTATTCAAGAAATTATATTTCTAAGGATAAGTATGAAAAAATAGATAAGAGAACTAATGATCAAAATAATAAAGCTTATATTAAAAGCAAGTTAGAGATTTTAGCTAACCAAATGGAAGAAAAATCTGAAGTAGATGTTATAGGTTTATTCAATGCTAAATATGAAGAAGTTACTAATTTATTAAATGGTAAAGTTAATTTAGATGAAGAAACTATTAAAGATTTAGTTAATTACATGAATTTAAAATATTTAGATGGTGATAAAGTTGCTACTAAAGATATGAATGAACTAGTAGGAGAATATGATGATGAAAAGGTTAATACCATTATAAATGGTATTGAAGCAATTAATACATATAACTTTAACAATCAAAATAATATTATTCCTTTCTCAGTATTTTTAGTTGATGAACATCTAAAAACAGATACAGGAAAATCTGATAAGATTGCTTTAGACTTTGTTCAATATAATACTATAATGTTAAATAATACAGATGATGTTAAAACTTATGATGAATTAAGAAATAATCCTTACTTTAATAATATATTTAAATATTTTACTAAACAAAATTTTACACATATACAAAAAGATAAAGATGGAAAAGAAATAAATAATGATATAGTATGGCAAGAAGTAAGTGATGGTGTTAATTTTGTTAATTATCAAGTTATATTAGATTCATTAAATAAATTACCAAAAGTAAATAATATAGATAATTACAAGGAAGTAACACAAGAAAATTTAGGTCAATCTATTCAATACATTCAAAATACTATTATGGATGAATGTAAAAAAGTTGATGCAACTGAATATGTAAAAACAAAATAAAAGTGTTTAAATACACTTTTTTTGTTAACAAAAAAGATTATTATGATATAATTAAATAGGAAGTGATATTATGAGAATTTATAACACATTAACTAGAAAAATAGAAGAGTTTGTTCCTATTAATAAAGACGAGGTTACTATGTATACATGTGGACCTACTGTATATCATTATGCTCATATAGGAAATCTTAGAACATATATTAATGAAGATGTTTTAGAAAAAACTTTAAAATATATTGGATATAATGTTAAAAGAGTTATGAATATTACTGATGTTGGGCATTTAACTAGTGATGCGGATACTGGCGATGATAAAATGCTTAAAGGAGCTAAAAGAGAGAATAAAACTGTTTTAGAAATAGCAGATTATTACACAGAAGAATTTAAAAAAGATGCAGCAAAATTAAATATTAAATGGCCTGAAATAGTAATTCCAGCAACTAGTATGATTGATGAATATATTAAGTTTATAAAAAAATTAGAAAATGATGGATATGCATATTTTAAAGGTGGTAATGTATATTTCGATACTTCTAAATTAGATAGTTATTATGTTCTTACTAATCATACAGAAGATTCTTTGATAGAAGCTGTAAGAGATGATGTAGAATTAGATGAAAACAAAAAGAATAAAACAGACTTTGTATTATGGTTTACTAAATCTAAGTTTGATTCACAAGAATTAAAATGGGAATCGCCATGGGGATCAGGATATCCTGGATGGCATATAGAATGTTCTTGTATATCACTTAAATATTTAGGAGAATATTTGGACATACATTGTGGCGGTGTAGATAATATATTCCCACATCATACTAATGAAATAGCACAAACAGAAAGTTTTATAGGACATAAATGGTGTAATTATTGGTTCCATCCAGAACATTTAAATGATGCAACTGGTAAGATGAGTAAATCTAAAGGAGAATTTTTAACAGTATCACTTTTAGAATCTAAAGGATATAATCCACTTGCTTATAGACTTATGTGTTTACAATCCCATTATCACAAACAATTAGTATTTACATATGAATCTTTAGATAGTGTAGTTAATGCATATAATAAGCTTTTAAATAAGATAAAAAGCATTAAAAAAGATGAATCAGTTGTAAACTATGAAGAAGTAAAAGTATATCAAAATAAATTTAAAAGTGAGTTAGAAAATGATCTTAATACATCTAATGCAGTAACTGTACTTTATGATGTATTAAAAAGTGATTTAAATAATAATACTAAATTATACTTAATAGAAGATTTTGATAAAGTATTAAGTTTGGATTTACTAAAGAAAGATGAAGTAGATACTGAATTACTTGATTATATAAATAAAAAAATAGAAGAAAGAAAAGAAGCTAAGTTGAATAAAAATTATGATTTGGCAGATTCTATTAGAAAAGAATTAGAAGAAAAAGGAATAATATTAAAAGATACTAGAGAAGGTACTACGTTTGAAATAAATTAAAAGAATACTATTTTAAAGAGTATTCTTTTTGTTTTACATAATTTTCTATGTATAAATCTTTATTACCTAAAGAATTAACATAATTTTTAATTTCAATATCAAATGTTTCTTTATCTATAATATTTTTATCAAGCTCTTGTTGCTTTTTACTTATATACCATTTAGCGAGATAGCACTCAATTAATTCATAACAATTTTTAAATTTTTTAGGATTATGTAAAGATGCATGTTTTACTAAATAATCTAAATATACTATAAATGACATTATATGTTCAAGTTCATCAAAATTAGTTAAATATTTGCATAAGCCAAGCAAGTCTGCATTCAAGTAAAATTTTTCCATTTCTTTTTTTCCAACTATTTCTTCTAACTTTTCAGCAAAGAATTTACAAACATCATATGAATAACTAACATATTCTGCTTGTTCATTAAAATATCTATCAGTTAGTAATTCAGTATATCCTTCATTTAATCCTAAACCTACGATTTCTTTTTTTAAATAATTTATTTGTTCAAAACCACTAAAAGCAAGCATTGCTTCTTTATGATAAAATGTAGAAGCCATATGAAAAAATTCATGTTTTGTTGTTCCTTCTTTAAAATATTTTATTATTTCTATTTTGTTTTTTTGAAATAAGTATTTTCCACTCACAAATTTTAATAGTAAAATTTCAGGTGCGATATATTTTATTTTTACTTTTAATGATTTAATATTATTATTAAGTAAGTTTAAGTTTTCACTTTTAAATATTTTATATAATTTTTTTCTAAATTTGATTAATTCGTTACCTAAAGGTTGTTTTTTTATTTTATCTATATCTTCTTTATTAAGTTTTATATGATTTACTTGAGGTTTAGAATAAATTGTTACAGTTCTTTTTTTAGATTTTTTTAATTTAAATCTTTTTTTAGATGAAGGTTGTGATGATAGTTCTTCTATGTTTTTATTAATGTTATTAAATAATTCATCCATACTTACACCTCCAATAAATTAATATTTATTTTAGCACACCTTAAAACTTTTTACAATTATATTCATAAAAGTGTGCTATAATTATATTAGGTGGATATATGAATGGAATACTTATAATAGATAAACCAAAAGGTATTACAAGTAGAGATGTAGTAAATAGTGTAATAAAGAAGTTTGATACAAAAAAGGTTGGTCATACAGGAACACTTGATCCGATTGCTACTGGAGTACTTGTTGTATGTGTTGGAAGTGCTACTAAATTAGTTGATGAATTAACGTCTCATGATAAAGAATATATTGCTAGTGTAGAATTAGGTACTTTAACTGATACACTTGATAATACAGGTAATAAAATTAGTGAAGAAAAATGTATTAAAACTAAAGAAGAAATAATAGATGCTTTAAATAGTTTTAAAGGTAAATATATGCAAGAAGTACCTATATATTCTGCAGTTAAAATAAATGGTAAAAAGTTATATGAATATGCTAGAGAAAATATAGCTATTGATTTACCTAAAAGAGAAGTAGAAGTTAGTAATATTGAATTAGTTAGTGATATAGAATATATAGATGATAAAACTTATTTTTGCTTTAAATGTAGCGTTTCTAAAGGAACTTATATAAGGAGTTTAATAAGAGATATAGCTCATAAATTAAATACAGTAGGTATTATGACTGACTTAAGGAGAATAAGGCAAGGTAAGTTTGATATAGAAAATAGTGTTGCTATTGATAATATAAATGAAAATAGTTTGATTGATATAGTTGATGTATTAGATTATAAAAAGATAGAATTAATTACAGATAAAGAAAAAGAAGTATTAAACGGTGCTATTATAGATAACATTTATGATAGTGATGAAGTGTTATTTGTTAAAGATAATGAAGCTATAGCTCTATATAAAAAATATAATAAAGATAATAAAAAATTAAAACCATATAAAATGTTTAAAGGAGGAAGATAATATGACATTAGTTATTATGGCAGCAGGAATGGGAAGTAGATTTGGAGGTTTAAAACAAATTGAACCAGTAGGTCCAAATGGTGAGTTTATAATAGATTATTCTATTTATGATGCAATTAAAGCTGGATTTACCAAAGTAGTATTTATAATTAAAGAAGAAAATTATGATATATTTAAAGATACTGTAGGAAAAAGAATAGAAGGTAAAATAGATGTGGAATATGTATTCCAAGATATTAAAAATGTACCAAAAGGTATAGTTTTACCTGAAGATAGAGTTAAACCTTTAGGTACTGGTCATGCGATTCTTAGTTGTAAAGGAGTAGTTAATGAGCCATTCGCTATCATAAACTCAGATGATTTCTATGGCAGAGATGCATTTATTAAAGCGGCTAATTTCTTAAAAGAAGGTACTACTGATTATGCAATGATAGGGTATTTAATAGGAAATACACTAACTGAAAATGGATCAGTAAAAAGAGGATATTCAGAACAAGTAGATGGATATTTAAGTAATATAATTGAATCAACTGTATATAGAGAAGATGATAAAATAAAAGTAGAACCTTTAGATGGTAGAGAAAGTTTCTATGCTAAGGATGAAGATTTAGTATCTATGAATATGTTCTGTTTTAAACCTGATATGATTGATTATTTAGATGAACACTTTATTGATTTCTTTAATAAGAATAAAGAAGATTTAAGTAAATGTGAATATTTAATTCCAGATGTAGTATTTGAAAGAATAGAAAATGATAATTTAAAAGTTAGAGTAGTAGATACCGATGCTGTTTGGAAGGGTGTTACATACAAAGAAGATAAAGAAGAACTTGTAAGTTATATAAATAATTTAATAGAAAATGGAGAATATCCTACTAATTTATATAAATAATACAAAAAAAGAGTTAATCAACTCTTTTTTCTATTAATAATTCATTTATATAAATTTTATATTTTAAAAATTCTTTATCATTGTTATTTATTTGAATAACATAATTAATTTTTCCATTTAAAGAGCTTAAATATTTAAGTGGAGTTATATTATTATTTGTAAATTTTAAATGCGAATCAATACCAAATTTTTTTATATAATATATTTCTTTTCTTATATTTTTTCTATATTTAGAACATATTTGAGCCTTTTCATTAACTGTAATTCCAGTAACTGTTTGTCTATTTCCTTTTTTTATGATACAAGTTTTATTGTCATTTATTTCTAAATTCAATTTTAATAATGTTTTTCTTACAATTTTTATTATAGCAGATGGATTAAAATTACCTGAAAAAGTTAAATCATCAGAATATCTAGTATAAGAAATATTATTATCTTCACAGTAATCTCCAATATATTCATCGAATTCTTTCATAACTAAATTAGAAATGTATGCTGAAGTAGGAGAACCTTGAGTTAAATGATTATTGTAAGTACAAAGATGTGTTAATAGCATTCCTATTTCTTTAGGAAAATATTCTATAGAAAAACAACTATCATATATATCATAAAATTTTATATTTTCAAAGAAATCTTTAATATCTAATTTTAAAATAGTTTCTTTATTTAAATGTTCTAAAGCATTATCTCTTAAACTTATACCTTTTTTATATGCTTTAGCATACTTAGAAATACTTTTATTATTTAATATATTATTTAATATTCTTCTTTGTATATTTTTTAAAGTAGGATTGGGTTCATAAATTGTTCTAAGTTTACCATTCCTTTTTTTTATTTTAAATATTCTATAATTATTTTCTATATTATTACTAATTGAATAGAGCATATTTATTTTCTCTTTATCACTTAGTTTATCATCAATTAAATTAAGAGATAATAAAAAATCTTTTGTTTGTTCTTTAGTAATATATTTCCACATTTTTATTACCTCCTTTAAGAGCAATACTTAAAATATTGTAATATGGAAATGGACTAAAAGCGAAGCGACTACACAGCGTGTAGGTTGGTCCTTTGGAATATTACAATTTAATATTATAGTTAAAATCGTACTTTAACGACTCGCTAAAGCTGGAATAAATCCATACACTATTGCTCGAAAATATAATAACACATCTTTATTTAAATGTAAAATAAAAAAACTATTTAGCTTTTATATTTTTCTATATAACCCAATAGCTTTTCCTAATATGAATACATTATCAAATATAAATGGATCCATAGTATCATTTTCCGGTTGTAATCTTATGTGATCTTTTTCTTTGTAGAATGTTTTAAGTGTAACTTCGTTTTCTTCTGTCATAGCTACAACTATTTCACCATTTCTAGCAGTATTTCTTCTTTCAACAATAACAATATCGCCATCAAGTATTCCTGCATTAATCATACTATCACCACTTACATTAAGTGTGAATACTTCTTTATCTTTTGGAACTAAATATGCAGGTAACGAGAAAAATTCATTAGGATTTTCTATTGCTTCAATAGGATTTCCTGCAGTTATTTTACCAAGTAATGGTACTTCAATAACATCATCACTTTTTGGAATAAATTCATTTTCTACCATAAGTTCTATTGTTCTATTTTTATTACTTCCTTTTTTTATATATCCTTTATTTGCTAAGCAATCCAAATGTGCTTGAACTGTAGCAGGTGATGATACTCCAATTGCTTCTGCAATTTCTCTTACAGTAGGTGGATATCCATGTGATACTATATATGATTTAATGTAATTTAATGCATCTTCTTGACGTCTAGTTAATTTTTCCATAACTTTCCTCCAATTCTATTTACATTTTATCATACAACTTTACAAATGTCAAACATTTGTTCAAATTTTTACAAAAATGTATTGACACGAATAAATGTTCGTGATATGATAAATACAGAAAGAAGGTAATAGTATGGAATTAGTTAAAAGTAAAGGTATGGTTATTTTTTTAGTAGTAGTACTTAGTATAACTGTTATAAGTTCTATAAATACTAAAAAGTATGATGAAAGAAATAAAGATATTGAGAAATCTTATATTTCTATGAACATAAAATAACATCCTTTATTAGTTAGGATGTTTTTTTAATATTCTATTTACATTATATAAATCAAATAGAGTAACAAATACTATATTAACGCTTGTAGCAATTAATAAACTCCAAAGTCCTATTTTAAAGAATGAAATAACAAATAAAGTAAATGTTCTAAGAATCATTCCTATTAGTGTCCCAATCATAGATATTTTAGCACTCCCCATAGCTTGTAAACTACTAGAAATAGGTGATTGTATATAATGTAGTAGACAAATAGGCGCAATTACTTTAATGTATTCAATACCTTTATTAGTATTAAAAAGAAATTTAAGTAATATATGTGGAAATAGTTCAAAAATAATAGTAGCAGGTATTCCTATAAGTAAAGAGAAAAATATTGCTTGCTTTATTTTTTTACTTATATATTTATAATTACCTTTTGTATAATTCTTGGATACTATAGGTATTAAAGCTTGAGATATTGCGCCTGTAAAAAAAGAAGGAAGTAAAACCAGTTGCATAACATAACCATTTATAATTCCATATTCATTTACTATGAAATTATTTGTATAGCCTATCTTTAATAATACAAAAGTAATAATAATTGGTTCTAAAAAATATCCAATAGAACCTATAAGTCTACTTCCTGTTGTAGGAAGAGCAATTTTAAATAATTCTTTAATATTTTTTTTATTTGGTTTAAGCTCTTTAGTTTTACATTTAAAATTAGGCATTAAAAATATAAAAATAATAATACTAGAAAGTTCACAAAATATATTAGATAAAATTACAAATGCAACTGCATATTCAATTCCTTTACTTAAGAAAAAAGGTATACCTATAATAATAAATATTAATTTAACAAAATCTTCTATAATATTAGTAATTACGTGTGGATACATTCTTTGTTTAGCAAAAAAATAACTTCTAAGACAATTTGAAATAGTTATAAAAGGAAGTACAAAACCAATACTAAGAAGTCCTAAAGTAAGTCTATTATCGTTAAGTAAATTATTGCTTAAAAAACTACATGATACTATTAGAAATACTATAATCAATATATCTATTGAAAGTGAAATTAGTATAGATGTAAATACTAAATTTTTATTATTATATTTATCACTAGCAATTAATACATTTAAAGCTGTAGGAAGTCCTAATTGAGCAATACTATTAAGGAGCATAAATGTAGGCATAATCATTGAATATAATCCAATACCTTCTGTACCTATAAGGCGTGTTAAAACAATTTTGATAATCATACCAAGCATTTTAGTAAAAAAGCCACCAATTATAAGTATAAGAGTAGATTTAATAAATTTATTTTTCATAGTACAAGTTTATTCTATAAGCAATAAAAAAAGTACAAGTTATAAATTTTTTATTTATACTGTTTTTTGTTTTCTACAAAGAAAAAATACAGAATACTGTAATCTACAAGTAAAAATTAAAATATTGTAAAAATACATCCACAATTAAGGAAAAATGCTCATTTGATTAATAAATTTATATGTGTTATCTTAGCTATTAGGAGATGATTTATGAATTATTATAAAGAAATAAAAGAGCACTTATTAAATAATGAAGTATATAAAAAAGTAAAAGATTATAGTAAAAATAGAAATGATTTAAATACTTATTATAATGTTGGTAAGTTAATTGTAGAAGCTCAAGGAGGAGAAGAAAGAGCAAAATATGGAGATAATTTAATTAAAGAATATTCCAAAAAATTGACTATTGACTTGGGGAAAAAATTTAACTTAACTCTTCTAAAAAACATAAGGCAATTTTATTTAATTTTTCAAAAAGGTCCGACACTGTCGGACCAATTATGTTGGAGTCATTATGTAGAGTTATTAAAATTTGATGATATAAATAAAATTGATTATTACATAGATATTTCAGTTAAGCAAAATTTATCTGTTAGAGAATTAAGATATAGAATAAAAAATAAAGTAAATAATAAAACTAATGAAAAAAGTAGTAATAAATCAATTACTAAAATATAAAAAAAATAATCCTTTAAGGATTTTTTTATAAATTTCTTAAAATTCCTTTAAAAATTATTTTATTTAATATATAATGGATATGTATCTAGTTATAATTATAGGAGGTAGTTCATGGATATAGAATTTAATAGTGTTCAAGAATTATATGAAAGATTAAAACCCGCACTTACAACTAAAGTAACAGAATTAAAAAGGAATGATTTAGATTATATAAAAATAGAAGATATTTGGAATTATTTAAAAGATTCTAAATGGTCTAAGGCTAATAACTTGCTTTTATATCAAATGGTAGATGATATACTTAATTTAGATAATAATGAAATAGATGAGTATGTTAAAGGGGAAATAAGAAAGAAAGTTATAAAACCTAACTTAGAAAACATGAAATGGGATGATGATTATGACAAAAAAGAAGAATAACAAAAAAATAGGTTTTAGTAGTGCGATTTTAACAATTTTATTAGTATTAATAATATCTGTAGTAGGTGTTTATTTTGCAATTAAAAACTTAAATTTTGGACTAGATTTACAAGGTGGATTCGAAGTATTATATGAAGTTAATAGTATTGATGGATCTAAAGTTACTAATGATATGGTAAATAGTACTTATAAAATTATTGAAAAAAGAATTAATGCATTAGGTGTTAGCGAGCCTGAGATAGCTATAGAAGGAAATAATATTCGTGTAACTATGGCAGGAATTGACAATATTGATGATGCAAGAAAAACTATCAGTACTACAGCAGCTTTAACTTTTAGAACTGTTGATGGTGAACTTTTAATGGATAGTAGTGTACTTAATAGTGGTAAAGCAAGTGTAGGTTACGAAACTAATAAAGGATACTATATATCTTTAAGTGTAAAAGATTATGATGAATTCTATGAACAAACTAAAAAAGTTAGTGAAATGGATACCAATCAAATAGTTATTTGGTTAGATTATGAAGAGGGATTAGAACTTGAATTAGTAGAAAATGGTTATGGATATTATGAAACTGTTGAATTAACAAATGAAAATGATGAAAAAGAAGAACAAAAAATATTTTATGCATGCGGAGATTTAGTTAATTCTAAATGTTTATCTGTAGCTGGAGTTGATCAAGGATTTGCTAGTGATGTTATAATTCAAGGTGATTTTACTAATGAAGAAGCACAAGGATTAGTTGATTTAATAAATAGTGGTAGTATGCCAACTAAGTTAACTGAAATATCTTCTAAAACAGTATCTGCTTCATTTGGTGAAAACTCACTTGATAAAACTTTTACTGCAGGTGTTGTAGGTATAGCAGCGATTACTCTTTTACTAATTATTTTATATAGAGTAAGTGGTGTAGTTGCTAGTGTTAGTATACTTGCTTATACATTTTTAACTTTACTAATATTTAATTTAGTTGGTGGTAGACTTTCACTACAGGGTATTGCCGCACTTGTAATTGGTATTGGTATGGCAGTAGACTCTGCAGTTATAAGTTTTGCTAGAATTAAAGAAGAACTTACTCGTAAAGTAAGTTTAAGGACAGCTTATGAAAAAGGTAGTAAAGAATCATTTGTATCAATATTAGATGCTAATGTTACAACTTTAATTGCAGCTATAATATTATTTATATTTGGTGAAAGTAGTGTTAAAGGATTTGCTACCATGTTAATTATAAGTATTATAGTAACATTTATAGTTATGGTATATTTAAATAGATATTTAATTAAATTATTTGTAAAAAGTGAAAAGTTTGAAAAACATACAAAAGCGTTTATTGGTTATAAAGAAAAGAAAAATAAGACTAAATTTGATTTTGTTAAACCAAGAAACATTATATTTATAGTTGTTGGATTAATTATATTAGTTGGTTGTATGTTTACATACAGTGAAGGATTAAATTTAGGAATTGATTTTAAGGGTGGTTCTACTATAGAAATTAATTCTAATGATAAATTAAAACTTAAAGATGTAGAAAAAGATTTAGAAGAATTAGAATACAAAGTAGAAAAAGTAGAACAATTAGATGATTCAAGAGTTTATGTAACTATTGATAATGTTCTTGATAATGAAGAAACAACTAAAGTAGAAGAATATTTTAATAAAAAATATGATGCTACTACAAGTGTTGTAGCAATATCTAATCAAGTTAAGAAAGATATAACAGCAAATGCTATTAAAGCTTTAATTTATGCTTGTATAGGTATGATAATTTATATAACTATTAGATTTAAGTTTAGTTATGGTGTAAGCGCTATTATAGCGTTGGTTCACGATAGTTTAATGGTATTAATATTGTTTAGTTTACTTAGACTTGAAGTAAATAGTATGTTTATAGCTGCTATACTATCAATAATTGGGTATTCAATAAATAATACAATAGTTGTATTTGACAGAATAAGAGAAAATAAAACTAAATTATATAAAGATAAAATTAAAAATATAAATGAGTTAAAAGAAATAGTAAATGTAAGTTTAAGACAAACTGTAGTAAGATGTATTATTACAACAATAACAACTTTATTACCAGTTATAAGTTTAATATTCTTAGGTTCTCATGAAATAATAAACTTTAATATTGCTTTATTATTTGGTTTAGTAATAGGAACATTTTCAAGTTTATTTATATCAAGTCAAATTTGGATGTTAATAGAAAAAAGAAGAATAGGTAAAGATCCAAATAAACATTGGTATGACGATAATAAAAAAGAAAAAGAAGAATTACAAATAAAAGGAATTAATTGTTAAGATTATAATTTTAACAAAAGTGTAATATTAAAAACTACAGAAAAGAGTATTTTGTCTGTAGTTTTTTTATTGCTGTAAAAATATAGTTACAAATTAACAAAAATGTTCATTTGATTAGTATTTTAAGATGTGTTATAACCTTAACAGGTGATTAAATGAACTATTTAAATGATATAAAAAACTTAATAGAAAAAGATATAGTATTAAAGAAAAAACATAGGTTAATAGAAGAAGATTCTAGGATAGTTACTTATTATGAAATAGGAAAACTTATAGTTGAAGCTCAGGGCGGAGAAAGTAGAGCTAAATACGGAAATGGTTTGATAAAAGAGTGGAGTAAGGAACTAACTAATCTATATGGTATAGGTTATGATGATTCTAATTTAAGAAGAATGAGACAATTATATTTAACGTTTAAGATTTGTGGTGCAGTGCCCCACCAATTGACATGGACTAATCTTTCTATAATTTTACCAATAAAAGAAGAATCAAAAAGAAATTATTATATTAACTTATGTACAAAACAAAATTTATCAAGTAGGAAACTAAAAGAAAAAATAAAGAATAATGAATATGAAAGATTAGAGTATAAGGATAATATAAAACTACTAACTGATGATAAAACTATATCAATAAGAGATATGATAAAAAATCCTATATTAATTAAAAACAATGATAAGATAGATAAATTAAGTGAGAAGGCATTAAAAAAATTTATATTAGAAAAGATAGAAGATTTTTTATTAGAACTAGGTTATGGTTTTTTATTTGCAGGTAGTGAGTATAAACTAGGTAAATATAAATGTGATTTATTATTTTTTAATACGGAATTAAATTCATATATAGTTATAGAACTTAAAATAAGAAAACTTAAACCTATAGATATAGGTCAAATAAAGTATTATATGAATTATATAGATACAAATATAAAGAAAGATTATATGAATAAATCAATTGGCATAATACTTTGTAAAGAAGATAATGAAATAGTAGTAAAATATGTTACTGATGAAAGGATATTATTTACTACATATGAACTTGTAAAATAATAAAATATGTAGTATTTTTAATCTTATTTTATATACTAAAACAACATTTCTATGATATAATTAATTAAGGTGGTAAATATGAGAAAAGATAATCCTAATATAACTTTTGATGAATTACATGATAAAGTTTCTACTTATATAACAAATAAAGAAGATTTAAAATTAATAACTAAATCTTATCTTTTTGCATACGAAAAACATTTTGGTCAAAAAAGACATACGGGTGAAGATTATATAGTTCATCCTCTTAATGTAGCTTATATACTTGCAGAAATAAATGCGGATTATCAAACTATATGTGCAGCACTTCTTCATGATACAATAGAAGATTGTGAAGTAAGTATGGAAGAACTTGCTAATGAATTTAGTTTAGAAATTGCAAACCTTGTTAATGGTGTAACTAAAATAAATAAACTTAATTTTACAGGAGATAATGAAGCATTACTTGCTAATCATAGAAAGATAATAGTAGGATTAACTGAAGATGTTAGAGTTATAATTATAAAGTTAGCAGATAGACTTCATAATATGAGAACTTTATGGATATTAAGTGAGAAAAGTCAAAAAGCTAATGCTAAAGAAACATTAGATATACTTGTACCAATTGCACATAGACTTGGTATGAATAAGATAAAAAGTGAATTAGAAGATCTATCACTTAGATATTCAAAACCAGATGTATATTTTTCAATAGTAGAAAAATTAAATCAATCTAAGGTAGAAAGAAATGCTAATGTAGATTTAATGAAAGAATCATTAACTAATTTATTAAATAGTCATTCTATTAAGCATAAAATAAAAGGAAGAGCTAAAAGCATATATAGTATTTATAGAAAACTAGATACAGGCAGAAGATTTAGTGATATTTATGATTTACTTGCGCTTCGTATATTTGTAGATACTGAACAAGACTGTTATCAAACAATAGGTTTAATTCATTCTAAATATAGACCTATACCAAAAAGATTTAAAGATTATATTGCTATGCCAAAACAAAATGGATATCAATCACTTCACACAACAGTGTTTGGTGAAAATGGACAACTTTATGAAGTACAAATAAGAACTTATGAAATGGATCAGGTTGCTGAACATGGTATTGCTTCTCATTGGTCTTATAAAGAAAAAGGTAAGACTATAATGCAATCTGCTATGGAAGAAAAATTACAATTTTTTAGATCTATTATGGAACTTTCTCAAGAAGAAGATAATGATGAAATGTTTGTTAATAGTGTTAAGGAAGATGTATTAAAAAGTATTATTTATGTATTCACACCTAAAGGAGATGTAATAGAACTTCCTAAAGGAGCTACTCCAATTGATTTTGCTTATAGAGTACATAGTAAAGTAGGAGATTCTATGGTGGGTGCTATAGTAAATGGAAATATAGTTCCCCTAGATTATGTATTACAAGATAATGATATAGTAAAAATCAATACGAATAAAGCATCAACTCCATCTCGTGAATGGATAAATATGGCTTATACAGCGCAAGCTAGAAATAAAATAAAAGCATATTTCAATAGAATAGATAAAGAAGAAAATTTAAAAAAAGGTGAAGATTTATTAACTAAAGAGTTAAGAAGAAAGAAAATTGCTACAAGTGAATTTTTTAAAGATGAAAATATTGATAAAATATTAAATGAATTACATGTAGGGGATTTAACAGAACTATATATAAATATAGGAAGTAATAAATTTAGCCCTATATCAGTAGTTAATATTATAAATACAGAAGAAGTATCAAAAGAAGAAATGATATTAAATAAAGTTAATAACAATGTTGCTACTAAAATAAATGTAAAAAATGATATTATTGTAAAAGGAATTGATGAAATAAAAGTAAATGTTGCTTCTTGTTGTAAGCCGATACCAGGAGATAGAATAGTAGGATATATTACTAAAGGTAATGGTATAAGTGTACATAGAAGTGTATGTCCTAATATAAGTGAGTTAGATGAAAGACTAATTGATGTATCATGGAATGAAAAAGTTGATAAGAAATATTCAACAAATGTATTAATACATTCATTAAAAATAAATAATAATAAAAATATTCTTATAGATATAATATCTAAAACATCTTCATCTGATGTAGTTATTCAAAGTATAAATACTATTAATACAGAAGATGATTATATGTTTGATATAACACTACTTGTACCAAATAAAGAAAAATTATTAAAATTTATTAATGATCTAGAAATGTTAGATAGTATAACTAGTGTAGAAAGGATTATAAAATAAAATGAGAATATTAGTACAAAGAAGTTTAAATTCTAGCGTAAGTGTAAATAATGAAATAGTAGGTAGTATAAATAATGGGCTTGTATTACTTGTTGGATTTACTCATACTGACTCTAGTAGTGATATAGATTATTTAATAAATAAAGTTATTAATTTAAGAATATTTGATGATGAAAATGGTATAATGAATAAAAGTATACTTGATGTAGGTGGTAGTATTTTGAGTATTTCTCAATTCACTTTATATGCTGATACTAAAAAAGGTAATAGACCAAGCTATATAAATGCTATGGGCGGAGAAAAATCTATAAAATTATATGATGAATTTAATGAAAAATTAAGTAAATTAGTTAAAGTAGAAAAAGGAATATTTGGGGCAGACATGAAAGTAAGCATTACTAATGATGGTCCAGTAACAATCATGTTAGAAAGTAGAGGATAATATGTTTAAAAATAAATTAAATTTTAAATTAGTAAATATTGCTATAGTAACTTTGATTGTATTTTTACTTTATCAAACTGGCCATTTGTGGATGGGATTAACAAATAAATTATTACAAATTGTTATTCCTTTCTTATTTGCTTTTGCATTTGCTTATGCAGTACATCCATTTTTACAAAAAATGATGGATAAAAAAATTCCCAAATGGTTAGGAATAAGTATAATAGTTTTTGCAATTTTAGGTTTAGCAACACTAGTTATTTATTTGGTTGCTACAGTAATGTTAAATCAATTATCAAGCTTATTTAGCAGTATAATAGAATTTGTTAATTCTTTAGGGGAAACAAGTTTTGATTTTAATTTTGCAGGTTTAGAGACTAGTTTAACAGATACATTTAAAACTATTCTTTCTAATCTTGGTACTTATGTATCAGATGGAGCTATTAATATTATAGATTCATCATTAGGTGCTATTTCTACTATATTTATAGTTTTTGCTGCTTTTATATATTTCTTAATAGATATGGATAAAATAAGAGAAGAAATTAAATTTTTCTTTAGTAAGAAAAGTAAAAAAACTTTTAATTATGTTCAAACTTTAGATCATGAAATGAAAGATTATTTAAATGGAATGGTTCAAGTAACTATAATTTCTTTAATTGAATATACTTTAGTTTATACAATAATAGGACATCCTAATGCAATACTTTTAGGTTTCTTAGCGGCTGTAGCTAATCTTATTCCATATTTTGGAGGAATAGCTGTTAATATAATAGCTGCTATAACTGCATTTGTAGTTAGTCCAGGATTACTTATTAGAACAGTTATAGCATTCGTTCTTTTAAGTGCTGTAGATAGCTATATAATAAATCCAACTATATATGGTAAAACTAATTCCATTCATCCATTAGTAACTATAATTGCCTTATTTGCAGGAGGAATAATATTTGGATTACTTGGAGTATTTATTTCATTCCCAATAGCAATTATCGCAATCGCTACTTATAAATATTATAAAGATGATATTACTAAAAACATAAAGAAAGTTAAAGTTAAAGATTGATAAAATATAAAAAAGATTGTATACTATTAAAAATGAAAGAAGTGATTATATGATACAAAAAGCAAAAGGAACATATGATGTATTTGGAGAATATGGAAAAAGACTTTTATACGTTGAAGAATTAATAGAAGGATTAATGGAAAAATACAATTATGAATACTTTAGAACTCCAATATTTGAATCTAGTAATTTATTTCATAGAGGTGTAGGAGAAACTACTGATATAGTAACTAAAGAAACATATGATTTTAAAGATAGAGGAGATAGGGATTTAACTTTAAGACCAGAAGGGACTGCTAGTATAGTTAGAAGTTTTATTGAAAATAAAATGTATGGAAATCACACTATACCTGTTAAAGCATGGTATTATGGTCCAATGTTTAGATATGAAAGACCTCAATCAGGCAGATTTAGAGAATTTTATCAATTTGGGGTAGAAGTTTTTGGTACTGATGATCCACTTGCTGATGCAGAAGTTATAAGTATTCCAGTTAATCTATATAAATTATTAGGTCTTAAAGGTATAAAAGTAAATATAAATACATTAGGTGATAGTGAATCTAGAGAAATGTATAGAGAAGCTTTAATTAAATATTTTGAACCTTATATAAATGATTTATGTGAAGACTGTAAAGAAAGATTTAAAAAGAACCCTTTAAGAATATTAGATTGTAAAGTTGATAATCATTTAGAAATAATGAAAAATGCTCCAAAAACTATTGATTATTTAAATGAAATAAGTAAGAAACATTTCGAAGAAGTAAAGAAATATTTAGATAGTATGCATATTGAATATGAAGTTAATACTAATTTAGTTAGAGGATTGGATTATTATACTCATACTGTATTTGAAGTAGAAGCTAGTGTAGAAGGTTTTGGCAGTCAAAATGTTTTATGCGGTGGCGGAAGATATGATAATCTTGTAGAAACTCTTGATGGACCAAAGACAAGTGGTGTAGGATTTGCTATGGGAGTAGAAAGACTCATGACTGCTCTTGAATATGAAAAAGTAGAAATGCCTTTAATAAATTCTATTGACTGTTATATTATTCCTATGAGTGAAAAAGAAAAAGATTATGCAGTACATCTATGTATGGAACTTAGACTTAATGGATTTATAACTGATATAGATTATAATAATAGAAATTTAAAAAACAATTTTAAAATGGCAGATAGATTAAATAGTAAGTTTGTTATTATTATAGGAGAAGAAGAAAAAAATACTAATATAATCACTATAAAAAATAATGAAACAAAAGAAGAATATAAAGTTAAGGATGAAGATTTAATAGATTTTCTTGATGAAAATATAGGTGAATAATGTACGATTTTAATAAATACGATGATGTTATGGAAATCTATAGATATGAAGGTTTTATAGATAGAAAAGGTAATTTTTATAAAGTTTGTAAAAGAGGAGAAAAAATAACTGATGAACAAGGTAGAATAAGAGATTCTCATAATAAATGGGCTGAGGCATATTTAAAAGAAAATATGAATATAAAAAACTTTAAATTTAATCCAACAGCATCTGCACTTTTTTCTCTTACAACTTTAAATGGTCCAGCTGAAATACTTATTCATTGTTTTGGTTATGTATATTATAGTCATGATCCTCTATATTTTAAACCTATAATAAAAGTTCCTAATCCTAAAATAGCAAATTATAAAGCAACAGAAGCGCAAATAGATATGCTTTATTCATTATCAATAATGAATAAAGAACCAACTGATACTCCAATATTTATGGGAGAAGATGCTGATTATTTAGGTAGTGAAGATCAAACTAGTTATAAAAAAATATAAAGTAATTGACAAATTGTCAATTATTTTTTATACTTAATATATTAGGAGTGAGTTATGAAAAAAAGAAGAGATGCTAAAAGAGTAAAGAATATTAATGGTATGTTTCAAATAATGTTGGACCTAAAACCTAAAAGATGTGATAGTGATGTTTTCATAAATCAAAAAATGGATGTTACTAAATTAGTTGAATATGTAGAAAAGAAGAAAAAAGAAGGTAAAGAAATTACTTATTTTCACACTTTTTTGACTGCTATAGGTAAAACTATTTATAATAGACCTAAATTAAATAGATTTATTGCTAATAGACATGTTTATGAACACAATGATATAACAATTTCTTTTGTTGCTAAAATATCATTTGATGATAGAAGTGAAGAGATAATGGTTATGGTACCTATTAATGAAAATGATAATATAGATACAATAAGTAAAAAAGTTAAAGATAAAGTAGATAGCATAAGACAAAAGAAAGCTGTTAAAGAAGGAGCAAATAATGCTATAGATGTAGTTGGTAAATTACCTAACATAGTAAGAGTACCTCTTATGGGATTATTTAAATGGATGGATAAAAGAGATTTACTTCCAAAAAGTTTAATAAAAGATAATTTATATTATAGTAGTATAATAGTTTCTAATTTAGGGGCTATTAAATGTGGAGCTATTTACCACAATTTAACAGATTTTGGTACTTGTTCGTCACTTGCTACTATGGGTGAAATAAGAAAAGAAGAAATAATAAATGATAAAGGTAAAAAAGAGATTAGAAGTATATGTGAATTTGGTATTAATTTAGATGAAAGAATAGCTGATGGATATTATTTTGCTAAGTCAGTACAATTATTACAGTATATATTTGATAATCCTGAACTTTTAGAAGAAGATGCTTCAACTAAGATAAAAGTTAATGAAATTAGATAAAAATATTGAAAAAAATAAAAATAATGTTATAATATAATTGTATTTGTTTGGAAGAGTATATATAAATAGTTTAAAGAGAGTTAGTGGTTGGTGCAAACTAATAATGATTTTATATAGAAGACATCAAATGTTAAATAATCGGGTAACTACGTTAAAGGTTATAAAGGTAGATTAAATCTATGAATCAAGGTGGCACAGCGATCATATCGCCCTTGTATTTGTGGATTTTTTTATTTTAAAGGAGGAAATATGGAAAAATATAAAAACTATACAATAAAAAATGTAGGAGAAATAGTAACATTAAATGGTTGGGTTAGTAAAGTAAGAAATCTAGGTGGACTTGTATTTATTGATTTAAGAAATAGAACAGGAATAATGCAAGTAGTTGTAAAACCTGAAAATCAATATTATGAAATAGCTAACTCTTTAAAATCAGAATATGTTATAGAAGTAACTGGTAAAATTGTAGAAAGAGAAAATAAAAATTTAAAATTAGCAACTGGTGAAATTGAATTAGAAGTTGAAGTCTTAAAATTAATAAATAAATCTAAAGAAATACCTTTTACTATAACTGATTATACAACAGCACTAGAAGATACTAGATTAAAATATAGATATTTAGATTTAAGAAGAGAAAGTTTAAAAAATAATTTTATTATTAGAAATGCAGTAACTTATTCAACAAGAAAATTTTTAAATAATTTAGATTTTTTAGAAATCGAAACACCAGTATTATGTAAGAGTACTCCAGAAGGAGCTAGAGATTATTTAGTTCCATCAAGAGTTAATAAAGGTAAATTTTTCGCTTTACCTCAATCACCACAAATATTTAAACAATTATTAATGGTTGGTGGATTTGAAAGATATTTTCAAATAGCTAAATGCTTCAGAGATGAAGATTTAAGAGCAGATAGACAACCTGAATTTACACAAATAGATGTTGAATGTTCATTTGTTAATGAAGATGAAATAATGACTTTAGGAGAAAACTTAGTTGCTACTATATTTAAAGAAGTAAAAAATATAGATATAAAATTACCTTTAATGAGAATGAAGTATGATGATGCAATAGCTAAATATGGTTCTGATAAACCAGACTTAAGATTTGGTATGGAAATAAATGATATAACACATATTTTTAATAATACTAATTTCACGATATTTAAAAATGTTATTGAAGAAAATGGAGTAATAAATGCTATAGTTGTTAAAAATTCAGCTGATAAATATTCTAGAAAAGATTTAGATAAATTAACTGATTTTGTTAAAACTTATAAAGCACAAGGTTTAGCTTATATAAAATATAATGAGGAAATAACTGGATCTATAGTAAAAGTATTAAGTGAAGAAGAAATTAATAATATTAAAGAAGAATTAAATATAGAAAATAATGACTTAGTATTAATAATTTCAGGAAAATATAGTGTAGTAAAAACTTCTTTAGGTGCTTTAAGATGTAAGCTTGCTAATGATTTGAATTTAATTAAAAAAGGTGATTATAAACTATTATGGGTAGTAGATTTTCCATCTTTTGAATGGAGTGAAGAAGAAAATAGATATATGGCATGTCATCATCCATTCACATCTCCAAAAGATGAAGATATAGATAAACTTTTAGCTGATAAAGCTAATTGTTATAGTAAAGCATATGATATTGTAATAAATGGCTATGAAGCAGGTGGAGGATCAATACGTATACATGATGAAAAAGTACAAGAAATTATGTTTAAAGCACTTGAATTAACTGAAGATGATATAAATGAAAAATTTGGATTCTTTGTTGATGCTTTAAAATATGGATGCCCTCCACACGGTGGATTTGCTCTTGGATTAGATAGATTATGTATGTTGCTTTCTGAAACTGATAATATACGTGATGTAATAGCATTCCCTAAAACAGCATCTGCAACTGATTTAATGAGTGAGTGTCCAAGCAATGTAGATGAAAAACAATTATTAGAATTAGGATTAGAATTAAAAAAATAGAATAGTGTAAACTATTCTGTTTTTATTTTGAAAATATTTGATTTTAGTTTTATTTTATTATATAATGTTATTAGTATAATGATACGAGGAAGGATGATAAAATGGGTTTAATTAAAGCTGCGTTAGCTGCAGGTTCAAGTACACTTGCAGACCAATGGTTAGAGTATATATACTGTGAACGTATGGAAGATAATGTACTTATGAGAAAAGGAGTTTCTAAAAAAGAAGGTTCAAATACAAAAGGTACAGATAATATTATTACAAATGGAAGTAAAATAGTTGTAGGAGAAGATCAATTTTTAATAGTTGTTTCTGATGGTAAAATAGTTGATTTTACTGCTGAAGCTGGACAATACACTTTTGATCAAGGAACTGAACCATCTATGTTTTATGGTGGATTTGGAAAAGGTTTGATTGAGTCTTTTAAAAAGTTTGGAGAAAGATTTACAACAGGTGGAGTAGCTCCTCATGATCAAAGAGTATATTTTGTAAATACTCGATTAATTAAAGGAAATAAATTTGGTACAACTACACCAATTCCATTTAGAGATAGTGAATTTGGAATGACAGTTGATATTAGATGTTATGGTGAATATGTAATGGAAATTACAGATCCACTTGCTTTCTATCATTCATATGGTGGAAATATAGAAGAAGATTATGTAATTGATGAAAATTTTAAAGAAACATTCTTAGCTGATTTCTTACAAGCTTTAAATCCAGCACTTAATAAAGTTGCTATGCAAAAAATATCTTATGATATGTTACCAGGAGCTGTTCCTGAAATAAGTAAAGCTGTAAAAGAGTGTTTACAAGATACTTGGGGTTCTCAAGGTATAAATGTAGAAAGAGTATCTATTGCTAGTGCAACTCCAACAGAAGAATCAGCTGAAGTAATTAAAGCTGCTCAAGGAGATAGATTGTATGCTATGAATCCAGCAATGCAAGGAGCACGTGCTAATGCTGCTGCTAGTGAGGCTTTAAAAACTGCAGCAGGAAATGAAGCAGGAGCTATGACAGGATTTATGGGTGTAGGAATGCTTAACCAAGGTGGTGCTATGTTTGGGGCTAATATGTCTAATCAATCGCAATCACAAGTTGGAATGGATTCTATGAATGTTGTTGGTGGAGGAATACAAACTCCTGAAGAAAAAGAAGAAAAAGTAGACGGTGTAAAATGTCCAAACTGTGGTAATATCATTACTGGAAACTTCTGCATGGAATGTGGTACTAAAAAACCAGAAGAAGAAAAAGAAAAATTCTGTACAAATTGTGGAGAAAAAGCAACATCAAACGCTAAATTTTGTATAAACTGTGGAACGCAATTATAAAAGAATCGTATGATTCTTTTTTCTTTATAAAAAGTATTTTATTATTGAAAAAAATATACATTTATAATATAATTATATTGTTGGGAGAATATTATGAATAATTATGAAATCATAAATGAAACAAATGAGGAAATAAAAGAAATAGAAGATATAAAAAAATTAATTGATTTTGCTTTAAAATATCAAAAAGTAAATAATGCTATTTTTAATGTAATTATAGTTAATGAAGAAAAGATACAATATTTAAATAAAAACTATAGAAATAAAGATAGTGTTACTGATGTAATTAGTTTTGCTTTAGAAGATGATGACACATTTATTAAAAGTGATTTTAGAATATTAGGTGATATTTATATATGTTTAAAAAGAGCAAAAGATCAATCAATAGAATATGGACATAGTTTTTTAAGAGAACTTTCATTTTTAACAATACATGGTCTTTTACATTTGTTGGGTTATGATCATATGAATGAAGAAGATGAAAAAATAATGTTTAAATTACAGGAGATGATTTTAAATGAGTACGGAATTAAAAAGTAGAATAGAAGAAGATTTAAAAAAAAGAAATTTAACTCCAAAATCAGTGTTTCAAACAATAAAAAATTCTTTAAACGGAATTAAATGTTATGCTAAAGATGGAAAAAGTATTCTTTTATATATTATTGGTGTTATTTTAGAAACTGTTATGGGATTTGTATATAATATAAATGGACTTGAATGGATATTAATTATTTGTATTTTAGGAATAATACTTGCTGTAGAACTTATAAATACTGCAATAGAAGCTACTTGTGATGCAATATCAAAGGAATATAATCCTTTAATAAAAGTTGCTAAAGACTGTGGTAGTGGTGCAACATTTATAATCTTTGTAGTAGCAATCATTCTTAATATTATAATATTTTTACCAAAAGTAATCGCATTATTTTAATAGAGGTGAAGCATGAAAAGTGGTTTTGTAGGTATAATAGGAAGACCTAATGTAGGTAAAAGTACATTAATAAATAGTATAATAGGTAGAAAAGTTGCGATAACATCTAATAAACCGCAAACTACTCGTAATATAATACAAGGTATATACAATGAAGATAAAGTTCAAATCGTATTTGTAGATACTCCAGGTATACATAAGCCTATAAATAAATTAGGAAAAACCTTAAATAAACAAGCTTATTATAGTATAGATGATACAGATATTATTCTTTTTTTAGTAGATGCTTATGAAGGATTAGGTAAAGGTGATATCTATATATTAGATAAATTAAAAAATATAGATAAACCTGTAATATTAGTAATAAATAAAATAGATAAAATAACTCATGAAGAAATACTAAATAGAATTAATGATTATAAAGATCTATATGATTTTGCTGAAATAATTCCAGTATCTTCTATTACAAAAAATAATGTTGATGATTTAGTAGAAACATTAAAAAAATATTTACCAGATACAATAAGATATTATGGTGAAGATAGTATAACTAATAAATCAATAGATTTCTTGATGGCTGAAATAGTTAGAGAAAAAGTATTTAACTATACAGAGGAAGAGGTACCACATTCTATTACATGTGTTACTGAAAGTGTAGAAATTGGTAAAACTAGTTATAATATAAGAATATCTATAATAGTAGATAGAGACTCTTTAAAGAAAATTATAATTGGTAAACAAGGTGATATGATTAAAAAAATAGGAATTGAATCTCGTAAAGATTTAGAAAAACTATTAAATAAAAATGTTTATTTAGAACTATTTGTTAAGACAGTAAAAAAATGGAGAGAAAAAGAAAAATATTTGTCTGAATTTGGTTTTAATGATTTTGAAAATTAATGAATAATAAAATTAAATATTCCCATAATGAAATAGGTGATACTATGAAAGAATTATTATGGGATTTATTTAAATCTACTGGAAAAGTAGAATATTATTTAAAATATAAGGAAGAAGTGAAAAAGGATGGAAAGAATAATTGAAATAGGGAAGGTGTATAGACATTTTAAAGGTAATTTATATAAAGTAATTGATATAGTATTTGATTCAGAATCAAATAACGATGAAGAATATAAAAAAGTAGTAATATATCAAGCTTTATATGGTGATAATTTGAAATGGGCTAGACCTTATGATATGTTTAATTCTTTAGTAGATAGAGAAAAATATCCTGATGTAGAACAAAAATATCGTTTTGAGGAAGTAAATGAATAACAAAGTTATTGATGTAGAAGGTATTATAATAAATGTAAAAAATTATGGTGATACTAGTAAAATAATAGATATATTAACTAAAGAATATGGTGTTATTGGAGTAATTGCTAAAGGATGTAAATCATTAAAAAGTAATTTAAGAAGTGTTACTGATAAACTAACATATGCTACGTTTACTATATATTTTAAAAAAGATAAATTATCAATACTTAGTGAAGCTAGTGTTATAAATAATTTTTCTAATATAAAAAAAGATATAGAAAAAATAAGTTATGCTAGTTTTTTAGTTGATTTAACTAATCAAGTATATAAGCAGTGTGAAGATTATAATTTATATGATTTACTTATTAGTGCATTAATAAAAATAAATGATAATTTTAATCCTTTAATAATAACAAATATAATAGAATTAAAATATTTAGAATACTTAGGTGTAATGCCTAATTTAAATGGTTGTAGTATTTGTGGATCTAAAAGTGTAATAACACTTTCTAGTGATAAAGGTGGATATCTATGTGGTAAATGTCATACTAATGAACCTATTGTTAGTGATAAAACTATAAAATTAGTTAGAATGTATACGCTAGTAGATATTAATAAAATAGAAAAACTTGATATAAAAAAAGATATTGTATACGAAGTAAATAATTTTATAGATGATTATTATGATAGATATACAGGTCTTTATTTAAAAAGCAAATTATTTTTAAAGAATATAATTAATGTTAAAAATTGATTTTATATCAATTTTTTTATTTTTATAAATTATCATATATTATAGAAAAATATTTATAAGTATGTTATAATTTATATATGATAGAGTATAGGAGGTAATCATGAAAAATAAAGGATTTACATTAGTTGAGTTATTAGCAGTTATAATAATATTAGCAGTCGTTATTATGATTCTTGCTCCTACTGTTTTAAAAACAATAAATAAATCAAGAAGTGAAGCAAATGAAATAAGCGTTAATAATTATATTAAAGCAGTAGAACAAAAATATTTTGAAGAGAATTTAGAAAATAATTTTGAACCAAATGTATGTTATGTAGAATCAAATGGTAATTTACTTTGTGATGATATAAAAGAAGAAATAAAAATAGAAGTTGATGGAGCTAGACCTGAAAGTGGTTTGATAAATTTTGATAATGGAAAAGTTGTATATTATGATATAACATTAAATGAAAAACAATACACACAGTTTCCTTATACTGATTATTCTTGTTTTGAATATGTAGATTATTATCAACCTAATCAAATAAATGAGTATTATGAAATTGCAGATTACAACAAATGCATTGAAAAAGCAAATACATTTAGTTCTGATTCAGCAACTATTATGTGCTCTTCAGCTGGTAGTTTGGTTATGGAGGTTTTAGGTTTTACAATTGAAGATTTATTAGAAGATGGTATAATAAAAGAAAAAAAAGAATTATCTAAAGACACTATATATAACTTTAAATGTTTTAACCAAGATATTATAATTCCTTATGGTACTAAAACTGTAAATGCTGTTACTGATGGTACTCCTGTAAAAAAGGTAATACTACCAAGCACAGTTACTTATTTTAATTTATATGGATCATATATGACGGATGTTATAGTTCCTAATGGAGTAAAAACTTTTATGATGGGTGTTACAAATGTAGAAAAATTGATTTTACCAAGTTCTATAGAAACTTTAGAATTATCAGGCAATAATTATAATTTAACAAGTATAACAATAAAAAATTCTAAAGAAAATGTAACTATAAATAGTCTCGATTGGAAAGAAGGCAGTGAATGTGCAAAATGGACTGGGGATATAAAAGATAACCCTTGTATACATTGGGTATATTAAAGTTATTTAAATATAAAAAAAAGATAGAAAAGCCTATCTTTTTTTTTTATTATTTGATATAATTATGTAGGATGGTAGAGTGTGATATTATGAAGAATAATAGAGGACAAGCATTAGTAGAATTTGTTGTTATTTTGCCTATATTCTTATTGCTTATACTATCAGTTATAGATTTTGGTAATATTATTTCTAAAAAGTATTCTTTGGAAAATGATATTGATACTGTAAGTGATATGTATGAAGATGGTAAGTATGAAGAAATAAATTCTTACATAAAAGAAAAAGATATAAAAATAAGTTATGAAAATGATAATGAATTTACTAGTATTAATTTAAGTAAAGATGTTAATATTATATCTCCAATGGTGAATTTAATATTTGGTAAGACTTATGAAATTAATGTAGAAAAGAGTATTTATGTTAAATAGTAAAGGACAAGTTCTTGTTATATTTGTAATACTACTACCAATATTTCTTATGATACTTGCATTTGTTATAGATTTAGGGTTATTATCTATTGAGAAAAGAAATATAAGTAATAATACATATGATGCAGTAGAGTATTATCTAGATAATAGTAATAAAGAAAAAACTATAAATTTATTAAAAGATAATTTAGATGATATTGATATAGAAATAAATGATACAGATGAATATGTGGAAATAAGTGTATTAAAAAAATATAAAAGTTTATATACTATTATTTCTAATAATCAAGATATAAAAGTTACATATAAAGGAATAAAAGAAACTAAAAAGATTATAAAAGGGTGATAATATGGCTTTAAATAAAGCAAAGGTATTTACAATTACATCAGTAAAAGGTGGAGTAGGAAAGACTACTACTTTACTAAATTTAGCTGGGGTATGTGCTAAAATGGGTAAAAGAGTATTATTAATAGATTTAGATTTATATAGCGGTGATATAGCTAGTCTACTTAATATAAATTATAATAATGATATTTATAATTTGTATGAGGATATGAATAATAATAAGTTTAATAACTTTGATGATTATGTTACTAGTTATAATAATCAAATAAAAGTATTACCAGCACCTAAAGATCCTAGATTCGCACGAAAGATTAATAGTAAAATACTTAATTTAATATTATATAAAGCTAGTATGAAATTTGATGTTATTTTAATAGATACAAATCACATTTTAACTGATATAAATTTATTCGCACTTGATTATAGTGATCAAATTTTATATGTAATTAATAATGATTCAATGAATTTAAAGAATATGAAAACTATTGTTTCTATATTAAATGATATGAATAAAAATAATTATAAAATTATTTTAAATGAATCTAATGATGTACATAAAGTTTATTATAATAAGTATGATATTAAAAATATAATTAATAAAAATGTTAATTATATAATACCTTCTTCATTCTATATAAGAAATATTGATAAATATATTATAGATGGTAAGATACTTACTTTAGAAGATTCTATAGTTAGAAGAAATAAAGAAACTTTGAAAATATATAATTTAATTGTTTCTGATATTTTGAAAGAAAGTAAGGTGGATTAAATGGCAAGATCTTTTGTAGAAGAATTTGATGTTCAAGAAGATATTACAAATTTAAAGGATATACCTGATTATGAAGCTTTTACTAATAAAAAATTATTAGATGAATTAAGAAATAAAATAATACAAAATTTAATAGATAACAATACTAATAATCAAATTAATATGTCTAGTTTTGTTAGAAAAGAAATAGATAAAGCTTTAGAAGGTTATGATTTAAGTTTAGTAGAAAGAAGTTATATAAATAATTTAATTGATAATGAAATAAATGGATATGGACCTATTACTGAGCTTTTAGATGATCCTAGTATTACTGAAATAATGGTAAATGGAATTAATGAAATTTATATAGAGCTTGATGGTAGATTAATAAAAGATGATAGTGTTTCTTTTATTAATAATGATCATATTATAAGAACTATACAAAGATTAATTCAACCTATTGGTAGAACTATTGATACTTCTAACCCAATGGTAGATGCAAGATTATCTGATGGTTCGAGACTTAATGCGATTATTGAACCATTAAGTTTAAATGGGCCAGTTCTAACTATACGTAAATTTAAAAAAGAACTTGCTAATATAGAAGATTTTTTAAGAAATGGAACTATGACTCCTTATATGGCAAGATTTATTGAAGCCTGTGTTAAAAGTAAAATGAATATAATTGTATGTGGTGGTACTGGTAGTGGTAAAACAACACTTCTTAATGTTATGTCATCTTTTATAGGTGATGAAGAACGTATTATAACTATTGAAGATGCTGCCGAATTAAAATTAGAACAAGACCACGTTATTTCTTTAGAAACTAGAGGAACTAACTACGAAGGTAGTGGTGAAGTAACTATAAGAGATTTAGTTATTAATTCTCTTCGTATGAGACCTGATAGAATAATAGTTGGAGAAGTTCGTGGTAAAGAAGCTTTTGATATGATGCAAGCTATGAATACTGGACATGAAGGTAGTATGACTACACTTCATGCTAATAGTCCAAAAGATGCATTAAACAGATTAGAAACTATGATGCTTATGGCAGGTATGGAAATACCTATTAAAGCTATAAGAGAATATATGGAAAATGCTATTGATATAGTAATTAATATATCAAGACTTACAGATGGTAAAAGAAAAATAACTAGCATTTGTGAAGTAGTTGGATTTGAAAAAGATGAAATTAAATTAAATGAGATATTTGCTTTCAATCAAACAGGAATTACAGAAGAAGGAGAAGTTATTGGTGAATTTGTTTTAAATAAAGCAACACTTAAAACTTATGATAGATTGAAATCAAGAGGTATAACTAATTTAAAAGATATATTTGAATAGAGGTGAATTATGGAGGGGTTGAGTATAAATTATATAGATAGTACTAATAAAGATGTAGTTGTTACTTATACTCCTTCATCTTTAGTATCTAGTTATTATTATGTAATTGTAAAAAATAATCAATATGGAGAACCTAGTTATGTAAATTCTAATACTCCTGTTAACATTACTTTAAATGAAACTGGAACATATAAAATAGAAATAACAAATACAGATTATAATGGAATTAGTACTATATTAACTAGTGGTGAATATAAAATAGATAAAGAAGCTCCTATAATTAATATAAAGGAGAAAACTTATAAAATTACTAATAAAGAAGAATTTAATATTATGGATGGTATAACTGCTACAGATATTGTAGATGGTGATTTAACACATAATATAACTTCTAATAAAGATACACTTGATTTTAGTGTAGAAGGGATAAAAAAGTTAGAATATAGTGTTAGTGATAAAGCAGGTAATACTACTAGTGAGATAGTTTATATAACAGTAAAAAAAGATAATACTGATATTATTAGATTAGGTCGAGTAGGAATATTATTAGTTTTATTATTTATAATTATATTTATAATTAAATATGTAAGAAGTATTAAATTAGAAAAAAGATTTTCTAAATATACAATTAATTCTTCTAAAAACAAATCAATATCTTTATTTGATAATTTATATAATCAATATATGGATTTTATTAATAAGATGAGTAATTTTATTGGTAAATTTGAAATAGTAAAGAAAAAATCACTTAAATACGATAAATATAAAGAAGCTTTTGATATAGAAGAAGATAATACAAATTTTATTTCAAAAAAAATAGTATTAGGTTTTGTATATGTAATGTTTGCTATTATAGTAAAATTTATTCAAGCACAGTTAGCTAAACCATTTGAAATGATTATACCTTTTATATTAGGTTATTATACTTTAGATTTAATATATATGTATAAATATATTAAATATAAAAAGAAAATCGAAAATGATATGTTAGAAGCTATAACTGTTATGAGTAATGCATTTAAAGCAGGTATGAGTATAACTCAAGCAGTAGATTTGGTTGCTAAAGAATTAGATGGACCTATTTCTAAAGAATTTAAAAAAATAGGTATGGAAATATCTTTGGGATTAGATATAGAAACATCTTTTAAAAGGTTTGCTGATAGAATAAAATTAAGTGAAGCAGTTTACTTGACATCTAGTTTATCTGTTTTAAATAAAACAGGTGGAAATATAATTAAAGTATTTGATTCTATAGAAAAAACTATATTTAATAGAAAAAAATTAGAAAATGAATTCAAAGCTTTAACAAGTAGTTCTAAACTTATTATGTATGTATTAATAATAGTACCAATAGCATTTGTATTATTTATTAATCTAATTAATAAAGATTATTTTAAAGTATTATTTGAAAACCCTTTAGGAATCATTTTAATAATTATAATGCTTATTATTTATATTACATATATTGTTGTAGTAAGAAAAGTTATGAAAGTAAGGGGTATAAAATGAATCGTGGTATAATTAGAAAAATATATAGGGAAAAAGATATAGAACATATACAAAATAAAATAAATATGTTAGGTAATAATAATAAGTTAAAGTTTGATGCAGTAGTATTTTTAAATACTAGATTAATAACTACTATACTACTTGCTATAATTTTGATATTATTTTCTAATATACAGTACTTTATAATACCTTTTATATTAATAATATATTATAATTTATTTTATTACTTTTTAATAACTAACCCTATAAATAAAAGAATAAAAAAATTAGATCTAGAAGCTTTAACATTTTTTGAAATTTTAACTTTAACTTTGGAATCCGGAAGAAATTTAGAAAACGCATTAGAGATTACGTGTTATAATATAGATAGTGAGCTTTCTAGTGAATTCAAAAGAAGCTTATTAGAAATGAAATTTGGTAGATCTTTAATGGAGACTTTAGAGGATTTAAAGAAAAGAATTCCTTCTGAAACTATTAATAATATTATTTTAAATATTACTCAAACTAATATATTTGGAAATAGTATTATTGAAACTATGAATAATCAAGTAGATTATTTAAGAGAAAAACAAGTTATGGAAGTAAAATCGCAAATTAATAAAATACCAAATAAAGTAAGTATTATATCTGTAATATTTATAATACCTCTTATATTACTTATTATACTTGGACCATTTATTATAGAATTATTATGATAGGAGAGAGAATATGAAATATTATATGGCAGGAATTAAAGGGGCTGGCATGAGTGCTTTAGCACTTCTTTTATCAGATTTAGGATATGAAGTAGTTGGTTATGATGATGCGAAAGATCATAGATTTACTGAAGATAAATTACTTGAAAGAGGTATTAAAATATATTCTGAAAAAAATGATGAATTGGATGATGAAACTGTTGTAATTTATTCTCCAGCTTTAAAATTGGATGAACACCCTGAACTTATAAGAGCTCAAGCAAGAAGATTAAAAATATATGAGTATCAAGAAATGTTAGGAAGATTAACTAAGAAATTTGAAAGTATTTGTATATCAGGTTGTCATGGTAAGACAACTACAACTTCTATGTTGAGTCATATCATGACTGATTTAGGTGGTTGTAATTATATAATAGGTGATGGAAGAGGTCATGGTGATAGAAATTCAAACAAATTTATTCTAGAGTCTTGTGAGTACAGAAGACATTTCTTAGAATATGATCCTGAATATGTTGTAATAACAAATATAGAAATGGATCATACAGATTATTATAAAAGTATGGATGATATGATACTTGCTTATGAAGAATTTGCTAATAAAGCAGATAAAATGGTAATAGCTTGTGGTGATGATCCATATACACATTCTTTAAATGTTAATCCTCAAATATATTATTATGGATTAAATGAAGATAATGATATTCAGGCTAGAGATGTTGAATATAGAAACGATGGAACTAGTTTTGATGTGTTTGTAGAAGATGAATATTATGGACATTTTGATTTACCATTATATGGTAAGCACATGTTGCTTAATGCACTTGCTGTTATTGCTATATGTCATTATGAAAGACTAGATGCTAGGGAAGTTGCTAAATCTTTGAAAACTTTTAAAGGAGCAGAAAGAAGATTTAAAGAAACTTTTGTAGGGAATAATGTGCTTGTTGATGATTATGCTCATCACCCAACAGAAGTTAAAGTAACTATAAAAGCAGCTAGACAAAAATATCCTGATAAAAAGGTTATTGCTGTTTTTAAAGCACACACATTTTCTAGAGTAGAGGAATTTGCTGATGAGTTTGCTGAAGCTTTAAACTTAGCTGATAAAGCGTATGTTATGGATATAAATTACGATAGAGAAAATCCAGAAGATTATCCTGGGGTAAGTGCTTATACAATTATTAATAAATTGGATAATGGTGATTATATAGAACAAGGTATGGCAGAAAAATTAGTTGAATATGATAATGCTGTAATATTATTTATGAGCAGTAAAGAGATTTATTTATTAGAAGATGAATATAAAAAATTATTAGAAAAGAAGGAAACTAATAAATAGTTTCCTTAATGTTTGGAGTATGATTATGGATATAAAAAAGAAAAAATTAGGTTTTAAATTAATTTTATTAAGTTTATTATTAATACCAGGAATGCAAGTATTATTTATAGTAGGGTGTAATTCTAAATATTTAATTAGATTACCATTCTTTATTATTATTTGTATTTTATCTATTTTATTAATCGCTTCATTAATATATGGAATAATTTTATATAAAAAGAATAAAACAGCAAAAACAAAAAAAATAAAAAAATGGGTTAAAATAGTATTTAGTACATTTATGACTATATATGTAATAGGATGTATATTCTTTGTGATTTTGTTATATGGACCAAATGAAAAATTTAAAACTTGGCTTATAACTACAGCTATGCAAACTATGAATCATGAATATTATTGTAAATGGTTTTATAGTGAAGAAACTATAAAATCAGTTATGGATAATAATTATATAAAAGAAAGTGGAGAATCTACTGATACTAGTTTAATACATAAATATAAAAAAGATACTTACGAAAATGAGTATGAAAAACAAATTCTTGATGTAGAAGACGATATTAAATATAAGATTATTAAATTAGATGTAAATGGATGTAATGGTTATCTAGCTGTTATTTATGATCCTTCTAAAGTAAAACTTGCAGTTACACAAGGATTAGGAAAAAGTGGTCAATATGTAACTCAAATGGCAGAACAAAATAATGCTTTACTTGCTATAAATGGTGGAGGATTCTCTGATCCTGGTCATAATAGTTCAGGAGGAACACCAAGAGGAATAACTATAAGAGATGGAGTAGTTCTTACAAATGGACAATATGGTTCTGCAAATAGAGGTGGGGGTATAATTGGATTCACTAATGAAGATGTATTAGTTTTATTAAAAAATACAACGGCAGAGGAAGCATTAAATATGGGTGTAAGAGATGCTGTTAGTTGGGGACCTTTCTTAATAGTTAATGGAGAACCATCATTCATAAAAGGTAATGGTGGATGGGGTTATGCTGCAAGAAGCGCAATTGGACAAAGAGAAGATGGTATTGTTTTACTTCTTGTTATTGATTCAAATGCAACTAGAACAAAAGGTGCAGACATGGTTGACCTTACTGAAATAATGCAAAATTATGGAGCTGTTAATGCTACTAATTTAGATGGAGGAACTTCAAGTGTTATGGTAATGCCAAAAGAAATTGCTCAAAGTCAATATAATGCAGCATGTAATGATTATAGAAATAATACTTATTGTGCAATTAATGATCCAATAGATGGAGCTTTACAGCACAAAACTAGACCAATAGCAGATGCTTGGGTAGTAGTAGAATAGAGAAATCTATTCTTTTTTTGTTTACATTAATAAAAAAAAGTGTTAAACTCTAGTTAGGTGGTTTTATGGTTATTTCTATTAATGATAAAATTAGAAAAGAATTTAACAAGTCTATTTTTTATGCGATTTCTAAACTTGAACAATTAGATATAGCAGATAGAGAAGAGTTAATACGTTTATTTTTATTAGATCATTATAAAGTTAGTTTTTTGGATTCACTTATAACAACAGATTCCAAACTTATTCAAAAATTTAATGAACCAATAGAAGAGATTATAGATGATTGTTTATATGATCAAGCATTTCTTTATACAATTTTAGAAAATTCATTTACATTTGATAAACTAGCTATAATAAGTAAAATTATTATAATGGAAGAACTTGAATTACAAAAACAAGATTCTAAATTAATGAATATTTCTAAACTTCATGTATTTGATAAAATAGCATATAGTTTTAATTATGATTTAGAATCATTTAAAGAATATTATGTTGATTCATTAAATAAAAAAGATACAGAAGCAGATATATTAGTAATAACCTTTATAGTTGATAAACTTTTGGAATATAGAAAAAATAACTATAATGGTTTTAAAAAATTTATATTAGAATTTATTAAAACATATTATAAGTGGACATCATTCGTTAAAAATAATTTTAAGCAAGAATATTTATATAAAAAGGAACATATATATTTAGAAATTATTGATAGATATTCATTAGATAATTTAATAAGTTTAATCGAAAATAATTATGCATTTTTATCAACATTAGTTGATAGTTATTTATATTATACTACTACAGAGAGAGATATTAGTGAATCGATAGTAGAAGAATATTTTTATAATAATACAAGTGAAGAAATACAAAAAAAATTACAATTAAAAAGAGATTAAATCTCTTTTATTTTTTCTGTATTTTTAAAATTTAATTTAGCAATCTCTTTTAATTTATCAAAACCATATTTTTCAACTATCTTTTTACCAATATCATCTACTATATTACTAGCACCTTTAGGTAATTCTATACCAATACTTTTAGATAATTTATCAAATTCTTTTATAAATATATATCTACTAATTAATGAAGCACAGGCTACAGATAAGTGTTTATCTTCTCCCTTTGTAAAAAAAGTAATATTTCTAACTACATTAGAACTTTCCTTTAAATAGTTAAAATATACATAACTTTCAGCAAATTGATCAACAATTATATATTCATAATCTTTAATTTCGGAACTTAATTTATATAGAACTTTATTATGAAGTAAAGCTTTAATTTTATTCATATTTATATCAGTGGAGTAAAATTTATTATAATCTTCGTTAGATAAAATCATTGATTCATATTTTATTTCTTTAATAAATTTAGGTACAATTTCTAAAATTTGACTGTCAGTTAATTTTTTTGAATCTTTAACACCTAATTCTTCTAAAATATTAATTTTATCTTTAGGTACATAAGCAGCTGTAACAACTATAGGACCAAAGTAATCACCAGTACCAACTTCGTCAGAACCTATACTTGAAGAATTATATATTCTAGGATTTACATAACTTGTTTTATCTAATTTATCTTTTTTTTCTTTACTAGCACTATTTTTAACATCTACTTTACCACTATTTATTTTTTCAGTTGTAATCCAAAAATCACTAGATAAATCAGCATCTTTTCCTTGAAATACAACTTTACCGGATTCATATAAAGTAATTACAGTATCGCCATCTTTAGCTTGCCATTTAGCATATTGTGGTGTTTTATCTCTCATACACCAATTTAATTCATCTGTCATCATTTCTTGAGTTTTTTCACTAGCTACAAAAGAAATTACGCTAACTTTATTTTTTTGCACATCAATCACCTGTATACATTGTACCACATTTTTCTACAAATTACTTTATTTTTATTTTTTTTTATAATATAATTATAATGGAGATGATAAAATGAATATAGTTGATATAGTGATTTTAGTACTTTTAGCTTTTGGTGCTTTAATAGGTTTAAAAAGAGGTTTTACTAGACAATTGGTATCTTTGTTAGGTATATTTGTTATTTTAGTATTATCGTTTTTGTTAAAAAATCCAATAAGTGTATTTTTATATAATAATTTACCATTCTTTAATTTTGGAGGTATATTTAAAGATATAACAGTACTAAACATATTAGTATATGAAGTAATTGCATTTTTTATAGTATTTATCATACTTACAATTATATTTAAAATATTAGTTAAATTAACAAAGATATTTGAAAAAATCTTGAATGCTACAATAATACTTGGAATACCTTCTAAAATATTAGGAGCAATATTAGGAGTAGTTCAAAACCTTATTTATATATTTATAGTATTATATATATTAAGTTTACCAATTTATGATTTAGATATCGTAAAAGATTCTAAATTATCTAATTTTATATTAGATAAAACACCAATATTAAATAATATATGTGATGAAACTTTAGAAGTATTTAATGAAATAGTTGAATTAAAAGATGAGTATGAAACTACTACAAACGTAAAAGAATTTAATCAAAAAGCTTTAAATATTATGATAGATAAAGGAGTAATTACTAAAGAAAACGCTCAAAATTTAATAGACAAAGAAAAAATAAAAGATATAACTATAGAATAGTGTAAACAAATGTAAACATATTTTTGTTGAAAATAAAGAACTTTACACTTGAATAAAGTAAAAAATAAAGAAAATAATAATAATGAAGAAAAATGCTTTGAAAAAAACATTTATATATGATAGAATAAATTAAGTGATAGGTAGACTATCTAAAATAGTATGGAGTGATTATAATGAATACAATTTACAACTTTTTATTAGCAAACATTTATTTATATATTTGTATTATAATTGTATTAATTATTATAGCTACTATCTTGTTCATCATTGCTGCAAATCAAAAAAACAGAAAAAAAATTAAAGATAATTTTGTAGAAGCTGAACGTGTAGAAGCTGAATTAGAAAAAATAGAGGAAACTCCACAATCTAATGAATTAGAAAATATATTAAAGAAGATGCAAGAAGATATAGATTTAAAACCAGAAGATGTAGTAAAAAAATTTGAAGAAGAACAAGAAGAGAAAGCTATTATTAGTTATCAAGAATTAGTTGATAATGTTAAATCAGGAAAAATAGAAGTAATAGATGATGAAGAAACAAATACTAATTTTGTTGAAAATTTAGATATAGAAGATAGTGAACCAATTATATCTACTATTGAAGATGAATCTTCTACAGTTACACCTGAAATGGTTAAAGAAGCAATAGAAAATATTTCTACTTCTTCTATTAAAGAAGAACCTAAGAAATTTAAAAATAGTGCGTTTATATCTCCTATATATGGAGTTATGAAAGATAATTTAGATTATCCTAAAGTAAAGAAAACAGAAAATGTTTTAGATATCATGAATACTAAGGATTACAATGAATTAACAGAAGAAATAAAAAAACAAGAAGAATTCTTGAATGCATTAAAAGAGTTTAGAAATAATTTATAGAATTGATTTATTCAATTCTTTTTTATTTTAAAAAAATTATAATAAAAAAAGGAAATGTAAAAGTTTTTTAATATAATATATTTAGGAAAATCACTTAGAAAGGAATTTATGGAAAAAATAAAATACTATTTAGAAAAATATAAAATAATAATAATTTTAACAATTTTAACATTTGCTTTAATACTTTCTTTAGTTTATACATTTTTACGACCTGATAAAAAAGAAGTTATTGTAGAACCATTGAAAATTAAAGAAGTAGTTGAAGAAAAAGTAGAAGAAAAAATAAAAGTAGATATAAAAGGACATGTTAATAATCCTGGGGTATATGAAATGAACATTGGTGATAGAGTTATAGATGTTATAGAAAAATCAGAAGGATTAAAAGAAGAGGCAAATACAGAATATATAAATTTAAGTAAAAAAGTAACGGATGAGATGGTAATAATTATATATTCGAATAATCAAGTAGAAAAATTTAAAGAAGAAGAAAAGGAAATAATATATATTGAATATGAATGTGTATGTCCTGATAATATTAATGATACTTGTATAACACAAGAAGATACAGTTAATACAAATGGTGTTAAAGAAGATAAAGAAGCAAATGAGGAAAAAGATAATTTAATTTCTATTAATAAAGGTACTTTAGAAGAATTAATGACACTATCTGGAATAGGAGAATCTAAGGCAAAAGCAATAATTGAATATAGAGAGAAAAATGGAGAATTTAAAAACTTAGAAGAAATTATGAATGTTTCTGGTATAGGAGAATCTGCTTATTCAAAAATTAAAGATAATATTAAACTCTAATATATTTCTATTAATATTATCCATTTTAACTATAATTATAGTAATTTATAAAATAAATAATGTTTGTAGTAAATATGGTTTAAATACTAAAGAAGTAATAGGTATAATAACTAATATAAAAAAAGAAGAAGACAAAACTATATTTACAATAAAAGGAAAAGAAAATATAACTGCTTATTATAATAATGTAAAAGATATTAAATTAGGAGATAGAGTAAAAATAGAAGGAACTTTAAATGAATTAAATAATAATACTATTTTTAATTTATTTAATTATAAAAATTATATGTTAAGTAAAAATACTTATTTTAGTATGAATGTAGATAATCTTACTTTAATAGAAAAAAATAATAATATATTTTATGAAATAAAAAACTATTTGATAAATAAAATAACAAATGTAAAAAGTAATGAATATTTAAATACTTTTATATTAGGTGATAGTGGCGGTATAGATGATAACGTGTTAGAATCATATAGAACTAATGGAATAAGCCATTTATTTTCAGTATCAGGTATGCATATAACACTACTATCATCTTTAATACTATGTATTTTAAATAAAATAAGAAAGAAAGATATTAACTATTTATTTGTAATAATATTTTTAATTTTTTATATGTTTTTAACAAACTTTACTTCTTCAGTAATACGAGCTACTTTTTTATTTATATTTTTAATTTTAAATAAAGTGTTAAAATTAAATTTAAATACATTTAAAATACTTTTAATAATACTCATGATTAATTTAATTATTAATCCCTATAATATTTACAA
>JAFXHG010000015.1 GCA_017536505.1 Bacilli bacterium
CGAACCCGAAGGAACAGATTTACAGTCTGCCGCGTTTGGCCACTTCGCTACCCTTCCATAAAAATGGTGCCGGAAATAGGACTTGAACCCACAACCTACTGATTACAAGTCAGTTGCTCTACCAATTGAGCTATTCCGGCAAAAAAATGGTGGGCGATATAGGACTCGAACCTATGACCCCTTGCTTGTAAGGCAAGTGCTCTAACCAACTGAGCTAATCGCCCGAAAAACGTTGACGTAATTAACTATACCACGATGAATTAATTTTGTCAATATAATTTTATTGATTTTTTATTTTTTTTAATGATTCGTCTATCCAAATAGGTAATTTATATTCTAAGGTTTTAAAACCTAATGTCGTTTCTTTGATTTTTTTTCTTTTTACAGCAACCTTTTTTTTATATTCAATATTTTTAATGCTTAATTTTAGATGCCCTAATTCTTCATCTACATCTAATACTTCCACAAAAATCAAATCGCCTATTTTAACAAAATCGGTTATGTTCTTAACAAATCCATGGGAAATTTCTGAAATATGTATTAACCCAGTATAATAATCATCACAGGATACAAAAACACCATATGCTTCTATACCAGAGACAGTCCCTCTAATTATTCTCCCTTTCTTAATTTTTGACATATTACCACCTGTTGAAATTATAACATATTTTTCTAAATAAAAAAAGTCTTTACAAAATAGCAATACTGTTATATAATACGTCTTGGTGATTAAGTTGAAAGAAACCGAAAGAAAAATTAAAGAAATTATAGATAAATTAAGACCTTTTCTAATAAACGATGGTGGAAATATTGAATTTATAAAATATGAAAACAATATCGTATATATCAAAATGATGGGAGCATGCGCAAATTGCCAAATGTTAGATTTAACTCTTAGAGATGGGATAGCTGCGGCAATAATAAATGAAATTCCTGAAGTTATTGATGTTGTGAATCTTAATTAATTTTCCAACCATTCAATTTCAGGAATTTTATATTTACTTTTTATATAATTGTATGTTTTTCTTAGAAATGCTTCATATGAAGCATTATTTTTTATATAAAATTCGATTCTATCCTCACTTACTTTATCTTGAATAATTTGATCATATATATCAAAATAATAAGATGGATATAGCAATCTCGATAAAAATAATAGGCTTTCTGCATAACTAAAATTTAATTTATCTAAATAATTAAAAAATTCAGAGCAATCCATTTTATCATTAAAATAATTAACTTTTATATATTCAGCAATATCTCTAGTTCTATTATCAATGACAATATTTAAAGGATTAAAAAATTCATCTAATTTTTCATTTAATTTTATTCTTTTATGACATATATAATATTTTATATCTCTATTATCAACATAATTTAATAGACTTATTGCTGTTTCACTTAAACCAATATAATAATCAAAACTATCTTTTAATTTTTTATATTTTATCGCTAACTGACTCATTTGATATTCATAATAATCAATTTTTTCTATCCAAAGTTGTTTCCAATTTAAAGAATTTGCTCTATAAACTGGTATATCATAATCTATTATTTCTTCGATATCTACTTTTTTGTTGATACATATATTTTTTTTTATTAAAATATATGGCTTACTATCAAAAAATGTTAATATATTTTTATCCTTATTTAATAAAATTTCATGACAGTATTTATTATTGTTCATAAGAAGTTGATAATTCTTATATAGAATATTTATATCACCATAAAAAGGAATAAATTCATAACTTTTATTGTCTGCTTCAAAAATAAAATGCTCATTTATTTTTTTAAAATCACTTAGCAATAAACCATAATAATAATTAATTAAATTTTTCATATTATTCCTCTATTAATTTTATGCATAAAAACAGGATAATTTAACTATAAATTATCCTATAATATTTTTTATTTCATTTAATTTTTCATTCAAAGTTTTTATTTGTTCTTCTAGCATTTGATTTTTTTCTTGCTCTTCAAAGAATCTTGCTCTATAATCGATTATTACTTCACTTGAATTTTCTTGGGCGTCTGTATTATCTATGTTGTTTATGCTATCTATGTTTTCATCAAGTTCAATCGAAGTGTTTGCAATAGGTTGCATTTCGTTTTCATTTGAATCATTAGCATCATTTACATTTAAAGTGATACTATCATTATTATCAACATTTTCTTTTGGTTGTGTTTCCAAAACTATTTTAAAATCATTTTCAACGATATTTTTCATTAATTTAAATTTGTTTTTACTAACTATTTTTAAATTAACTAACATACTAATAGGCAAATATTGTATTTCAGCACTTTGAGTATTATTTTTTTTATCATCAACTATTTTTGTAATAGAAGTTTGAACACTATGCCATTCTTCGGGATTTGATATTTCCATTCCAAGCATATAACCTGTATCAACTGGTCCAAATTGTGTATTTTGAACTTCCTTACATACTTGAACAATATATAGCTTGACATAATCATTTTCATCTATTTCTCCTAAAGTATAAATGAAATAATATTTTGAATTGAAAACATAAAAAATCCCATTTACATTTATTTCTATACCATTATCTGAAATTATTTTTACATTTTCCATATAATCACCTTTTTATTCTAAAATAATTATAATCTAATAAATCAAAAAAATCAATAGAAAAGATGTTAATAATAAACATCTTTTAAATATAGTCCACATGCAGGAGCACATATTCCCGCTTTTGTTCTATCCTTCATTTTCATGATTGTTATGATATCTTCACTTTTGTGTTTTCCTTCTCCAATTTCAATTAACATTCCCACAATATTTCTTACCATATATCTCATAAAACCCGTTCCTAGAATAGATATAGTTATTTGATTAACATTTTTAACATCTCTAATTAGTGATGTTTGTACAATTGTTCTTGTATAATCGTCTTTTTCCTCGTCTATTTTTACAAATGACCTAAAATCATGAGTCCCCTCTAAATACTTTAAAGCTCTTTCCATTTCAGGAATATCTAATTTTTTGTTATATTGAAATATATAATCTTTTTCTATTGGATTATAATTACCCATATTAATTTTATAAACATACTCTTTTGCCTTTACATTAAATCTCGCATGAAAATCATCATCTGTTTCATAGACGTTTTTAACATATATATCATCTGGAATCAAACTATTTAAAGCTTGTTTCAATTTAGCACATGATATTGTTGAATCCAAATCAAAATGAGCACTTTGATTGTAGGCATGGACTCCTGCATCAGTTCGCCCAGAGGCTGATATACTAACTGATTTCCCTGCATTTATTTGTTTTAATGCTTTTTCTAATTCCCCTTGTATAGTTCTGACTCTTGGTTGTTTTTGATAACCATTATATTTAGAACCATCATATGAAAATGTTATAAAATATCTCACAAAATCACTTCCTTAAACACCACAAATATAAATAGTATTAAAACTAATGCCAATACAAACTTAGAAAAAATGTTACTTGACTTATAATTCAACTTATAAAATTTAGTTTTTAGATGAAGTTGAAATTCATTTAACTCATTAACCGAACTTATAAAAATGGGAAAGACATAGTTTTTTAAATTATGTTGTTTTTTACCATACATTTCTTGAATTCTAGATAACTCTTCTTTTTTATTAATCAATGTTTTTAAAAAGTATAATGATAAGGTAAAATCAAATGAAAATTGTTCTACATTAAATTTAAACTTTTCTAAATATTTTAAACATCCATATACCGATTGATGAAACTGATTAAAATTGATATTAAGGTAAAAAACAATAAAAAGTACTGCAGCTATTAATAGTTTATATGCAAAAACTATTACAGTAAATACATTATATTCAAACATAATTATATATACAATTAAGAAAAATAACAATAAAATATAAATTTTTTTAAAAATGTTTACATATAAATTTACTTTTTTACTAGTGATCAACATCAATATTAATGTTAATGTTGTAATAAATAAAATTAAAAACATAGATTCAGCCATAAATAAGCTTATACACAAGATAAATAAACTAATTAATCTCACACATGGAGATATTTTATTTATAATATTATTTTGCATTCCTATATATATCCTTTATTAAATCATTTATGTTATCTCTGTATAATAATTTTATTTTTTTATTTTTCAAAGCAACATCTTTAAACTGTAATATTTTAGGCATTTCTAAATTACATTTGTTTAAAATTGTTTTGTTTTCAAAAAAATTATATTTATTATCTTCTACTATTAATTTTTGGTTATTTATATATATAATTTTATCTACTATTTCAAGTAAAAAATTAGTATCTCCTGAAGATATAATTATTACTTTTTCTTCTCTTTTTATTTTTTTTAATTGTTTTATAAGGGCCTTTTTCCCTTTAAAATCTAAATCTGTAGTTATATCATCTAACAATAATATCTTTTTATTACTCAAAAACATTATTATTAAAAGTATTTTTTTGATTTGACCGTAACTCAATTCTGTATAATGTTTTGTTAAAATTGAATTATCTAAACCAAACGATTTCAGCAATTCATTTAATTTGTCTTCTTTAATATTAGGTACTTGATATTTTATATCTTCTAAAATATTTATATTAAATAATTGATTATAATAATCTTGTTTTAAATAGAAAATATTTTTTCTAATCTCTCTTATTTGTTTATCTTTTTTACTTTTATCTAATATTTTTTTACCTAATAATATTGTCCCCTCAAAGTTTAATTGTTGTCCAAAAATCAAATCGAAAATAGTTGTTTTACCACTACCACTCTTACCTACGATTGAAGTAATTTTTCCTTTTTCAAATTCGATATTTGAATTTGTTAATAAATTTTTATAGCTTACGTCTTTTATTTTTACTGCCATATTTCTTCCACCATTTCATTCATATCATATATTGGTTTATTAATTAATTCATAAGCTATCATTTTATTTGACAAATCACTTATAAAAGGTATATCAACATCATTTTTTATAAACAAACTTTCATTTTCTAATAGTTTTTTAGGTTCTCCCATTTCAATTATTTTGCCAGATTTAATTATTAGTAGATTATCAGCAAGAAACAAATCTTCACTGTTATTTGCAGTAAATAAAATTATTGTTTTCTTAGTTTTCTTTATACTTTTTAAAAATGATATAATTTTTTCTTTATAATGTTTATCTAAGGAATCAAATAAATTGTCTATCAATATTAAATTGGGACTATGTATTATGCTTTGTGCGAAAGATACCACTTTTTTTTGAGAATGCGATAATGTTTCTATTTCTTTATATAATAAATCGCTTATATCTAATTTTTTAGCAATTTCATAAACTTTTTTCTTTGCAGTTTCTTCTTGATAATTTAGATTGAATAGTGGATCAATTAAGTTTGAGTACACGTTTTTATCTTCTAATTTTTTTGTATTTAAATATATTCCTATATTTTTTATTTGTTCTCCTATATTTTTTTCATCAAAAACCACATCATTTAAACTGATTAGCCCTGAATATTTAATAAAACCTACAATGCATTTTAAAACCAGTGTTTTTCCACTTCCATTCTTACCTATTAGAGCATTAATAGTTCCTGGTTTTAATTCAAAGTTTATATCTGTTAAAATGTCTTTAAAATATAAATTTTTAAGCTTTAATCCTTTATTCACATTATCACCTAGTTATTTATTATATTATAGTTTTTTTTTAAAGTAAAGAAAAATAATATTTTTTTTTATTTTGGAAATAATATCCTTAGGTGAGTATTATGAAATTAGATAATAGTATAGAGAAAATTTTTGAAACTCTTAATAAAATGAATGGAAAAAGTAGTGATATTGTAACAAGAATAATTGAAAAAAATAACAAGAAAATTGGATATGTTTATTTAGAAAGTGTAAGTAGTGATGATAAAATAAGTAATTTTCTTAATAAAGCAATTGTTAATATGGATAGAAAGAAACCTTTCGATTCATTTTATAATTTGATTCAAAACAGTATATTCAATAGTAAAGTTAAATCTTGTGAGACTTATGAAGATATGTATTATCACTTAGCTAGTGGTTTTACTGCAATAGTAATTGATGGTTGCAATAAAGCAATTGTTGTAGAAACTAGACAAAAACTTGATAGAGGTGTTACTGAATCAACAAGTGAAACTATTACACGTGGTCCTAAGGATAGTTTTACTGAAAATCATAATATGAATTTGGGTTTAATTAGAAAAAGAATTAAGGATCCAAATTTGTGGTATGAAGAGGTTAAGATTGGGAGAAGAACTAAATCAAAGGTAACTGTTGCATATATAAAAGATATTGTTCCTAATTATAAGGTAAAAAAAATACTTAATGAATTAAAAAAAATAGATATAGATGCAGTAATTGATACTGGTTACATAAGGGAATTATTAGAGAAGGATCAAAAGTCAGTTTTTCCAAAAGTCATAAGTACTGAGAGACCTGATTTTGCTTGTACATCTCTGCTTAATGGTAAAATTGTTATATTAGTTGAGAATTCCCCTTTTGTTATTATTCTTCCCGCTGTTTTAACTGATTTTTTTCATTCGCCAGAAGATAATTATCAAAAACCTTTTAATGTATCTTTTTCTAGAATACTTAGAGCTATTTGTTTTTTTCTAGCTTTATTAACTCCAGGAATATATATAGCACTCATGACTTTTAACCACGAAATTATTCCAGATCAATTACTTATTTCTTTAGCTATACAAAGAGAAGGAGTTCCTTTTCCAACAGCAATTGAAGTTTTACTTTTTGTATTAACTTTTGAGGTTTTAAGAGAAGCCGATATTCACTCACCATCTTTTTCGGGAAGTGCCATGAATGTTGTTGGAGCATTAATTCTAGGAGATGCAGCGGTTGCAGCAGGAATTGTTTCTCCTATAGTTATAATTATAATTGCTGCTACTTCTATTTCTGAGTTAGTTTTTTATGATGTAGATATCATAGATGCGATAAGGGAATGGAGACTTTTGTTTATATTAGCGGCAACTTTCATGGGTCTTATTGGTTTTGTCGCAATGTTTATTATTTTTATAGCCAAATTATCAAGTTTAGAATGTCTTGGTACACCTTATCTAACTCCTTTCAGTCCTCTTAATATTAGAAGTTTAAAAGATAGCATAATAAGATTTTCAAGAAAAGACTTAAAAAATAGGCCTGAATATTTAACTAATAATCTAAAGAGAATGGATGATAATTATGAAAAAAATAATTCTTAGTTTAATATTGCTACTAACTTTAACAGGGTGCTGGAATTACAATGAACTAAATGAATTTTCTATTGTTTCTGGTGTTTCTATTGATAAATCAGGCGATGAATATGAAATGAGTGTTTTAATTTCAAATTCCCCTAAAAGTAATAGTAGTGAGAGTAACTCATCAGAATCACAAGTAGTTGTATATAGTGGTAAAGGTGAATCTATTTTTAGTGCACTAAAACAAATAGGTCTAATTTCTCCAAGTGAACTATATTTTGGGTCATTTTCTATTTTAGTTATTTCAGAAGAGGTTGCTAAAGATGGAATTAATAATGCTATTGATTTCTTTGTCCGCTATCCAAATACTAGAAAAAACTTTTATGTAGTTCTATCAAAGAATTCTAAAGCAAAAGATACTTTAAAAATAATGACTCCACTTTCGTCCTTTCCTTCGCAACAAATAACAGATAATGTTAAAACTACAACTGAATTACAAGGTATTATTGCAAGCACAAATTTCAATGATTTATTATCTACTATATTAAGTAATGGAACTGAACTTTCCATAAATTGTATAGAAATTATAGGTGATGTTAAGGAAGGATCTAGTAAAGAAAATATTGAATCAAGTGAGCCTAAAACATACACAAAACTTGGTAATCTTGGAATCTTTAAAGGTGATAAGTTAATTGATTGGGCAAATAGAGATGAAAGTTTAGGTATAAATATAATTAATGGTGCAACTAAGGAAATGTTTTTAGATATAGAATATAAAGAAGGTTATGTAGTTATAGACTCTACTAGTTTTTCTTCCAATGTATCTATTGAATTAAAAAATGATCAACCGGTTGTAAATATAGAATTGTCTGGTGAAGCTAGAATTATAGAGGTTAAGGGGGATATTGATTTAGAAAATTCTAAAGTTATTGAGGAAATACAAAAAAAATCTAATAAAAAAATTAAAAAAAGAGTTGAGCAAGCAATTGAATTAGCTATCAAAAATAAAACTGATGTTTTTGGATTTGGACAAATGTTTTATCAAAAATATCCAAAGTATTTTAAATCTGTAAAAGATAAATGGAATGATAATCTAGATGAGATAGAAATAAAAATAAAAAGTGATTTGATGCTTAAAAATAAAGTATCTTCTAAAAATAGTTTGGAGGAAATAAATGATTAAGAAAAAAATTAATAATTTTGAAATAGGGACACTAAATTATTTTGTTACTAGAGCTTTTTTAGTGGGGATGACATTTAATGCATTAATTAATATTATGAAAAGAGACTCTTGGATAATGCCTCTTATAAGTATACCTTTTGATATATTGTTTATATTTATAATTAATAAAATTATTGATTATGAACCAGATTTAAATTTGCCTCAAAAAATCATTAAACTTTTTGGTAAAAGTTTAGGTAAAATTATTCTTATATTAATTTCTCTTTTTGTTATCTTAATGGGAATTTTAAATTATTTAACCTTAAATAATTTTATACAAAGTCAGTTTTTGACTAGAACTCCATTAATAGCTATAGCAATTATTTTTATAATTACTATTTTCTATATACTTTGTAAAGGAATTAATGTAATAGCAAGAACAAGTAATATACTTTTCTTTATAAATATATTCTTATTCTTTATTAGTTTTTCAGGCTTAATATCTTCATTTGATATTTCTAATTTAAAACCAATGTTTCAATCTAGTATATCTAATTATTTATCCGGTATAAATAGTTATTATGCGTTTCACATTGCACCAATGTTTTTACTTACTATGATCCCTAAAAACTCAGTAGATAAACCTAAATTCAAAAAAACTTTAATTATTTCTACAATAATATCTTCTATTACTATGTGTGCGGTTATTTTTGCTACTCTTTCAACTTTAGGTTATGAGTTAACATCTTTATATGAATATCCAGAGTTTCATGTATTAAAACAAGCAACAATTGTTGGAGCTTCATCCAGAATAGAAAGTATTTTAGTTATTCAATTAATTTTTGATATATTTATATATTGCACGCTTATTATTTATATGTTTGGAAATAATATTAAAGAAATATTTTCATTTAAAAAAATAAATTATATTTATCTCTTTGGTTGTGTTTTAATTACAATTGGTACTATATATGCAGCTAAATATAATGTATATGTAGATAATTTAATGGTAAGTATAATACCTATAATTTCTACAGTATTTACTATACTTATAACCATTATCACTTACTTTAAAATTATTTTAAATAAAAAGAAAACTTCAAATTAATGAAGTTTTTATTTCATTGTTAAGAAAAATCCTACTCCTGCTGCAATAACTATAATTAGTATGATTAATAATATTATTATAAACTTATTACTTTTCTTTATATTATGATTCATACTTTTTAATTCTTCAAAGTCACTTTGTGTGAATCCTAAACTAGATGTATAAAAAGATTTATCAATTTCCATATTGGTTTCTTCTATCTTTTTTTCTTTTTCTTCATCAAGTATTTTTTTTATTGAAGCAGCATCTCCTACCATTGTATCTGATTTTAAATCATCTAACAACCCTACATCAGCGCTTGTTAATTCAGATAGAGCTTTTGTACTAGCAATTGTATTTAATAATTCTTTTAACTCTTCCTCTTCTTGTTCTACTTCTATTTTCTTGCTTTTAGTATTAAGACTTTTTAATGCTTCATATTGATCCTGTCTTAAACTTCTGCTTTTACTTTCAGTAGTAGAATCATCTTTTATTTTAGATAATAAATCTTTTATGTCATAATTTTTTGTAATTTCTTCTACTTCTTCTATTTTATCTAATTCTTCTTGTTCTTCTTTTAATATGCTTCTTAACTGTTTTTGTTTTTTATAGTTTTCTCTATTTTTTATCATTTCTTGTACTTTAGAAATATCTATTTCATTTGTTTTTTCAATTGTTGCGACACCTTCTATATTTGTATAGTTATCTAAATCTTTTATTTGTTCATATAAACTTTTATTTTTAGAACTACGGCCTGACGAAACAAGTTCACTTTTATAATAACGATCCATTCTACTAGCCACATTATCACCCTATCAATAATATATCATACTTTTCAAAATATTTAAATATTTTACTTGCTTTTTTCATATAATTTATTTATAATTTAAAAAGGAGGATGTAATAGATGTTAAAAGTTAATAAAGATTTATGTATAGGTTGTGGGGCTTGTCAAGCAGTTGCTCCTGAAGTTTTTGAAATTGAAGATGATGGATTAGCAGCAGTTATTGTTGAAGAAATTCCTGAATATGTTATGGAAGACGCAATAGATGCCAAAGAAGGATGTCCAACAAACGCTATTGAAGATACTGATAAAAATGAGGAATAAAAATAATCAAGGTTAGTCTTGATTATTTTTTTCTCCATAAAGTTTCTTTACTTCTTTTATACTTAGTTGTCTATATTCTCCAGAAGGTACTCCATCAAGTGTTAAGAAAGCTATACTTTCTCTTTTTAATTTTAATACATCATATCCAATTGCTTTGAACATATTTTTTACTTGATGATTTTTTCCTTCATGTATTATTAATTCTACTACGCTACTATTTGTTTTTTTATCTATTTTAAGTATTTTAGCTTTAGCTTTGCTTGTTTTCTTTCCATCTATATAAACACCATTACATAGTTTTCTTATTTCATCTTTAGTAATTATTCCTTTTATTTTGGCAACATATACTTTTTCAATGTTATTTTTTGGATGTGTTAGAAAGTTTGTTAATTCTCCATCGTTTGTAAGTATTATAAGTCCTGTTGTATCATAATCAAGTCTGCCTACTGGATAAATTCTTTTACTTGTTTTAATTAAATCTACTACTGTTCTTCTTCCTTTTTCATCTTTAGCAGTTGTTACTACTCCTCTTGGCTTATTAAGTAAATAATATACTTTATCTTCCATTTGTTCTATAGGGTTACCTTCTACTTCAATATAGTCAGTAGATTCTACTTTAGTTCCCATTTCTCTTATTGTTTTTCCATTTACTTTTACTTTTCCTAAATTAATTAATTCTTCTGCTTTTCTTCTAGAACAATAACCAGATAAAGCAATAACTTTTTGTAGTCGCTCCATAAAATCACCAAAGATATTATACCTTATTTATTATTTTTAATCAATAAAATCATCCCCAAAATAAATTTACTATAATTATACTAGCAACTATACCACATAAATCAGCAAATAAAGCAGCAAACATACTATGTCTTATCTTCTTGATTCCAATACTTCCAAAATATAGACTTATAACATATAGTGTTGTATCAGTACATCCCTGCATTACTGATCCTAACAATCCTATAAAACTATCTGGACCATGTTTAGCAAATATACTGTTTAGGTATGCTAAAGATGCACTTCCTGATATTGGACGAATAATAGCTAAGGGAAATATTTCACTTGGTATTTTAAACACATCTAAAACAGGTTTAATTAATGATAATATGAAATCTAAAACTCCACTATTTGTAAATAAGTTAACAGCAAGTATCATGGCTATAAAAGTAGGAAAAAGATTAGTTATCATTGGAAAACTTTCCTTTACTCCCTCTATAAAAGTATCATATACATCTACTTTTTTTAAAAAACCATAGACTATTATAAAAAGTACGACTACTGGGATTATTAAATTAGATATAAAATTAATTTTTATACCTCCTTGCTAGAAGTTTATCAATAACTATACCCCCTAAAGTTGCAAAAAAAGTACTAATTATACAAGCCATTACTATTTTTGTTGGTTCTAGGCTACCATACATCATTCTAAGAGAAATTATTGTTGTCGGAATAAGTGTTAATCCACTTGTATTTATAACTAAAAATGTTATCATTGATCTACTTGCTACTTTTTTATTTTTATTTAATTTTTGTAGTGAGGACATTGCTTTTAATCCAAAAGGTGTTGCAGCACTACCAAGACCAAATATATTAGCAATCATATTACTTGCAATCAAACTAAGTGATTCATGTCCTACAGGTATTTCTGGAAAGAATTTGGTAAGTAATGGAGATAATTTGTTTGAAAGTTTTTTTAATAATCCTGATACTTCAGCTATTTTTGTTATACCCATCCAAAGGGCAAGTACAGGAAATATTTTAAATAACATTTCTAAACTTATTTTAGTACTATCTACAATAGTAGTATTTATTGTTTCTAGATTATTTGTTAGTATCCCATATAATATTCCAATAGCTATTAAAATTATCCAAATTATATTTACCATAAGTTTACAAACCACTCCTTGATTTTTTCAAAAAATGACTTTTCTTTATTATTTATTATATCTATAAATATATTCTCCTCATGTATTTTTTTGTCTCCTAAATATATATTAAGTATTCCTACTTTATCTCCATTATTTAATTTTCTTTTTTTCTCTAATTTATATTTAAATATTAAATTACCTTCTTCAGAATTACTTAATAAATAACTAAAATCATTTTTTACATATAATTCATAGTCGTCATAATATTTATCGTCATATATTGTTATATTTCCTTTTTCTAATATTTTTAAGTTAGTATAATTACTAAAACCATATTCAAATAAATTTTGATGATCTTGCCAATCATTACCATCGTTTAAAGTTACTACCACTAAATTTGTATTATTTTTTGTAGCTGTTGAAACTAAAGTTCGTTTTGCTATTTCTGTAAAACCAGTCTTACCACCTGTTGTATATTTATAACTATAAAGTAATTTATTTTTATTTATCCAACTATATGTATTTTTGTTAGTAGTTAATACATATTTTTTTGTACCAGTTATTTTTTTATATTCATCTAGTTTCATTGCATAGCTAGTTAATATTGCCATATCATAAGCAGTTGAATAATTTCCTTTTTCTTGATCTAATCCACTAGGATTATTAAATGTTGTATTTTTCATACCTATTTCTTTAGCTTTGTTATTCATTGTTTTTGTAAAATCTTCTACTGTACCGCCCACATATTTAGCAATAGCAAGGGCAGCATCATTACCACTTCTAAGCATAAGTCCATACACCAAATCTCTTAAAGACATTTCTTCTCCAACTTTTATATATATACCAGATCCATATGAGGTATTTATTTCATCACCTATTATAACCTTATCATGCAGTTTTCCTGATTCTATAGCAATTACAGCTGTCATTATTTTAGATATGCTAGCAACACTTCTAATTTCATGTATATTTTCTTCATAAAGTATACGATTACTGTCAATATCCATTAGTATTGCACTTCTAGCGCTTGTATCAATAGCAAGCACTCTAAAAGGTAATAATAAAATTAAAATTAATATAATTTTTTTCATAATTTCACCAATAAATTATATGTACAAACTATTTAAAATATTTTATTATTCCTGTTTTTATTGATTCTACTATTTTATATTGATAATCTGATTTTTGAAGTAAATATCTATCATTAGGATTTGATAAAAATCCTGCTTCTATAAGTACCCCAGGAATTGTTATTTTTCTATTCATAAGCATTGTGGTTATTTCTTTTACTTCTCTAGTAGTTTTCAAATCTGTTTTCAATTGTTCTTGCATAAGTAGAGCTAAATAATAATTATTTTTATTAACATCATCATAAAAAACTTGAGCACCACTCCAAGTAGATGAACTAATTGAATTTAAATGTATTGAAATGTATATGTCTGCACCAGATGCATTTATTATTTTAGCTCTATTATTTAAATCACTTTTTTTTCTAGAACCAGTATAACTTTTACTTAAATCATAATCACCATAACGAGTTAAATATACTATCGCGCCCTCTTCTTCAAGTATTGTTTGTAACTTTTTACATATTTCTAAATTTATATCCTTTTCATATATATTTTTATAAACTGTTCCAGGATCTAGTCCTCCATGTCCTGGATCTATATATATCACTTTACCTACTAATTCTAAATTACTCTTTTTTATATCTGCAGTTACAAAAGAAAAAGTACAAATAAAAATTATAAGTAAAAATATTGAGTATATCTTTTTCATATAATCACCACTTAATTATATGTAAAAAAAATAGGCATTAATGCCTATTTTCTTCTTGAAGCTTGTTCTTCTTTAGCTTGTTCTTTTAATTGTTGCTGAGCTATATAAATTGAATATTCCTCTAAGGCTTCTTCATCACCAGCTAAAGCTCTTCTTTCCAAATCTTGATAATACAGTATTTCTGACTGTGTTCTTTCTTCTTCTGTTGGAATATATGGAGATGAATATGTATGTTGATGATATCTTTGTTGATCATATTCTATATCTTTCTCAATAAGCTTTCCTAAACCTTTTGCCATACTTGGTCCTGCTACTGTTAATAATATAGCGCTTACAGCTATTCCTGCAACAAATCTATTTACATTGAGCTTTTTTATTAAATTTGAAACACCTGTAATTTCTTTGATTTGTTCAATTGTTGCTCTATGTAAATATCTTTCATTGTTTTTTACTTTTATAACAAAATAATTATTTAAATTTTCTAATTCATCATATACTTTAAATTTATATGTAGTATATCCTTTTTCTGATGTGGGAGTACAAACTTTCATTTCTCCTGATGATACACCTTTTTTTAAATAAGCTATTAATGTATCTGAATCTGTTTGTCCTTCTCTTCCCTTAACTGTAACTATAGGTTGGCCATTTTTTATTGTTAAATGTGCTTCAACAGTTTGTTTTTTCATATCATCACCTAATTTTAATTTACTATTTTAGTTTAGTAAAGTCAATACCATTTTTATTAAATAAAAAAAAGTGTACGTTTCTTTACACTTTAAATTTATTCCATGGGTTCCTTATTGGTAAATCTATTTCAAATGTTAATTCATCTTTAGTTATTGGATGATTAAATGTAATTGAATTAGCAAATAAAGCAATTTGCTCACCTACTTTAGAATTTTTATTATATTTTTGATCACCATATAAAGCATGTCCTCTAGATGAAAATTGTACTCTTATTTGATGAGATCTACCTGTTCTTAGATTTATTTTAACTAAAGATAAATTATCTTTATACCTAATTAATTCATAATCTAATATAGATTCTTTCCCATTTTTATCTACTTTAACTATGTTATTTTTAGTATCTTTAAGAAGTTTGTCTATTAAAGTTCCCTTATCTTCTACTTTACCTTCAACAACAGCAAAATAACTTTTTTTAAATGTTCTATTTCTTACTTGTTCACTAAGTCTAGATGCACATTTGCTTGTTTTAGCAAACACCATGATACCTCCTACAGGCCTATCTAAACGATGTATAAGACCTAAAAAGACATTTCCTGGTTTATTATCTCTTTTCTTTATAAAATCCTTTAAAATAGTTAAAAAATCCAAATCCTTACTACTATCTTCTTGTACTGGTATGTTTATTGGTTTTTCTACAACAAGTAAATGGTTATCTTCATAAATTATATTAATCATTTCCTATATACCTTCCATAAATACCACAAGGAAGTACTATATTATCTCTAGTTATTGGTAGACCTACTTCTCCAGCATCTACTTTACCATTAGGATAAAGTGGCAATAAAGTAGTCTTTAAAATATTTTCAAGCACTGTAGCACTTATTCCAGTTGTGTATGAATTAATTAAGAAGAATAATGGTTTATCACTTAATATTTTTATACAAGCATCTATTAAAGCATAAATGCTGTCTTCAAATTTCCATACTTCTTTATTAGGTCCTCTACCATAACTAGGAGGATCCATAACTATAGCATCATATTTATTTCCTCTTCTATATTCTCTTTCAACAAACTTTAAACAATCATCTACTATGAATCTTATACTGTTATTTTCTAAACCACATAACTTCATATTTTCTTTTGCCCATTCTGTCATACCTTTTGATGCATCAACTTGTACAACATCAGCCCCTGCTTTAGAACAAGCCATAGTAGCAGCACCTGTATATGAAAATAAATTAAGTACTTTTATTTTTCTATTACTATTTTTAATCTTATCCATCATAAAATCCCAATTAGTTGCTTGTTCTGGGAAAAGTCCAGTATGTTTAAAGTTAGTTGGACTAACTTTAAAAGTTAAATCTTTATAACTAACTGTCCAAAACTCAGGCAATTTAGAATAGAATTTCCATTCTCCCCCACCTTTATTACTTCTAAAATAATGACCATCTACGTTTTTCCAACTTTCATTATAATTAACATTCCATATAGCTTGAGGATCTGGTCTTCTAAGTATTACATCTCCCCATCTTTCTAACTTTTCTCCATTACCTGCATCTATACATTCGTAATCTTTCCACTCACTACTAATTCTTTGCATAATATCACCTAAATTTCTAATTCTTTGTTTTCAAATTCTTCATCTATTAATCCTTCATGGATAAATTCTTCTTTAGTATTCATATAAATTTCTTCTATTCTATCTACTCTACATTTTTCAGCTGTGATTATTGATTTTACTTTTTCTACTGCTTTATCTACTTTATCA
>JAFXHG010000016.1 GCA_017536505.1 Bacilli bacterium
GAAAGATGACAAAACAAACAAAATAGTTTCAATGTTAAATTATTTTTCTTCAGTTTGTTTTTATATTGTTGCAATAATAAATTTTATTAATGATAACAGTAGTACGGGGGTTATTTATCTATGCCTAGGTTCAACTTTTTTTTGTTTGGGAAGTGTTTATCTAAATAAAGATAAAGAAAAGAAAAAATAGTAATTTGTTAATATGTTAAAATGCATTGCTTGTAGCAACGGGTGTTTTATAATAAACTGAATTTGATGAAAGGAGAAAGTATATTATGTTAAAAGATAATTTGAAAACATTAAGAAAAAATAAAGGACTTTCACAAGAAGAATTAAGCATCAAATTACATGTTGTTAGACAAACTGTTTCAAAATGGGAATCAGGTTTATCTGTACCAGATGCAGAAATGTTAATGACTATTTCAGAAATATTTGAAACTTCTGTTAGTGAAATTTTAGGTGAAAGTATTGAAGAAAAAGAAAAGAATGATTTAAAAGTAATATCAGAAAAGTTAGAAGTCATTAATGAACAATTAGCTATGAAACAAAAACAAAAAAGAAAAATGTTAGTTAATACATTAATAATTTTTGATATATGTTTTGTATTATTATTTATCTTATTAGCAATATTAGGAAGTCCATATCAATCATGGGATTATAGTGATCCAGAGTGGTCTGTAATTGGAACTTTATGGCATTCATTTGAATGGGTGTATTTCAAAGTTGCTCCACTTATGATTATTGTTATAACAGCAATACTTGGAGTAATATTTGTTAAAAGAAATAAATAATTACAAATTACAATTTATCAAGCAGATCAATAAAAAGATTTACTTTTTTAATGGTATAATAAATATGTAATGTTTCAGTTGCAAAAGTAAAACGCAACTGAAAGTAGATAGTAATTATTTATATTAGATATTAAACTTAATTTAGGAAGGAGTTAGTCTAATGAAGTTTGGAGATAATTTAAGAAAAATAAGAAAAAGTAAAAAAATGTCACAAGAACAACTTGCAGAAAAAATGAATGTGACTAGACAATCAGTATCAAAATGGGAGAACGGTGAATCATACCCTGAAATGAATAATATTTTTGAACTATGTAAAGTTTTAAATTGTAAATTGAATGAATTGGTTTACCCAGATATGAGTGATATAACTTCATTAGATGAAGAAATAGTTATGAATGTAGTTAAGTTTAATGAAAAGAAACAAAAAGAAGTAAAGACATTAAGCAATATAATTGCAATGATAGGAAAAATTGGTTCTATTGTATTAAAAGTAGCAATACCATTTATTATTATAGCTATGCTAATTGTTCCATATATTGTAAGTAATTTAGAAATTAAAGAAAATGAAATAACTTTTAAATCTGAAAGTATCAAAATAGTAGATGAAAACAAAATAGAAGTACATGGTGTAATAATTGGGGAATATGATGGCGATTTGGAAGATAATGAGGTTATAAAAGTCTTTACTAATAATTCTAAAGTTAAAATAATTAGTTATTTTGAATCTGCAATGATATTTTTAATAATAAATATTGTTATTATGATGATTATATTAAATTATGTTGAAAAACTATTTAATAATATTAAAAATAACCAAACACCATTTACATTAGAGAATGTAGGTTTTATTAAAAGAATTTCATATTTAATGATAGCATTAATAATTATAACACCAATTTCAAATATTTTATTTAATGTTATATCTACTTCAACAAAGAGTGGAGAAAATTCATTTGGTTTAATCGGTATTTTAGAAATATTAATTATATTTAGTATGTCTTATATATTTGAATATGGATATGAAATTCAAAAAGATTCAAAAGGAAAAATATATAGTGAAGAAAATTAATAAAAAAAGATTTATAAGTGAACTTCAAGATAATACTAATTTAAGTTATGATGAATGTTTAATTGTTAATGATATTTTAGAAAATAATTTAATATTTAATAAAAAGAAAAAAGACAAAGTTATAAATGAATTAATTTTAAAATTAAATATTAATAATGATAGAGCAAATGAAATTTATGATGTAATTATGCAATTTTTTTTATCAAAGATAAAAGAAAAATTTGACGAAGAGATGATTTGTATGAAGAATTGGGTAAAGTATTTAGTTAGTACAGTTGTTTTTGGACTTATATATATAGTGGTGGAATACTTATTTTACAAAAACATAGATTGGAAAATGGTGATTGTTGCTACAATACTATATGGTGTGTTTAACATAGGAATATCTAAAATTATTAATAAAACCACGAAGAAGAAATAAACAAATTACAATTTGAAAGTGGGATTATATATGAAAAAGATAATAAATAAAGATAGTTGTTTGCTATATTGTGCAATTTATACAATAACAACAATATTAAATAGCATACTTTATTTGTGTCAAGGATTAAGAGATGATCCAAGTGGTAATTGGCATGAATTAGATAGAGCTTTGATAATATTTATTGGTATTTTAGCATTGCAATTGTATAGGAAATTGGAATTTAAGAATAAGTATTTGAATATTATTTGTGCATATATTCCTACAATGTTGTTAACATTTTTGTATGTATTTTTAATGGGGTTAAGAGAAACACTTGCTAAAAGTACTTATAAGGATATTTTTATCAATTACACATTGTTATTTATTTTAGTTGTTGGTATAGATTTAGTAGTAAAAAAAATTAAAAATAGAAAAAGATAAATTACATTTTTTTTAAAAATGTTAAAAGTCTTTGACTATTTTCCAAAAGAGTTCGCTAGATTTGTTTATTAATAATAATTTATAATTGTATGTGAAAGGAGATAGCGTATGAAACTAGGAAAAAAAATTTTGGAATTAAGAAAAAAGAAAGGACTTTCACAAGAACAATTAGGAGAAAAAGTTAATGTAACAAGACAGACAATATCTAACTGGGAATTGGAAGAAACAACACCAAATCCAGAACAATTAAAATTATTATCAAAGGTACTAAATATAAGTATTGATGAATTGTTAGATAATGATATTCAAAATGTAGTAGTTGAAAAAGTGAGTAATACTGAAAAATTAGCTGGATTAGTTTTAAAAGTTTTAAAATGGTTAGGAATAATATTTATAATATTTTTAGTTATAGATGTTGTGGCTTTAATTTTATTTTCCATTTC
>JAFXHG010000017.1 GCA_017536505.1 Bacilli bacterium
GTTATGAAGTATATTTTTAAACCTAAAAATAGAATAGAATGCATAAGTAGAAATGGCGACTATCATGGATTCTTTACTATTAAGAATATTGAACTTGTTATATCGGCTAAAAATCCTAGACACTTGCAAGTGCTAATGAAATTTAGACATAGAATTGAGGAAGAATTTGTTAATTATTTAAATGCTAAATCTTACAAAAAAGATTCTGAAAATTAAAACTACCAATTAAGGTAGTTTGTTTTATTATTTTAATATTCACTACTTCTTGTTTATAAATCATCATATAAACAAATTGTATTAAGAAAATTTTGTAATAAAAATTTATTAAGGAAGTAAACACTTTAAAACAACTTATTCATCTAAATATTTCCAATGATACCCGCCAGCGCTATCTATCGTTTTTTTACAACAACCTGCTATTAAATCTTTTTTTATTCCTAACAAGCGAGATGCTTCTGCTATGCTGTTATATATAGTTTTTGTTTCTAGATTAATTACTTTTTTTATAGATGATCTAGGATGGCACTTTGGACATCCAGTGCCATTAATTCTTGCTCTATTTAGAATTCTAGCTGACCATGAATACGAACATTTACTACAGATCCACCAAACCTCTTTACCGCTTCCTTTGGTAACATCTGATGGTAAAAATTTATTTTTTTCATAATCCCATTCAATCGCTAAATCAGGTCGTAATGTCTCTAAGTCATTTTCTCCCCTTATTAGATTCGGACTTGAAATTCTCACAATATCACTACTATATAATTTTTCAATTAATTCTTCCGTTATTTCTATTTTTTCATTAATTCCAATTATATTAAGTATTTCGTTAATGGCTTTCTCCATTTCATTAATAAATTCTTTTGTTTCTTTCCTATTACTTGTCGCATTTAAAACAATGTTATAATGTTTATCAGATTCATGAATTATTGCACCTTTTTCTAATACAGTTATTAATTTTTTTATTTCATTACTTTTTTTAATAAGTGTAAATTTAGATTCACTTCTTAAATTTTCTTCTCTATGCCAAACAACTCCATCATATTCTATTCCAAATCTTAAGGAAGGAATCCAAATGTCTATTTCCATATTTGAATTAGTAATTTCATTTTTTAACCAATCTGGCCTAAAATTTTGAATTGTATCTGGAAAATACTTGTTAATAAAATAATACAATAATTTTTGCGGCATTGAGGACATATTCATTAATTTTGGATTAATAATAGTTCGATGTTTAAAAGAATATCTTGTCTTATGAACAACTTGAGTACCATCTTCAAATTCTACAGATATATCATCGCCGCCATTATCTTCTATTACTGTACATTTCATTCCGCATCTCATAAGTTTGGTTTGACCTAATATACTGTTCTTCAATGAATAAGCATATCCTCTCCCTAAATTTGGATTAAATACTGAACCATCTAGAAAGCTGTCACGTGTAGTTCTTTTTAACGATCCATCTTCAAATTTTACTATTATATCATGATAACCATTATCTTCTAGAACCTCACACAACAAACCACTTTTCATTATTTTTTTTCGACCTTTTATACTTGTCTTTTTTTTCACGGAAAATCTTGTTCCTAAATTTGGATTCGCAATTGTCTTTTTCTTAAAATAATCTCTTCTTTGTTTAGAAACTATTGTTCCATCTTCAAATTTTACTGTTATATTTAAACTTCCTTTATCTTCTATTACACTACACTTCATTCCACAGTTCATTTCTGCACATTGTCCTAGCAAGTTACCTTTTAAATAATTATCATTTTTTATGCATCCTCTTTTAAAGTCATTCCTATTTGATTTTTTTATGAAACCATCTTCAAATTTTACTGTTATATTTGAACTTCCTTTATCTTCTATCACACAACATTTCATGCCATTATTCATCATTTTAATTTTCCCAAGAATACTTGTGTTTAATGATTTAGTAAAACTTCTTCCTAAACTTGGGTTTGCTATACAACAATTCTTAAAACTACTTCTTTGAGTATGCTCTACTATTGTACCATCTTCGAATTTTACTGTTATATCATTATATCCGTTATCTTTTATCACAGTACACTTCATCCCACAATTCATGAGCTTTGTAGAATTCAAAAGATTTGACTTTTTCATGTTATCACCTAAAAATATTATACTATAAAATCCAATAGAAATGGAACGTACATCCTATCTATTAATTAAATAACTTGCAATATTTTTGAATAAGAGTGATTAATAGAACACCGGTTTAGGAGGTGTCTATGATTAGAAAAAGGACTAATGGTGACATTAGTGATGAAGAATTTGAACGAGTACTTAAACCTTTTCTTGATGATTATGATAATTTTGTATTAAGTTACATTATGCCTGAGGTTATTGCATACTATATTGCTAATTCTTATTACAGGGGTTCTATGTATGAAGGTTCTTTTCTTCAACACTATAATTCAGCTAAAGATCTAATTAACTTATTTGGTGAAGATTATGAACAAATGAAAGCAGAAGTATTTAAATTATTAAAAATTAAATATGCTTTAATTGTTGTTAATGAAGATCCTTTAGAGATAAAAAAAATAAAGTATGAGTTTTGATTGCTTATACTTTATTTTTATCTAAATTTATCAGTTAAATCTTCTATACTATTATTTAAAGTATATAAAGATTGTTTATAATCATTTGAGGTATCATCAAATGAATATTTTGTTAGCCAATCAATATTATTTACAAATTTTAAATTTATTGTATATTTTTCAACATATTTTTTTCCTAACGTTTCATATACAAGTTCTACATCAAATTTTTGGTTAGGGTATTCCCTAAAATCAAACCAAGATGATATTTTTTGATTGGGTGCTAGTACAAAATTAGTAGATTCTGTTATTACTGGAATATCTTGATTAAACTTTGTTTTTTTCCAATCTAATTTTGGTGATGTTTTTATATTTGTAACTTTACCTAAACTATGTCCAAAATTTTTAATAACAATATAATATCTGTTAGTTGCAGGACTAAAATCAACATATAATAATATATTAGCCCGAGAATTTTCTTCTAAAATTTTATTATTTTGTTTTATAGATACTATAGCAATAATACTTGAAATAATTATTCCTAAAAATGTTACTACTGCTATTGCAATTTGAATAATATCACTTTCTGACATAAATTACCTCCATGTTATTATTTTAACACATAATTATACTTTTCCAAAAAACTCACGAAAAACTAATAATTGTGTGAATGTAGGTGGGCTGTGGGTGTGGAAAAAATTATATTTTTCAACTATCTACCCTCCGGGGGGGATGTCTATTAAATTCTTTAATTCTTCTGCTGATATTTTATTCATTTCTGCTTGTTTATGATGATATGAACATAAAGTAATTAAATTATAACTATCTAATTTCTTATCATTATCTTTTTCTATTGAAACTATATGATGCACTTGTAAGTTGTTGTATGTATAGATATTTTCTTTTAAACACATCTGACATAAATACTTATCTCTTTTCTTTATTTGTTCTCGTTTAGTTATCCAAGCATTACTATTTCTGAATTTACTAGCATAAGAGTTCTTTTTATATGTTCTCTTACACATGTTATCTTCGTGATGGATTCCACCACATACAGAACAAGTTCTTAACATTGTAATTTTAACCTTTCATTATTATCCAGTTGATGCCTCTTATATTTTTTTATGTAATATTCAAAATCATCTTTTAAGAAGCCTGGCATTCCTGAATCTTCTATCCAACCAATTGTTTTATAAAGATTGAGTTTAGCTTGTGTTTCATCTAATCTTTGAACTCCTAAATAAAAATAACCATCTTCCATCATGTAATTAGCAATTTCAATTAAAAACTCTTTATATGCTTGTGAACATTTTTTATTTAACATTTGTGCAGTAGGCATATATTCATTTTCTTTAGATATAAGTTTAATAGCTTTATTAAAATCTTCTACTCTAACTTCTTTAAACATCTCATACCATGCTTCTAATTGATCATTTGTTAATTCTTTTAAATAATAGCTACTTAATCTTTTCATTCCACTAATAAATTCCAACTGTGTCATTATTAGCTTTATCTCCCATTTGTTGTTTTTCTCTTTTTAATGCTTCATCTATTTCTGCCATCGATATATCTTTTAGTGTTCTTTGTTTCATTATTTCTGGTTGATTATAATAGCTTTCAAATTTATTACTAAATAAAGTTTCTGGTCTTAAAAACTTCTCCATTTCAGAATCTTTCCATTCTTTATATTTTTTATCTATAACGAGAAAAAAATCTTCTTCTTTATACCCTTCATTTAATCTAGCATCAATTAAAGATTTCGTTTTAGTACTATTACATCTATAGTTAGCATTAATTTTATTATTTAAATAATCAATTATGTTTTTATACACTTTATCTTTTTCTGATACAATTTCATATTCTAAAATTTCTCCTGTGTCTACATCAACATAAAAGTTATCTATAATCTTTTCTTCTCTTTTCTCTTCTAAACTTTTCTTCTCTTTACTTTTCTTATCTACACTTAACTTATCTATACTATTCTTACCTATACTATACTTAACTGCGGTTACCATTGGTATGTCATTTGGTATACCACTATTATCTTTCAATTCATATACATTATTTTCTAATTTTAATAGTCTTTTTTCATCTATGCGAAATGTTTCATTATATCTATCTTTTCGTATCTGATTATTTACATTCCAATGTCTTATAGCTATAACACCTGATGAAAACATATAAATAAATTTATTTTTTATTAATGTTTCAATATCTTCCTTATTACATCCTGCTAATAACGTTATTTTTTTAGGATTACCAACAAATCCATCATCATCTGCCCTCATTCCTAAATCATAATATAAAAGTTTAGCACTTATTGGCATTTCTATAAAAGAATCTAAATCTACTATATCCAAAGAGAACATTCTTTTTTTAGCCATTAGTTGTTACCTGTAAGGAATCAATATTTATATCAAAATATTCAAGTACCATACTCATAGGAACTAAACCATTTTTAATTTTTTCACGATTACCATAATAAGTATCCATGATTTCATTTAATATTATGCGTGCATTGTTTTTACCAATTGCACCTATATCCATAATATCTCTTATATTAGCCCATTGATATTGAGCTATATCGAGTATTTCATTTTTTGTTAATACTTTTCTTCTTTTTCCCATTTTGGAATCCTTCCTTTCTATAATTATTTACTTCTTGGTCAAATTTAAATATACGATTTTTTCGTAATTAGTTTTCTTCATCATCAAACTTCACATCATTTATATCTGCATTATAAACTTTTAAAATTTTAGGTAATAATTTTAAATCTGGTGCAGTCTTAAATGTTTCATAACTTCTTAATGTTTCTCTACTAATCCCAATCTTTTTTGAAGCTTCTTCCAGTGTAAGCTTTGAATTGATTCGTAGAGCTTTTAATGTTATCTTCACCCCTTTTCCTCCTTCCTATGATAAATCCATATTATAATATTTCTTTTCTTTTGTAAATACCTAAATGCGATTTTTTCATAATTTTGTTGTTTTTTTCTTGACTTAAATTACGAGATAATGTAAGATGGTATCAGAGGTGGTAAAAATGGCAAATAGCAAAGAAATCTTTTCTAAAAATGTAAAATATCTACTAAAAAAGAATGATTTATCAAGAGAAACAGTTGCCAGAGTTTTAGGAGTTAAATATACAACATTTTGTGATTGGGTTAAAGGTAGATCTTATCCTAAAATGGATTATATTTCTCAACTAGCTAATTACCTAATGGTAACTACCAGTGCTTTAACAGATGAAAATCCTGATTATGATAAATCAGAACACGATGCTAAATTAGTTCAAACAAGTGTTAATAGTTATGACGTGTATGCTCATAATCAAAAAGGAGATATGTTTCTTCTTTCTACTGAACCTGTTACTTTTGATTTATGTAATGAAATACTAGAAGATAAAAACGAAAATGGTATCTTACCTACTAAATATCAATTTATAGGTTTAAGGCTTAACGATGATTCTATGGAACCAAAGTATTTTGCCGGAGATAAAATTATTGTTGCATGGACAGGATATACTACTGATGGTGATTACTTAATAGAAAATTTAAAAACCGAAGATATTTTCTTTAGAACAATAAAAATAGAAGATGATTCTGTTACTATGTATGTTCTTAACCCTATTAATCAAAAAAGAATTACTACAAAGTATTTTAAAAAAGATGAATTTTTCTCAAAATACAGATTATTTGGAAAAGTAAAAAAATTAGAAAGAATATATAGAGGATATTAAAAAAAGACCTATTGCTGGAACAATAGATCAAATAGAAATCGTATATTTAAATTCGACCAAGAATAAAAATATTAATTATAGAAACTATAATGTTTTTGGATTTCCATTTACATTATAGCAGTTTTTTCTATTTTACACAAGAAAGGAAGGTTATAATGTCAGTAAATAAAGCTAAAACTCCTACTAAAGATGGGAAGTATTGGTTCTTTAGAGTAGTTTATAAAGATGAGTTTAATACTCCTAAAAGATATAATAGTAAAAAGTATTTTACAAGAGCTGAAGCTAAAGAAGCAGAATTAGAATATTTAAATAAATTAAAAGAAAATGTTAATGTTCCTACTAAAATGACTTTTGAAGATTTATGGAATGCTTTTTTAGAATATCAGGATGATAAAGTTAGAATCAGTACTAAAGTTGGTTATAAATATCGTGGCAAGTATTTAGTTCCTCTATATAATATTAAGTGTGTTGATTTTAATATTGTTTATTATGAGAACTGGAAGAAATACATTAATAGCCAACCTAATATGAAAGATGTCTCTAAAAATGATATTTTAAAAGTTTTAAAAGCAGTTCTTAGATTTGGTATTAAAAGATATAACTTTAATTTTAATCAACTTCTAATGTTAATGGAAAAGTTTAAGAATCCAGACGAGAAGAAAACTGAAAGGCAAATATATGAGTATGATGATTTTATAAAATTCTTATCTGCTGAAGATGATTTAAAATATAAATGTCTTTGGCAAACTTTATATTATTGTGGACTTAGAATTGGTGAAGCTAGAGGACTTACCTGGGAGGATATTGATTTTAGTAATAAAAGACTTCATATAAATAAACAAGTTTTAAGTATTGATAACTACTCTTCTAACTACTATGTATGTAATCCGAAAACTGATTCAAGTATTAGAGAGATTCCTATTGCTGATGAATTATTATCTGATTTACAAAAATATTATGACGAAGTTTCAAAATTTAAAAACTTTGATAAGAAGTTCTTTGTATTTGGTAACGACTATGGCATTAGACCTTTAGCATATAAACAAGCTCAACGAAGAAAAGGAGAAATTGCAGAAAAAGCAAATGTTAAA
>JAFXHG010000018.1 GCA_017536505.1 Bacilli bacterium
TAATCAATTTATTATTATTACTTTTACCAGCGTTTTTAAATAATTTATTATTTAGTTTATTGCACAATTCTATTTGTTTTTGATATCTTTTTTGTACATTTATTAAATAAGCATTTGTATCAAGTTTAGCATAATAATAATCTATCATATTTCTTTTCTTAAAGAAGTATAAAACATCTTCGAAATATTTCTTATCTCTCGGATATTTATTTTTTACTTGATCATATAAATAATCTAATTCAGAATCATTACCTTTAATGATTCTAACTCCATTTTTATCAGCACCTTTAACTTTATTTTTAAAGTTTTTATTCATATTTCCAAATAGAGTAGTTATAGGTTTATTTAAATCTATAATTGCATCGTATCTAGGTTTGAAAGATTCAAATAAATTGTTATAACCTAAGTGATAATAATCCAAAGTTTTTAAAAAATTTATTTGTTCTTCAAAATTAGGATTTATATGGGTTGTATCTGTTACATAATCATATGAACTTTTTATAATCATAGGATTAATTTTAATAGCCATTATTTTCTTTTTACCTAAATATTCTTTTATAAGTTTAGTAAATTCTTCTACTAATTCTTTATTACTATAATCAATTAAAAAACCTTTAGGTGCATATGCATATTTAAACATACCTTCTTTTTCTATTAAAACAAGACTAGCACCTACTATTTTTTCATTATCTATAAGTCCTAAAAATACTGAAGTATAATTTTGAGTATTCATAATAAATCCATATTCACTAGTTTGATATATAGAAAATTGTGGATAATTATCTGTAAACATATTAAACTCAGCATTAGTTAATTCTTTTATATACATATTATCACCTAACTCGAGACAAATATTATATCACATCTCACATTAAAATTTTACTACAAAAGTATAAAAAAGTAAATAAAAAGACTTATTAGTCTTTTCTTACATCGTAACTCGCACACATAGTAGCTTCTTTTTCTTTATTATTGCTAGAGTTACTAACTTTTATTTCTCTTAAACTACAGCACTCCATCTCTAAATCACAATGTTTGCAATCATATACATCGCATTTTATAGTTTGTCTATCTTTTTTCATAAATACCTCCAGTAATATAATGGTTAATATTAATATTTTTATTCGTTGACAAATTTATTTTTTTGTATTAGAATATAAACTCAAGGAAGTGATAATATGTTTTTATTGCCATTTGTAATGGAATATTCAGGTGCTGGTCCATCAAATTATAGAACTACACAAAATAATGAAGAAACAAAAACTATTCAAAATTTAGAAATATCTGATTATATATATTTATTTAAAGAAAATGATTTATTTAAATTTAAAGTAGAACTTCAGGGTATGGATATTGTAAATGTTATAGAAGAACACATTAAGATGCAAGATCAAGAAGTAAAAGAAATTATGAGTTTAAAAGATGCAGAAAAAACAAAAATTCCTGTTAAGTTTTTATATTATTTAGGTAAATATAAACTAAAAAATAATTTTTTTAAAACAGAAAATTATTTAGTTCCTGAACAAACAGATTTTCTAAAACTGTTAATAAAGAAATACAGAAATAAAATTGTTACTCATAGAGATTTAATTAATTTAAATGATCTTGTTAATGTAGAAATCGATAAAGATCATGTATTAGATTTATTTTTGAATGCTAAAATAGAACTTATAGAAAAACTTTCTTTTAATAAAGAAGAATTAGATATTACAATAAATAATATTAAAGCTTTATTAAGCACTAATCAAGCTTCAATAAGTGTTTTAAATAAGTTAAAATTTATAATTTCTAGTGCTGAAGATAATCAAGAACTTATAAAAAAATTAGGTATAGAAGATAAATTTTATGCAGAAATTATATGTCAAAAAGCAAAGAAAAAGTAAAGTTAAAAACTTTGCTTTTTATATTTTTAATTATATATGTGATATAATTAAATAGGTGATTTCATGGATAGTAAATATAATGTAAAATTTTATAATAGTATAAAAAAGATATTAAAAGGACCTATGAAATTAGTTTTTAATGCTGAAGTAAATGGATTAGATAATTTACCTGATAGACCATATATATTAGCTGGTAATCATAAAACTATGTTTGATGTAGTTCTTTTAATAACTAATATACCAAATGAAATACATTTTATGTCTAAAAAAGAATTATTTAAATATAAAATTTTAAGTGATATATTTAGTAAAATGGGTGCTTTTCCTGTAGCTAGAGATAAAGTAGATGTAAAAGCAATAAAAGATGCTTTTAGAGTATTAAAGAATAATGAAGTATTAGGAATATTTCCCGAAGGCACTAGAAATAATACAGATAAGTTAATATTACCATTTAAAGAAGGTGTAACAACAATAGCAACTAAAACTAATTCTTTGATTGTACCTTTTGGTATAGGTGGTAAATATAAAAGAGGTAAATTAAAATTGAATATAGGTGAACCTATAAATATAAAAGAAATAGAAAAAGAAAAACAAACTGATTATTTAGAAGAAAAAGTTAAAGAATTAATATTGAAAAAATATTAATTCTTTTTTAGAATATAATATATTGTTAATATAAAAAATGTATGATAAAATTAAATTAGGAGGCATATGATATGATATTATTATTTATTTTAATTATTATAGTTTTAGGATCAATTAAACAAATAAGCGAGTATGAAAGGGGAGTAAAATTTACTTGTGGTAAATTTACTAAAATAATGAAACCAGGATGGAGATTAGTTTTTCCAATCTTTCAATCTTATAAAAAAATAGATATAAGAACTAAAGTTATAGATGTTCCAGAACAAGAAGTTATAACAAAAGATAATGTATCAGTGAAAATAAATGCGGTTATATATTACAATATTTTTGATGCATCTAAAGCTTTATTAGCTGTTGAAAATTTTCATTATGCGGTTAGTCAATTAGCTCAAACTACAATGAGAAATATTGTAGGTTCAGTAACTCTTGATGAATTGTTAACTGGTAGGGAACAAATTTCTGTAAATATCTGTAAAATAGTAGATGAAGCTACTGATGGATGGGGAATAAAAGTTCAAAATGTAGAACTTAAGGATGTTGCTCTTCCAGGAGAAATGAAAAGAGTAATTGCTAAGGTAGCTGAAGCAGAAAGAGAAAAACAAGCAGTTATTACAAAAGCAACAGGAGAACTTGAAGCTTCTAAAAACTTAGCTGAAGCAGCAGAAACATTAAGTGCTTCACCAGGTGCTTTACACCTTAGAACTCTTTCTACTATAAACGATGTATCATCTGATCAATCTAATACTATAATATTTGCATTACCAATAGAAATACTTAGAGCATTTGAAGGAAAGAGTGTTTCTAAAGATATTATAGACAAACTAACTAATAAGTAATACTTATTAGTTTTTTTGTAAAAAAATAATAAATGATGTATATAATGTAATAATATTTCAATAATTGATTAATTTTAATTTATATATTTTTAAATTTGTTGGGTTATTATATAGTTGACAAAAATAGTTTTATAGTGTATAAATTATAGAAGAAAAGGTGATATTATGTCAAAAAGTTTAGTTATAGTGGAATCTCCAAGTAAAACAAAACCAATTGAAAAATATTTAGGTAGTAATTACAAAGTATTATCTAGTAAAGGTCATGTAAGAGATTTATCTACTCATGGTAAATATGGATTAGGTGTTGACTTAGAAAATGATTTTAAACCTGATTATATTACTATGAAAGGTAAAAAGAGTGTTATTGATGAATTAAAACGTGAAGCTAAAAAATGTGATCATGTATATCTTGCTACAGACCCTGACCGTGAAGGAGAAGCAATATCTTGGCATTTACAAGATGTGCTTGGGTTAAAAGAAGATGATTATGACAGAGTAGTATTTAATGAAATTACTAAAAATACTGTAGTAGATGCTTTTAACCATGCAAGAAAAATAGATAAAAACTTAGTTAATAGTCAAGAAACAAGAAGAATACTTGATAGAATTATAGGTTTTAGGTTATCTAGATTAATTCAATCTAAAACAGATGGAAGTAGTGCTGGGCGTGTACAAAGTGTTGCTTTAAAACTAATAGTAGATAGAGAAAGAGAAATAGAAGCTTTCAATCCAGAAGAGTACTGGACTATAGAAGCAGTATTTCCTGAATTTAGTGCTGAACTTTTTAACCACAATCATAAAGATTTTAAAATAAATAATGAAATAGAAGCTAATGAAGTATTAGATAATTTAAGTAATGCTTTTCAAATAGAAAGCGTAGATAAGAAAACAAGACAAAAACAATCTAAACCTCCTTATACTACAAGTACTATGCAACAAGATGCTTCAAGTAAATTAAATTTTAATGCTAAAAAAACTATGCAAATAGCTCAAAAACTTTATGAAGGTATTGAACTTGAAGATGATACTGTAGGTTTAATTACTTATATGAGAACAGATTCTATAAGATTATCTCAAGATTTTATATCTTCAACTTATAAATTTATAGAAGCTAAATATGGTAAGGAATATATAGGCCATGTAAAAGAATCTAAAAAGACTGAAAATGTTCAAGATGCTCATGAAGGTATTAGACCAACTAGTATTAATAGAACTCCAGAATCAGTTAAACCATTCTTAAGTAATGATGAATTTAAATTATATAGAATGATTTACTATAGAGCTTTAGCATCTTTAATGAAAAATGCTATAACTATTAATACAACAGTAATACTTGATAATAATAATTATCAATTTAAAGCAACTGGACAAATAATTGATTTTGATGGATATTTAAAAGTTTATAAAGATTATGAAGATACTAAAGATAAAGTTTTACCTCCATTAGGAGAGTACAACTCTAAAATATTAGTATCAAAAGAAATAAACAAGGAACAGCACTTCACTCAACCCCCAGCTCGTTATACAGAAGCTAAACTTATAAAAGAGATGGAAGAGTTAGGTATTGGTAGACCAAGTACATATGCTACAACTATGGATATAATAAAAAAACGTGGTTATGCTAATTTAGTTGAAAAGAAATTTATTCCTACAGATGTAGGATTCGAAATAACAGATAAATTACAAGAATTCTTTAGTCATTTAATAAATATTGAATATACAGCTAATATGGAAACAGATTTAGATAAAATTGCTGAAGGAAATCAAGATTATGTTAAGGTATTAAGAGATTTTTATAGTGAATTTGAGCCAAGTGTTAAAAATGCTTTTGAAGCTATGCCTAAAAAAGAGGCTGAAAAAACTGGTGAAGATTGCCCTAATTGTGGTAGTCCTTTAGTAATAAGAAAAGGTAAATATGGGGAATTTACTGCTTGCAGTAATTATCCTAAGTGTAAATATATCAAACAAGAAGAAAAACAAATAACTGAAGTTTGCGCTTGTCCAAAATGTGATGGAAAAATAATAGAAAAAAAGAGTAAACGAGGAAAAACTTTCTATGGATGCAATAATTATCCAAAATGTAAAGAAGCATATTGGGATAAACCAACGGGCAATAATTGTCCAGAATGTGGTAGTATGTTAACAGAAAAAAAGAATACAATTAAATGTAGTAGTTGTGATTATAAAAGTGATATTAATTAATATTGCTTTTTAATTTGACAAAATAAATAAAGTATGTTAGTATATACAGCACATACATTTGAAAGGGGAACTTTCAAGTAGAAAGAGGGTTATGGTATGGAATATAATGATGAGTCATATGTTTTTGAAGGAAGTAGCAAAGGAATAAAACATTTAGTAAAAAATAGAAAAAAAATTACAATGGCTGTTATCGCAGTTATTTTAGCTGGAACTGTTGCTATAGGTTCTGGAATCACTTGGATTGTAAATTTATTTAAAAATAAAAATAAAGATGTTCCAAAAAATCCAACAAGTAGTATGTCTGCTATGAACATTGAAGATTTAGGAACAGAATTAGAATTTCCAAAAGAAGAAAGCAAAAAAGAAAAATATGAAAATCCAACAGGTAAAGTAGATGTAAATAAAATAGTCGAAAAAGATGGTGTGGTTTATGCTGATAAAGAAAATGCTGATAAATCAGATAAAGTAGGAACTAGTTCTATTGATACAAAAAATGATACATTGAAAGTGGAATCTAATGGAACAGTTAAAGAAAAAAATGAAGGTTATGAAATAAAAGACAAAAATAGTTCAGTTATCTCAAAAGGTGATTTAAATAGCAGTGGTATTCCAAGTGATTATGAAGAAAATAAAGAATTAGGTGGAACATTTGAAAAAGAAGATAAAACTGAACAATATACAATAGCTGATGCAGACTATTATGCAGAAGATGGGACTTTAATGGTAAAAAAAGGTGATATAGTTTCTAAAGAAGATTTAGCAAACGCTAAGAAGAATTTTTCTACAGTAAAACCAACAACATCAAGTAATACATCAAGTAATGTATCAAGTAAACCAACAACATCAAGCAATACTACAACATCTGTAATAGACCAAGGGGTAGTAAATGCTAATGGTACTTATACTATATTTGGAATAACATTTGAAAGTAAAGCTGATTATCAACAATGGGTTTTACAAGGTTATGAAGGATACGTTGAAGTTGATGGAATAATGATGTCTGAAGAAGCTTTACAAGAATTATTACAAAAAACAAAATAGGAAGTGATTCCTATTTTTTTCTTGATAAATAAATTTATAAATGTTATCATAAATATATAATAGGTGATAACGTGAAAGAAATATTTAAAAAAAATTATAAGTTTATAATAAGTTTAATATTAATCCTAGTAGTATTATCTATTAAATTTCCATATTATATAGATGCTCCTGGTGGTATAACTGATATGAGTGATAAAATAGAAATAAGTGGTTATAAAAGTACGGGTAGTTTTAATTTAGCTTATGTAAAAGAGTATAGAGCAACTATTCCAACTTTAATAATTTCATTATTCAATAAAGATTGGAATGTAATGAAACAAGAAGATATAATGTTAGATACTGAAGATTATGATTCTTATGAAACTAGAGATAAAGTATTAATGGATGAGTCTATTAGTAACGCTATATATGTTGCTTATACAAAAGCTAATAAAAAAATAGAGGTATTATCTAATAAACTATTCGTAACTTATATAACTGAAAATGCAGATACTGATCTTATTGTTGGTGATGAAGTAATATCTATTAATAACAAACTGGTAAATAGTAAAGAAGATATAACTAATATAGTAGATAAATCTAGTATTGGAAATAAATTAAATATAAAAGTAAAAAATAATAAAAAAGAGTATGATAGATATGCATATATAATAAAAGAAGATAATAGTAAGAAAATAGGTATATTGATAAGTAATGTAAAACAATATCAAACATATCCTAAAGTAAATGTTTTAATAGATGAAAATGAATCAGGTCCAAGTGGTGGACTAATTACAGCTCTATCTATTTATGATTCTTTAATAAAAGAAGATATAACAAAGGGTCTTACAATAGTTGGAACAGGTACAATAGATTTAGATGGTAATATTGGTAGTATTGGTGGAGTAGAATATAAGTTGAAGAGTGCGGTTAAAAAGAATGCTGATTTATTTATAGTACCTAATGATGAAAACTATAAAGAAGCTTTAAAAATAAAAAAAGAAAATAATTATAATATAGAAATACTTGGAGTATCTACATTTGATGAAGTAATAGATTATTTAGATGGTAAAAACTAGAAAATATCTAGTTTTTTTATTTAAAAACTAGATTTAGTTTAATGAATTTGATAAAATATTTATTAGGTGGATAAATATGATGATGTCAGATGTAGATTTAAATAAAGTGTCTCCTATGATGAGACATTATATAAGTGTAAAAAATGAATATCCTGATGTAATAATATTTTATAGATTGGGAGACTTTTATGAAGTTTTCTTTGAAGATGCAGTTATTACATCTCGTGAATTAGAACTTACTCTAACAGGTAGAAATGCAGGGTTAGAAGAAAGAGTGCCTATGTGTGGAGTACCTCACCATGCTTTGAATATCTATGTAGAAAAAATGGTTGAAAAAGGATATAAAATAGGTATTTGTGATCAATTAGAAGATGCTAAGGATGCTAAAGGAATAGTACAAAGAGGAATTACTCAAATTATAAGTAAAGGTACTATTATGAATAGTGATTCTTTAAAAGAAAATGAATTTAACTATATAGGAAATATAATAGATTTTAATCATTGTTATAGTATTTGTTATACAGATATAACAACAGGTATTGTATATGTTACTTTAATTGACCATAATTCAAGTAAGTTAGTTAGTGAAATAGTTAGTTTGGGATTAAAAGAAGTAATAGTTAATTCTACATTTGATAAAAATATTACAAGTATAATTAAAAATCAATTTAAAACTTATATATCTATATCAGATGATATAGAAGATTTAGATGAATATAAAAATGTATTTAATGATATTGAAGATGAAAGACTTATTAAAACTATAAAACATTTAATAACTTATATTACTAAAATAAAAATGACTAGTTTAAGCCATTTACAAAAAGCAATAGTTAAAGTTAATAAAAATTATTTAAAAATGGATATACATACTAAAAGAAATTTAGAATTAACAGAGACATTAAGGCTTAAACAAAGACAATATTCTTTAATATGGTTACTTGATAAAACTAAAACAGCTATGGGTTCTCGTATGTTAAAGAATTATATAGAAAATCCATTAATAAATAAAGAAGAAATAAATAAAAGATATGATGTAGTAGAAACACTACTTGAAGAGTTTATATTAAAAGAAGATTTAAAAACTCTACTTTATGAAGTATATGATTTAGAAAGACTAAGTGGTAGAATTGCATTTGGTAATGCTAATGCTAGAGACTTATTACAATTAAAAAATTCTTTAAAAGTATTGCCAGATATTAAAAATATTTTAAATGCTATTAAGTTTAAAGATATAGAAACATTAAGTGATTTATATGAATTACTTGAAGATTCTATATATGAAAATCCTCCGATAACTATTAAAGAAGGTTATTTAATTAAGGAAGGATTTAATAAGGAATTAGATGAATTAAAAAATATAAGAACTAATGGTAAAGATTTTATAGCTCGTTTTGAAGCTGAAGAAAAAGAAAAAACAGGTATTAAAACTTTAAAAGTAGGTTATAACAAAGTATTTGGTTATTATATAGAAGTATCTAAAGGTATGACTAATATGGTAAAAGATGAATATGGTTATGAAAGAAAACAAACATTAAGTAACTGTGAAAGATATATTAGTCCAATACTTAAAGAAAAAGAATCTATGATACTTAATGCAGAAGAAAAAATTATTAATTTAGAATATGATTTATTTATAAGTATTAGAGATAAAATAAAAGAATATATACCAAGACTACAAGAAATAGCTAAAGTAATAAGTGAAATAGATGTACTACAAGCTTTCTCTACAGTAGCTGAAGAAAATAATTATATTAGACCAAACATTGTTGATGAAAGAATAGTAGATATAAAAGAAAATAGACATGCTGTAGTAGAAAAAGTATTAAATACTGAATATGTATCAAATGATATATATATGCCTAAAGATAAAAATATATTACTTATTACTGGACCTAATATGGCAGGTAAAAGTACTTATATGAGACAGCTTGCTATTACAGTTATAATGGCTCAAATAGGATGTTTTGTTCCTGCTAAGAGTGCAACAATGCCTATATTTGATGCTATATATACAAGAATTGGGGCTAGTGATGATCTTGTTAGTGGAGAATCTACATTTATGGTAGAAATGAATGAGGCAAATAATGCTATTCAAAATGCTACTAGTAATTCATTAGTGTTATTTGATGAATTAGGTAGGGGAACTGCAACATTTGATGGTATGGCACTTGCTCAATCTATTATTGAATATATACACGATAATATAAAATGTAAAATGATGTTTTCTACTCACTATCATGAACTAACTGATTTAGAAAATAATCTTAAATATTTAAAAAATGTACATGTAAGTGCTCATGAAGAAAATGGTAATGTAACTTTCTTACATAAAATTAAAGATGGAAGTGTAGATAAGAGTTATGGTATACATGTAGCTAGGCTTGCTAATTTACCAAATAATTTAATAAAAAGAGCTAGTGATATTTTAAGTATATATGAATCTAAAGAAAAGAAAAGAGATATAAAAATACAAGAAAGTCTTCCTTTAGATTTAGTAATGCCTAAAGAAGAATCTGATATAGAGAAGAAATTAAAACAAATAGATCCAATGAATATAACACCAATGGAAGCTTTAAATATTATTTGTGAATTACAAAAAGATATAAAATAAAACGTATTTTTATACGTTTTTTTAATATACTTTATTGGTGATAATATGACTTTAAATGAAATAATAAATATTGTTAATGGTATAAGTAATATAGATAGTAATGAGACAATTAATAATATAAAAACTGATACTAGAAATATAGATAAAGGTGATATTTTTGTAGCGCTTAAAGGTAAAAATTATAATGGAGAAGATTTTATAGATGAAGCACTCGAAAAAGGTGCTATTGCTTGTATAGTAGAAAAAAGTATTAATAATAAATGTATTGAAGTAAAAGATACTATTGAAAGTTTGTTTTTATTAGGAAGATATATAAGAAAAAAATATAATATACCTTTGATAGCTATAACAGGTTCAAATGGAAAAACTACTACTAAAGATTTACTTTATCATATTTTAACTAGTAAATATAATGTATTAAAAAATGATGGTAATAAAAATAATATAATTGGAGTATCTAATACATTATTTAATTTAAATAATAATTATGAAATTATAGTAATGGAGTTAGGATCTAATCATATAGGTGAAATAAGTTATTTATCAAAAATGTGTAAACCTAATGTAAGCATTATAACTAATATAGGTTCTTCACATTTAGAATATTTTAAAAATAGAAAAAATATATTTAAAGAAAAAGTAAGTATAATAGATGGAATGATTAATAAAAAGTTAATATTAAATGGTGATGATAAATATTTAAAAAAGATATATGGATTTAAATGCGGTATAAATAAAAAAAATGATTTAAAAGCTTACAATATAAAAGAATATATAGATCATATAACATTTAATATTTATTTAGATAAAGAATATGAAATTACATTTAATAATCCAGGAATACATTTTATTAATAATATATTATTAGCTATAAAGGTAGCTTTAGATTATAATATAAAAATAGAAACTATAATAAATAGAATAAAAAGTTTTAAATTAACCAATAAAAGAATGAATATTATAAAGTTAAATAATAATATATTAATTAATGATTGTTATAACTCTAGTTTAGAATCAATAATTGGTGGTATAAATTATTTAAAAAATATAAAAGAAAAAAAAGTTCTTATAATAGGTGATATATTAGAACTTGGAAAGCATTCTAAAAGAATTCATAAAAAAATAAATAAAGAAATAAAAAAATTAAAAAATAAAGAAGTTTATACAGTAGGAAAGCATTCTAAATATATAGGCGGTATTAATTTTAAAAATATAGAATCTCTTATAGAATATATAAAACTAAAGGAAATAAATAATAGTTATATATATGTAAAAGGATCTAGAAGAATGAATCTAGATAAAGTTGTTGAATTTTTAATCAATAAAAAAAGCATTATTTAAATGCTCTTTTTTCTATTTCTTCTTTAATTTCATTTCTTTTTTTCTCAGATAGAAAATGTTTAATAAAGAAATTTTCAATTAACACCAATCTTTTATCAAATATTCCAAAGTAATTTGACATTTCTTTTTTTATTTCTTCTATTGTATTATATGTTCCATATATTTTAACTGCTTCAAAATCAGGATCTACAGAAAACATAAATAAAATATATTTTTCAGCATCACTAGTTATAGTATATCTTTTTGGATTAGTTTTAAGTTTATTTGCTATTTTACCATATCTCATAGACTTACAATGAGCTAAATTTTTATTATTAAATTCAGCATTTAATTGTTGTGAAATTAACTTTAATTCAGATAATCTTTCTACACTAATTCCTTTAAAATTAGTTCCATTTAAATTATTATAAAATGAATTTATATCATTAGTATAATCTATGAAATCTTTTATAAATTTATTTGCATAATTCTTCATATTATTTCTCCTTGGGATAATTATTATACATAAAAATAAATAAATGTCAACAATTTACTTATTTTGTTTAAGGTGTTATAATATATTTGCTTTGAGGTGAGTTATGAAAATTAAATATGAATTATTAAAAAATGATACAAAAACTAAAGCTAGATATGGTCTTTTGCACACTAATTATGGATCTTTTGAAACACCTATGTTTATGCCTGTAGGAACACAAGCTACTGTTAAAACTTTATCACCAGAAGAAATAAAAGAAATGGGTAGTGGTGTAATACTTTCTAATACTTATCATTTATGGCTTAGACCAGGAGAAGATGTTGTTGATAAAGCAGGTGGACTTCATAAATTTATGAATTATGATGGACCAATTTTAACTGATTGTGGTGGATTCCAAGTATTTAGTTTAGTTAAAAATAAAAAGAAAGATATAACAGAAGAAGGAGTTCGTTTTAAAAGTCATATAGATGGTAAAGAATTATTTTTGACTCCTGAACTTTCAATTCAAATCCAAAACAAATTAGATAGTGATATAGCTATGTCTTTTGATGAATGTATACCTTATCCAGCAACTTATGAATATGTTAAAGCATCAACTGAAAGAACACTTAGATGGGCTAAAAGAGGGAAAGATGTTTTTAATAATGAAAGACAATCTTTATTTGGAATTGTTCAAGGTGGAGAATATGAAGATTTAAGAAAATATAGTGCTGTAGAAACTGTTAAAATGGATTTTGATGGATATAGTATAGGTGGTACTAGTGTAGGTGAAGGAAAAGATACTATGTATAAAATGATTGACTATGCAATTCCTTATTTACCAGAAAATAAACCAAGATATTTAATGGGAGTGGGAGATCCACTTGATATTATAGAAGGGGTAATTAGAGGAGTAGATATGTTTGACTGTGTACTTCCAACTAGAATTGCTCGTCATGGTAATGCATTTACTAGAAATGGTAAAATAAATATTAAGAATGCTAAATATAAAGAAGATTTTACACCTATAGAAGAAAATTGTGATTGTTATGCTTGTAAGCACTATACAAAAGCATATATAAGACATTTAATAGTAGCTAATGAAACATTTGGTCAAAGATTACTTTCTATTCATAATATTAGGTTTTTAACTAAATTAACAGAAGATTTAAGAATTGCTATAAAAGAAGATAATATACTTGAATACAAAGAAGAGTTTATAAAAAAATATTGTGGTAAAAATGAAAGTAATAAATAAAATTTATAATATTAATAATAAATTAAATAAAAATATAGTATTAATATCTGATATA
>JAFXHG010000019.1 GCA_017536505.1 Bacilli bacterium
CATCCTGAGCCAGGATCAAACTCTCCAAAAAAATTTAATTATTTTTGAATTTGAATTGTTTATTCCTAACTATTAGTGAATTGACATTTTGCTCAGTTTTCAAAGATCATTCTTGCTCCCTTTTTGAAGAGCAAACCCAGTATATCAAATCAAAAAAATAATGTCAATACCTTTTTTATAAAAATATTGAATTTTTTGAATTTGACATTTTTTGTTTACGAATGTAAGGTTTTTCCTCACACAACGTGATATTAATATAACAAATTTAAAATTTAAAGTCAATACTTTTTTTGCATTTTTTTCAAAAATTTAAATTTGGTTATTTTTTTGTCACATTTTTGTCGAAAACTCCTATAATATATCAAATGAAAAAAAGAATGTCAACACTTTTTTTCATTTTTTGAAATTCTTTTTTCTATATTATTATATTCTATTTTTTAATTAAAATTACTATTTTCTAATTCTTTTTTTAATTCCATATAAGTTTGTAAATATTCTTTATTTAATTTTGAATCAAACATAATAGCTCCTGATTTATATTCATTTATTAATTCAGTCAATGCATTATTTATTACTGTATCTAAATCATCAGAATATCCCATTTTATTTTTATGATATTCATATTCCAATTTGTCTAATATTTTAAATTCTCCTTTTGGAAATATTCTAAGATCTAAATCATAGTCTATATATTTAATAGTATTTTCTTCTATTATAAATGGAGTTGCTATATTACAATAATAATATATCCCGTCCTTTTTCATTTGTGCTATTACATTATACCATTTATTTCTAAAAAAATACATTATGGCTGGTTCTTTAGTTCTCCAAGTTGTTCCCTCTGCTTCTGTAACCAATGTTTTATTGTTACCGAAAACAATATAGTCTTTTTTAATATCTAATACAATTGCTTCGCTCCAACCTCTATGAACTTTTTTATTATGTTTGTAACATTGTATTTCTAGTTTATCTCCTATACACATATTTTTCACTTCAATCACCTACAAGAATTATATCACATTTTATATAAAATTTAAAAACTTTATTATAAATAAAAACACATTTTAAAATGTGCTCTTATTTTTCTTTTATATATTCTAATGCTTTTTGTAGTTGTGTATCATCTTTTGATTCATATGTTTCATAATATTTACTATCTAAAGATACCTCTATATCTGGTACAATTCCCTCGGTATCATTAATCCAATTACCTTTAGGTGTTAACCATTTTTTTACTGTTATTTTATATTGCGTTCCATCAGATAAAGTTATTAACTCTTGAACAGTACCTTTTCCATATGTTTTCTTTCCTATGAATATAGAACCTAAATTTTCCTTTAAACCCGATATCAAAACTTCTGATGCCGAAGCACTTACTTCATCACCCAACAATACTATATCATATTTTTTATTTTCAAAACCCTTACCATATATATTTGTTATTTTATTATCTTGTTCAAATTTATACATAATTTGATTTTTATTTAAAAATAAATCTAGTATTTCATCTACTGCTGTTAAATGTCCACCTGTATTACCTCTAACATCTAATATAAGATAATCTATATTTTCATTTTCTAATTTTTCTAATTCCGTTTTAAATTGTATATAAGTATTATTAGCAAATATACCTATATATATATATCCTATTTTTTTATTTCCTTCTTCATAAACTTCAGAAGTAACAGATGTAAGAGTTACTATTCTCTTTTGAAGTACTATTTCTAATTCTTCTTCATCTCTTAATACTTTTAATTTATAACTATCTTTATTTCCATCTTTTATTAACGAACTAAATTCACTCGCGGTCAATTCTTTTGAAAGTTTATCATCTACTGAAACAATCATATCCCCTGGTAACAATCCTGAATCTGCTGCTGGAGAATTTTTAAAAACAGCCGTTATCAACATATATCCTGTTGTTGGATCTTTTCCTATTTGTATTCCGACACCTTCATAACTTCCATTTAAAGATATAGAAAAATTATTTGTTTCATCTTCATCAAAATATACCGAATGAGGATCATCTAAAGATTCCATCATTCCTGCAATAGCATTATTTATTAAATCTTCCTTATCTATTTTCTTATAATAATTTTCTAGTACATAGTTATAGTTTTTTATGAACTCATTTAAATACTTGTCATTTGTTTTTGTATTTTTAGTGGTTACTTTATTATTGTTAAATAAAATACCTATTGAAAGTCCAATAACTAATGACATTATAACTAATAATACAGTTTCTAATGTGGAAAATACTTTTTTTGATTGTTTGTTATCAACATCGTTCATTTTATCATCTACCATTCTATTAAACTATACCACATATATAAAAAAAAGTCCATAAATTTTATTTACAAGACTTCAAGAAAATTATATAATTAATTTGGTGAGATTATGAAAAAATTTAATATGATTGATGAATCATTCATTTGTGAAAATTGTAACAAAACAGTAGAAAAATTAGAATACTCTGCAAGAGACCATTGTCCATATTGTTTATATTCAAAACATGTTGATATAAATCCTGGAGATAGAGCTAACGAATGTAAAGGTTTATTAGAACCTATTAGTATTGAAAAATTTAAAAATACTTTTAAAATTGTTTATAAGTGTAAAAAATGTAATCAATTGCACAAAAACATTGTAGCTAATGATGATAATTTTGATTTGATAATTGAACTATCAGTAAAAAAATAGAACCCTTATTTTGGTTCTATTTTTATTTTTAAAATTTCCAAATATCCTCTTCTTCTGGTTCCATAGATTTTATTTTAGGTAATTCAACATCATCTAAATCAGGAATATCAGTCAAATTTAGTTTTTGAGTCTTATCTAAAGATAGGCTATCTATTTCTTCAAGAAGTTCATCATCTATTATTTCTTTCTTTGGTAAGAGTTCATTAAATTCTTTATCAAATTTTTCAAAACTCGAATCAAGACTTGGTTCAGAATTAGTTTCTATGTTGTTTTCTTGAGTAAAAGTTTCTTGAGGTTCTGGTATTTGATTTTGGTCTATTGTTTTTTCTTTAATTGGTACCTCAGCTTGATTTTCTATTACTTCATTTATAGTTTGTAACTCTTCTTTTTCAATTTTAGTATCTTCTTTTTTTATTTCTTCTTTAGGTTTACCTTGACCAAAATTAGTCTTATCTGCATAACTACCTATAATAGCGAGAAGAATTATTATTAATCCAGCTACAATCCAAGTATAATTTAACATAATAAACTCTACTATTTTTTCCATAATTCCCTCCCTATTCTTTATTCATATTAATAATATCACCTTTTAAAAAAAATTACAACTATCAAATTTCGAGAAAGTCCTCCCCTTTGATAGTTTCAACTTTCGATAAATTAGGATAATCTTGTTGTCTTAATACTTCAAATAGTACTAAAGCAACACAATTAGATAAGTTCAATGCTCTTATATTAGAATTTGTAGGAATTCTTAAACATCTATCCAAATGTTTAGATAAAATTTCTTTTGGTATTCCTGTACTTTCTTTACCAAAAACTAAATATATATTTTTATCTTTATCAGAAAAATCAAAATCACTATGTGGTTTTTTACCATATCTAGTTAAAAAGTAAAATTCTCCATCTTTATTTTTTTCTAAAAAATCATCAAAGTCATCATATACAGTGTAGTCACAATGTTCTATATAATTTACTCCACTTCTTTTTAAATATTTGTCATTCAAAGAAAAACCTAAAGGTTTAATTAAATGAAGTTTAGTATAAGTACCTGCACAAGTTCTCATTATATTACCTGTATTTTGTGGAATTTCAGGTTCAAACAATACTACATTAATCATTCAAATGCCTCATATTCAATTAGAGTGTCTATATTAGAATCATTTTCTATTGATACATTTTTTATAACTTCTTTATCAATTACAACTACTACTATTGGTGTTTTTTCTAAATCTATATTAATTTCATATATTTTCTTTAATTTATTTAAAAATTCTTTATCAATATCATTCTTATCTATATATATTAAATTATGTTTTAAATTTAATTCATCAACTTTGTTTTTAAATTTCTTTTCAAATGTTTCATGAGTTAAATCATATCTATCATTTATATATATAATTATATCTGAATTTTCTGTCATAAATTCATCAAATTCTTCTGGTGTGATTATATTTGAATATTCATAAAAACTAGACACCAATTTATCTTTATTTACATATATATTAGATAATAATAACGTTAATAATACGGTAACTGCTAATAATACTGCTAAAATAAAATAATTCTTTTTTGGTATTTCTCTCATACTTTAGCCTCCTATAAAAATTTTAGCACATACAATTATTTTTTTCAAATCTATTCTTGTGTACTTATTTCATTTATTGTTACAACTGGAAGTGTAACTCCTTCTTGTGCAACTATATCTTTAAATTTTTCTCTAAATAAATTTAATTCTCTTATTATTGAATCTGGATAAATTCTTTTGCTAGTTTTAATTGCATTATAAACATCAGATACTGTTACAAACTGTCTATTTTGAAATAATGCTTGTGAAAAGGCAGCAGTTAAAACAGAAAAAGCAATATCTGGATACATAGCTCCTAAACCATAAATCCTTTTATATTCACTTGTTGCACTTACTATTGATTCAAGCAACATTTTTGTAACATATTCATTATATTTAAATTTAATACCTGTTGTAGCTTGTATTTTTGGCAAACTTCTAAATAATATTTCTACAGTTGTTGCTTCATTTGGTTCAAGCACATCTATTTTTTCAAAACGTCTTAAAAAAGCTCTATCTCTTACAACATAAGTATTATATTCTATATCAGTTGTTGCACCAATTAGTTTTATAGCGCCTCTATCAATAGCTGGCTTAAGTATATTAGCTAGATCCATTGATGTTTCACTGTTATTTCCAATAAGTGTATGTATTTCATCTATAAATAAAATTGTTTTAGTTACATTTTTTAATTCTTCAACAAGCAATGTAATTATCATTTCATCTCTACCATTATAGTTAATTCTACCAAGTAATGATGATGAATTTATTTTTATTACTCTGTATCCTTGTAATACAAATGGAACTGCATTATGTAATATTCTATATGATAAACCTTCTACTATTGATGTTTTACCTACACCAGCTTTACCAATTAATAAAGCTGATTTCTCTGGAGTTAATAATACCATCATTAATTTTTTTAATTCCTCATCACGAGCAATTGATGGATCTGTAACATAAGTCTTAGCAGTTAAATCTTCTCCATAGTTTTTTAATACACTAAATCCATTATATGTATTTTCTTGCATATTATCATGCCTTCCTTATCTTTTTCTATATATCTAAGACAATTATAACTTATTTTTATTAAAAAAAAAAGAGTTTTTAATTATTTCCCTCTTTTTTATGCACTACTAATTGATCTTCAAGAACAAATATTCTTTCATTTTCTTTATTTAGCGTATTTCCATCTATACCCAAATTATTTGTTATTGCATTTATAGTATCGCCTTGCCTAGTTACATAAACTACTACTCCATTTCTTGGAACTGTTATTTCTTGATTTGGATATATGATATCATCTTTATTTAATCCATTTAATAATAATAAAGTAGATGGATCAACGTTGTATGCTCTTGCTATTGAATAAACAGAATCTCCTTTTTTTACTATATATGTTTGAAATAATTGATTTTCTTCTCTTGGAACTATTATTAAACTACCAACAACTAAGTCAGCATTACTATTAATCCCATTTATATTTTTTATATTATTAGCAATTGTTCCTGTTTTATTAGCTATTATATCAATAGTATCTCCATATTCTACTTGATAAATTTTGTACATAAATTCACCTCAATATAATATATGATATTAGAACTATTAAGTTCTACTTTCTTCATAAATTAATATAATGTATTAGAGGTGATTTAATGAAAGATTTACCAAAAGTATTCCATAATAAAATAGATAAAAAGTTTGATAACAATAGAAATGTATTTTACAGCAATAACACATACGAAGAAGATAGGAGTATGGATACAAGAACTGTACTTCAAAAGATAAACGATATATTTTCTTCTCCTAACTATGTGTATAAAGCAAATGTAGAAATCACTTTAAAAGATAAGAAAGTCACCAAAAGAATTATAGGAAGAAACAAAAATTATATAATTACTATGGATAATGATCTTATACCTATAAGTGATATTATAGATATTAAATCTACAAAAAAATAAAGTTATGAATTATTCATAACTTTTTATTATATAAAAAAAGACCTAAGTCTTTTTTATATACACTCTACAAATGTATCTGGTAAACATCTTAAAGCACATACACAGTTTAAATTCATTGTAAAGAATGAGTTAGTTGCTACATATGGAGTTAAAGCAGTTGGCTCTGGGTTTTCAGCTAATACTCTAAATGTTGCACAGCATCCGTCTACTTTTTCTACTCTAAATACATTTGAACAATTAACACCTTCATCACCACAAACTACATTTTCACGAGTTGTTGGAATAGCAAATGGAGTTGTTCCTCCTGAGCATGTATATAAAATAACTGGTCTAGTATTACATCCTAAAGTTGTAGTCCCACATCCAAGAAATCCTCTATCACAAGTTTCTAAACAAGTATCTCCACAACAATTAGCATTTTGTTGAAGTACATTTATAACTGTAAGGATCTCTGCTATGCAACGGCAACTTTCTACATCATTATTGTTATTGCACATATATAATCCACCCTTTCATTATTTCTATAATAATGTATTCAATCTAGGAAAAAGTGTGTGAATAAAAACCCAATTTTAAATAAATAGACTTAATTCTTGATTATTTATACTTTTTTTTGTAAAATTATATTGGAGTGAATTTATGAAAAAGAGTAAAGATTGTATTCAAGAAAGAGAAGAATATGTTATTTGCGAAAAAAATGGCAAAAAAATAACAGTTAGAGAATTACAACTTGAAGTACTTACTATTATGGATGAAATACATAGAGTATGTGAAAAAAACAATATTAAATATGCTTTAATAGCAGGAAGTGCTTTAGGGATTGTCAATTATAAAGGATTTATCCCATGGGATGATGATATTGATATTTGTATATTAAGAGAAGACTGGGATAAATTTATAGATGCATTAAATAAAGATTTAAGTGATGACTTTTATTTTCAATGTTTTGAAAATGATAAAAAATTTAATGCAATTATGGGTCCTACTATGAAAATAAGAAAGAAAAATACTTATATTGAAGAAGTTAATTTCTTATTAAAAAACAGATGTAAATCTGGGGATGGAATATTTATAGATGCTCTAATATATGACAATATATGCGAAAACAAATATATTGATGAAGCAAACAGAATGGTAGTAAGACTGCTTATGCCTCTTATGGTATTTTTAGATAATATCCATATTAATCCTGTATTATTAAAAAGATTTGTTAGATGGCATGCAAAAAGATATTCTAAAAAACATAAGAATAGTTCTAGAATTGGAAATATTATTACTGAGCCTTGGGTACCTTTCTTAAAAGGAAGGCACTTTGATAAAAAAGATGTTTTACCATTTAGATTATATGATTTTGAAGGAAGAAAATTTTATTCTTACAACAATATAGAAAAAATATCCAAAGAAAACTATGGACCTAACTGTTTAAAAAAATGGGATGGCGAAAAATGGATAGAAACATTGCCTAAAGAAAAAAGAAAAGCAAAACACACTAAAGATTTAAATTTAAATGGGAGTAATCCTCTTGAATAAATTATTAACTATATTTTTAACTGCACTAAGTATTTTATTTTTTGTAATAGCTATTCTTTTATTTAGTGATACTAGTTTTTGTTTTGTGGGCATTGGAATTTCAATTATTGGCTTTGTAATATTATATAAAATCAATCATTAACAACATGGTTGATTTTTTTTGTTAGAAATATCCCTATAAATAACATTAAAAACCCTATTATAAGATCTATAAACGTATAGAATGAATTAATACATTTTATAAACATTAAGGCTACTGTAGATAGACTAAAGCCTAAAATAGCGCTATAAGTTTTTTCTTTATAATTTTTAAATAAATAATTTATTAATTTTACTGTAAGAATTATACCAATACCTATTCCCAAAATATATGGAATTAATAATTTAATGTTTTCTAGTAATAAAGACAAATTAAATATATTAGAATATAATTCTATTACTTTTTCATATGCACCTAACATCATTAATGTAGCTGTACCACTTATACCTGGAACTACCATAGTAAATGCATCTATAAATCCTATAAATATGAAATATAAAAAGTTTAATAAACTGTTTTGAATATTTACTTGATTATTAATATTTACAAGTCCTAATATAGTTATTATTATAAAAGATATAATAGTTATATAGTTATACTTTTTATTTGTATTTTGTTTTATATCACTAAATCCGCCTATTATTAAACCTATAAAGAAAAAGATAGTTACCAAATAATATTTATTTAGACACTTTAAAATTATATTACTAAAAAACACCATAGATAATAAAACACCTATAGCTATTTTAAATAAAAAATTAAATGATTCTTTTGGACGTTTAAAAAAATCATTAACTGAATCTACTAATCTTTGATATATACCCATAGAAATAGCAAGCATAGACCCACTTACTCCAGGAATAATTTTACCTATCCCTATAATTATTCCTTTAAGCACTAGCAACATAGTATCACCAATTAATTATATTTATTTTTCTACTCCAAAATACCCATTTTCTACATATTTAGTTTCATTTACTACTATGAATGCTTTACTGTCTAATTTTCTTACCAATTTTTTTAGATTTTCTAAAGTATTATGTCTTATTTGAATATATAACATATACTTAGGATTTTTTGTGCCTTTTACTTCTATAGCAGTTACTCCATAACCTTTTTCTCTAATCTTTTTTATTACTTCATCATCTTTATTAGATAGTATTACTTGTACTTCTAAATTAGATTTAATAAATATTTTAGATATTTTACCACCTATATACGTACCTACTGAAAAACCTAAAGCATAGGCAGCTACTATAAAGAAACTATTATTAGTAGTGTTTAAAGCTTCTTTAACTACTAAAAACCAAACAGTTATTTCCACTAAACCAATTAAGGAAGCAATTAAATCTCTTCCTTTAACTGTATTAATAGTTCTAAATGTACCTAATGAAACATCTATAAGTCTAGCAAAAAATATTTTCATACACATAAAAAATAAAGTCATATTATCACCATTATTAGTATAATAAATTTAAATATTTATATACTAAAAAAGAAAGCAATTAACTTTCTTTTAAATTTGATAATTCTTTAAGTATGTTTGAACTACCTACAAAATATTCTTCTATTTTTCGATTATTAATTTTAAATAAAACATCATCATTTATTTTAATTTCGCTTATGTCGTTTGAAATATTTAATTTATCACTTAAATAAGATTTATTTAATGCATCATTTAAATCTATATTATAGAAAGATAATTTCTTTTCGTTTGAACTATAAGAACTTATATAATTGTTATAAAGTTCTAAATAATTAACTTTATTATTTTCACTTTTTTTAGTAGCTATAACATAATATTCTTTTTCTTTTCTATTTAATAGATTATTAAATGTAATTTTTGTAGAATTAATTTCAGTCGATGTATTATTTGTATTATTTTCTTTAACTGGTTCAATAAATAAATCTGTTACTAAATAAAATACTCCAAAAATTACTATTAAAATTACAACAATTGATAATAATTTTTTTAATGAATAAGAATCTTTTTCCATTACTTTTTCTTCTTTTTTATTTGTTTTTATTAACTTTGCTTTCTTCATATAAATCACCAGTTATTATTATAACACAAATTTTATAAGTTTTTCAATTATTTTGAGACAGCTTTAACACTTATTGATTGTGCGACAGTTAAAAGTTCATCTATTTCCATGGTATCTGACATAACAGAATATTCTACCCCATTACTTATCCAAGATACTGAATAATCAGTAATTGAACCAACTGTATCTAATATTAAGTATGGATCTCCATATACATAATTAGTTGAAGATTCATTAGCGAGTGTTTCTTGTACTACTGTAAACGCTGATTCGCCTGTAAATGTCAAAATAACTCTTTCACCACTAGTAGTTTCTACTATGTCTTGACCTGAAAGTTGGGTATCTACTGGAACATACATAGGATATACTATATCTTCTATTTTAGATGTTGTTGAATCTGTTGTTTCTTTATTATCGTTTTGTTCATTAGAATCCTCTTTTTCCACTATTTGTTTTTGATAACTGCTAGCATCAAAATAATTATCATCAAATTTTGCTTTAAAATCTATATCTATTATTGTCAAACACATTTTTATATTATTATCACTATCTAAAACTTCTACTTTTGTTATATTTTTATCCTTGTCTATATATATTTTTTGATTATTGAAATCTCTTTCCGAAGAATAATTCACTTTACTTGTTAAAACATATCCATCACTAGTTTTTTCAAATATTCTTTCAGTATCATTATTTAAATCAGAAAGAATTGGTTGAAGTAAATAAATTTGTGAATTATTATATGGCCAATCACTTTGAAATTTAAAACTTTTATTTAATGATGGTGTGATTACATATACACCTTCTTTATTTTTTAAAATAACTTGTTCATGATTATTATTTTGATTTGTTAAATTTACTTTAAACAAATCACCTTTCTTATATGAAGAGTCTACATTATATGTGTATTTTTCTTCATTCCTATAAATTTCTAAAGTTCCTGTCATATGATATGCACTTGAGTTATCGACTTTTTTACTTAAATCTTTAAGCAAATCTTTATCATCATATTTTCCACAACCACAAACTAACAAAAGCACTCCTAAAAAAATAAATAATTTTTTCATATTTCACCTCATTTTTCAATTAATTATATGGGTTAAAATAACAATTATGAATAATTTATAAATTTATGTTAAGAATAAAGAATGATAGAAAGGATGAGATTATGGAAACATTACAAAAAGTTTGCTTAGTATTCACAATAATAGGCGCAATTGTATGGGGATTAATTGGTTTTTTTGATTTTAATCTAGTAACATGGATATTTGGAGATTCAATTATATCTAGAATAATTTATATTATTGTTGGAATATGTGGTTTAATAAATATTTGTCTATTATTTAAACATATTGAAACAGAATAAAAATTAAAAAGCACTTCAAATTTTATCTGTGCTTTTTATTTTTTTAATTTTCTTTAATTATATCAACTGTTGCTTCAGTTCTTTTTGCTTTGTAGATTGCTAAAGGATTAGTTCCTTTTACAATTACTTCTTTTGTATATCTTCCTTCACTTAGTCCTTCAAGATCAACATAAACTGTTATATCTGATTCATCAATTGATGAAAGAACTGAGCTAGCTCCTTGAACTTCAACAGTTATAAATCCATTTTCATTATCTATAGGTTGAGCTGTTAATCCTTCTGCAACATTTATTCCATCAAGTGGAATACTGAATTTAACTGGTTCTGATGAAGAATCAGTTACCTTAATATCTACTGTTACATAATCAACACTTATAGATTTTATTCCTGATGGTTTCTTTATTTCTGTTCTAAATGATGTATCACTTGTTAAATTAGAAATATCTACTTCTACATCTAAACTATTTATTGAAGAAAGTGTTTCACTATCTCCATAAATTGTAACATCATTTTGACTGAATGTATATCCTCCAATAGCCTTTCCTGTAGCTAAATTACCTTCTGGTACAAAATTTAAAGGTACCTTCTTGCTTGGAGAAGCTAAATCTACTTCTGCTTTTATTTTAGAAGGAACAAATTCAACATCTACAACATTTCCTTCACTATCATAAGCTTTAAGTACTACATCATTTAAAGTTTGAGTTCCAGCTTCTTTATTTGTTAAATTAGCTAAATCAATTAATGCTTTTACAGTAGCAACTTGTTCAATTTTATATTCTGCTCCACGAATAGTAACTTCATCTACACTTAGTTTTACGCTGTTAACAATAAGTGTAGTATCCAATTTATTATTATTTATAATATCATAAGATAAATCTCTTGTATCTGAAATTTTTTCATAAATTATTACGGTTGCAACACTTGGATTTACATTATATTCAATACCTGTACGGCCTTGATCATATTCAATATTTACTTTATGTGTTCCTGATGTTAAACCTGTAAGATCTACTGTAACACCATCATTTGATGATTGTTTTGCTATATATAAATCTGCTTTGCTACCTATTAGAGTAACATCTACTGTTTCTGGTAATCCTTCTACTACATATTGTTCTTCATTATAGATAACATTTACTTTTTGTTCTTTTAATACTTCTGCAGTTTGAGTTGAAAAGTTTATTATTTTTTGGTCAACAACTACAAAAACTGCAACCGCTATAAATAACGATAAAAACAATAGTGTTGTTTGTTTTGATAGCCAAGTTTCAAATTTCTTATTAGGAACATTAATTTTTTTAGTAATTCTATATACTAATCTTGTAATAGGCATTATCAAAAATCTATCAAAAAACTTAAAAATACTTTCAAAAAAATTAGTTAGCTTGTTCATCAGATTCAGCCTCCTCTTCCTCAATTACTAGAGATTTTTTAGGGCTTAATTCCTCTAATAACATAACCTTTATTTCGTCTGGTGTTAAATTATAGTGTAATTCTCCACCAATAGCCATAGATAATCTTCCTGTTTCTTCAGAAACTAATAATGAAATACAATCTGTAATTTCTGCTATACCTAAAGCTGCTCTATGACGAGTTCCAAGTCTTTTTATAACTTTTGAATTTTCACTAGTTGGGAATACCGCTCTAGCACAAGTTATTCTATCTCCTTGAATAATTACACCACCATCGTGAAGAGGGTTATTTGGGAAAAAGATAGATAATAACAAGTCACTTGATATATCAGCATATAATTTCTTTGCTTTTTGAATATAGTCATTTAAACTATTATCTCTTTCAATTACTATTAAAGCTCCTGTTCTAGTCTTTCTTAGAGAATCCATCGCATTTACTATCTCATAAACAATTCTTTCACGTTCATCAACAGTTAAAACTTTGTGTCTTCCAAGAAGTTGACTTCTTCCTAATTGTTCTAAAACATTTCTAATTTCTGGTTGGAATATAACAATAAGCGCTAAAATTCCCCATTCAATTACATAATCTAATAAATAACCGATTGTTACTAAATTAAATATATCACTGAAGATTTTTAATATTAAAATTAATATTATTCCTTTAAATAATAAAACCATTTTTACATTTTTACTTAAACTTTTTAATATATAATAGGTTACTAACCATACTAATAATACATCTATTATATTTTTTACTGAATTGACAATTGTATCGAACGACATATTGTACCTCCTTATTCTTAAACATTATATCACATTAAATAAAAAAAATAAATGAAATATGTTGCTAAAGATTTTATTTTTTTATAAAGTAGAAAATTATAAAAAAAAATTGGGATGCCCCAATTAATATACTTATGGTGGAGAATAAGGGATTCGAACCCTTGACCCCTTGCGTGCAAGGCAAGTGCTCTAGCCAACTGAGCTAATTCCCCAGTAACAAAGTTACTAATAAAGTATATCATTATTTTTTTTATGTGTCAACACTTTTTTTATAAAAATTATAATTAATGAATTTCTGGGCAAATCGTTGGATCAGGCTCGTAAAAACAATGATTTTTATATCTGCCTGAATTTCTTTGATCATACCAAGTTGGTCTACAAGAAGCACCAGCTCCTGGGGCATAAAACCACAATGCATTAGTTGCAGGATAATAATATTCTCCTTTTAAAACCCTATCTGCAAGATTTCTTTCCTGTGTTGTTGGATTACTAAAAAAAAGTGGGCTATCTATACCTGAAAATCCGCCTGGATTTTGATATATCATTGCACTTATAGTATTTATATCTTTAAAAGTCAAACATCTACCAAGAGTTCTATTAACTCCTACGTTTCCTACCATCAGCATTCCTAAATTACCTTCCCCTAACGCTTCTGCTCTCATAAGTCTTGCTAATAAATCTCTCTCTTTACTCGTATAATTTACTATAGACATAATATCACCTATATTATAATATGCATAAAAGTATTGAAGATTAATTTTTTTTGTGATATAATTAACTAGTCACAGGGGTATAGTTCAATGGTAGAATAACGGTCTCCAAAA
>JAFXHG010000003.1 GCA_017536505.1 Bacilli bacterium
TTATTATTTGTATTAAATATTATAAAATAGACTTATTAATTTAAGTCTTTTCTGTCCTCGTAGCTCATCAGGATAGAGCGTCGGTTTCCTAAACCGCAGGTGGTAGGTTCGAGTCCTATCGGGGACACCAGATAATATAGAAAATAACTTTTTTGAGTTGTTTTTTTATTTATATTTAGTATAATATAATTGTTTAAGGAGTATTATATGGAAAGATATAAAGACATAGAAAAAAGTATAATAAAAAAATATAGAAAAGAAATATGGAGTAAATTTGTTAAAGCAGTACAAGAATATGAGCTTATAAAAGAAAATGATAAGATAATGGTGTGTATAAGTGGTGGAAAAGATTCATTTTTACTTGCTAAATGTTTTCAGGAAATAATAAGACATGGTAAATTTAAATTTGATGCTCATTATGTAGTAATGAATCCCGGATATAAATTAGAAAATCTAGAATTAATAAAAAGTAATGCCGAACAATTAAATATACCTATAGAAATATTTGAAAGTGATATATTTGAAGTAGTAGATAATATATCTAGTGAAAGTCCCTGTTATTTATGTGCTAGAATGAGAAGAGGTTTCTTATATTCTAAGGCCAAAGAATTAGGATGTAATAAAATAGCTTTAGGGCATCACTTTGATGATGTAATAGAAACAACTCTTTTATCTATGTTTTATGGTTCTGAAATAAAAACAATGATGCCTAAACTGCATAGTACTAATTTTGAAGGATTAGAACTTATAAGGCCTTTATATTTAGTAAAGGAAGAAGATATAATTAGTTGGGCTAATCATAATGAGTTAAGATTTTTAAATTGTGCTTGTAAATTTACAGAAAAGAATTCAAATGATTTTGAAAATAGTAGTAAAAGAAAAGAAATTAAACAGCTTATTAAAGATTTAAAAAAAGTTAATAAGAATATTGATCACAATATATTTAAAAGTCTAGATAATGTTAATTTAAATTGTGTACTTGGAACTACAAAAGATGGAAATAAAAAAAGTTTTTTAGAATATTATGATAAAGAATAATAATTTATTCTTTTTTCATGCTATAATTTAATTATAAGAGAGTGATTGTATGGATAAAAATAGTATGAGAAAAAAAGCTGCAAACAAATATTTTAAATCAGTACTTGAATTAAAAGAAGAAAAAAAGTCTAAAATAATTTATATTATATCTATTATGCTTTTTATATTAATTGCTATAAAACTTATATTTGGTGAATTAGTTATACCAATTCCATTCAAATATAAAGATAATAGATTATATGAAGTATATTTGAATGATTTAGATATGACATCAGAAGTAATTGATAAACGTAAAATTACAATAATACCTTATTTTTTATATTTGGAACAAAGTTATCATGGGGTATATATTGGTAATGGAGAAATATATGAAGATATTGAAAACAGTACAACCTATAATTTAAAGATAAATTCATATGATTGTTATTCGGCTGTGCCTTCATTAAAAGAAAATGAAAAAATAAATTATAAAATTAGTTGTAATATGGAGCAAAATTACATAAAAAAATTAACAAAGGATACAACATATAAATTATATATTAAAAGAACTTATAAAGGGAAAGAAACCATTCTTTATGATGGTAAGTTTATAGAAGATATAACTCCTTATATAGTAGAAAAAGGCAGATATTATGTAAGGATTATGGGTAATTATAAAAATGTAGAAAGTGAAATATCTATTTCATTTGATAAGAATAATTAAGTTTATTCTTTTTTTGTTATATGATATAATTAATATAGGTGAAATCATGAAGTATGAATTAGATAGTATTGAGTATGATGTTATAATAGAAAAAAAGAATAATAAGAATTTATATATAAGAGTTAAAGAAGATGGTAAAATTTATGTTACTTGTAATTATCTAACTACTAAAGGTATGATATTGAAGGTTTTAAATGAAAATACTAAGTCTTTACAAAAAATGGTAAAACACATTGAAAAGAAAAATGAAAAGAGTAATAAGTTCTTTTATTTAGGTAATTCATATGATATAATTATAAATGAGGATACAAGAAAAGTATTAATAATAGATGATAAAATATATACCAAAGATTTAAAGATGTTAGATAAATGGTATAAAGAAGAAATAATAAGAATTTTTGATGAAAGATATGTATATGTTTTTAATCATTTTAACGAAAATATAAAATCTCCAATACTTAAAATTAGGAATATGAAAACAAGATGGGGAGTATATAATAGAAAAAATCATACTATAACTTTAAATTCTAAATTAATAGAATATGATATTGAAAAAATTGATTATGTTATTGTACATGAGTTATCTCATATAGTACATTTTGATCATTCTAAAGAATTTTGGAATTTAGTTAGTAAATATTGTAAAAATTATAAGCAAATAAGAAAAGAGATGAAGGATTAATGAAGAAATCTTTTAGGGCAATTAAATATATATTTTTAATATTGATTTTGTTGGTAGTTAATTTTTCTATACCTTCTAAAGAGATAGTTGAAGCAAAAACTTTAAGGGATTTAAAAGAAGAATTAGCGAATAAACAAGCTGAGCTTGAAGCAGGTGAAACAAAACAACAATTAACTCAACAGCAAATTACCAATAAAAAGAATAGTATTGAAAATATAAATGTTGAGATAGCTGCTATTTCAAAAGAGATGACAGATTTAACAAAAGAAATAGAAGAATTGAATGTAGAAATTGAAGAAAAAGAAAAAGAAATAAAACAGATAATGAATTATTATCAATTATCTAATAGTGAATCTGCTTATTTGGAATATATATTTGAAGCAGCAGATTTTACAGATTTTATATACAGAATGGCTATTGCAGAACAACTTTCTAAATATAATGATAAATTAGTTGATGAATATCATGAAACAATAAAACAAAATGAAAAGAAGAAAGAGGATTTGTCAGCAAAGACAGTATCTTTAAATGAGAAACAAAAACAATTAGAAACAGAACTATCATCATTAGGATCACAATTAGGGGAAATAATGGATGAAAATGTAAGTATTGAAGATGATATTGCATCAATGAAGAAATTAATTAATACTTATGAAAATATTTATAATTGTGGATTAGATGAAGATATTAGTACTTGTGGTAGAGGTAAATTACCACCTGATACAGCATTCTATAGACCTGTTGCATCAGGTAAAGTTTCAGCAAACTATGGAATTTATTATCCTTGGGGTAAACCTAAACAACACTACGGTATGGATATATCAGGTACAGGTCATGGCGCTAATGTATATTCTATGGCTAATGGTAGAGTTGCATATATAACTTATAGATCTAGTTGTGGTGGAAATATGGTGTACATTCATCACAACGTAAATGGACAGTTATATACAACAGCTTATTTCCATTTGTCATATATTAATGTTAGTGTTGGTGATACAGTTACTACTGATACAGTAATAGGTGGAGTAGGTGGAAATTCTACATATGAATGGTGGGATGATTGTTCTACTGGAACACATCTTCATATTCAATTTGGTTATGGAAATACATCAGAAGGTCTAGGTTTTTATACTAGATTCACAGCTAAACATTTTGATCCAAGAACAGTATTAAATTTACCAAGTGAAGGTTCTTGGTTCTATGATAGAACAACTAAATACTAATCGACAAAAAAAGTAAATCACTACTATTATAATAATAGTGGTGATTTTTTTATGAAGGTAAAATTATTTGATGAATCTCATGAGTTAGATTTGGAAAAAAGTATTAATAAGTTTTTAAGCGAAAAAGAAGTAGATTTATTTGATATTAAGTATCAAGTAGCTATTAATATATGTGGTGAAGAACAAATTTATTGTTTTAGCGCAATGATAATTTATAGATGATTTTGTTGAATAAAAAATATTATTTTTATTCATTATAGTCATAGAATATTAAAGGAGGGAAAACATGTATAATAGTTTCACTGAAGAAGCAAGAAAAATATTAATAGTTGCAAAAGAAGAAATGAAAAAGTTAAAACATCCTTATGTAGGTAGTGAACACTTACTTCTAGCTATTTTAAAAGATAACAATGAAATAAGTGAAAGATTAAAAGAATATGATTTAGATTATAAAAAATTTAAGGATGAATTGATAGATATAGTAGGAATAGGGAGTAAAGAGTCAGAATGCTTTTTATATACTCCTTTACTTAAAAGAATAATGGAAAATGCATTATATGATAGTAAAGAAAATAATAATGGAAATGTAACAATATCACATCTTTTTTCATCAATGTTAGAAGAAGGAGAAGGTATAGCTATTAGAATACTTATAGGCATGGATATAGATTTAGATGATTTATATCATGATTTTGCTTATAAACTTCCTATGAAAAAAAGTAAGAATAAAAAATTATTAATTGATGAACTAGGTGTAGATTTAACTAAAAAAGCTAAAGAGGGTCTACTTGATCCAGTAGTAGGTAGAGATGAAGAAATTTCTAGAGTAATAGAAATACTTTCTAGAAGAAAGAAAAATAATCCTATACTAATTGGTGAAGCTGGAGTAGGTAAGACTGCAATAGTAGAAGAACTTTCTAGAATGATAAGTAATAATGAAGTTCCTAATACATTAAAAAACAAAAGAATAGTTAGTTTAGACATGGCTACTACTGTAGCAGGAACAAAATATAGAGGGGAATTTGAAGAAAGAGTAAATAAAATATTAAAAGAATTAGAAGAAAATGATGATATAATTCTTTTCATAGATGAAATACATACATTAATAGGTGATGGTAGATTAGATTTAGCTAATATGTTTAAAGAAGGATTAAGTAGAGGAACAATAAAA
>JAFXHG010000001.1 GCA_017536505.1 Bacilli bacterium
AAATAGTAATTTGTAGAGGAGATATTTATGGAAGATAAACAAGTATTATTTAATAATATAGATAAAGTTCACACTACCGAAATGGGTATTGATAGAATTAAGAAAAATCTTAAATTAGATACTGATGATGTTGTTGAGTATTGTAAGAATAAAGTTTTAGATAAAAATTGTAACATCTATAAACAGGGTAAAAATTGGTATTGTGAAATTGATAATATAAAAATAACAATCAATTCATATAGTTATACAATTATAACAGCACACAAATTAAAGAGGTAAAATAGATGGATTATCAAATAATAGAATTAGAAGAATTTAATGTAATAGGAATAAGGTATGAATTATCAAAATCATTAAGTAATAATGTAAAATTAGCACAAAACCATTGGAAAATATTTAATAGTAAATTAAGAAATAATAAGTTATATTTAGGAAGTAATTGGTGTAAATATGCTTTTATTGAAAAAATAGAAAATAAGATATTTTATTATATATCTATTCCTAAAAAAGATTTTGTACCAAATGATTTTACAGAAAAGATAATTTTGAAAAGTAAATATTTAAGGGTAGAACATATTGGTAATATGAATAAACTAAAAGATACTATCAATTATGTTTATAAAGAAATAATACCTAAAAATAATATTTTAGTAGAAAATAGGCAATTTGTTTATTTTGAAAAATATGATTATAAATTTCATTGGAATAGAGAAGATTCTGTTATTGAGATCTATATTCCGATTAAATAACAAATTACAATATGGAAGTGAGATGAGTTAATGAATATTCACTTTGGATTTTCATATATAGGTTTAATATTTTTACTAATGTTGATGTTACCAAATATTATATGGAGTAAAAATAAGCCTAAAGGCTATGATAAATATGTAAAAAATGAAAATAAAGTATTACTACTATTGGAGTGGCTTGGAGAAATGCTAGTAACCTGTCTGTCATTGATATTTAGTGATTTTAATATAAATAAAATATCAAACTGGTCTAGTATATTGTTAATTGCCTTTATTATAATGATTTTATACGAAATATATTGGATAAGATATTTTAAAAGTAATAAAACAATGAAAGATATGTATAGTAGCTTGTTAGGAATACCAGTTGCAGGAGCTACTTTGCCAGTAGTTGCATTTCTGTTACTAGGTATATATGGTAGAAATATATTTCTTATTATATCAACAATAGTATTAGGAATAGGACATATAGGAATACACTTAAATCATAAAAAAGAATTAGAATAAGAAATTACAATTTTATAGTTATTGATTTATAGTAATTTACCGAAAAGATTGTCAGTAATGACAGTCTTTTTTGTACGACAAGCAGTTATACAAATAGATTAGTTCAGTGCAACTAATCTATTTTTTATAAGAATTATAAACGAATTAAATGCAATTATTTTTTTATTATTTATTGACATTTAATTATAACTACTATAAAATATAGTAGTATAGTTTGTAGTAGAAAGAAGGGCTTAAATATATGAAAAATTATGACAACTATTTTCTTCCTGTAGATAATATGGAAGAAGCAAAAAGATATTATGAGGAAATATTGGGGTTAAAAAAGAAATTTGATTTTTCTGATAAGGGAATGGTTGCTTATAATATTGGAAATGAAGAACCTGCAATAATTTTAAAAGACAAAAATAAATTTGAGAATTTAAAGCCTACAATATGGTTTGAAGTAGAAGATGTTGCAATCTTCTATAAAGAAATGTTGAATAATGGTATAAAATTTTTGAGTGAGCCTTTTAAAATTGGAACTGGTAATGCAGTCGAGTTTGAAGATCCATTTGGAAATAGACTTGGCGTTACAGATTATATTAAGTAAGGAGTAGAGATTATGTCAAATATAGATTTGGTATTATTAGGACTTATTAAACAAAAATCACAAAGTGCTTATGATATTAAAAAAAATATAGAATATCGTAATATACCAAGATGGGTAAGAATTAGTGAACAGTCTATTTATAAGAAAGTATTACAATTAGAATCAAAAGAATATATTGTTAGCCATAAAGAGAAAGAGGGAAATATGCCAGATAAAGCAGTATATACTATTACTGACAAAGGTAATGATTATTTTAATAGACTTATGAATGATATTTCAAATTATGATGTTAGTCTATATTTGGATTTTAATATTATTATTACGAATTTAGATTTAGTAGATGATGAACAAAAAAAGATTCTTGTTTCTAATATAAAATCAAAGATATTAGAATTAAAAGAATTGCTAAATGAAAGACAATCTCATAGACAACATATTCCTAATGTTGGAAAACAAATGTTCAAACAACAATTAGCATTAGTAGAAACATTAGAAAAGTGGATAATTGATTTTGAGAATAGTTTAAAAGGACAAAATTAGCAAATATTGATTTTAAGTTAAAAGATAAATTTGTAGGGAGGGAAATTACATGAAAATAATCAACATTGGTATTCTTGCTCATGTAGATGCAGGAAAGACGACTTTAACGGAAAGTCTGCTTTATACAAGTGGAGCGATTTTAGAATTAGGCAGTGTAGATAAGGGAACAACAAGGACAGATACTATGTTTTTAGAACGTCAGCGTGGAATCACAATTCAGGCAGCAGTTACTTCTTTTAATTGGAATGACTACAAAATCAATATTGTAGATACTCCTGGACATACAGATTTTATAACAGAAGTGTATCGTTCCTTATCTGTTCTTGATGGAGCTATTTTAGTAATTTCTGCTAAAGATGGTGTACAAGCACAAACAAGAATACTATTCCATGCACTTCAAAAAATGAATATACCAACAATTATTTTTATAAATAAAATAGATCAGGATGGAATTAACTTAAATAATATTTATCAAAATATCAAAGAAAAACTTTCAAATGATATTATTGTTATGCAAAATGTAACATTAACTCCAGAAATATCAATTAAAAATATTATTGATTTAGATGATTGGGATCCTGTAATTTCCAAAAATGATAAACTTTTAGAAAAATATATTGCAGGAGAAAAATTGACTATACAAGAATTAACGTATGAAGAATATAGGTGTGTTAAAAAAGGTTCGTTGTTTCCTATATACCATGGAAGTGCTAGAAATAATATAGGGACTCAACAACTCATCGAAGCTATTTCAAATCTTTTTTGTCCTGAAATGAATGAGAATGATTCAGAACTATGTGGAAGAGTTTTTAAAATTGAATATACAGACCATAAGCAAAGATTAGTTTATTTGCGTCTTTACAGTGG
>JAFXHG010000004.1 GCA_017536505.1 Bacilli bacterium
AAAAAGAAAAATTACTCTATACTTTCGTATAAAGTAATTCAAAAATTGTAATTTTTTATTCTAAACTATCTACATAAGGAATTATGTATTTGTTTATCAATTCTGTTCTTATTTTAGGATTATATGATAATGAACAAGTGCTAGATATAACAATATTCTTTTCAGGAATAACTGCAACAAGCGAACCACCAACACCATTAGCACAATAAGAATCATATTTTCCTGTATTATATTCTTTTCTAATAATTTTCATTGTTTGATTTTTAGGATATATCCACCATAAATAACCATAGTTCTTTTCTCTTTCTTGTGTCATTTCTTTAATCCATTGTTCTGATACAATTCGTTTGCCATTATAGATACCTTTATTAAGAACTAACAGTCCGATTCTTGCAAATTCATCTGTTGTTAAACATAGTCCCCAACCAGTAATATAATAACCACTCGGATCATGTACCCAACCTCTATTATTCCTTGAATTATAAAATTCTAATTGTGATTCTTTATCGTGTATTTCTACATCAGGAATATCTTTTATTTCTAAATAATCAAATAAATTCTTTTGAGCAAATTCTTTTAAACTCATATTTGCTGCCTTTGTTAATATATTTGATAATATTTGAATACCAACAGTTGAATAATGAAAATGCTCTCCAATTTGTTCTTTTCCACCAATCAATTCAAGTATTTTTTCGCCCCAATTTTGACTTGTAAATACTTTTGTATAAGGCTCATATTTATACTTATATGGAACTCTCATTGTTAGGAAATCTTCTATTGTAACATCTTTTAATTGTTCTTGATTTCTTTTTAGTTTATATTCTGGAAAGAAATCTAATATTGTCTGATGAACACTTTTTATATATCCTTTATCTATAGCAATTCCTACAAGTATTGCTATAACACTTTTTGCTATTGAAAAAGTATGAACGGACTCATCTTTTGTAGCATTATTAAAATAATCTTCATATACTTTTTTATCATCCTTATATACAACTATTCCAAGAGTGTTTCCATATTCTTCATATACTACTTGTCTAATTTTATCTTTCAATAATATAACCTCCATATTATCTTTATAAATTACTTTTTAAAAATTCCTTTTAAAATATTTTCCATGCAAATGTTATATAATTCGTCTGCTTCTTTATATTCCAACTGTAGTTTTTGTATAATATCGTTTATAATCTTTTCTTTATTATTTTTTCCAACTATAAAATGGTTTTCTATTATTTGATTTAAAATATTGCATTCTCCTTCAGAACGATTTGTTTTCACCATTAAAACTTTTATATATTCTTCTTTATTCATTTTCATTTCCATACATCTTTCCTTTAGAATCTTTTTGTATTTCATATCCATATTCAAAAATATATGACATACTAAATATAATTAATATTTCAAGTATATTCATCAATTCAAATGGGCTACTACCTCCATTAGATATGCCTAATAATATACTAAACAAAAGATCCGATATAGGCGAAATTAAAATTAATGCAATTATTAAGTAAGAAATCTTTTTTATATAATTTACATTATCCAAAGTAAATGGTGTAGTATTTTCTTTAATATTATTAAATAGTTTTTCTACACATCCTAATATAATAATCATAATATACAATTCAACTAACAAGAAAACTAACCCTGTTTCAACATAAGTAATTATTTTAATATTAGAATTATTTTCAAACATTTCAATTACATCATAATCTTCATCGTCAATATCAAGTTCACCAACAATAATATCATGAATTTCAATTTTATTTTCATCAATAATTTTAATATTATCAGTTTTAAAAGATATTTGATTTTCTTTTACTTCAACATTACTTATAATAAATGGTATTAATATCATTGCTAATATTATAAATGGTATAGCAACTTTTAATACTATTCCTCCTATTTTACCTATTAAACTGATAACATTACTTAATGATTTAACTTGATTTTGCTTTTTTTCATTAAACTTAACTACACTCATAATTATTTCTTCATCTAATGAATTAATATCTGTTAAATCCTCGTGAACTAAATCATTTATCTTACAATGAAATATATTACATAATTTAAGGATCTTATCCATTTCTGGATAACTTTCTCCATTTTCCCACTTTGATATACTTTGTCTTGATACACTCATTTTTTCTGCTAATTTTTCTTGGCTCATTTTTGCATTTTTTCTTAAATTATATAAATTCTCTCCAAATTTCATTAGATTACTCCTCCTTCTTGTAGTTAATTTTAATTTCTTTTATAAAAAATTTCTATCAACTTTAGGTTGCATTTCTTCAATTTCTTTATTTGCAACTATAACTTTACACCTTTTTAGAATAATAATCATTTCTAAAAATTACTATCTGTTGTTATAATACCATAAAAAGAAAAATTACTCTATACTTTCGTATAAAGTAATTAAAAAATTGTAATTTATTATTTAACAAGCATAAATATAATAAATGAAATTATATCTATAATTAGCATTATTGCAAAAGCAATCCCTATAAATTTCATTACTTTAATTCCAATGTTAGTAGTTTTTTCAATATTTATTATTTTTTCTTTCATTCTACTATTAATATCATTATCAAGTAATTCATCAATACTTATATTTAATGATTGCGATAACAACTTTAATTGTTCTGGATTCGGCGCAGTTTCGCCTAATTCCCAATTTGAAATTGTTTGCCTTGTTACATTTATTTTTTCTCCTAATTGTTCTTGCGAAAGCCCATTTTTCTTTCTTAATTTTAAAATATTTTCTCCTAACATAACTTTCAACTCCTTTCAATAACAATTATAAAATAATGTTACTTAACAAGTCTACAAAATCATTTTGGAACTTTGTCAAAGAATTTTAACATTTCTACAAATTGTAATTTATGATTTACTTATTACTTTTTTCTGTCAACTTTTTTGTTTACACTATTGCTAATAATATAGAAATTTGAAATATAGCTACTGATAAAATTCTTATTTTCCATTTTCAAATTTTAATTTTTTTTGGCGCT
>JAFXHG010000020.1 GCA_017536505.1 Bacilli bacterium
GAAAAAAATATAAATAAATATATAAATTATTTAAAAGAAAATGATAATATTGATGGAATTATAAAATATGTTAATAATTATAACGAATATGATATCGAAATTAATACTACTACGCTATCATTTATAACTGAAAAATATTTTATAATTGATTATTTAGATAGATATTTAAAATACTATGAAAATAATAAAAATTTAGACTTTAAAGAAATAATTACTAGAGTTAATTCTAATTTAGATTATGAATTTTATACAGATTCTAAAGAATCTAATTTAACAAAAGGTATGTATACTTTAGTTAATAAATACAATTATTTAGATAAAAATTATGTACCTGATAACTTAGTTTCTGTTACTGGTATATATGCTAGAGATAAAGCACAATTAGTTGATGTGGCTTATAATAATTTTGTTAAAATGGCAGATGATGCTAGAAAAGAAAATTTAACTATTAAAGTAACTACTGGATATAGAAGTTATAATTTCCAATCTACTCTTTATAATAATTATGTTAAAGCTGATGGAATTAAAAATGCTGATACATATTCAGCTCGTCCTGGATACTCAGAACATCAATTAGGTTATTCAGCTGATTTAACAAATGCTAAAAATGTTTCATTTGATGATTTCGAATATACAAATGAATATAAATGGTTACAACAAAATGCTTATAAATATGGATTTATTATGAGATATCCTAAAGATAAAGAATATATAACAGGTTATATGTTTGAATCTTGGCATTATAGATATGTTGGAGTTGAAATAGCAACTTACATTTATGAAAATAATATTACTTATGAAGAATATTATGAATATTATTTAAGATAGTTTTTACTATCTTTTTTTCATATAATATAATGGTGATATTATGGAAAAAATAATATATATATTACTACTTATTATACTTGAAAATGATTTTTATAAGGATATTAATACAATTTACAACCCTACTAATTATGATTTCTTAATTAATAAAAATAATAAATTAACTAATGGTTATGTTCCACAAGATTTAGAACTAATTGATATAAACTATTCTTGTAAAGATAAATATTTAAGAAAAGAAGCAAGAATTAATTTTGAAAAATTATCTAAACAAGCAAAAAAAGAAGGATTTAACATAATAGCTGTTTCTACATATAGAAGTTATGAATATCAAGAAAAACTTTATAATAATTATGTATTAGATAAAGGATTTTATTATGCTGATATGGCAAGTGCTAGAGCTGGACATTCTGAACATCAAACAGGTCTTGCTGTAGATGTCGCTGATTTAAGTTTGGATTATGATAATTTTGAAAGTACAAAAGAATTTAATTGGATGAAAAATAATGCTCATAAATATGGCTTCATACTTAGATATCCTAAAGCTATGTTTCACATTACTGGATTTAAATATGAACCATGGCATTATAGATATGTAGGTAATGATGTAGCAACTTATATTTATGAAAATAATTTAACATTAGAAGAATATAATTTAATTAATTCTAGATAATATTTTATTTAAATATTCTTTATCTTCTATTTTACTTATTCCAAAACATTTCTTACCTAAATCTTTTAAGCTTGCACCACAGTGATATAAAGTATTATCTATAATTAGAAATCTATCATGAAATATATTACTATATTTTATATTTAAATTAGGATATTGTTTATTAAACTTACTTATGTCTGTTTTTGTTAAATAATGACTACTAGTTATTAATTCTATCCTAACACTTTCTTTTTTATATATTAACATATCTAATATACTTTTATCTATATAGTTATCTATTATAATTATTCTATTACTTGCTTCTTTTATTAGTTCTATAATTAAACTATAACTATCATATATTTCTCCATTAAAAAATATCTTTTGTTTTTCTATTCTTTTAGGTTCTAATTTATCAAATAATTCATCTATTTTATCCTTACATTCAATGATTTCATATTCTACTGTAGTTAGTCTTTTAAATATATCTTTATTTTCATTTATAAATTTTCTCATAGTTACAAATGCTTTCATTATTTTTATACTCACTTCTTCAGCTATTGGAGTTCTAAGAACTGTGGCTAGCATAGCTACACCTTCTTCTGTAAATACATATGGTTTATTATATTTTCCTCCCCTTTTCTCTAAATTAGATTTTTTAGTTTCAATTTGAAACCAAAAAAATTTAGATTCTTGTTCTGTTAATTGAAACATAAATGTATCTGGGAATCTTTTTACATGTCGTTTTACAGCTAAGTTAATTGATTTAGTTCCATTTTTACATCCATAAAGTATAGCTAAATCACTATCTAACATAACTTGTTTACCCCTTATTTCATATATTAAGTTTTCTATTTTTATTTCTTCATCTACTATTACTTCATTCATATAAAACCTCCTACATATATTATTCTGCATGAAATTCATATTTCCTTTTTTTCATGAAAAAAAATACACTTTTTTTTTAAAAAGTGTATTTAAATTATTTTTAGAAATTATTAAACATTTGTCCAGCACATCCACCACAATCATTATTAATTACTACATTTTCTTCATCACATGTGTATTGTGGTGTATATGTATGTGTATATATATGTTTATTAATTACATGAGTGTGAATAGGACAGCAATGTTGAACTTCATGATGAAATTCTTTTTCTATACATTTAGTTACAGTCGGTTCCATTATAGGTTGTTCCATTTGTGTCATTTGTCTTCCACAATCACAATTTTTATTAAAAAACATGAAATACCTCCCATCTAATTTATAATATGTAAAAAAAAATAAATGGAATGGTAAAATGTCTATAAAACAAACAAAAAAGTAATGATCCTGATAAAATCATTACTTCCGAGTTTTTGAAAAGTTACAACTAATCATTATCAGTGAAAAATGCAACTGTTCTACCTTGAAGTTTCTCTCTTCTTACAATTGTAACGTTTAGATCGGTAGAAATTGCAAAATGCAACTCTGGTAAATACTAAGTAGATACATTTGTATAATTCGTATATATTATACAATGTTTTTTACTTAGCATTCGAGATAAATAGAGTAAATTATTTTTATTATAATTACTTGCTTTTTATTCACAAATAATTATCTTTATTATATAATCTCTCTATTTATCATATCTTCTATCTAAACTATATATAGTTTACTACAAAAATTGACATTTGTCAATAGATTCATTTGATTTTATTATTTATATTAAAAATACGAGAATCAACATATACAATTTCACTTTTTAATTTATTTAATTCAGCTATATTTCTTGAAATACCTTCTAATTCTTTTTTATTAGTAATAAAAGCATATGAAGAATCATTTATTTTATTATTTATATAATCCATATTATTTAAACACTCTTTATAAACATCACCAGGTAAAATAGAATTACCAAATTCCCATACAATTTTATTATCACGTGTTAATAAAGCCATATAATCTATTATATTTTCTTTAAGTCCATATTCATGTATATAATTTATACTATCAGGTAAAGATTCAACACTTAAATCATGAAAACTCTTTGGAACTTTCCTAAATATATGTTCACTATTTTTTATTATATTAGTTCTTAATTCACATGCATTATACGATATATCTCTATGAGTCGAAACAAATAAAACAACATTATTATATCCATTTTTCTTCAAATCTCTCATACTATTTAAAGGGCCCTTAGGTTCTCTCATTCCCCATTCTAATAACATATTATATTTATTAGATTTTCCCATTTCTATCAATTTATCAGTCATAGCACCTGCAAAAAAATGAGTAAAATCAGCTATATCATTACCAGGAGTATCATTAATAGTTTCTGTTCTATTTTCCCAATGTCTTTTAATACAATTTTCTATTTCTATATAACGAGGATGATACATCCTATAATTATCTATACCTATTTCAATAATGTTACCTATTTCATTTTTTAAATTCATAGACATAACCGTTTTACCACTACCAGGTTGTCCTCCTATATATATAGCATTCGGTAAATCTACAGAAGTACAATTTCTCGATATATGTTTAAACGCACAAATACTAGCATATTCTAATTCTTCTTCAGTAAACAAAGCAAGTTTTTCTACTTCTTCTTTACTGTAACCTCTATCTATTAAAGCTTGTAACCTACTATTCATTTATTATACCTTCTATTCTATATATTAAACTGTTTAAAATATTCTTATAATTATTTAAAACTTCTATATCATCACATATTCTTATTTTATCTTCAATTAATTCTAATTCTTTTAATAAATTTTTTAATTCAATATTAGTATTATTTTTTAAATAACTAATAGATAAAGCATAAATGCTTTCTATATATTCAATAGTACTTTCTTTTGTTATATCTATATTCATATTATCACCATGTTAATTATATAAAAATAAAAGTACTTTTTCAAGTACTTTTAATTATTGTTATCTACATCTACAGTATTTTCTTTATTCATTTTTGCTTCTCTTATAGCTGTTGCTTCATCTAACTTTTTACTAAAATTCTTTTGTTCTTCATCAGAATATCCTATAGCAAATATTTGCCTAATATCCTTATGATCAAACAACAAGTTTTTATCTGGTGCTATAACACCTTCTGGGAAAAGACATCCTATATAATCAAATACTTTTTCTCCAAAATCTGGACTTTTTACTGCATATCCTGTAATCATTACCCTTTTTTTTGCATCCTTCATAAGTACTACACTACCTATAGGTAAATATCTTTTAAATTTTTCATTCACATTTATCACCCTTTCTTTAGTTATTTTCATTATTTGAATTATTTATATTATTTTTTTTTTATTATCTAACAATTCTAAATATTCGCCTCTTGCATATATGTTGTAAAATTCTAATTTTCTGTTTGAAGGTATATTATAGTTTTCAAACTTTTTCAATATGTCTTCATCAAAAAATTTTTTCAACATTAAAAATGGGAATATTTGATAATATATTTTGTTAATATCATTAACTTTAGTTATAGGCAATATATTGTCATCAACAACATAATTTATACAAAACCATCCATTATCTAAAGATAAATTAAATGCATTATTTTTAATTAAATTTGAATCTAAATTTAAATTAGCTCTTAAATATTCTACACCAAAACAAGACTCATATATTTTATTTACAGTATCTTTTGAAGGAAAATTACGCAAATTCTTTAAAATTGTAGAATACTCCATGCGGACTTTACCTCTTGCTTCATTTGCTAAGCAAAATGTTCCAAAGAAGTTTTGTTCCAAAGAATCGAAAGAAGTGAGTAGACAAAATCTATTTTGATAAAAATAATAAATCCCTTTTTCATCACAAACAAAAGTTTCGTGTGGATTTTGATTTCCCATATCGTCTTTTTTATAAATTAATAATTTGTTATTCTCATTTTTTATATTCCAACCATCTTTTTTTAATTCTTCAATTACTTTTTCAATCATACTATACCTCCTATTGTAAAGAAAAACTTCCTATTCGCTCAAGAATTCCAAATTCTTCTAATTGTCCGACATTAAGTTTATATAATTGTTCAATTCCATCAACAGTTTTTGTTAAAATTTTTCCAGTATTATCTGTCAAATAAAAAACATATTGTTCTGCACCACCAACCCCATTATAAAAGGCTTCTGCGTGAGTTTTCATAACCTTTATTTGGCAATCGTCACCAAGTGTCATACTTTTTCCATCTAATGTTATAATTCCGTCGCCAGAATCTCCTGTTATCAAATACTCATACGCAATTCCATTTTCTGTTGTATAAGGTTGTAATTCTCTAGATAATCTACTATCAGTCATATTTCCAAAAAATTCGCCATTATCCTTGTATATAGTTGATTGATTTGAAATTCTGCCTAGCGATTTGTTTTCAAGTTCTTTAAATGAAATTTCTGTAGCACCTAATGTTTTTAATGAATCAATACCTCCTTTTTGACCTATTGCCAAAAGTAATTCATCTCGTGATAAAGTAGATGTATTTGGTATATCTAATTCCTGAGCTTTTGTTAAAAGCATTGAATAACTATATTCAATAGCTCCCTCGCCTTGTGGCCATTTAATTGCACCCGTTTCCAAATCGCAAAAATCCGGATTGCAAAAAACATCTGCATATTTTTTAAACAATGTTTCAGACGGTGGATATATTGGATTTCCGTTTATATCTATTCCGCCAGCTAATAAATTTTTGGATTTAAAATATTCATAAAGTTCTGCACCATGTTGTTTTAATAAATTTCTGTTAAATTGTTCTGCACTTGGATCTATAAATACCCCATTATGGCCTTCAATATCTATTCCCGATGTTTTAGTAACGTTATCAGCTCCATATTGAGATTTAAAATAATCTTCCCAATATTTAGATCTTTGTGCATCTGTCATAGCATTCATATCAGCATTAAAATCTGCCTTATATTTATTTAATTTTGCTTTTTTATAATCGCCATAAGCACCTGCAGCATTAGCAACAATTCCACCTATTGCCATATTTGTATATGCTCCAGTTTTTTCTGCATAATCAAATATATTTTCAGAATTTTCATGACCATACATCGTGTATTCAGCTATTGTGTTTAATGCAGGTTCTCCGATACCAATTGCTGTTCTTCCTGTTACTTTAGCTATTTGAGAAACATTTGCTGCTGAATTTAATTTATCAAGACCCAAATCTGCCCCAAAAGCTAAAGCTCCAGATATTGCACTTGCACCCCATGCCTCATGAAAACTTGCACCATTATCAAATGCTGTTTGGGCTGTACTACCAGCAGCTGCTGAAGCCATCACTGCTGCGCCACCAACACCAGGTATAAATGAAAGCCCTGCATATGTTATAGTTGTTGTGGCAAAATCTGTTACTGTATGATATCCTGAATATGCAGAGTATGCATTCAATCCGCCACTAAGTACCATCCCTTCATAAGCATCATCTGACCAATTAACGCTTACAAAATCTTCAGTCCATTTAGCAACATCATCATTAAATAATCCAACAGTTCCTACTGTCAAGGTAATAAGCCCATCAGATAGTGACTCAAATACACCACCAACACTAGTTAGGGCAGTTCCTAAAACTGTTTTAGTATTAATCCATGCTCTTTCCAAATAGCCAGCATTTTCATATTCTATTTCTGCTGCTGTTGCAATACATTCTCCCGTAACCGGATCAAACATTTGTGTTTTTTTAGTACGAGCTCTATCATCATCACCAACTATATAATAATTATTAAGTTCTATATAGTCTTTTTGAAAAGCTAATTGATCTTCTTCTTCAGGGGTCAAAAATTCTTTATTTTCATAGTAATTAATTTGAAGTTGCCTAATTTCATTTTCCTTTTTATAGTATTCTTTAGAGCCTTGATCTAATTTTTTCAACTCATCATTCTTAACGCTCATATTATAATTTAAATTTAGTACTTCAATATTTTTTTCAAAATTTACATTATACTCTTTTAATTTTTCTTCTGCTTCTTCTTCTGAATACAATAATTTTATCATTTTTTTATCTAATTCAGATTTTTCTTTAAATTTATCAATATATGTTTTTCTATCTTTTGAAGTGTTTGATAAAACAGACATTTCATCTTCTATTTCATATTGTTTTATTTTTGTTCTTTGAATTTCCAATTGATGTTTCATTTCAGCATTTAAATTACCTTCTGAATCTCGTTGTTCTAATATAGCAAGCAACGTGTAATCAAAATCTTTAAGATATAAATTATATTCAAATCTTTCTTCATCACTAATATTTTGATATGATATTTCATCAATAGTTAACGATTTTTGAAGAAGTTGCATATAACTTTCTGCGAAATCATGATCTAATTTTAATAAACTTTCTTTTGTCGTCTCTACTTTGTTTACTAAGCTATTAATATCGCAATCAGTAATATTACTTTTACATTTTGTATAATCAGAATTACCTTGTAACTCTAACTCAATTACTAAACGTTTACATTCATTTATTAAAGTTTTAGCATAATTAAGATTATTGTTTGCACTTAAAAATAATTTTGCTTCACTTTTAAACATATTATTCACTCCTTTTTACTAAAACTTTAATTTATAATTTTGCTTCTTGTTGTTTTCTTTCTTTTTCTAACTCAGATATACGATTATCATAATAATTGTATATATTATTAATATCAGCAATAGCACTATCTATTTTACCAATGCAAGAATCAAATTCTGTGTTTGCAAGCGGTACACCATCTGAAACATGTCCACCGTTGGTGAAATCTGTTTTTGAATCACTCAAATAGTTTTTAGCATTTTGTAATTTGTTTTTTAAATCATTAAAACTATTTATTATAGTAGTATATTCTGATATTTCTTGATCTATTTCTGCTATTCTAGCTCTCGCTCTATCATCTTCTGTTGCATAGTAATATAACGCAGTTCCACCTCCGCCTAAAACAGTAGCACCCAAAATACTTAATCCTATTACTGTTAATGACATTACTCACACCTCCAACACTAAATTCTAAAACAAGATGATATTTAAATCATCTTGTCTTAAATAAATATTACATTAATTGTTTTTTATTTTCAGCAACTATATTTAAATTATCTCTTACTTTAGTTATTTGACTTTTATAATCAGCTACATTGTTGTTGAATTTTTCAAAAGTTGAAACTACTTCTGCCCTGTTAGTTCCATCTAACCAATTATTTAATAAATTATCTTTTGTTTCATTTAATTCATTTACAAAATTTTCAAATGTTGTTGGAAAATTTGTAAATGCTTCTGCATCTGCTATGATTGCTGGATCTGTCCAACTTTCTACTGCATCTGTAGGTACAGCTATAACTGATTCTATTTCTCCTAATGTTGGTGCTAATTCATTTCCTACTGTACAAGATCCACCACTTGCTACTATATGTTTTTGTAATGGTACTACTTCATTATTATTTACACTAACTATAATTGTTTGTAAACTTTTTACTAAATCTGTTACTGCAGTATATACTTTAGATAAATCTGTTAAGTTTGCTACTGCATCTGATCCTTTCCAATGATTTTTTAAATTTTCTATAGTTGTTCCAAAACTTTTTATTAAGTTTTTTCCAGCTGTACTTGTTACATTAAACATTTCTTCTGCTTGAACTCCTACTGTATTTGGATTTAAACAATGTATTGCCATAATTAACCACTCTCCCTTACTTTGTATGACAATTATAGATACAAACCTATCTTTATATCCTAATATGATTATACTATTTTTTACTTTATAAAGTCAACTATTTTATTTAATTTTGTACATTTTATTTACACTACTTTATATGTAATATCTATATAATTATAATTATAAGGTATATTTATTTCATTATTTGACAAAAGTATTATTATATTTCCTATATTATTTATAATATCAAAATATTTTTGATTAGTTATTATTTTATATTTGTCGGTAATTTGTATAATTTTATTTATTTCCTCTTTGTTGTAATTATTTGTTATTATATAATTTATTACTATTGTTCCATTTTCTTTTAATATTTTTCTTAAATTAATTATATTTTCTTCATTATAAATTTCTTTTATAGGTTCTTTTCCATTAAATAAATCTATTAATATATAATCATACTTTTATTAGTGTAAGAAATATACTTAATAGCATCATCTATTATTATGTTTAATCTTTCATAATTATTTTCTATTAATTCTCCTAAATAAAAATATCTTTTAGCAATATCTATATTATTTCTATCAATTTCTACTATATCTAAATTTTTATCTTTATATTTATTTAAATAATAATGTGGATAAGAAATACCACCTCCGCCTAACATTAAATAATCAACTCCATTAGGATTTAAATGTATTGGTATATTAAAGTAATTAAAATATTCAAAACATAATTTTTGTCTTTTCTCTTTATCCATATAAATTAAAGATTGTATACTCTCACATGATATAAGTGCACGAACGACACCCTCTTCAGTATCATATTCTCTAATTTCCAAACCATTTTCTAAAAAAATTTTATTACCTATTAATTCTATCATGTAACCACCTATTATAATTGTATCAGTGATGATAATAATGTCAATAATTTCGCAAAAAAAAATGAAGCCTTGCTTCATTTTTTACATTTTTTCTAATATTTTAATAAATTTAACTTGTCCATTTTCCACTATATAACCAAAGTTATTTCCAATAATATCATAATATGCTTGAATAACTTTTGTAGGCTTGATTAGATATTGTTCTGCAAATCCATCTCCTAACCATAAACCAGAACTTGTATTTATAGAAGATTTATACCAAGTTTCAAATTCATATGGTTTAAATCCTGCTGGTATATCTATAAATATAAAATGTACTTTTAAAGTTTCTTTTGATTTTGTTAAAATACTTATAAACTTATCTTTATCTTCTTTAGAAAGCGAACTTATAAACTTATCAAATCCTATAATAACACACATTACATCTTTTATATTTTTTATTGATCTAATATTATTGTTATTATTCTTTAATACTTCATCCACATCATTAACAAATTTATTTAAATTGTTTATTATCTCTGTATAATTATTATTTAAATATTTTATCTTTTTAAAATTATTATTTTCATAAACATATTTAGCATCCATTACAAATGTATTTATATTACTATAATCTAAAATACGTAGAATTTTATCTATAAATGATATATTTTCATCAAATTCCCTAAAACTAATTAAATAACTTAATTCATCTTTTAATTTAATATTAGCTATACCTAAATCTTTTTTTGACATACCAACAGGAATAAAATCAAAATCTATCTCTCTTTTATTAATATGTCTAAATTCTACTTCTTTAGGTAATATTGGTATTGGTCTCATTTTAGTTTTATAATTCATAAATGTTTTTATTGAAGTTGATAAAATATTTTTATATAGTTCTTCTTTTTCAAATGCATATGCAGTTTGGAATTCTAATACTCTATCTTTCTTAAATAATCCTCTACCATATAATTTTGAAGGAACAATACCATTAGTATTTCCATATATACTTCTATAATCAAATTCATTATTAAGTTGTAATGAATAAATTGTTTTAAATGTTTGTAATAATTTACTCTTTACTCCATTTATTGAATTAGAAGTAAGTACAAAATAAATACCAAACTTATTTGCCTCACGAGTTAATTCATATAATTTTTCAGATTCATTATTATAAAGTTCTGAAAATACATCGAATTGATTTATAACTATAACCAAATTAGGTATTTTTTGTTCTGATTTAGCTATAAAATCTTCATAACTACCATTAAATTGTAAAAATTTCTTTCTTCTAAAATCTATTTCAGATTTTATATATTTAAATAAATTTTCTAATTTTTCATCTTCTCCAGAATGTACTATATCTCCAACATGAGAACAATCAGTAAAATTATTCAATACTTCTGTTCCAAAATCAAGTATATAAATACCTAATTCTTCTGGAGTGTATGTAGTTATCAAAGAATAAAGTAAAGTTGTTAAAAATAATTCTTTACCACTTCCACTAGCTCCATATAGCAAGAAATTTCCTTCTTTACTTAATGGTACAGTAAGCAAATTTTGTTTTTGTCTATGTGGTTCATCATACTCTCCAACTATTGGATTTAAAACAAAATTTTCTTTTTGATAATTATATTTTTCTTTTAATTTATCAACATATATTACACTTGGAATACTTCCTAACCATAATGGTTTTATTTTTAATTCTTGAGTTTTTGCAGTATCAATTATGTAATTAAGTACATTAGGAAGTTCTTCTCCTTTATGCACAAATTGGGTATTTTTTTTCTTGATATCTCCTTTTTTAATAATAGCGCCTATATCATCTACAAAATCAATTGTAGAATCTACTAAAGTAATTTTTTTGTCACTTTCATAATAAGGCATTCCTGCATAAGCACTTTGTCCTAAAGCAAAGAATTCATTATATCCTACTTGAAGATAAAATCTACCAGTATCTTTAAGCATTGCTGCTTCCGGTCTTTTTAACATGTCATTTGAATCTGTTTTATCTTGTACTTTTAAACATACTCTAAATTTGGAGTTACTCCATATTTGATCATCAACTACACCACTTGGCTTTTGAGTTGCGAGTATCAAATGAACACCTAAAGAACGGCCAATACGAGCAGTTGAAATTAATTCATCCATAAAATCTGGTTGTTGAGCTTTTAACTCTGCAAATTCATCACTTATTATAAATAAATGACTCATAGGTTCATCTAATTTACCTGCTCTATATAGTTCTTGATATTTATAAATATCCATACTACTTTCATTTAATTTTTCTCTAGCTTCCTTAAACATATTTTGTCTTCTTTTAAGTTCACTATTAATACTTGCCAAACTTCTTTTCATTTCAACAACATCAAGGTTTGTAAGTGTTCCCACTACATGAGGAAGTTTTATACCTGTTTCTCTATTATCAAATGTTAATGCTAAACCTCCACCTTTATAATCTATAAGAACAAATTGTACTTCTTCAGGACTATAATTTACTGCCATTGAAAGTATATATGTTATTATCCATTCGGATTTACCACTACCTGTCATTCCGGCAACAAGTCCATGTGGGCCATGAGATTTTTCATGTAAATCTAATTTAAATAATTCACCTTGTTCATCTATACCTACAGGAGTTTCCAATGATTTAATTATATCATTTTCCCTCCATTTATTAATTATATTTAATTGGTTAACATTTCCAACATCAAACATTTCTAAAAAACCATATTTTTTAGGAAGCACAAATTTACCACCATTAATATCCATTGGGATATTACTTATTTTTCTAATGCAATTATTAATTGAAAAATTAACTATATCAGGTTTAAAAGTGATTTGATTATCTGATGTCATTTGATTAGTAAATATACCACTTAATCCTTTTGCAACATTTATAAACATATTGCATTCATTTGGTATAGAATTTAATTTATCATCACTCATAATAATACTATATCCCAAATTAATCTGACTTTTTAATATTTCACTAATGAATGAATTATTTTTTAACGAAACTATGTCATCTGTTACAACTATATAATAAGGGCTAAATTGTATTTTTTCTCCATTTTCACTACTAGTTTCTTTTCTATAATTGTATTCTTCCATTAAAAAACCAGTAATTTTATTAATATCATCCTTGTTAGTTCCATAATATCTTAAACTTTTATCGTTATTCCATAAAAACGGTATACTTTTATATTTTTCCCAATATTTTTTGTTTTTTTCATTAGTTAAAATAACTATTCTTAGCATATCATATCCGTGATATGCCATTACTTGTAACAACAAATTATCAAAAAAATTATTTATCATATTTTTTTGACCTATTATACCTACTTTATTATGATTTCTAAAATTTAAAGTTATAGGTACATTCTCTATTTCTTTATTATCTTTTACTATTTCTGTAATTAAATCCTTTAAATCATCTTCTTCCATAGTAAAATGTTCTTCTGGATATTTTATTTCAATATCAGGAATTTTATTACCTAAACCTAATCTAAGTTCCAAAAAATCAGTATGTTCTAATTTTCTTTCCCACAAAGTACGAGATTTACCTAAAATAACATCTCTTACATTTTCAATAGGTAAATTATTTTCAGATAACACAGCTTTTTGATAATTTACTTCTTTTATTATTTCTTGATGTTTATCATCAATATATTTTTTATATTTTTTTACTCTTGCTTTTTCTCTTGCTATTTTTTTTCTTTTATTATAAAACTTTTGAACTAAGGGAAAAATTATCATAGCAATCAACATACATACGCACATCAATAATGATGAAAATTGTTCCTTTAAAGTACTTTCCCCACTTAACACTTTTTGAAGTGCAGTTACCCCTGATACTGTACTCATCATTCCCATTGTAAGCATAGGAGCAATAGTAAATATCAACGGAGTTTCTTCTTGTTTTTCTTTTTGTGTTGGTGGATCTATATTAAATATTTTTTTCTCTATTTGCCTCTTAAATCTTGGTGGTCTTTGAAAATATTTAGTTTTATCAAAAAACAAAACTTCTTTATCTACATAGTCTGAATAATCAGTAATTGGATTTTCTTTAATCACTCTTTTATTTACTTTTTGAGCATTAAGCATAATATTATTATTGTTACTTACTAATAATAGTGAACCAAAATAATATATGAATACTCCTCCTATAAAAATAGAATCTCCAGGTTGTATATATACTTCATCACACCAAATATTATTAACAAATAATTTGTTATTTGGATATAAATTTTTTAATAATATTGCTCCATTTTCTTTATTATAAGTTATTCCTAATTGTTGTTGTGAAAATAAAATATTATTAATATTTATATCACAACTATTATCTCTACCGATTGTTATATTGTTAACTTTAACCCAATCAATAACTAAATTTTCAAAATTTTCACAACTAGGTAAAGTATATAATATATATTTTTCTTTTGTTACTATATTGGCTATATAATATATTTTATTAACAACTAATATATCAGATTCTTCAAAATCAATGCTACCAAAATCTTCCTTAATAACATTTGAACTTATCTTTATATCTGCATTACTCTTTAAAATCCAATTTCCATTTTCTTCTACTATATTTAATAAATTTTTTAAGTTATTATCGGTAATCCAATAATTACCAGAAATATTTTCAGGTAGTGTTATTATATTTATATTTTTTTCACTTTCTACTATTATCTTCATATCATCACCTAAATCAATGCTAAAACCGAACCATTCACAATCCCAGAATTTATTACTTCCATCTTATAATCATAAATAACATTATCTACTACATTAAACAATACCAATGTATTATTCATAGGAAAACACCCTATTATTTCATTTATAGTCTTATTTAAAATAACTATAACTTCTCCAACAGTTTTATTAACAGGTATAAATACATTATATCTTTTTCCTATAGCAGGGACAATTAAATCAATATTAACTTTATTTTCCTTCATAAATATCACCTTTTTATTACACTCTTACTCTATATATCATTATACAAAAAAAATCTATTTTTTACAATAGATTTTAATTTAAAAATAACTAAACCCAAAACATTAATTAAACAAATCCTCATTTATATTCAACATATTTTGTAAAGATTCATTTTTTTCATTTATTTCAGTTTGTGATTGATTATTGTATGTATTAGCCTTTTTTTGTAATATTTCATTTATTTTTATTTCAGTTTGCTTCCATTCATCATCTATATATCCCATATAATATATTTTATCTATCTGATCATGGTCAAATAATAAATTTTTATCTGAGCTTATTACACCTTCAGGATATAAACATGCTATATAATCATAAATTTTTCCATTAGATCCAGGGACTGTAGCCGCAAAACCTGTAACCATTATTCTTTTTTTAGCATTTTTAAGTAACACAACTGTTCCGACTGGCAGATATTTTTCATTAATATTCATTTTTTTCTCCCAAACTTAATTATTCTTTTATCTCATACTTTATTATTAAAGGTTTAAAGAGTTCCTACTTTTATTATTATATGTTAAATTCTAAAAGATAGAATCAACAGCATTGACAACTGTATCAACTGCGCCACCAGCTACATCACTTACAAAATCTACTGTACCAAGAGTTGCATCAGCTACACCACCTAATATGTCTCCAACTGGGCCAGGAACTACATCAGATATGGCATCACCAACTGTGTGTGTGTCGCCACCAGCAGTTCCTCCAGAACTTACAGCTCCTTCACTAAAAACTCCACCAACAGCACCAGCAACGCCACTACTAGCAGCTCCTACTGTCCCTTGTGCTATAGCTTGTCCAGCAGCACTAAATGCTTGAGCAGTCATAGCATTTTGTTGTACATATTTTCTTATTAAATCTTTTAAGATAATTTGTAAATCTTCAAGATGAAGTTGTATTTTTCTATAAACATTCATAGTCATTCTTAAATATCCAGTTATTTCTTGAGATTGACTTCCAAAAAAACCATTTGCTGATGATAAAGTATTGGAAAGTTTATTAATTCTATCAATTACATTATTAACATATTTATAAATTGAGTTGTTTATATTGTTTGCTGAATTTACACCATTCATTAATCCAAAATCCATACTTTCAGTAAATACTCTAATTGGTGCTTTAACAACTGCGTCAATATTTAACATTTTTACAGGCGCAAAAAGTATTTCATGAAATACACGAGTTGCTTGTCCTACAGTTCCTCCGGATATACGATTAGTGTTTTGCATTTCTACCCATCGATTATATGCTTGTATTATATTTTTTTTCGATACATTAGCAATTTCTGAATAACCTTTATATATAGCTCGTATTTTATTTGCAAGTTCTGCTTCGTAATCAACTTCATCTGATCCTACCCACTCTAGTCCTAAAAAATTACTTAATGCTGGCCATCCTTCCATGATGGCTTCTCCAAGATTTTCATATGCTTTGTCAATTTGTTCAAGCAAATTTCTTATCTCTACTGGTTTATATCCTAAACCCATTTTACCAAATATTCCCATTTTCTTACCTCCATAACTTTCCACTCCATATTATTATATAATATACTACATTAAGTATATTATTTTTTTATTTAATTGTCAAGCAATAATTTTATTTTAAAATAAAATTATTGCTTTCGAATTTTTTATATTTAAATCTCTAATTATCATTTCATTATCATATATTTCCCCAGTATCTGGATCAAATAAATTATATTTTCTCGTTGGATTAAATTTATTATCTGATAAATCTTTTAAAGAATTAACGATTAATTCTTTAATTTTAGATATTCTTTCATTTACTGGAATATATAATTCATATTCTTCCATTAATTCCGGAACTATTAAATTAATCAATATTTTATTCTTCATTTTTTTCATCTCCATTTATCAATTTTATTAAAGTTCCTTCACCATTTTTAAAATACCAAGCAAAATCATTACTAATTTTTGCCATATATTTCCTATCGTATTCATTCATCTTTATTGCATTTTGTTCAGAAGCACCATTGCCTACCCAAATACCATTTGTATTAATGACTATCTCATCATACCAAGCTTCAAACACTAATTTTTTGAAATTAAATGCATTATCAATGAATATAATTCCACTATTTTCCATAGATTTTAATTTTTTCATTAATGCTTCTATTTTCGTTGAATTAATTGTATCATTAAATTTGTCAACACCGACAACGAATAACATTATATTATAATTTGTATTAACTATTTTTTGATCTATATATTGTATTATTTGATCAAAGAAAATTTCATAATCACTATTACAATAAGAATTTACATATGGTTTTAATTTTTCAAACACATTTTCAAAATCAAATAAAACAGATATTACATTACCAAGAGCTCTAAACGATTTTAACAAATTAAATGTTATGTTATAACAATTTTCAATATCATTAGAACTAATAATATTACCTTTACTTGTTTTAAAATTATATATACTTGGTTTTAATAAATCTTTTTCCATTCCTATAGGAATAGATTTTAAACTTGTTAAATTTTCTGAAAGCATATCAAATGTTAACACATCAGGTAATACTGGTATACATTTAGCTTTATATGGATTATTGCTTTGTAATACTTTTGCCTTTTCTTTTATAAATTCTACTAAATTATCATCATCACATATCTTAGCTGTTTGGAATTCATAAACTAAATCGCCCTTACATAACCCTCTTCCTGGAAAATCAGCAGGATATACATTACCTATTTTTCCAAAAATTCCCATATAATCATCTTTTGAGTTCATGTCTAATGCGAAAGAATAATCAAAATTCTTTAAGAAACTACTAAATATTCCTGATTGACTACTAGTAGAAATTATAAATATTATACCATATCTTTTTCCTTCTCTTGTTAACTTTAGTAATAATTCTTCATATGCACTATAAGTTTCTCTAAATGAATCATAATTATTTATAATAACTACAAACAATGGCACTTTTTTACCACTATTTCTACAATATATGGAATATTCACCGTTATAATCAATAAACAATTTTTTTCTTTCTATAATTTCCTCATCAATTAATTTCATTAATTTATCTACTTTATCTGCTTCAGATGCAAATACAACATCACCTACGTGAGGTATTTTAGAAAAAATTCTAAATGTTTCTGAACCAAAATCAAATATATAGAAATTAACATCTTGGCTACTATATAAAGCACTAGTAGAATATACAAGTGTTCTTAAAAACATTTCTCTGTTACTACCAGATAATCCATAAACCATTGTATTTGATTCTTGATTAAGTGGTAAAGTTAAAATGTTTTGATATTGATTTGAAGGATCATCATATTCTCCTATAATAGCTGTTACTTCATTTTCATTAAAATTATACTTATTTATAAGAGCTCCTAAACTTAGATTTCCTGGAATACTATCTAACCAAAGATTTTCTGTTTTAAGTCCTTCTTTTTGAGCTAATAACGCAATGTATTTTAATATATTAGAAAGCTCATCGCCTTCAGCTGAATTTTTTTTCTTACCTGTATCATCTGAAATATTTTTTATAACATTTGCTCCATCATCTATAAACGATAATGATCTGTCATAATCTTTTTTTATCACATCTGATGGAGAATAAGGTGCTCCACACCATCCAGATTGCCCTAATACAAATATTTCATTTTGTCCAACCTGTAAATAGAATCTACCAGCATTTTTTATTTCAGCTGCATCTGGACACTTTATAACTTCATTACTATCTCCAGGTTCAGCCACTTTCAAACACACCCTAAATTTAGTATTAGACCAAATTTGATCATTAACAACACCACTTGGCTTCTGAGTTGCAAGTATCAAATGAACGCCTAAAGAACGTCCAATACGAGCGGCAGAAATTAAATTATCCATAAAATCTGGTTGTTGAGCTTTTAATTCAGCAAATTCATCACAAATAATAAATAAATGTGGCATTGGTTCTTTCAAATTACCTTCTTTAAATAATTTTTGATACTTATATATATCCATAGTACTTTCACCAAGCGAATCTCTAGCTTCATTAAATTTTTCTTGTCTTCTAGTTAACTCACTTTGAATACTTACTAAAGTTCTATTTAATTCATTTTTATCCAAATTTGTAATCGTACCAGCTAAATGTGGTAATCTTATATTATTTTTTTTGTTTTCAAATGCACCTGCTAATCCTCCACCTTTATAATCTATTAATATAAAAGCAACTTCATTCGGACTATAATTTACACACATAGATAATATAAAAGTTATTATAAATTCAGATTTACCACTTCCTGTTGTACCCGCTATAAGTCCATGAGGACCATGAAATTTTTCATGTAAATCTAAATATATTGTATTTGATTGATCATTTACTCCTAAAGGAGCTTTTAGACTTTTGGTAGGATCATTTGATTTCCACCTGTTTCTAATATTTAATTGTTCTAATTTTCCAACTCCATACAATTCTAAAAAACTAAGAGTTGTAGGTAAATTTCTTAAATCTTGTTCAAATTCTATAGGTATATTAGATAAAACATCAACACATTTTTTCATATTAATATTTGAATCTATTTCATTGATAAAGGTTTGTTGATAATAATCATCTACAGCAGTTCTAAGGATTCCACAAAAAGATGAATCTAAAGTTATAAAATTAACACATTTGCCAGGTAAATGAGATAGTTTATCGTCAATAATAGCCATCCCAAATCCAACATCTTCTTTTGATTTTAAAATTCTATCACAAATACCTAATTTTCTTATTTTTAAATAATTATCCGTAAGTATTAAATAATAAGGTGTATATGTAGTCTTGTCACTTTCATTTTCAACAATACCTTCTTCACTACCAGAATATCTCTTTAAAAACTCTTGTTCTAGATAACTACTCAAACTTTTACATTCCTCAAAAGTAGATGCAAAAAATCTAACACTTTTATCATTACTAAATAAATGCGGTAATTTTTTATAAACACTCCATCTTGATTTATTATTTTCATCGGTTAGTATAACTATTTTTAATTCATCAAAACTATGATAGGTTATAAGTTGTAAAAGCATATTATCTACAAAAGGTGTAGTCATATTGTTTTTTCCCATAATAGCAGTTACTTTCTTTTTAAAGAAAGTATAGCTTATTGGAACATTATGCAACATTTTTGCTTCAGCAACCATTTTAGATGCCTTTTCCTTCAATTCATCTTTTTCTATAACAAATTCATCTTCACTAAATTTGATATTCATATCTAAAGGTTTTTCACCAGTTCCAACTCTTATTGTTAAAAAATCTTTTTGAGATATTTTTCTTTCCCATAATGTTCTTTTTCTATTAACAATTATGTTATAGCACTCTTTTAAAACTAACAAATTATCTTTTAATATGGAAGTTTGATTTATTGTTTCTTTCTTAATTTCTTCTCTTTTAGATTCTAAATACTGATTATATTTTTCTTGCCTTATTTTTTCCATTTTTTTTCTTTGTATCTTTTGATATCTTTTCATCAAATTAGGCCACAATAAACTTGATACCAACATAATAATCGGAGATAATAAAGTCATCCAAGATTGAGCGAAAGTTGTTTGACCAGACACTATTCTGCTTATACTATTTACAGCTGTTATTACAGACATTAAAGCCATAGTCAACATAGGACCAAGTGTAAGTAACAAAGGCATTTCTTGTTCTTGTTGTTTTTGTGGTGGATTTGCTATATTAAGTTCGTATGTTTCTATAAACCTTCTAAGTCTTGGAGTACTAAAGAAATAATCACTATCTTTATAATAATCCTCTTCTTTTACTTCTTCATACTCATATTCTTTTACATCATATTCAATTGGTGTTAAAACATTATTATTTATTATTATTTGATTTGAAGGATTATTTATAAATATATGGCTATTTAATACAATTATTTTTAATCCATATACAAAAATACAATCACCATTAGCCAAATTTGTTTTTGATTTAGAAATTAAACCTTCATTTAAATAAACAAAAGAATTATTATTTACTTGCAAGCTCCATTTACCATCTACATAATTTAATGTTAGGTGTGAATCTTGCATATACATGTTATTATAAATTATGGAGCAAGTATTATTTTTCCCTATACTTAAGCTAGTATTTGTGCTTAATTTATATAATTTAAAACTATCATCATAGGATTTAGTAAAATAAACAATTTTATTAACATTTTTGTAATTAACAAAATAATAATCATCAGCTTGTATTACAACTTTATCAACTAATTGATTATATTTATCCAAAATTTTTATTTCACTATTACTCTTTAATACCCACCTAGAATCTTCTGCTTCTATATTTATTAAATTATCCCCTACTATAGGGTCTTCTAAAAAGAAACTTCCTTCTATTTTTGATGGCAGTTTTAATTTAGACAGTGTTTTATTTCCTAATAATATTGCATCCACACAAATCATTCCTTTACTATTCTTCTACTCTATATACCATTATACAAAAAAAATCTACTTTTTACAATAGATTTTAATTTTTATTAATATATTCTTTCATTACTAAATCAAACTCTTTTTCATTTTCTAGCCCTATTAAAAATTCTTTATCATTTTCTTTTATTATTTTTCTTATTATAATATCTTTATTATCTTTTTCATTAACTAAAAACACATATTTTTTACTATCTATACTCAATTGATTAACTATATAATAATCTTTATTATCTATTTTTACTACATCTATATTCATTTTGTTTTTTCCTCATTCATAATTTTATTGATTTTTCTATATTCAGAAACTTGCCATTGTGTAAAATCTGGTTTACCTTTAATATTTGTGTAGTTGTTTTGTATTAAAAATTCATCCCAATTTTCATATCCAAATGCTTGAACAATTTTTTCACATTCTTTTGTTCCTAATGAAAAACATAAAACTATTAAATCATCTTCACTTAATTCTTTAATTTTTTTATAATCTTCTACAGTAGAATTACCATTTAAATCAATATTATTTTCCTTTAAAATCATTAATAACTCATATGTATTATCATTTATATATTCATTCACTTCAGAATAATCTATATCTGTTATTTCTGAATAAGGATAAAAAATTTCTTTTGTTGTATCAATTTCTGTACAAGCAGTAATTGATAATGATAATATAACAGCTAATAAAATTGATAATGTCTTTTTTGATATATTTTTAGTTTGCTTACTATATTCACTTTTTTTATTGTTACCAATACTATTTTTCTTTATTACTTCTAAATCATTTTTGTTTATCATATACTTCACTCCTATTAAAATGGCATTTTCATTTTTCCATTTTTCATCATTTTCATCATTTTTTTCATTTGTTCAAATTGATTTATTAATCTATTAACTTCTTCTACTGTACGAGCAGATCCTTTAGCAATTCTTTGTTTTCTTGAAGCTTTCAAACATTCAGGATGTTTTCTTTCATATGGTGTCATAGAAAGTATTATAGCTTCTATATGTGCCATATCTTTAGGATCTATTTTAACTCCTTTAAGTTCTTTTGGTACTCCTGGAATCATTTTAAGTAAATTTTCTAATGGCCCCATTTTTTTTATTTGTTTAAAAGTACTTAAAAAATCTTCTAAATCAAATTTTCCTTGACCAAGTTTCTTAGCTGTTTTTTCAGCTTCATCTTGATCTATAACTTGTTCTGCTTTTTCTATCATAGTCATGATATCTCCCATACCAAGTATACGAGTAGCCATTCTATCTGGATAGAATTCATCTAACCCATCCATTTTTTCACTGACACCTATAAATTTTATTGGTACATTAGTTAAATGACGAATAGAAAGTGCAGCACCACCTCTAGTATCTCCATCAAGTTTTGTTAAGATTGCTCCTGTAAGAGGTAATTCATTATTAAATCCCTCTATTACATTAACAGCATCTTGACCCATCATACTATCAAGCACTAATAATATCTCGTTAGGTTTAACTTCATTATTAATATTTTTCAACTCATCCATAAGTTCTTCATCAATATGAAGTCTACCGGCTGTATCTATAAGTACATAATTATATTTATTTTCTTTAGCATAATTTAATGCATTCTTTACTATTTCAACAGGATTACCTTTTCCTTCATCATATACAGGTATATTTAATTCCTTACCTATTGTTTTTAATTGATCAATAGCAGCAGGTCTATAAACATCACAAGCAACAAGTAATGGATTTTTCTTATATTTTTTTCTAAGTAATAAAGCAAGCTTACCAATAGTTGTAGTTTTTCCACTTCCTTGTAAACCAACAAGCATAAGTATACTTGGATTACCATTTGTATATAAATCTGCCTTTTCTCCACCTAATAATTCTACTAATTCATCTTTTAATATTTTAACAAATTGTTCTCCTGGTTTAAGACTTTTAGTAACTTCTTCACCCAAAGCTTTTTCTTTAACACTGTTTATAAACTCTTTTACAACTTTATAATTAACATCTGCTTCTAACAAAGCAAGTCTAATTTCTCTAGTTACTTCACTAATGTTGTCTTCAGTTATCTTTCCATAACCTCTAATTTTATTAACTGCGCTTTGTAATCTATCTCCTAAATTTTCAAACATTATATCACCTATTTATTATTATATAAAAAAAAAGATAGTTTTGTCTATCTTTTTAATTTATTTTTTTATTTTCACCTATATATTCTTCTACACAATACTTAAATAATTTATTATAGTACTTAATAGTTTTTTCATTCATCTTATCTTTATAAAGTTTAAGCTTTGTATATAAATCTTTTAATTCTTCTATATCTTTAAAATTTATATTCTCAAAGCATCTATCTATTAAATCTTTTTCTAATTGTTCTTTGTCTATATTATCCATATATTTTAAAGTATCAAAGAACAAATTAATATCTATAGTACTTTTTAATATTTTTAATTTTTTTTCATCACTATTTTCTTCTTTTATAAAATTTTCTATTTCTTTACTTACATCTTTTTTTACTTGTTCTTTTGAAACAGTTTTAACTTTTACATAATTTGTTTTTGATTTAGATTTATTATATTTTTTCTTTTTCTTTAATATTTTTTTTAGTACTATAAAAGTTAAAATAATAATTACTATTATTATAACAAATATAGGTAATGTATAGGCTTTAGTTTCATATTCTATATCTTTATTTAATTTTATATCTACTGTACTAATTAATTCATCATCATAATAAATAGAAACACTACCTAATTTACTTCCTTTTTTATTTAAATAAGTTATTTTATCTTTACCATTATATTTATAATTTAATAGTGATTCATCATAATCATTTTCTAAATAAACTGAAGTATTAATATCTACATTATATTTTTCCTCTAAACTATTTTCTATATCAATATTAAAATTAATATTATAATCTTTATATCCATAATTATTAAAGAAATGTTGATATATCTTTGAATTGTCTAAAAACAGATTTTTATTATTATCTGCATAATCAGTAACAACTATATATGTTATTCCATCTTTTTCTCCATATGATACTAAAGAGTATTTAGCTAAACTTGTATAACCATTTTTACTTCCATTTATTAAAGATAAATCTATACCATACTTTATATCTTTTTTATATAAAGGCCCATTTATTTGTATATCTAATCTTTCTATATAATGCATTGGTGTTGAAATTATTTCTTTAAAAGTTTTATTTTTTAAACAATATTCCATAATTTTAGCTATATCATGAACACTTGAATAATTATCTTCATCTTTACCTATGGCATTAGAAAAATAAGTATTTTTTAAATTTAGTTCTTTTACTTTTTGATTCATTAAATCAAAGAACTCTTCTTCAGTATCAGTAGTTACTCTAACAGCTGCATTAACTGCATCTGAACCACTTCTAAGAAGAATTCCATAAAGTAATTCTCTTATAGTTACTTTATGTCCTGCTTGAAATCCTGTAGTAGTATATTCATACATATCTCTTAAATCAGAATCTTCAATAGTTATTTCTCTATCTAAATCTTTATTGTTTTCTATAACTATGATAGCTGTCATAATTTTAGTCATACTAGCTACTTTAACCTCTTCATTAGAATTTAATTCATACATTGTTCTATCTAACGTATCATTATAAACATATACATATTTTGAATTTAAACCTAAATCAAGTGCTTTTACATTTATAAATATTAAAAAGGTTATTAAAATTAAAAATATTTTTTTCATACTACTCTCTTTCTTATATAGACAAGGTAGATATTTCTATCTACCTTGCCAAACACTTACTACATTTACATTACTTGAATGAGGTGCTGGATTAGGAAGTGGCATTTTTATTATCATAGGTACCTTAAATGCTCTACCAAAAGCAACACACATTCCCGGTTGCAAACTTTTTTGTTTTTCCATTATTTCTGCACTCATATTTGGTAACATTTTCTTTATATATTCCAAATCTCTTGGATGTGTCATTTTAAATATTAAGAAATTACTAATTTGTGAGATAACTGTTTCTGAAAGTTCAACCGGTCTTTGTGATACTAAATTTAGTATCAAACCAAACTTTCTTCCCTCCTTAGCAATTCTTTCAAATATATTATATCCAAGCAAAAAGTTATCACTATCACTTTGTACATATCTGTGAGATTCCTCTAATAAAATATGAAAAGGAATAGCACCACGATTTTGTAAATGCTTAGTAAATGTAAATAACATTTTAGAATATATTTTAACTATTGTTTTGGAAAGTCTATCATCTGTATCTTCTAAGTTGAAATTTATTATTTGTGATTTTCTATTATTTTTAGCTACTAAACTAGCTATATAGCCATTTAGATCTACATAATTTGGATAATTAAAAAATACTCCATTTTCACTAATAGCAATTGAATGAAGTCTAACTTTTAAAGTAATAGCTTCATCATATAATTTTTCATTTCTTAAAAATCCATCACTTATTAAAGTAAAATCAAGTGCTTTTTGTAATATATCCAAATTAAAAGCATGATCATTAGGTGCTTCATAGTTATCTAAAGAATCATCTATAAAACTTGTAATATACTGAGTAATTAAAACACTTTCAGTAAATTCACCACTTCTATCAATTGTGAAACATTCTCTAAGTTTTCTTACGTATCCAATACCTTGAACAGGAGCTTCTAAATTAAACTGTTCGGTTTGACATCCTGCCATTATTGTAAATATATCATTTCTTTTACTAGCAGCTGTTTGATTTGTATATAATGTATCAAGTATTGCTTTAGCTATTAAATGATTTTTATATTTAATAGCATCTTCTGAATCCAAAGAAATAATACGAGCAAGTTTTATCATTTTTTCTATTATTTGTAATTGAGAATGTTTTTCTGCTTGAAGTAATAAAGCAAAATCATCTATATCAAGTAACCATAGTGGTATAGATAAAAGCTCTCCATTCTTATCATTTTTATTAGTTGTATAATATTTAAATTGGTAATTAGGATTAACCTCACTTAATCTTTCAAATGCATTATGATATTCACCATATGCATCAAAAATCATATAGTTAGCTCTATATGGACTAAATTTTTCACTATAAAATAGACTTTGTATAAAACTAGCTACACCATATGATTTACCACTACCTGTATTACCAAATATAGCTAAATGATTACTACATATTTCATTTATATCTACATAAATAGGTTTATCATTATAAAGAGGGCTAACACCTAATTTAAACATACCTTCTGATTCAAGACCAGTTATTAAGTTTAATTCTTCTTCTGTAACCATTCTAATATTAGCTTCAAGAGTTGGCTTTCTAAGAACTCCACCTACAAATTTTCCATCTTCTATAACACCTAAAAAATGTACTTTAATTTCTTTTTCAGAAACATCCTCTACTTCTCCAAGAACTCTTCTTTCTCCATCTTCAAATACTACATGTAAATTCATTAAATCCATATTTACTGGAGTACCATCAGGTATTGCAATATGCGCTACACTATCGCTAATATACACTATTTTACCAAACATATTATCACCCTATATTAATTCTTCTATCTTGTTTTTTATATCAACATCTATATTTTCTATTAATTTTTCTATTTTTTTCTTATTGTTATATAAATTTAACTTTTCTTCATAATAATCTAATTTACTCAATATATCTTTTATATTTTTATGAACCGCATTACGACTAACATTATTGTTGTCAGCTATTTCTTGTAAAGTTAAATTATTAAAATAATAATCTGTAAAATATTCTTTTTGTTTATCTGTAAATAATTCACCATAATAATCAAAAAGATAAGAATATCTTAAATCCATTAAAATATATACTCCACTATAGTTGTAATAGCTACAAATAAACCAACTATTACATAAACAGATGTCATATATCTTTTCTTAAAAAATTTAACATTATTATAAGCCATTGTAAACATAGTCATACTAAGAATTGCATAAAAAGCTGGCATAAAAGCATCACTCATAACAACAATAACACCAAATATTATTGCAAGTTCTGTTAAAACAGCTTGTACAAGTAAACCAACTTCATCAGATCTATATTCCTTTAAATCTACAATTTTTGTACTCATTCCTCTATTTTCTTTCATATATCCTCCTACATATCTTTAAATAATCCATATATATATTTTTCTATATCAAAGGTTCTTAAATCTTTTTCTTTTTCTCCAAGTCCAACAAACTTAACTGGAATATTTACATCCTCTTTTATAGCAAGTACTATACCACCTTTAGCAGTTCCGTCTAGTTTTGTTAAAGCTATTCCTGTTATATTTGTTATTTCCTTAAAACTTTTAGCTTGACTAATACCATTTTGTCCAGTAGTTGCATCTATTACTAATAATGTTTCATGAGGAGCATTTGGTATAAACTTACCTATAACCTTATTCATTTTTTCTAATTCATTCATAAGGTTAACTTTATTTTGAAGTCTACCAGCTGTATCTATTAAAACTACATCGTAATTTTCATCAATAGCATTTTTTAATCCATCATAAACTACACTTGAAGGATCTTTAGATTCACTAAATACAACTCTACAGTCAGTACGATTTCCCCATTCTATTAATTGTTCTATTGCTCCTGCTCTAAAAGTATCTCCAGCTATCATCATAACCTTTTTACCTTCATTTTTTAGTTTATAAGCTATTTTACCAATAGTAGTAGTTTTTCCTACTCCATTAACTCCTACAAAAAGTATAACAGTAGGTCCTTCTTCACTATAATTTATTTTATTTATTACTATTTCATTATTGACGTATATTATAAACATTTCATCTATAATTATTTCTTTTAAATCTTCACTATTAATAATATTTTCTTTTTTTACTCTTCTTTTTAATCTATCAATAAAATTCATAACAGTGTTAACGCCTATATCAGACATGATAAGAATTTCTTCTAATTCATCAAAATATTCATTACTAACTTTTTTATATTTATTATTAAGAATTCCTATTTTATTGACAAATTCTTTTCTAGTTTTTTCTAGTCCTTTATCAAAAGCTTGTACATCTTCTTTTTCTTCTTTTTTAAATATATTTTTAAATTTATCAAAAAGTCCCATAGTACCCCACCTTACTATTCCATTTTACTACAAATATAAAAAAAAATAAATGTTTTATTGATTATTTGTACTAAATATTTTTTTATGATATACTTTAATTGTAAGGAGGAAGTTGTATGGAAAAATTCTGTAGAAATTGTGGAAAAAAGTTAAATGAAGAACAAAATGTTTGTTTAAATTGTGGGGTTGCTGTTAACAACGCAATAAAACCTAATGATAAAACAGATAAAAATGCAGTTGTTGGATTTATATTAGGTCTTGTTTCTATAGCAGCTTGGTTAATACCTTTATTTGGATATCCTGTAAGTATATGTGGTATTATATTTAGTTCTAAAGGATTAAAATCTACAATAAATAAAGGAAAAGCAATCACAGGATTAGTTTTATCAATTGTATTTTTAGTTTTCACATTATTTAACTCTATGGCTGGTCTACTTATGTGGTCTGAATTTTTCAACGATTATTATTTTTATTATTAAAAAAGAAGCAATGCTTCTTTTTTTATATATTAATCTTTACTATTTCAGGTTTAAAAAATTTGTTTATAAATTTAAAAGGAGTAACTCTAATACCAGAAGATATTATAATATCTGTTTTTTCTACCTTTAGATAACCATAAGCAACTTTAGGAAATAATCTTTTATTTGGACTTATCAATCCTTTATTTTTAAATATATTTCTCATAAATTTAGGAACTACTCCACCATGCATGTGTCCACATAGTATTAAGTTTATATTTCTATCTTTTAAAATATTTGAATTAGAAATATTTAATGGAGAATGGCATAACAAAATATTATAATACTTTTTATATGTTTTTAATTTATCTACATATTTAGAAAAATCATCTGATTTATATGTTTCTTTATAATATTCTATAGGAATAGTAAGTCCTATAAAATTAATATTATCTATAATTACCTTTTTATTATCTAATAAATATAAATTATTAATATTAGAAATTTTATTTATTAATAGCTTGTTTAAACCATATATATCTTTATGTTTATCTATATAGAATTCATGATTTCCTATAGAAATTATTACTTTACAGATTTTAGATAATTTCTTTAACCAATCTATAAAATATTTTTCATCTTTAATATAAGATTTATCAGTTATATCACCTGGTATACATATATAATCAGGTTTTACTTGTTTTATATGTTCC
>JAFXHG010000005.1 GCA_017536505.1 Bacilli bacterium
AGAAATAACAAAGTTTGAAACATTAAAATTAGAGAGTTGGGGAGGTGCTTTAGAAACATTAAAGATAATAGAGCAAAATAACAAGCAAGATGATTTTATGTACTTATTAGAAGATGTGTTCTATGAAGGTGTAGATGAAACTGATTTAAACGACTTTATCTGGTTTGAAGATGAGTACATATTTGATTCATTAGAAATTGATTTTAAATAATTAACATCAGAGCTAGAATTTACTAGCTCTGATAAATAAGAGGTAGATATTATGGAAAGATTTGAAATGTATGAAAAGGTAAATGGAAGATATTATTTTATGGGTTGGTATCCTATGGAAGATGAAAATAGATGTATTAATACCAAAACTAGAGTTATAAATAATCATACACATTTATATAAGACTTATAAATTTAATGATAATACAATAAGAGAATTAAAATATATAATTGATTAGGAGGAGTTGAATGAAAGTAATAAATTTATCAAATGAAGAAATAAGTGATTTAATGAAAGAATCACACCAAGAGGTATTGAAACAATGTGAGAAAATAGAAGAATTATACAATGTTGAGGTTACAATAAAACATGATAGAGCTATGGAATATTCAATGGAAATGAAAGACTTATATTCTGATTTAGTTTTATTAAGATATGGTAAGAATATACCCGGTAAAGTTAAAAACTATTTGAAAGGTCTAATAGACGCTCACAAGATAGAGCTAAGATAAATATAATATAATAGATAATCACCAAAGGTATTACAGTAGTTATTTTATAGCTCTGTGATACCTTAAATCATATCTACTAGGAATTAAGGAGGTGATGAAATGGAAGATGATATTTTAGGTTTATTAGCTTTTATAAGCGGAGGTTTATTGTTTGTATTAATTGTATTACTTACATACAATTACATAAATCTACAGAAGTTTAAAAGCTGTTATGATATTAATTTTCAAGATGTTAAATGTCAAAAGTATATAAATTATTAGAAATTGGAGGAAATAAAATGAAAGAAAATTTAAAAGATTATGTTGTTATTGATATTGATAAATACAATAATTTATAGAGTAAAAATATTTATTTAAGAGAGGAAAATAAAAGATTATCTAGCAAGATGAAAGTATTTGAAAATTATTTTATTGAGGGTATTTTAAGTAAATTGAAATATGAATTAAATAATATTGAGGAATATTCTTTAGATGATTATTATGTTAGAAAAATAATATGTGATTTTTTAGAATATGGTAATTTTGAATATAAATATATGGTTGATAAAATTAAAGAATATAAAGAATCAATGAAAGAAGATGATAAAGAATGAAAGGACTTGTAATTGCAACTTTGATAGATTTAAAATGTAGAGTTCATAATATCATTTCTGACGAAACAATAGAATATATTAAAAGAAAATTTGAAGAAAACGACCAACTTGTAGAAGAAAATAAAGAACTTCAAGAAAGATTAAAAAGAATAGAAAGGTATGTGGTAAATAATTCTAATTTAGATAAGGGTTATATTTTAAGAACATTACAAGGACGTGATAAAGAGTGATAGAACATAATAAAAACTTTTATTCATTAGAAGAATTAAAAAGAACGAGAGATAATCTTGAAGGGTATTTAGACAATGAAGAAGTGTATTATTTTGTTGGTGCTATAAGATATGCTTGTGATGAAATAGAAAGACTAAATAATATCATAAAAAGGTTAGAAACTGATTTATACAATATGTATATAACTTTTGGAGAGTTTAGTGAAGAATATACTGAAAATAGAATTAAAGAACTAAAAGGAAGTGATAAAGAGTGATTAAAGATAACATACTTGATTTTAATAAAGAAGATATTGAAGAACAATTAGAAGAATTAAATAAGATTTTAAATTCTAAAAGTAAGAATATAAAATTTCTTGTTATGTATAAGGATTTAAGAGAAATAATAGGTGTATTTCATATTGATATAAAAGTAGAAATACCTAGTTATTGGTTTGAACAAGTTATTCATTTTGAATGTAAAAATTATTTAACAGTAGAATATATTATCGAATCATTAAAATATCATATATTAGAGAAATTATGTAAAAAGGTAGGTTTAGAAAATTTATGAGTAAAGAAGAAAGTATTAAGAGTTTAAAAGAGGATATAAGGAAATTAAAAAGGCAATTATATAATCTTAATAAATTATATAACGGTGAAGTAAAAACTAATAGAAATTTAATAAATGCTAATACCAGATTACATAATGAGAATAAATGGTTAAAGCGTGATTTAGAGAGAATACCAGAAGTATTAAAATACATTGATTTTTGTAAAAAAGAAATTGGATTTGTATGTAATGTAAAGAAATTACGTGAAATGTTAACTGGAGCTAATAAAGATGAAAATTTAGATAATTACATAGATGTATAAAAGTTCATTAAATAGATAATACTCTAATTAAAAATTATTGGAGGTTATTTATGGAATCACCAACTTATGAAGATTTTACAAGGTCTTATGCTAATAAGTTAAGCAAAGAAGAATTAATTGAGGAATTAGTATTCTATGCTAGTAAATATCATAAAATATTAGAATATATCAATAATAAAGAAAAAGGCCCTAATAAATAGAGTCTTTTTATGTTTCACGTGAAACATTAATATATCATCATAAATAATTCTTGTATTCTAGGGTCATTTATAATCATCTGGTCTATATTTAAAATTGTATCTCTATATTTTATAACCAAATCTTGAGCTGATACTACACCAAAGTTACCTTTTGTTGTTTCTATAGTTGATTCTTGTTCTGTATCATTTCCAGAAGTGTTACCAGTTGTTGAATTATTACCAGTTGTTGAAGTATTACCAGTTGATGTAGCTGTATCTGATGAGGTATTTTTATTCCAATTAACATTATCAGCATAACTAACATTATCCATATTTTGAGCTGTAATATCTAAATTTCCTTGAGGTGTTTTAGAATCTATATTTTTACCATAAGAGTTTAAAGTTGAATTAGTAGTTGTTGAATCTGTAGCTGATGATGTAGTAGTTGAATTTTGAGCTGTTTCTACGTTGTTTGTTCCTTGTTTATCTCTATCAATAGTTCTTTTATAATCTACGTTATAAGTTATATTAAAATCTTGGTCAGCACTAAAATATAATTGATTGTAATATGGCATAATTTCAACTAAAGCTGTTTCTAACTCATTTAAGAATCTACCAAAAGTTTCAAAACCTATCTCACGATATTCATAATAATTTAATATTTTATTATTTAATTCTTCACGTGTTGGTATGTATACTGGTATATATTCCTCTTTAGATTTAGATTTATATAGAGGATAAGTAGACATAGCTTTATCAATTTCACTTTTAGCTAAAGGATTATTTAATAAATTAATTAATACTTCTGTATAGTGAGCTGGAATTATATTCATTCAAAATCAACCTCCACATCATTAGCATCTTTTTCTAAGCTCTCCATACGCTCTAGCACGTCTTTAGACAAGTTTCTACGCTTAACTGATATATTTGTTCCAAATATTCTATTTATTTCCTCACAAGCCTTTTGACGAGCTTTTAGGAATATATCTTCACTAGCTTGTACTTGCTCATTATTTGCTTGTACTTCATCATCAACTAATCTTTCTCTTTTATCCATATTAGCATTATTAATTCCTAAGTATGTCATACATTCATTCCAGACAGCGTGTTTCTGTATCTGTAATTTATCAAATACAATAGGAGCTTTTATATCTAATGTTGTTATATCTTCTGTATTCATACCTTTATCAGAGTAAATAACTGGTTCATTATCATTTCTTTGATTAATAGCATTTTTAAAAGATAATCTTTGTCTATCAGTACATTTTACAACAGTAGGTATCTTTTGAGCTAATATATTAGTATCTATTGTTCTTTCAATATTAGTTAGTTTATAAGCGTATAATTGAATTGTTGGAGCTGTTGGTAACATCTCATCATTATTTCTTATTATAACAGCATTAACATTATTAGTTAGTGTTGGACCTTCATATAAATAATTAGTAGCATAAGGAAAAATTGTTGTTGGCTCATCATAATAATTTAATGGTCCAGTTTCTCCAATTTGAGCAACCATATAACCTAATTTTGGGTCTTTATAGAACATACACGCTCCTTCACTAAATAAATATCTTTCAATCCATTTTTCATCTAGTCCGTTCGGTAGATTCTCCCACTTAAATAAAGCTCTTGCTATTAACATAAGTCTTAAATAATAATCAGTTAAGACTCTATCATTTAATCTTTTACTAAAACTTTTATAACCTAATAATCTTGAATCATCAAACATATTTTACACCTCCTAAACTATACTGTTACTAACAGAATAGTCTTCAATATTACTTGCATTTCTCCAGAATCTTATTCCGTTATTATAACAATCTTTAATTTTTCTCATATCATTTTGAGGTATATTACCGTCTATTGATACATCAATACACTTAGTATACCAGTAATTACTTCTATGAGCTTTATTAGGTACTTTTACTGTATTTACTTTATAACCAAACATATCAAAATATGAGTCGATTATTTCACAATATTCATTTCTAATACTCATCTTATAAGCTGTAAATTCTAACATTTTAGACGAGAATGTTACATCACCAGAATTAGTATTTCCTCTAGCTTGGTCTGGAATTAATGAATGTTGATATACTTGAGCTAGTGTATTAGCAATACCCATAGCTCCACTCATCATTTCTCCACCACCTAAAAGACCTCCAGACATATAAGCAGCAACACCACCAGTTATTAAACTAGCTCCAGATGATACAAGGTCTAAACCAATATTTACACCATTTTGTGTTAGCCAGTTTGTATAAACATCACTATTCCATGAACAAATAGGATATTTACCACCAACAATACCATAATTATAAGAATACATTGAATTAACTGTATCAGTAGTATTTTTATAATTTAAAGGTACACATTTTATAGAACAACCGGGTGTAATTGCTCCAATTATTCTAAATAATGGACTACTATTAGCAAAATCTTCATATCTAAATGTGATATCACTTCCAACGTGATTAGAAACATAAAAATAATTATAGGGATAAGTAAATAATTTATTATTACGTGGACTATAGTTATTTCATATTTTATTTGGTCTTGTACACGCTTGGTTATCAGCTAATACAGTTTCAGCTGTTGATTCTTCTAACATAGCAAAATCAAAACTATATTCTCCTATACTTGCTTGATACCATGTTGAGGAGAATTGGAATCTAGTAGGAATTAAAAATATACTATCAATAGAATCAGCTTTTCCTAAACTATCAATACCATGTAAAAAATTACTTGCGTCTTCTGAATCATTAAATAACATATAATATAAACCAGAATAAATACCGTTATAATTTCTTGCGTCATCTACATCTGGTATATTAGACGCTACTTCTGTACAAGCGATACATATATAACAACTACTTCCATACATAAATAATTCAGTTGGATTTTCAACTTGTATAACTTCACCAAGTTCTAAATTTTCTGGTACTGTATGTAGACCTATGGTATCATCAGATACATGTTCACGTTCAATAAAAGATGATTTAACAGTATAATCAAATAACCAAGTTTGTATTACATCTGTTTCTATATGAATATCAGTTCTTCCGTCACTAATATATGTCATATCATCTATAAAAGCGTAAAACCATTTATTATTATAAGCACTATTTTGATACATTACATAATTACAATTATAAACATTATCATATATATCTGGGATTCTAATAATATCATCTTTTCTTTGATATGAAAAATCAGTATAGCTTTTTACAATTTTACTTTGAAAATATGTTTGTTGAGCTTGAGCATTAGCAAAGTACAATGTATTTTTATAATCATTTTCCAAAGGTACACGCAAAAGGTATACCTTTGTAATATTTTGATTATTCATAAATTACCTCCTATGTGGTAGGTGTATATATTACTTGATTTAAATAATAGTATGCACCTTGATAAGTTTGACTACTAAATCCAAAAGTTATTGAGTTTGATGTTGTATCACATACCACATTTTTAAAGTTAGTACCAACACAACCAAATAAACCAGTTTCACCACCATAACTAATACCTTCGTCAGCTATGTTAAATACATATGAATCAACTAAACTTTGTTTTAAATAAAGTGAAGTTGTAATCATAACACTGTTATTAGTTAATGGTACTGTTGTATATTCTATTTTAACATTACTATCTTCAAAAGTTCTTGTATCTAAGTATGTTAATAATTCACCACCAGTTAAACAAGCGTTAATGTTTTTACATAACCAAATTTGACCAACTTGCGTTAAATGGAATAAACTTGCGTTAAATAATGGTAAACCAATTTTATTAGTTAGATTTAAAGAATTATACTTTAATACAGCATTATGTACTTGATACCAGTAATCTAATTGATGTTTAGTATAAGGGTATTTACAATTTGATACATATAATATTTTAGAGTTAGGACAAGTTAATTGTAATCTATCTAAACATGTTTTAATTTCTTCATAAAGATTATAAGCTGTTACAGAGTTGTTATAATCATTAATTCCACCCATAACAACAATATATTTAACACTTTCTTTTACTACATCACTATTTATAAATGTATCTATTTGTGTACTTATTAAGTTTGTAGAAGGCTCAACAAATCCAGCAGAATCTTTAGCATAATTAAATAAAGTTAAATTTAATTCACTTGCTAAAGTTGTAGACCATATAGCGTCACTAACATCTAAATCACTCCAACTATCACCAAATACAACCAATTTATCTTGCTTTAATTCTAAATTATCAACTTTATCAGTTAAACTTTGTGTAGCTGCTCCAAGTGATGAAATTTGATTAAATAATTCTAATATATTATTTTCATTAGATGTTACTCTAGTTTTTAATTCATTAATTTGATTTTGTAATAGAGCTTGACTATCAGTAATTATATTTGTAATTAATTCATCTAATTCACCAGATTCTAACATTGAATTTAATAAAATTCGTAAAGAATTAGATAAATTATTTTTAATATATAACATTGTTTCAGCAATCTTTTTATCTTGACATAACAATTTTTTATTAGTATTTTTCATTAGTTCATTAACTTCTTTTTTAAGTTGTCTAATTAAAATTTCTATTTCATTGTCATGTGAAGGTAAATTAATACCTCCACAACAACAATCATCTTTTGCTTTTTTAACTTTAGGTTTTGGTTTATTACAACTACAATCTATATCTAAAGATTCATTATATTTATTATAATTTTCCATAATTACCTCCTATTTTGTTTCAGCAAATATTCTTGTTTTTAAAATTACATCACTTTGTTTACCTTGTAATTCTACACTATAAACATTATCAACATCATCATTTTTAATAAATGCTATAATATGAAGTGCTACTGCTTTATCTGTTTCACAATAATACCTAATTTGTTCTAAGCTAGAATTATTTCTTGAAATTCTTAAATATCTATCACCGTCACTTGATTTAGGTACTAAATTAATTATAGCTTCTATTTTTATAAAACCTACTTTATTTACTTTAAATTGTTTATAGTTTGTATTATCTGTATCAATAGATGTAGTATCAACATTAATTATATTAGTTTGTGATTGACCTACAGATGTTGATATAAAATGTAATTTTTCATATGTATCATCTGCACTTATTAGTTGATTACCTCCACTATTATAAAACACCTTTACATCATTAGTTAATTGACACCATTCGGTAAAATTGCCATTTACCATAACTCTTGAATAATATCTTTGTGAATCTCTAACAAAATAAAATTGTATATTATATCTATCATTACTATTTTCGTCAAAATGAGGAATATTTACAAAATATCCTGATGTTGTTATTGGTATGTTTGTTAGATTATTACCATAACCTACATATATTTTACCAACTAAATCATCAACATCTTTACTTGTAAGATTTTCACTTCCATTTTTAATAACATCTGTAAGTATTTGTTGCAATAAATCTTGTTTAACTTCTCCAATCTTAGAAAAAGCCTTTAAAATGATTTCATTTAGATTGTTTTCTTTTTTAACATTTAATGTATATTTTATAACTCTATCTACTGTACCGTCATCATCTATATTTCTATTTATTTTAATACCTTTAATACTTGTTGATGAAGAACCACCGCCGTCAAGATTCCAAGCATTTACACAACCTTTATCAATTAATAATTGTTGTAAATCTGTATTATATAACCCTTTATTTTCTGCTGTTCTTCCGTCACAAGTAATGATAATAATTGTTTTATCTGATTTTATACCAATTGCTTGTCTTGGTGAAAGATTACCTGTTGCAGATGTTCCGTCACCGTAAGTTACATCTGTTAAATCAACTGCAGTTCCATTTTCTACTAATTTAAAATAAGAGTGAAAGGCTTGAATAATACCGTCATTTAACATTTGCTGAGCAGTCGTATTATAAATTGGATATTCACTTATACTTCTATCTGCTTTTATACCCACATATAAAGCATAATGACTAATATTTTTTCCTACCATATCATTTTGTTTGATGATTTCTCCGTTTGAAATTACAGAAGGATTTTCAACATCATCTGTATCTAAATCTCTTATACCTGCTGATGCATTAATAGTCAATGTTGTATAATTATCTCTTGCGTATTCTGTAGGACTTTTGGTATTACTAGATCCAATAAAAGGATTAATTTGAACATTATTATTATCATTTAATGGTATTGTTGTTATATAACAATCTGTATCATAGTGTCTTTCTTTTTTATATGTTATTTCATCATAATATGGATTATCTGTATTAATTACATTTATATCATTTCTGGCTTTTTCATCTTTTACTTTATAACCATTAATTATTTTAACTTCTTGATTCATTATTCATCACCTTCCCTTGTAACAATGAAATTTAATTCTTCTGTTGTTGGATTATATTCAAAACTAACATTTAATTCACCATTTTCAATAGCTTGATTTATTACACTTGTAGCTGTTTCTATAATATTATTTTTCATATAATCTATAGCGTTATTTATTTTTTCATCTTGTTCTTCAAATTTATTTGTTATCATTGAATCTTGTACGCTCATCTTTAAATCAATAGATTCAATATATTCTGTCATTGTTGTTATAATACAATTTTTAAAACATTCAAAATCTTTTATAATTCCAGATTGAAAATCTTTAATTATTTTATCTATTTGTTTAACATAATCATTATAATCAGTTATTAATTCCTCTATCTTTGGGTAAATTCTAGCCATAGCTTGTAAAACTGTTCCAGATTCAGAATCATAAAAAGCACTTTGATAGTTAGTTAATACCCAATGTGGTAGAGGTGATATTCTTCCGTTCATAAATACCTTCCTTTCCTATAAAAATAGGTGGTGGATTGTTCCACCACCTTTATATTAAGCTCTTGTTACAGTAATAGTTATATCATCTGTTACAATGTCTACTGTTACAGTTTTAGTTGTAGAATCATAAGCTGTATCAGTTATATCTATAGGTGTTTCTACTTCTTCAACCGTTTCAATTCCCATTGTTACAGCTACAGTATCTCCAGATTTAATACCTTTTAATTTTGTTGAATAAAAAGTTCCTTCTTCTACTTTAGTATTTTTATTTGATAAACTTACACCAGTTGGAGCTGATAGAGTTACATCAAATTCCTCTACTAAAGCATCTTCATCTTGGTCACTTCCTTGTACCTTGAAAATTACAGCATTTACTAGAGGCGAATAAGCTAAAGTTTGCCATACGTGTAAGTAGTAATTGTCATATAATCCTTCTGGATTTTCCCAACGTTTAAACATAAATAAATCATCATAGATTTGGAAAAATGCCTCATCTACTAAAGCAGCTCTAACGTCTGGGTCTGGAAATGCGTCAATTACAATCTTTTTAGTATCATTAAATTCAGCTACGCTCATATTAAAAATACTAGCAAGTACATTAATATCAACACTTACATTAGTAGGATTATCAATAATTAATACTTGTTCATTTTTTCTTGAGAATGTAATAATAGGTTTGTCATCTTTATCTTGAGCTGTTAAATATGCGTTATTATTTGAATTAGGGAATACCATATCACCAGATACAGTTTTTACAATTCTAATGAATTGCTTTCCTTCTGTATCACCTAATAATGGGTCTGGTACGTCTACAACTTTAATAGCTTTATTATCATATGCTTGTTTTAAAAGCTGTTTAGTTAATACAAATTCATCTAACTCACTTGAGTTATATAATGTGTTAATGATATTACCTATATATGTTTGTAGTCTATCCCAACTTGAGAACGCTTTAAATAATTCTTCTGGACTTACTGTTACTTTATATTTATCTTGTCTATTCATTCTATGGAATACTGTTTTAGTATCTGGTAGTTTTCTTTGTAATAGGTTTGCTCCAGTTTGGTCATATACTTCAGCTTTGATAAAGTTGTTATAGATTTCTTCTATTGTATCTCCTAATGGTTTTTTACCTTTCTTTAGAGCTTTTAAAGGGTTTGAGAATAGTTTAGCGTGAATCACTTGTTTAATAATCATATTAAGTAATGTGTTCATAAATTCATTTACTACTACAGCGTTGTTAGGGTCACACATTGACTCTTGCACACTTTCAATATTATTTTGAGTTGCCTCCGGTATTCTTTGTCTATACATTTCACTTGCGTTATCACGTATAGTATTCATAATTTCAGTTATATTCATATTATTTCAATCCTCCTTCTTTATTAAATAAATCTTCAAATTTTCTTGGCTCTGGTGTATCATCTTTTACACCAGTTATATTTTCTTTTATTTCTTCTTGAGTCTTATTAGCTCCTACTTGTAAAAATAGTTGCATATTAGCACTCCTTAATTTTTCATTATCATCAATATAACTTTTATTAGATTCACTTAAACTTGAATTTTCATCATATACCCTTGATATTTCATCTGTTAGCTCTGATAAAATAGTTCTTCTTTCAACTTCATCTTCACTTGTTCCAACAGCTTTTAATTTATCTAAAAAACCTTGTTTGTCCATTTCTAAATCTCCTTCTTCTATTAAATAGTACGAAATTATAACCTCTTTTTCTTCTATTTTCTGGTGTTGGTGGTGTTACACCACTCATAAAATTAAACCAACTTCTTGCGTTTGCTTGTCTTTGTATATAGTGATTTATTAGTGGGTTATAGCTTGGTCTTTCATACCCAGCCATAAACATAATAGCTAATTTTTCTGGTGGCCAGTTCATAGTATTATGTAAAAAATCATCACCACTTATTCCAACCATATCAGAAGTAGCTCCAGAATTATAATAATTACTTATAAATCCTTGTGTAGTGTACCATTGTCTAACACTTTGAGGTCCAGTTATTTCTTGTATAATTACTTGTATCTGTACGTCACCACTTGTATATGGTGATAAACCTAAAGTATTACAAGCATTAATTAAATCACTTTTAGGTGTCCATTGTACTAAACCATAACCACCTCCACCACCTCTCTCATTTAAAATAGGTGATAAAGTAGATTCTGATTGCATATTTCCCAGTATTGCTGCGATTGTTCTATCTTCTAATCCAATACTTCTATAATAATTAATAATTATAGTAGCGTTGTTTTCCATTTCAGATTGATTTAAATAATCATCTCTTGCTATCCATTGTAAGTTGTATAATCTCCAATTATAGCCTAAATCATTAACTCTAGTAGTATCATTTACGCTCATCATATTCCACATATCGTATGGACTATCTAAATTGGTCCATGTACTACTATCCCACATAACGTGGCCTTTTGCGACTTCCATGTGTAAATGGTCACCACTTGATTGTCCATAATTTCCAGTATGATACCATAAATCACCTTGTGTAAATGAAGTTCCTACGCTTGGTGGTGATGTCATAGAGTGAGCTACTAAAATAGTAGCATAATCTAATGTACCGTCAGCAAAACGTACTGGTGAATTACTCCAATAAATCATATTATGGTCATTTCCAGTATATACAACACTACCAGAGAATGGAGCATAACATTCACAATCGTAAACTCTACCTTCTGCATTCCAACCTAAAAAGTCGATAGCCTTTAAATTATGGGGTCCATTAGAAATATACATATATTCCAAAGGAAATAAACAAACTTCATTCCCTTGACTATCAAATAATCTTTGTCCTCTTATCATAGCTTTTTACAATATTCCATTTTATTATCTTTTAAGCATATATAACCACTTGGACTCTTAGCCCATACATAATTTCCTTGTTTGCTAATTACTTTAGCTGTAAAAATTGTACCTTTTTTATATACAGCATTATCATCTGGTATATATGATGTAGCGTTTCTTTTACCGTCTTCTGTTAGTTCCTTTACTTTCTTAATACCACTATCAATAGACGCTCCACGTCTAACATTCATATTATATAGTGTTTTATAGTTTCCTAATTTATATTCACAATCTTTAACATTTTTAAAATTATAACCATAATTATATAAAATATGGTATGTATCATCTATAAAACAACAATCTTCCGGTTTCTTAGCATTAGGTAAAGAGTAATAACCACAACTATTTTTATACCAATCTTGATATTTACCTCTAGCAAATTCAACGTGTAAATGAGTAGCAAATACACCATTTTTACCTTTATATCTTCCACCTTCAATATAAATCTTTTCACCTTGATTATAATGTTTACCTACGTGCATATCATAAGCCATTGGTGAATCTTGATGTAAAAACATAGTAGTTGCATAATCAACAGTACCATCAGCAAATTCTACTGGATTATCAGATTCATAAAATACTTCATTTTCATATTGAGGATAGATTTGTTTTACTGTTCCAGAGTATGGAGCAATAATATAATCTTTTCCAGAATCACTACCTCCGTCATCTATAGCATAACTACCAACGTGACTACCCATTAAATAACCTTGTGTAATTCTCATATATGGACTAACATACATAAATTTTTCCATATATTCTACACCTCTTTTTCTTTAGACATATTATTTTCAATAATTGTTAAGCGTTCATTAATACTACCTAGTGTAGTCAACATTTCTTTCATTGTAGTAGATTGAAAATATATTAAATAAGCCACACATACTACACCTATGCCATTTGTACTAATTAGTGTGATTAAATCACTCATAAAATCCCTTCTTTCATACTATTCAACCTAATTATATCTAAAAATAAAAAAATGTCAATATTTCTATTGACATTTGTTAAAGTTCGTGCTTATGTTTATATTTTTAGTTCATTGTTATTTTTATTACCTCATAACATATATTTTTTATATTTATACTTTCAAAACGTACATTTCCAAGTTTATAATTTTCTATAAATCTTTTAAAATGTAAGTTTCTGCTTATATTTTTAAGTAACATTGTATTAGGTTTATGGTCTTTCATTGTAGTTGAGTAAACTAATGGATATGTAGGGTCTATATCTTTTGATACATACATTTTACCTTCTTTATAGTCTATCCATACAGATAAAGTATTATCTTGATAATTAAATGTAAAATAGTATCTTGAATTAGATGTTCTTTTTTCTACAAAAGTATCATTATCTAATAAGAATTTATTTTCTATTGAATAATCAGAATATGTTGTTCCTTCAATTAGTCTTCCAAATTCAGTATTTTTCTTTACTTCAATAAAATCTTCATTTCTTACATCTTCAACTAATATAGGTCTTGTAGGGTGTTTCCATATCCATTTATTATTTTTATCCTTCTTTGTAGGCATTTTTAAATCCCAATATAGAAAATATGGATTAGTTATAGATAAAGCATTAGCTAACATAAATAATAATACTCTAGGGTGATTTGTTCCAGGTCTTGCTACTGTTTCATATAAATTTAATAATGCTACTGGCTCATTAGACAAGTATCTTTGATTTCCTTTATCTATTAAAAACTCATCATATATAAGTAATGTTACATTAGGATAAGAAATAGATTTCTTGTTATTAGCTGTTGATAAAGTGAATCCATATCCGGCTATATCATTTTCACTCCATTTCTCCTCTGGGTCGGAAGGTTTTAATCTTATATAAAAATATTTAGAATCTGTTTTAAATTGATAATCTGGATATTTATATTCTATATCTTTAAAAAATTGATTCATTGGCTCTTTTAAATCATCTTTATATCTTCTGATATATCCAAACTGTTCTTTTTTCTTTATAAAGTTATCTATAGCTAATTCTTTACAACCAAAAGATTTACCACCACCTCTATTACCCACAATAACATTAATTAGTATATTATGTGTTAGAGTTCTTTTTATATCCCAAAATATAGACGTATTTTTCATTTAATCACCTTCTTTAAATAAAAAGAGAGATAGACACTAATATATACTGTAGGTTACCAATAATCCCAATTTTCTATTATGTAGCTCTTCACTATTGGTCATAATAGATTCCAGTACACTTAATTAATGTTATCTCTCATGCTTTATATTTTATCACGCTTTAATAGTAAAATCAATATCAGATAATACTACTCCTCCTTGAGTCATTTTAGGACTCATTTTACCTTTATAACTAGCTCCAATTTTAAAGTTATTAAAATTAACATAAGGATAACAACTTTTAGGCATACCAGACACAGTAATTTTAAGTTTATAAAATCCTTTAGAATCCTTTGAATATAGATAATCAAATTCACCTTTTACACCTTTTAAATAACTATCTTCATCAATAATCTCTTTTTCTATATAACATTTCTGTCTTAAAAACTTAGCTGATATAAATTTAGATTCATTATCCCACGCTCCTAATTTAGTAGGGTGAATATCTAATTCACAATTCTTTAAAAAATCTTCTTCATCTTCATCATTTAAAACTATGTGTAGACTATCAGTATCAGCATATACAAATTCAGCCCTACATTTACCAGAATTATAATTATCTGTTATTCTTTGAGCTGATGAGATTGTTTTAAGTCTTGCATAACTTGTTATAAAACTAGCCATAGCTATATAAACTCCGTCACGATATTGTACATCACTATCTTTAAAATGTATAATACCGTCTTCACCTAAATATGGTATTTTATTTCTAACTTTAATATCTGTACCAAATTTACCATATAAACTATTTAAAAATAACTTAGATATTAAATATAATCCATGATTTCCCTCTTTTTTAGCGTTTATTTTATTATTAGACCATTTGTCTATATAATCAGTAAATAATCCTTGTGTAGCTTTAAATTTCCAACCAGAAATATATTCCAGATTATATACATCATAATGTTCTAAGAATAATTTTAAATCAACACTATTAAGACATAAAACTACCTCTAAATCATTTGAAGATTCTAAATATTCATTAGATACAAAATCATAACAATGTTTTATTTGAATAGTTGGTATTTTACCCTTTTTTAGCTCAAAACTACATCTTATCATTTGTGTATATAAAGGATATATATTATCATATTCATATTTGCCTTTAAAAAATATTGGTATTCCAAAAGGTAATAATGAATCATACATAACAGAAGGATAAAGACTATTTACATCTAATACTAAACCTCTACCAACTTTCTTTTCTCTAAATTTTGGATTTAAATATGTAAATCCACCTCTATACGATTGTTTAACGTCATTATGATAATCTACTTTTGGAGTAGGAAAAAATTTATTAAAATTCTTTTTAAATATTAATTGTTTATATTCATTTAATGCACAACTTCCAATTGTCATTTTATTTAATCCTTGAGAATAAAAATAATCTATTGCTCTAGCCACTATTTTAACATCATGCTTAATATATTCTTCCTCCTCAAAAGTTAAAGATGACCCAACCGGAAGATTATTATGTGATGAATAATCTATTTTTAATTTACATATATCCATTTTAAAACTTTTAGCTATATCATCAACTGATAAAGGTATTAATTTTAATGAATCTTGAAATGTTACTTTATTTACTCTTTTACCCTTCTTAACAAATATAACCTCTATTTGATAATATAAACCGTCATTAGTTATTAATGTATTAAATGTGTTTGTTGCTCTGTCAACTTGTTCTGTAGTATGTATAAAACCATTTCTAAATAAATAGCTCATTATAAATTGACCGTCAAATTTTAAATTATGAAAAAATATTTTATGATTCTCTTTAGAATCTTTACACCATTTCATAAACTCATCTATTGTTGTCCCTACTATTGTGTTACTTTCGTTTCCAACTTCACACAAAGCAAACGCCCAAACTCTACAATCTTCTAAATTAGTTGTTGTTTCAAAGTCAGCTACAAAAGTACCCATTGTCTAATCCTCCTATTTATTCGGTATCCATATTGATTTTAATGTTGATAAGTATTGTTGATATTTTTCTTCATCTGGATAGTTCCAATCAAATACATCTTGCTCTTGAGAAAATTTAATTATAAAATCTTTTATATCCATATTTTCAATAGCACTAATTACATCTACTACATCTTGTTCATTATAATTTCTCAATATTGTATTTATATAATTTTCTTTTAATCTAAAATCACTTTCTTTGAAAAAATCAGAAGGTGATTCTTTCATAATAGCTTTCCATTTCTGTTTTAAATCAGCTTTATCCATTGACCTTGTAAATGCGTTCATTGGTTTTAAAGTATGTTCTGCTGTTCTTCCCATACCTATATCACCTTTTTTATATCCTAAACTTTCACCTCTTGAATAAACATCTAAATCTTTTAATAAATCAAATCTTTCTTTTCTCTTTCGATTTATTATACCTACACGTCTATTCATTTCGGTCTTTTGCCATTTTGTGATAGTAAGGTTATTTTCATTACCTTCTATCACAACAGCTTGTTCACTACCTTTTTTAGAGAATCTTTTTAACATATTAATTTCTCTTTGTAGGTCTTGTCTTGTATTTATTAATTTCTTTAATTCTGATACTTTTACCTTTTCTGGTAAAATAACATTATCACTTGATTTAGCTAATCTATTTAATTTAGCGTTAAAATTCTTAACAACTCTATTTAATTCCTTTGTATCTGATTCACGCCATTTAATTTTATGCTGCTTAGACATTTATACTCCTCATCATCAATTAATAAATAAAAACCTCTACTTTCAATTTTAGAATATAATACAATATCAGCTAAAATAGGATTAATTACCACTAATCCAAATCTTTTAGACAATGATTCATTTATTTTTTCTCTATGTTCTTCAATCTGATTCATAAATTTAGTTTTATAAAAATCAGATGAAAAATTAAATGTTACTTTTCTATTTTCGTACTTTTCTGTTATAAAAAATGGTGTCACCTCTAAGTTATAACATATTCCACCTCTTGATAGTTTAACCATAATATACCTCCAATATTTTAGTTTTTATAGTATGCTCTGATATATGGTCTTGTACCTTCCTTGTTTTGTTCTTCTGTATAAAACGCTATAATCTTTTCTTTATCATCTGTACTTCCAGTTAAATATCTTTTTTCATTTTTAGATACTGTTTCCCATAAATCACAAACTTCTTTATCTTGATTTCCTTCATCATTTAAACTATAAATTCTAATATCTGGTTCTTTTGGATTCTTTTTATTAGTGTTATAAAATCCAACTAAACCAATACTATTTTCATGTTCATCTAAGGCTGTTGCACCTTTTAAATAATCTGTTCCTTGTTTAGACTTTTGTTTCCATAACACAAAAGATTCTTTTAAATCAAATTCTCCTTTCTTAACTTCTTCTTGTTCTTTGTTTTTCAACATAAATAAACCTTCTTTCTAGTACCTTATTAGGTACTACAACAATTGTTTATTCATGTATGATTTTATAAATAATTGTTATACTATCTAATAAGAATTTTGACTTATTTAAAAATCTTCTTGCTATTTCTCCTCTTGTCATATATAATATTATCAAATAATTGTAAAAATGTCAATAAAATATTTCGATTATTTACATCTTTTAGCTTTACATTTTACGTTTACAATGTTATCATTATTACTTTACATTATTTTACATTTCACAATGTAAAGCAATGTCAAATAGATGTAAAGGGAATGTCAAGTTAAAAATGTTCAG
>JAFXHG010000021.1 GCA_017536505.1 Bacilli bacterium
ATTACTTTCTTCTCTAGCATCTTCTATTATATTTAGTACTATTGGAGTTTCGATTAATGCTATAATTGCTAATATTACTATTACTGATAATAGTTATATTAATGTGAATCCTTTATTTTTCATATTTATTCCTCCTATTTTATTTTATTATATCATATATTAATAGTTTACTTATAAAATTTATTATAAATTAAAAAAATATTGACACTTTTTGTCAATATTTTATTTATCCTCTTCTATAATAGCATCTACTACTTTTCCTTTTTTTAATCTCTTTATTTTTTTATCCTTTTTCGAAGATTTAACATTTACATTTACTTCTTCATAATTTTTATTTTTTACTTTGAAATAAATATAATCAACAATTTCCATTATAGCATATACAATTATAATAATTCCTATTATTTGATCAAATACTCCAGATACTAATAATACACCTAATATACTCATTAAAAGAGCTGTTATTAAATATACTAAGAAACCTTTTTTATCCATAGACTTAACAGATATTGCAAATATTATTCTATTAACACCTGAAAATAATACCCATAAACCTAATATAATTCTAATAGAAAAACTTAATGTACTCGAAAACAAAACAAAAAGAATTCCAAGGCATATAAACATAAGCGCCATTACTAATTTAGAAGTACTGTAATCTCCTATTTTACCTTTCATATAAATATATATTATAGCCTTAATTATACCTATTAATATTAATACTGAACCAATTGCTTTTGATACTATAGTTATTATATCCTCTGTTTTATTTAAAAGCATTATTCCTATAACTAAAAATAATAATGAGTATATTAGATTATTTAATGTTATTTTACTTTCTTTATTCATAATTACCTCCAACATAATTATATAACATATTTAAAAAAAAGAAAAGTTGTTAATTAACTTTTCATTATTTATTGACCAAATATATCTAAAGAATTTGTATTTGATTGAGGCTCAACTGATCCTGGGTTTGTAAATTCTTGTATTACTGGATTTACTGGTTGAGGTTCATTTTCTTCTGGTAAAAGCTCAACTACAGGTTCACTAATAGGTTGTTCTATTACTGGTTGCATATTTGTTTGAGGTTCAAAATTTTCTATAGTTTGATTTTGTATTGGTTCTTGTGTTGTAAATTCTTGAACAACTGGATTTTGTACTGATTCTTGATTTGTAAATTCTTGAACAGTTGGGTTTATTGGTTGAGCAAATTCTTGTATTACTGGATTTAGTGGCTCTACTGGAATAGACTGAACTGGTTCTTGCTCAATTTGTTGTGGTTGAACTGTTTCCATAGTAGAAACTTGTTGTACTGGAGTTACTTCTGGTATTGATTGTTCTTCAACTATTGGAATTGCTTGCTCAATTGGTTGTACTGGAGCAATTGTTTCAATTGATTGTACTGGTATTGGTTGTACCAAATTATCAACTGTTTGCATTGGTGATATTTCATTTTGAACAGAAGTTTGCTCATTATATAACTTATCTATTTGATCTAACATAGAAGGTTCTGTTGCCTGTAAAACAGTTTCTTGTTTTTCTTGTTTATTCTTTGATTTTAAATTAGTTAAAAATGCCATTATTCCTGTTAGTATTGCTCCTAAAGCTAAGAAATAATATCCAATGCTTAAAGTCTTAAAAAGATTTTGATTTAAGATATCTATAGTTTGCATTATAAGAAAAAACAAAATAGCTCCTGTACTCATATAAGCAAATTCAGTTTTAATATTTAAAGCAAAGAAAATTACCCCTATTGCCCCAAATACAATTATCATAATAGGTAAATATAATGAATTTGTTAATTCAAAACTTTCCCATAAACTTGTAGTATATCCTGTTACACTTACAAAAGGTATAAAAACAGATACTATAATTAATGCAGATGCTAAAGCACCTAAAATTCTAAATATTAATTTATTTTTCATAAGTTCCCCTACTTTCTTTACTATTTAATTATACCATTTTTTAGAATAAATACAACAAAAAAAGAAAAAAGAAATGAAAAATCACTTCTTTTTAGAAAAATATTCTCTGTACACTAGGATCATTTATAAATTGCATGTAGTAATATAATGATACACAGAATGCTACTATAAGTATGAATACATACCAAACCATTGATCTTACTCCCCATTTAGTCATATAAATCCCTCCTAAAACAATACCTTATCTTCTTTTATTTCTTTAAATCTATAAAGTTTAGCTGGCCTACCAGTTTTATTTGAACTAATTTTATCTAAATCCTCTATAACATCTAATTTAATTAATTTTTTTCTAAAATTTCTTCGATCATATTTTTTATCTAATAAATCTTCATATATTTTTTGTATTTCAGGTAATACAAATTCTTTTGGATATAGTTTTTTTATAGTACTATTTAAAATTAATTCCTTCTTCAAACATTCTATACTTTTATTTATATAAATATTTTCTTTATCTAACTTATCTAATTCTCTAAAATTAAATTTATCATTTAATTTAATATTATCTTTATTGATAATATCAATATATAACACTGTTAACTCTAATTTATTTTCTTCTTTTTTACTAAATGTATAACACTGTTTTAAATTTAATTCTTTTATATCTATATTTTTATAAATATATTCATTATTAACTAAATTTATTTCATCTAAACATTCTATTTCTATTAAATTATTTTTATTTAACAATAAATGTATTTTACCATCTATTATAGTAAATATATTTATTACATTTTTTACCCTTATATCCATAATACCCCTCTTTGTGTTCAAAATACAGTTGTATTATAGTATAAAATTATTATTTTGTCAAATCATAAGATATTCTATTAATTTTTCTTTTCTTTCACCTTTAAATACTATATCATATATTATATTTATTGTAGGTATATCTATCTTTTTATTATTTATTAACTTATATATACTTTTTAATGTATATAAACCTTCTACAGTTATTTTATTCTTATATTCATCAATTTCTTCTATTGAAGCACCAGAACCCATTAATTTACCAAATGAATAATTTCTACTCTTTTCACTAGTACAAGTAAGTAAAATATCTCCAAACCCAGCAAAACTTAATATAGTTCTTTTTGATCCACCTAATCCATATATTATAGATTCTATATCATGAAGAGCTTGAGTTATTAAAAGTGCCTGAGTTGAGATAGGATATCCCATACCATCTATCATTCCTGAAGCAATTGCGATTATATTTTTAATAGCACCACACACTTCTATACCTACTATATCATTAGTTGGATAAAGTTTAAACCTATCATTTAAAAAAGCATCTCTTATTACATTTAATGTTCTTTTTGCTTTAGATGCAACTGCTAAACCAACAGGAACACCTTTAACCAAATCAACAGCAAAACTAGGTCCAGATATAGCTCCTATAAATTTAGTTTTAATTTGTTTTTTAACCATATCATGAATAAACAAACAAGTTCCTTGCTCAATACCCTTACTAGCTATACAAATATGTTGATTAGACTTAATATATTTTTTTAAGTTTTTACATACATCAGTTACAAAAGCAGTTGGAATAGCTATAACAATTAATCTACTATCCCTTATTGCTTCTTCCAAATTAGTAGTAATAACTACATTATCATCTAATCTAAATCCTTTTAATTTAGAACTTTTTTTAGTTTCTAATAATTCTTTTTTTTCTTCTTCAAAAGTAGTCCACATAACTACTTCATTTTTATTTTCTACAAGTACTTTTGATAGAGCTAAACCATAGGCTCCTGTACCAAGTATTGTTACCTTCATATTATCACCACTTTAATTATATAAAAAGTAAAAGAAAAATTCAATTAATATAATTGAATTTTATAAATATTATCCTATTTCAGATGTTGAGATAGTTACAACAGGACGAACACCCATACCAGCATCTGAATTATCATTAGGTGATGCTCCACCAAGCATTCCAAAAGAAAGCACTCTCCACACAAGATTAGAATTGTCAGCAGAACCTGTCCAATAACTTGTTGAATATACCCAACTTGGTTCATTAGAACAAGTAGAACCTGTACAATTTAAATCCTCCAACTGTTCATAACTCACTAAGGTTGCTATTGCGCTAGTTACTTTTACAGTTTCTTTTAAATATCTTTCATATGAAGTTACGTATGGATATATTATATCTGAACTTTCACCAAATACAAACTTCGAATAACTACTTGAGTCCCAATATAGAGTTGTAGAAAATCCTACACTACCATATTGTTCATAACCTTCCTTCCATCCAAAAACATTTTCATTTTGTATTCCTATTGGAGCATCAGGATATACATTATCTCCAACATTTAAATTATACATTGACAACATTGTTACTTCATTATTTTTGTTATCCATCACATAAAAGTTTTCTGTTCCACAGGTTACCACATCACTTAAACTAGCTACTCCATCTGAATCATTATCTGTTAATGTACAAACAGGTGTTGTTTCTTCTGGAGTTTCTGGGGCAACATAATCATTTATTGATGAATATATTAAACTCACATCTCCAAATGATACATTAAATGCTCCATCTGCTAATGCTGCATTTTCTGCATAACTTATTGTTACTGTTACTACTTCACTTGTATTTGTTGCTAAAGTATGATTTTGTATACTACTTTGACTTGTTGATACTGCTTCTAAAGTCCCTACTTTTACACTCATACTTATTCCATTACATGCTTGATCTACTAATGCTTGACTTGTTCCATCACTAGCTGTACATACTTTATTGCTGTTTGTTCCCTCTACATTTGTAAATGTTATGTAGTTTAGGTATGCTAAAAACTCTCCTGTATTTCTTGCATAAAATGTATATGTTACACTTTGATTTGGTGCTGTAAACTTAGCGTTTAATCCACTTATTGTTGGATTTGATGAATTATCTATTGTTGCTGGATCTCCTAAATTTGATGGATTTGCTGCTAC
>JAFXHG010000022.1 GCA_017536505.1 Bacilli bacterium
ATAAATTGTAATTTGTTATTTGCAATAATTCATTATTGAATCGTTATTATGTTTCTTGTTTGGTTCAATAACCCAATATTCATTATCTAAATCTTTGTTACATCTAAATACATCATAAAATGGAGTGTCATAATAAATTGTCGTATCTATTGTTGTTGTAACTTTTGAAAACATAGGTGCTTCATCATTTAGTTTTACATTTAGATAATCTAAAGTAAATAACAAAGATGCAAACAAAAGGAAAAATCCATAATTTAAAAATAATCTTTTTGAATAACTAACTTTTCTTACAATCTTTGCAAATCCAATTAGTGATATTATCAAACCACAACAAGAATAGATTGAACTCCAACTACTTTCTGATGGAAATATTGCAATCGCAGTCAGAATTACTAAAAATCCTACTACTAATAAAAAAATTCCTATTTGATATCTTGAAGTGTCTAATTTTTTGTTAGCATAGTTAATTGTATTTATAACATTTTCTTCAAATTTATCTTGATAGTCTTTCTTATCAATCTTTTCTCCACTTAGGAATTCATTAATCGTTATATTTAATTCTTTACATAATGGTTCAAATAATGAAACATCTGGCATTGTTCTCCCATTTTCCCAACGACTAATTGATTTACTCGTAACACCTAGTTTTTCTGCAAGTTGTTCCTGTGTTAAGTTTTCTTCTTTACGAAGTTCTGATATGAACTTTCCAATTTTTTCTTGATTCATAATTATCCCTCTTTTCAAAAACAATTTTATATTATTTGTTTTAAAATTAACAGGACAGAACCTGAGAGTTTAATAATTTGCAACTTATTTATTTAAATTGATAATTGAGTAAACCATTAATGCTACACCAAGACCAAATAATACACAACCATACCATTCAGTTAAATGATTAGCAAAAAAGCCTATAATTCCTCCACCTAAAGCACATAATATTGCATATAATAATTTTTTCTTTTTCATGTATCTCAACTCCTTAACAAATTACTATTTGTTGTTCAGTTTTATTATATCACAAATATGCAAAAAATTAGATTGCGAGAACGACTAGCTTCTAGATTTTATAAGTATTTGCACAATATCGTGTATGCTGTATGTATGCTGTGTGTTATCTTTAGATCAAAATAAGCTCAATTTTCATATTTTATTGCAGCAAAAAAGCCCGTAAATACGGACTTTTGAAACATTGAAATAAGTAATTCTTAACGTTTTGAGAATTGAGGTGCACGACGTGCTGCTTTTAATCCTGGTTTCTTTCTTTCTTTAGCTCTTGAATCACGAGTAACGAATCCAGCTTTCTTTAAGATTGCTCTATAACTATCTTCGTTTCCTTCGTTAGCTTTATCATATTCAAGTAAAGCTCTAGTAATTCCTAAACGGATTGCTCCAGTTTGTCCAGAAGCTCCTCCACCAGAAACTTTAACTTCGATATCGAAAGTGTTTTCATTATTTGTAGCTACTAAAGGTTGTTTTAAATCCATAACATAAGTTGCATATGGCATAAATTCATTAACATCTACACCATTAACAGTTATTTTCCCTTTTCCAGCAGTCATTTTAACTTGAGCTACTGAAGATTTTCTTCTACCTGTTCCTATAAATACTTTTGCCATTTAAAACCCTCCTATTTAATTTTCATTTCTACTGGCTTTTGTGCCATATGTGGATGTTCTGCACCCTCATAAACGAATAATTTTTTAGCTACTTGACGTCCTAATCTAGTATGAGGAATCATACCTTTAACAGCTCTCTCAATCATCTCAACTGGATAATTTTCTCTCATTTCTTTTGCAGTTCTTTCTCTTAATCCTCCAGTATAACCTGAATGGTTGTAATAAATTTTATCATTTAATTTATTTCCTGTTAGATTAACTTTAGAAGCATTAACAACTATTACGAAGTCTCCACAATCAATATGTGGTGTATAAGTTGGTTTATGCTTACCACGTAAAACATCAGCTACTCTAGTTGCTAAACGACCTAAATTAACTCCTTCAGCATCTATAACGTACCAATTACGTTCTACTGTTTCTTTTTTTTGCATATATGTATTTTTCATATATATTTTCCTTTCTCCTTTACAAATAGTAAGTCTTCCCAAAACTCACTAAATGTGGGATATAAAATGTACCAACTAAAATAATACTAAAAAAACTAAAAAAAGTCAATAAAAATATATTATTTTAATGACTTTTTATTACTATTTTACTCAAAATAATCTAATTTCATATTTTTACGTACTCTTCTCATTACTTCTTCTGCTTTTCTCTTAGTTGCCATAGTACCTTCTTTTAATATTCTTTCTACTTCTTCTGGTCTATCTTCATAATATTTTCTTCTTTCTTGCATAGGTTTTAAGAATTCACTAATTTGTCTTGCAAGTTCTTTTTTACAGAATACACAACCTCTTTCTCCATTTTTACATTCACTACAAACTGCAGCTATATTTGGATTTTTAATAAGTTTGTGATAATAATAAACCATACATACTTCTGGGTTAGCTGGATCATCTTTTCTCATTTTATTTGGATCAGTAACCGCACTCATTACTTTCTTAGTAACTGTTTCTTCATCATCAGAAAGATATATACAGTTATTAAGTGATTTACTCATCTTTTCATTACCATCTAATCCTTTTATTCTTGGATTAGAACTTAATACTGGTTCAGGAACATTAAATGTTTCTCCATATATATTATTAAATTTTCTAACTATTTCTCTTGTTTGCTCTATATGAGGCAATTGATCGTCTCCAACAGGAACTATATTTCCATTAACACAGGCAATATCTGCTGCTTGACTTACTGGATATCCTAAGAAACCATAAGTAATTCCTTCTCCTTCGTTACCAAACAATTCTTTCTTTTGCATCACTTCGTGTTTAGTAGTTGGATTTCTATAAAGTCTAGGTACTGACACTAAATTAGAAAAATATACTGTAAGTTCTGCTACTTCAGGTATTAGAGACTGTATATAAATATGACATTGTTTTGGATCTATTCCTGCAGCTAAATAATCTAATGCAAGTTCTTTTACATTTTCTCTAACTTTTTCTGGATTATTAAAATTATCTGTTAAAGCTTGAACATCTGCAATAAGTATATAAGTATCATAGTCATATTGCATCTTTACTCTATTTTCTAATGAACCAAAATAATGACCTAAGTGTAATTTACCTGTTGGTCTATCTCCTGTTAATATTGTTTTCATAAGTACCTCCTTAAATACTAACTACATTATATCAAAAAAACATATTATTTTAAATATGTTTTTTAATATATATTATATTTTATGGTATCATTAAATTCTAATTCACTATTTTCTAATATTGTTTTTAATCCTGTACTATCACTATAATAAAATAATTTATTTTTATATACATAATATAAATAATTATCATTATAATAAATATTTGTTGTTGGAACATCTATAATATATTTATAAATATTAGTATTTTCTTTATCTACTCTATATAACTTATATGATATTCCTTCTTTTTTAAACAAATAATAATAATTATCTACTTCTTCTACATAATCATAACTGGTAAAATTATTATCAAGAGTTTCAAAGTTAAAATATATTTCTTTATTAGCTTTAGTTTTATTCATTTTTTCCCATTTATTGTTAGTAAAATATTTTATATAATTATCATTAGATACTATTTTTATTATATTTTTTTCTATATCAATTTCATATTGATTTTCATTATCTTTATCATATAAATAAATCTTATTATCAACTATACCCTGAATATAAGAATCATATGAAATATCTTCTTTTGATTCTATTTTTTTTATTTTTTTAGTATCCAAATTAACTACATAAAAATAGTTAAATGTATATTTTTTTTCATAATCAGCAATTATATAATAATTGTTTACAAAAGCACTTAATTTATTATCATATACATCTTTTTTGAATAAATTTATTTCTTTATCATTTATTATTAATCCTTTATAAGTTGTTATAGCTACTTTATTTTTAATATTATTAAATATATTATATTTTACTGTACCAATAACTTTTGTATCTAATTCATTGTTTTTATAATCATTCACATTGTATAGTTTTATTGAATTTACATATTTATCTAACGAATCATTATCTCCTATAATGGTATGATAATCATAAAGTATCCCTTCCTTATAACACATCATATCTGCATATAAATTATTATTTATTACAGGTAATATGCATTCTATATTTTTATCCTTATATAAATATATATCCTTTATTACTTTCCTTTTATTATTTAAGTCATTATATATTCTAAAAGGATAAACAGCATCATTACTTTTTATTTCTATATAATAATTATCTTCGTTAGCTATTTCTTTTATCTTTATTTTATTCCCATCTATATTTAATTTATAATTTATACTATCAAATGTTAAAACACTCTTACAAATTATTAGCAACACTATTAAGAAAAGCAATAATATAAAAACCTTATTTTTCTTTTTCATATTACTCCATACAACAAAAGATAGATTTTATCTACCTTCTACATTATTAGCATATTTTTGTTTTTCAGCTAACATATATTCTGTTATTTCTGTTTCTATATCATCCATACCTTTTTTTGATATATTTGATAGCATAACTGTTTCTTTTACTGTATCAATATAAAGTTTACCCCATATTATACCTGATGATACTGTTAAGTCATTAAACATATCAGGTGTGATTGCTAAATAAGTGTATCCCCAAAGTAATCGTTTTTGAGCAAGTAATATTCTTTTATTAGTCAAAACTACTACAAAAGTTGAGAAAAAATCTAAAGAGGAATTCCCTTTTTGTGCTGGAAAAGCAAATCTTACCTCTTCTCCAGGATTTAAATATTTTTCTACTACTTTAGCATGTTTATGCATTCTCCAAGCGATAGTAGCAGGATACTTATTTTTAAATTCTTTTAATTTATTATAAACCATTCCCATAATTACACCTCTCTTTTATATTATATCATTTTTATTTAATATATCAACAAATTTTTTTATATAAAAAATAATTATATGTTTTATCATCATATAATTATTTCGTATTATTATTCTGAAATTAATCCAGCTCTTTTAAATTCTCTTACTAATTGAGATTTTGTTCTCGCTCCTGAAATATAATGTTTTACCTTACCATTTTTAATTATTAAAGTAAGTGGTGTTCCAAAAGATCCTTTTTCTACGAAAGAAGGTTCATTGTATTCAATTTCTTTTAAGCTTTCAGAAAACTCTTCATATTCTTCTTCTGACATTTCAGTTAAATTTAAGTAGTTAATTTCTAATTTATATTCCTTAGCTACTTTATTTAAAGCTGGTTTTATAGCTATACAATGACTACAAGTTGTTTGACCTACTACAACTACATTAGTAGCATCTTCATTAATTAATTCTTCATATTTATCATAATTAATAAATATTAAGCTATCTTCTTTCGAATATGTTGCATCCTCTGGTATAATTTCATTACTAGCAAAGAATTCTACATATTTTCTTCCATCTGTATAGCCTTCTGCTACATCAATTACTTTTCCATTTTGTACTATAACTGTTGTTGGTGTTGCTTGTTCAATACCTAGCTTTTCTAATATTTCATTTCTTTGTTTAACGCCTAATGTTGCACTATCAATTTCAAAATATTCCATATCATAATCTTCTGCAATTGTTTCTAATATAGGTTTTTGAAGTTCACAATATCCACAACTAGAACTAGCATAATAAATTACTGCTCTTTCTTTTGAATTAAATTGTTTATTAAATTCTTTCATTACATCATTTGTTTCTTTATCTACTATAGTTCCATTTTCTCTTAAAATATCTACTACTAAAAATCCTATAAGAGCTAAACAAATTACTGATAAAACCACTGTTAAAATTATTGTTTTTTTCTTTTCTTTTGACATATATTTTCCTACTTTCTATATTATTTATACTATAAGAAATATCTTTTTTTATTTTTATATAAGTATTTCAAACAGATATTTATATTATAACATATTTGATTATTTTTATCTACAAATTTAAACAATTAGTATTATAAAGCATCTAATAATTCAAATATTTTTTTATTAAGAGATTCAGGTAATTTTATAATATATTCATAATCATCTTCTTGATTATCATCCATTATTTCTGTTTTCCAATACCATGAGTCTTTATAATGAGCTAAACTTATAATTGAATAAACCAATTTATCTTTACTAATTTTTGTTATACTAGCAAATTGTTTTATATCTTCAAATGTCATAGTTTCATTTCTATCCATGTCATCCATGCTATATAAATATTCTAACTCATTTTTAGTAATTGTTATAGGAACACTTAACTCGGTATCATCTTTATCAAATACAATAAACCATTCATAATTTTTATCATTTGCATAATATTCTTTTGCCTCATCTACTTGATTTTCAATGACAAACAAATCGCCATTAAAATATACTACATCCCATTTTTCATTATTAATTGGGTGTATAATATCTTCTTCATAATAATCATTACCATTAAACCCATATGTAAAAATATCCATATTGTATTCTAAATTAACATATGTTTTCCCTTTATAATAAACTACATCTCTAAATTCTTCTTTTTTTATACATAATCCAATAACAACAATTATTAAAGCTATTAAAATAAAAGTTATTAATAAAATAAATGATTTTTTATTTATTATTTTCCTCATATTATCATCCTCATCTTTATTATAGCATAAATTTTTATTCTCTAATTAATTTGCAATTTCAATATCTTTATCGCAATATAAATATTCAAACTCAAATGCTACTATTTGTTTTTTCTTTAATTCTTCTCCATATATATTTTGAAGTAATTCTATAAGTTCATATTTTGTATGTCCTGGCATCATTCTTTCAACATCAAATTTTTCTATTAATTCATTTATATCATTAACAATGGTTTTATTAATAATTTTTACTTTTACAAATTGACTAGTGTTATCCAGATTGTGAAAAGTAACAACGTCCCCAATTTGTATAGCTTGAGACTTTTCTTTTAAGATTCTTACTTCTACATCCTTTTTTCTAGACACCATCCAATTATATACATCATTAATGATATTATAAGTATATTCTTTCATTTATCTTCTCCAATCTATATTTATTCACCTAATACTATTTCACAAATTTCCTTGTATCGTGGTTTAAACAATTCTCTTGTATTATCACTTAAATCATTATAATCTTTTTCAAAACATTCTTTAATCCAAGTTCTAACATCACTTAGTTTAATATTATTTTTATTAAAGGCTAAATTGAATAACATTGGTATGTTATCAAAATGAGCTAAAACATCTGCATCACAAACACATAATTCTTCTAGATTTGTTGCGTTTTTACAACTCCTATGATTTAAAACACACCCTATGACTTTCTCTATTATTTCTCTTGGACAATTATATTTTTCTAATATATCTTTAGCTAATTTTGCTCCATTTGTATGATGTTCTTTCTTATCACCTACTTGCTTTATTAAAGCAATATCATGTAATAGTGCGCCTAACTCTACAATTGTTCTATCTGCTTTATATAATTCCAATAACATAATAGCTTCTTTATATACGTATTTTATATGTTCATTCCAAAAGTCATAATGATCTTTAGAATTATTTTTATAAAATTCTATATCTTTTAATACTTCTTGTTTTATTTCTTCAATCATCGTTATCACTTCCTATATATAATTATAACACATGGTTCATTATTCTATTTTACTTAATTTAAATTTATCTAAAAATAGATTTAATCGTTATTTTGAAAATTTTTCTGAGAAAAAGAAAAACTCGCGTTTTCCCTTATATTACTTAGGTTTGCGAGTTATTTACCACAACACTGCTTATATTTCTTACCAGATCCACATGAAGTGGATTTTCCTATATTATCAATATTATTTATATTTATAATATTACTTGTATTTATTGTATTTCAGATGAAAGAATCATCTATATTATTTGTATTATCCGTATTATTTTATATTATAAATATTTATTTACTGTGGACACGTCATGGACTTTGTCCACATCCGTTCACTTGGTATGAGTATATCTTATTTTTATATTTTATCCAATGTGCGATTTTAAAAATCCCGTGGAGTTATTATATTTAAATCTAAAAGAATTAATGATATAAGTGATAATAAATAATAGTATTTTCTATTTTCTAATATCTTTTCTTGTTCTTCAAATAATTTCAATGATGTTTTCGAAAAGTCGTCAAGACTATACTTATCCACACCTAATTCTAAAAAAATTTTATGCATCATTGCTACAGCATTTAATAACATATATCTATTAATTTTAGATATTTTATAGTCATGTTCTTTTATATATTTCTTTAAATTATCATTTTTTAATAATGTTGTTTTTTTGTCATAACTCGTTATTATATAAGATTCTAAACAAGGATAACTTAATAATAATAACCCATTCATATCTCCATTCTTATTTTCAATAGAATTACCTAACTTTTCAATTAATTCTTTTACAACTCCTTTAGGATTTGATTTATCATCTCTATCCCAAATAAAATATACATTTATATTCTTTATATCTATACCATACTCTGTATATAATTTAATATATATTTCATTAAGATAATCCTTATCTTTTTTTATTGAAGATAAATTAGAATTTTTTGAATTTATAACGATTACCCTTGAATTTTCATTACCCTTCATTACAAATTCATCATAATTTTTAAAATTTTGTTGATTTCTACTTTTTTCAACATAATTATAATGAAGAATTTTTCTAAATATTTGTTTTAATAATTCAAATTCATCAGCAGCACCCTCAACAATAATTAATACAGTCCCAATATTTCTTTTTAAATTAATCTTTAAAGACCTTATTGTATCTAGGCAATCCATTAAATACTCCATTCAAATACATTTTTTCAGTATTTTGTGATTCTCGCGGCATTTCATCAGAAAATCTTTTAATTTGTGATCCTTTTTTTGAATCAAAATAAACTGAATAGATTTGGTCTGGTCTTAACAAACTATTATTCAGAATATTTGTAGAATGTGAGGTAAAAAACAACTGTGAATTATTTGAATAATGGAAAAAATATTTTATTATACATTCTTCTAATTCATTATGGAATCCACTACTAAATTCATCAATTATTATCATGCATTCATTGTTAATTGCATGAAGAAATGATGGTAACAATTCCATAAATGTTTTGTTCCCTGTTGACTCAAACATTTCAGGAACATATATATCTGTACCTGCTTTGTTAAATGAAATAAACTTTTTATTATCATTTGATTTAACGGAAAATTTATGATTTGGATCAGATGTCTCTGTTCCATATTCAATTTTTTGATTATAATTTATTTTTTCTAAAAATTTATTGATTTCATCTACAGTATTATCATTTAAATATTCATGAACTAATAGATTTTCACCGGAATATGTTACAACATTTCTATAGTAACAATTGATATATACAGATTTTTTCATATAGTTAAACCAATCAATTAATACTTTATTTTCATAAAAATTAGTGTCAAAATAAATTCTACGTAAAAATAGTAGTTTATTAGATATATCTTTGAAAGTTTTTTCATCATTAAGTAAAAATTTAGCAGTGTTTCCTAGTCTTTCCAAAATTGTTTTTTTATCCATGATAAGTTTTTCTGAAACAATTTCATTAAGTCCTATTTCAATTAAATATATTATCTCAACATTTTCTTGTATAAATGTATATTCAATTTTATATGTTTTTTTGTCTGTATAAAAACTTTTATTTGTCATAAAATCTACTTCTTTATTACCAAATAACAAATCTAATAAAAAAGTAATACTAGATAAAATTTTTGTTTTTCCAGAAGCATTTTCTCCAACAAACAAACATCCCTTAAGCAATTTGTTACTCCCAACATTTTCACTTTCCAAAAACTTATAATTTGTTGCAGTAAAATCTATTTCTGTTGATTTTGTGAAAGTTACATAATTATCTAATTTTATTTTTTTTAGCATATTATCACCCTTTCAATAATATTATATACAAAATGCAAAAAAAATACAACTCATAAACAATTAAATGTAATTTTTTTACACTATTATATACATTAATTAATAAATGTCAAGTTTTTTTATAAAATAAACTCATTTACATTTATTTTAAATGCTTTTTCTAAATTATTATTAACTTTTTTTCTATCTTTCTTAGTACTAGAAATATAATATTTTTCAGTAGTTTCTATTCTTTTATGACCTAGTACTTCAGCAATATCTTTTATCTCGCATCCACTTCTTAAACTAATAGTGGCAAAACTACCTCTTAAATCATAAAATCTACAATTTATACCTAGCTCATAATGAATTATTTTAAAAGGATATCTTATAATATCTGTTCCTGAATATATTCCATCTTTTCTAGTAAATACCATTTCAACTCTATTATGTTTAGAGCGACTTTCTATAACTTTATATTCTACTAACTTACCATATTTATTTTTAACTTCTTTTAAAATATATCGCTTATATTTTTTACCGTACTCTTTCTTATATTTAATTTGCAGTTTTTTATAATCGGATAAGACCGAATATAAAGTATCACAAATATAAACTTCTCTACTGCTACCTATTGTTTTAGTTGTACCTAAATACCATCTACAATTTTCTTCTTTTTCTTTTGCATAAACTGTTTTATTTATTTTAATAATTCTATTATCTAAATCAATATCGTTCCAAGTTAATGCAAATACTTCACCAGTTCTCATACCCGTATAACAAGCAGTTAAAAACGCACATATAAATACCTTATTATTTTTAAACCTATTTAAAATTATTTCTATTTCTTCTTTGGTATAGATGTGACCTATATCGTTTTTTTTAATTCAAACGATAATACTCTGGGTATTTCTAACTCTGCTGCTGGATTATTCTTAATAAATCCAAAATAATATGTTGCATCTCTTAAAGAACTTTTAATAACCTTTTGATAATTTCTTAATGCATCTCTTGTACTAGATGTTTGATATAATTTTAATAACGCTTGATTTAGAATATATGGTGTTAAAACTGATAACTTATAATTACCTAATTCCCTTTTAATATTTCTAAAATATTCTTTATATCTCTTTGCTGTTGAATATTTGTAATTAATTTCAAAATATTCTTTCATCCAATAATCTAAATAATCTCCATATAACATATTACATTCTATACTTGTTACTCCATTAATAAATTCATCATATGCTTTTTTTCCTGCCGTATATGCTTCATTTTTTGTTTTAAAACCACATTTAGTTATTTGTTTTCTCTTTCCATTTACCTTTCCTGCTTCAAAGCAATATTGATAAGTATTGCCTCTTTTTCTTATATTGATCATTTTTATCATCTACCTTTCTTTTGATCATTATAATTTTACAAAAAAAGCAGCAAATATTATTTGCCACTTTAATTTATTAGTATATCTATATCTTTTTTTATTTCATTTAATTTATTATTACATAATTTGGTATAATCTATTGATTTTAATTGTATTTGTTCTAACATTGCATTTAATAATATAAAAAAGGCAGTTAATGCATCTTCACCATACTTTGATAAGGCATAATTATTATTTATTGAATGATTCATTCCTAAATATGACACTTCGTTTTCAACATTTACTTTTGTGAAAATAATACCTTTTTTATGAATATAAATAAAACTTGGTAACATTTCATAATCATATTCTAATTTCTTTATATATTCAGATAATGTTTCTTCACTAACTGAATCATAAGCAAATATTATATTTAAATATTCATTTGTTCTATTTTCATTGTATTTGAAAGTCCCCTTACTTAAATCTAAATGTCTAATTGGGGTTATATCTAAACAATTTGCATTTTCTCTTTTAAGTTCTCTTACGGATTTTATATTTTCTATAGCATCTTTAAAAGATTTTTCATCTAACATAGTTTTTACTTCAATACTTCCATATACTGATTCACAAGGAAATAGGTACGCTGATGAATCTTTCTTAAAAAAATTAGAAAAAACATTGTCATATATCACAACATCAATTTGCTTGCTCATTTTATCATCATTACTAAAAATTTGTCCTGCTTTCATACCATAACATTCTGGAATACAATCTCTAATTATATTAATTAAATCCTCTTCTCTACAACTCCCCTTTAATCCATTGTGTTCATATAATCTACTAGATTCAAGTTTAGCATTTAATATTTGCGAATTAACTTTTAATACATCCATCATTCTCATTCTAACTACCTCCTTTTAATATTTCATCAAAAAAGGATGTCAACAAATTACTTTTTGCCGACATCCTTTATTTTCAAAGAAATTTGTCTACATTTTTAAGTCATTGTGGACAAGTTAATAAAATCCGAACCAATTCAACTTTTTTATAAATTCTCTTTTTTCCTTATTTTATGCTACTTTCCACAGCATTGTTTATATTTTTTTCCCGAACCACATGGAACACATAAGAGTGCCTATTTTAGCACCCTAATTTTCTTAAAAGCCTTTATTTATGGGCTTTTTTGTATTTTTAGTTTTCTTATTTTACCTCTTAAATCCTCTGTTTATGGATCTAAAAGTGGATCTAAAATGTCATTTCTTCCACATCTTTTATCTTTTATTACATCTTCATTATATCATTTTTTCCTTATAATATCTACTTAACTTGACTTTTTTCCAATAAAGAGTGATTAATAACACAACTTATTAGGAGGAAGTTATGAAGTATATTTTTAAACCTAAAAATAGAATAGAATGCATAAGTAGAAATGGCGACTATCATGGATTCTTTACTATTAAGAATATTGAACTTGTTATATCGGCTAAAAATCCTAGACACTTGCAAGTGCTAATGAAA
>JAFXHG010000023.1 GCA_017536505.1 Bacilli bacterium
ATATCATCTGGAGATCTATCTGAAGATATAATTATTTGTTTTTCATTGTTATATAGTTCATTAAAAGTGTTGAAAAACTCTTGCTGCGCACTTGTTGCCCCTACTAAATTGTGTATATCATCTATAATAAGAACATCAATATCTCTATATTTATTCTTAAATTGTTGAACAGCTTCTATATTATTAGACCCATTATTTTTTCTGCAGATATCAACAAAATCTGATACAAAATTATCACATGTAATATAAAGAACTGTTTTATTACTATTTTTTATTATATAATTACCAATTGAATGCATTAAGTGAGTCTTCCCTAGCCCACTAGATCCATATATAAATAAAGGATTATACATTTTTCCTGGTTGTTCAGCAACTGCAAGCGCACTTGTAGCTGCAAATTTATTACTAGGCCCAATCATAAAGTTTTCAAAAGAATATTTAGAATCCAAATTAGATTCAAATACTTTATTATTTGGAACCCCTATTATTTGATTATCCACATTTAAATTATTTTCTACTTCTTCTTCAATAACATAGTTAAATTTAAAATTTGTGCCAGTTATTTCAGTAAAAATTTCTTCAATTATATCACTGTAATTTTCACTTAAATTCTTTTTATGTATATGATAAGGAACTAATACAGTAGCTGTTTTATTATTTAAACTAATAAGTTTAGTTTCAGAAAACCAAGTTTCAAAAGCAATATCAGATATTTGAACTTTAATTTTCTCTAAAAAAGAATTCCAAATATTATTTAAATCCATACTGTCTAACCTCCTTAAAACTTATACACCTATATTTTACAATATTTTTTGACTAAAAACAACAAAAATGTGTGCATAATTTAAATAAAATAAAAAAACTAAAGTTATCAACATACATTAAATGTTTAAAAAAATTATAAACATATAAAATTTTATTTATAAACAATAATTATAAACAAATTAAATTATTTAAAAATAATAGATTTCGACATTTATTAACATTTTTGTGCATAACTTTATACCCTTAAACATGTAAACAATTTTTATATTTTGTGTATAAGTGTATAATTTTGTGTATAATTTTTATATATTTTTTAATTATTAACAAAAATGTGTATAACTTAAATTTAAAATTATTTCCTGGGAAATATTAAAATTAGCTTGGAAAATAATTATTTTTATTTAAAAGTAGGTTAAGTATAAAAAGTAAATAAAAAATAATTGACAAAATCATAAAAAAAATATATAATCTATAAAGCAAGCAGAAAAATTATAAATGATGGAGGTGTAACGAATGAAAAGAACATATCAACCAAATAATCATAGAAAAAGTAAAAAATTAGGATTCATGGCTAGAATGAAAACTAAAATTGTTAATAGAAGAAGAAGAAAAGGACGTAAAGTTTTATCTCATTAATAATCCACTGATTCGTCAGTGGTTTTATTTTTAAAGGAATGATGTTATGAAAAAAATAAACATTTTAAAAAATAGTCGAGATTTTGATAGAATAATAAAAGGAAATAAACCATATAAATTTAAAGACTACATAATATATATAGAAAAAAATACTAATGATTTATATAAGTTTGGTTTATCAGTTGGAAAAAAAATAGGAAATGCGGTTAATAGAAATAAAGTTAAAAGGCAATTAAAATCCATAATTGATAAAAAAGACTATCAAAATAATTTCAATTGTATTATAATAGTGGGTAAGGGAATTAATGAAAGAACTTTTGAAGAAAGAGAAAAAAATTTATTATTTGCCTTAAATAACTTAAATATAATAAAGGAGAAACAAGATGAAAAAAAATAAAAAGTTATTAATATTAGTTATAGGTTTAGTGTTTTTACTTACAGGATGTACAAAACAATTTAAAGCTGCTGATGGAAAAGTAGTACAAGATGAAACAACAAAGCAAGCATTAGTTGAAAATATTTTATGTAGACCTGTAGAATTAAAAAAATCTTATGAAAAGGCTATTAAAGAAAAGAAAAATGATTTAGATAAGTTATTAGAAGAAGGAGAAATATCTAAAAAAGAATATAAAGAAAAAACAAATAATTTACTTGATTTAGAAGAACTTCCAGTATGTACTAAAATGTCTATTGTAGAAGGTGGTTATGAATCTATTTGGACAAGTATATTTGTAAAACCTTTAGCATGGGTAATAATTCAATTAGGAAAATTAGTTAAAAACTATGGTTTAGCAATTGTTTTAATAACAATATTAATTAAATTAGTGTTGTTCCCATTAACTTATAAATCTTTAAAACAAAGTGAAGCTATTAAAAAAGCTCAACCTAAATTAAATAAGATTGAGAAAAAATATGCAGGTAAAACTGATCAAGAATCAATGATGATGAAATCAAATGAAATGATGGCTGTATATAAAGAATATAAAATAAATCCTATGTCAGGATGTTTAACTAGTTTCTTACAAATTCCAATATTCTTTGCTTTTTATGAGGCTTTATATCGTTTACCACTTCTTTTTGAAGGTAAATTTTTAGGACTTCATATGGGTATGACACCACTTGCAGCTGCAGGACAAGGTGATTGGTACTATTTATTATTACCAATAATAGTTGGACTTGTTACTTTTTTCTCATTTAAAATGAATAAGAATCAACAAGCCAATGATCAAATGAAACAAATGAATATGATGTTTAATATAATGGTAGTAATGATATTTATAACTTCATTTAGTATGTCAGTTGCAATCATAATCTATTGGGTAGTAAATAGTTTACTTGGAATACTACAAAATTTAATAGTAAAAAAAAGGAGTAAATAATATGGTACAAGTATATAAATTTGAAAGTGATACAGAAGAAAATTGTAGATTAAAATGTTTAGATGAATTAGATGTTTATAATAATGAAATTTTAACAAAAGAATATGAAGAAAATAATAACTACATTATGGAGGTAGTAAAAAAAGAAGATATTAAAAATTATATTAGAGAATTTTTAACTAAAACTACTACTGAAATGGGAGTAAATGCAAAAATAGAAATAAACGAAGATGAAGATGTTTTTAGTGCTAAAATGTTTTCTGATAATAATGCAATATTAATTGGCAAAGATGGTAGAACTTTAAAATCATTACAAGTTTTACTTAGACAAGCACTTAGTAATCAAATTAAATTCAATGTTAAAGTTAACTTAGATGCATCCAATTATAAAGTAAAACAAGAAAGATTCTTCGAGCGTGATATTAAAAATATAATAAATGATGTTATGAAGTCAAAAGATGAATTAAAACTTGATCCAATGAATTCATACAAAAGAAGAATTGTTCATTCTATAGCTAGTGAATACTACAATATTGAAACTGAAAGTTTTGGTGAAGAACCAGAAAGATATGTAGTAATTAGATATGTAGAAAAATAATATACCAATAAAGGTATATTTTTTTGATTTAAATATGATAAAATAAATATATGGAGGGTTTTATATGACAACAAAAGAAAGAAAAGAATTTTTAATAAATTTAAGATGTGATTTAGTAAATTATTTATTTGAGACTATAGATGATAATCCAAAAATAAAAAAGTATTTTGATAAATATTTAAATTTTTGTACATTTGAAATAGATTATTTTGAAGAAATAGGAGATTTTGAATATGTTCAATTTGATTTATCTGCACAAAATACAGGAAATATTTTTAGATATAGGCATAATATAAAAACTGATGAATATATATTAACTGATAACCCTGCAATATTTTCAAGTAAAGTAGATAATTTTGATATATCAAAAGAAATATTAAAAGAAATTTTTGATGTAGCCAGAAAAAATAAAACTCTATTAAAATTAGAAAAAAAATTAACTGAAGAAGTAATCAAAATAAAAAGTATATCTTAGGGTATATTTTTTTTTATTTTTTTGATATTATATACGTGTTGGGAAGTGATTATATGAACGATACAATAGCTGCAATTTCCACTACTATGGGAGTAGGAGCAATATCTATTATTCGTGTAAGTGGTAATGAAGCAATAAATATAGTAAATAAAATATTTAAAGGAAAAGATTTAACTACAGTAGATAGTCATACCATAACATATGGGCACATAGTAGATAATAACAGTATTATAGATGAAGTTTTAGTAAGTATAATGCAATCACCTCGTACTTTTACTAGAGAAGATGTAGTAGAAATAAATACTCATGGTGGTATAGCAATAACAAATAAAGTATTAGAATTATTATTACTTAATGGTTGTAGACTTGCTGAACCAGGTGAATTTACAAAAAGAGCTTTTTTAAATGGTAGAATAGATTTAATAGAGGCAGAAGGTGTAATGGATTTAATAAATTCTAAAACAGAAAAATCAAGAAAATTAGCTATTAATCAAGTAAATGGTGAGGTATCTAAACTTATAAAAGATTTAAGACAAAAAGTAATAGAGATACTTGCTAATATAGAAGTAAATATAGATTATCCAGAGTATGAAGATATAGAAGAAATGACTAATAGTATGATTCTTTCTAATATTACTGATATAGAAAATGAAATAAAAAACATATTAAAACATTCAGAAGATAGTAAATTAATAAAAGATGGTATTAAAACTATTATAATTGGTAGTCCTAACGTAGGTAAGAGTAGTATATTAAATAGACTTCTTAATGAAGAAAAAGCTATTGTTACTGATATTGCAGGAACTACAAGAGATATAGTAGAAGGAAATATTGTAATAGATGGAATAGTGCTTAATATGATAGATACTGCTGGTATTAGACAAACAGATGATATAGTAGAAAGTATAGGTGTTAAGAAAAGTCTTGATTTAATTAATGAAGCAGATTTAATACTTTATGTTTTAAATAATAACGAAGAACTTACTAATGAAGAAAAAGAAATATTAAACAAAATTAAAGATAAAAATAATATAGTAATAGTTAATAAAATAGATTTAGAAAATAAACTTAATTTAAGTGAATTATCAGAATATATAAAAATGTCAGTAAAAAATGATATAGGTATTAATGAACTTAAAAATAAAATAAAAGAAATATTTAATTTAGAACAAATAGAACAAAATGACTACACATATCTTAGTAGTGCTCGTTCTATATCACTTCTAAAAAAATCATTAGATAGTTTAGATGCAGTAAAAATTGGTATAGAAAATAATATGCCTGTAGATATGGTAGAAATTGATTTAAAACAAATGTGGTCAACATTAGGAGAAATAATAGGTGAAACATATACTGATGAACTTATAGATCAATTATTTAGTCAATTTTGTTTAGGAAAATAGTATATTAAATGTATACTTTTTTCTTTGTAAAAATTAGTTATTGTTAAAATAAAAAAAAGATAGTATAATATTGCAAGAAACACGGAAGTTAGGTGATAATATGTATGAAATAATAGTAGTAGGTGGAGGACATGCTGGATGTGAAGCTAGTTTAGCTTGTGCTCGTAAAGGACATAAAACTCTATTAGTTACAGGAAATATAAAAAATATAGCTGATATGCCTTGTAATCCATCAATAGGAGGAAGTGCTAAAGGTATTGTAGTAAGAGAAATAGATGCATTAGGTGGAGAAATGGGACGTAATGCAGATAAGAGTTTATTACAAATAAAAATGCTTAATAGTGCCAAAGGTCCTGCAGTTAGAGCATTAAGAGCTCAAGCAGATAAAATAACTTATCCAAAAAATATGATCGAAACATTAAATAACACACCTAATTTGGAAATAAAAGAAGCTATAGTAGAAGATTTAATTGTAGAAGATAATAAGATAAAAGGTATAAGATTAGAAGAAGGAACTGAAATATATAGTGATGCTGTAATACTTACAACAGGTACATATTTAAAAGCAGATATATTAATAGGTGATACTAGAACTAGACAAGGACCTCATGGGGAAAAACCTAGTAATCATTTAAGCGATAAATTAAAAGAATATGGTTTTGATATAATTAGACTTAAAACAGGAACACCTCAAAGAATAGAAAAAAGTTCAATAGATTATTCTAAGACTAAAGTAGAATACGGTGATGATAGATATTGGACATTTAGTTTTGACAATGAAATTTATTATGATAAAGATAAACAAATACCATGTCATTTAATTTATACACAACCTGAAACTCATAAAATAATTAAAGAAAACTTAAATAAATCAAGTATGTATGGAGGATTATCTGATATAAAAGGTGTAGGTCCAAGATATTGTCCATCTATAGAAGATAAGGTAGTAAGATTTGCAGATAAAGAAAGACACCAATTATTTTTGGAACCTGAAAGTATATATTATGATGATATTTATATTCAAGGATTTTCAACAAGTATGCCTAAAGATGTACAAGATAAAATGGTACATAGTTTACCAGGACTTGATAATGCAATTATAAATAAATATGCATATGCAATAGAATATGATGCTATAGATTGTAAGCAATTAAAACAATCATTAGAAACAAAAGTAATAGAGAATTTATATACTGCAGGCCAAATAAATGGAACAAGTGGATATGAAGAAGCAGCTTGTCAAGGTTTAATTGCTGGTATAAATGCATCTTTAAAATTAGAAGGTAAAGAACCTTTAGTACTTAAAAGAAATGAAGCATATATAGGGGTTCTTATTGATGATCTAGTAACTAAAGGAGTAATAGATCCATATAGATTACTTACATCACGTGCTGAGTATAGATTACTTTTAAGACATGATAATGCTGATATAAGACTTAGAGATTATGGATATCAAGTAGGTCTAGTAGATGAAGAAAGATATAATAAATTTTTAAATAAGAAAAAAGAAATAGAAGAACTTACTGAAAGTTTAAAGAATATTAAACTAACTCCAAAGAAGGAAACAAATGAATATTTAGAAAGTATAGGTTTACCTGATTTAAAAGATGGCTCAAGTTTATTTAATTTAGTAAAAAGACCTGAAGTAAAATTAGAAAAATTAACTAAATTTTTTGAAAAAGAATATTCTAATGAAATAATTGAACAAGTAGAAATAAATATTAAATATGAAGGATATATAAAAAAAGCATTAGAAGAAGCAAATAAAATGGTTGATTTGGATAATAAAAAAATACCTGAGGATATAGATTATGACAAAATACATAATCTTGCTAGTGAGGCTAAACAAAAACTTAATCAAATTAGACCTACATCAATTGGTCAAGCACTTAGAATAAGTGGAGTAAATCCAGCTGATATATCTTTAATAATGGTATATATAAAGAAGGAATATTTTTATGAACAAAGATAGATTTATAGAAGAAGTAGAAAATCTTGGTATAAAAATAACTGATAAGAAGTTAGATCAATTAGAAAGATATTATGAATTATTAATTGAATATAATAAAGTAATGAATTTAACAGGTATTACTGAACAAGAAGAAGTATATTTAAAGCATTTTTATGACTCACTTACGATTTCTAAAATAATAGATTTAAATAAACAGGATAATTTATGTGATTTAGGTAGTGGTGCAGGTTTTCCAGGAATTGTTATTAAAATATTTTATCCAGAATTGAATATTGTTTTAGTTGATTCATTAAACAAAAGAATAAATTTTTTAAATACAGTTATCAAGGAATTAGAACTAAAAAACATAGAAGCTATTCATACTAGAATAGAAGATTATTCAAAAGAAAATAAAGAAAAATTTGATGTAGTAACAGCTAGAGCAGTTGCTCCATTAAATATTCTTTTAGAATTAGGAATAAATCTAGTTAAAGTTGGGAAATATTTTATAGCTATGAAGGGAAATATTGAAAATGAACCTAACTATAGTAATGCATTAAAAAAATTAAATTGTAATTTGGGAAATATTATAAAATTTAAATTACCAATAGAAGAAAGTAATAGAAGTTTAATAAAAATAATCAAAGAAAAAACAACTTCAAAATTATTTCCCAGAAAATATAATGAAATAAAAAAGAAACCTTTATAATTAGGTTTCTTTTATTTTATAAGTATTTCCCAAAATATTTTTAAATATTTCCCAAACTTATTGCATTATTTCCCAAAATGTTGTAAAATGTCAATAGAGAATAAAAAGGAGGGATTTCATGTATGATAATTTATCTAGGGTAATAGAAGTAGATATAGATGAAATATTACCTAATAGATTTCAACCTAGAATACAATTTGATGAAGAAGAAATCCTTGAATTATCTGATTCAATAAGAGAACATGGAGTTATTCAACCTTTGGTGGTTAGGTCAATAGGAGATAAATATGAAATAATTGCTGGAGAGAGAAGATATAAAGCAAGTGTTCTTGCTGGAAAGGAAACTGTTCCAGTAATTGTTAAAAATTTAAATGATAAAGACAGTGCAGAAGTAGCATTAATAGAAAATATACAAAGAAAAAATTTAACTCCTATAGAAGAAGCATTATCTTATAAAAAGATACTGGATATGGGTTATATAACTCAAGAAAATTTAGCTTCAAAATTAGGAAAAAGTCAATCAGCAGTAGCAAACAAGATTAGATTGTTGAATTTATCAGATGAAGTACAAGAAGCACTTCTTGATAATAAAATTTCAGAAAGACATGCAAGGTCACTTTTAAAGTTATCAACATCTAAACAACAAAATGAAATGTTGAATAGAATAATTAGTGAAAGATTACCAGTTAGAAAAGCAGATGAAGAAATAGAAAAAATGAAAAATAGTCCATCAGATGATAGTAATGATGATACACAAAAGATAATAGAAAAAGGGGAAATAGATATGAATAATAATATGTTTGGAATGCCTAATGTTCCACAAAATCCACAACCAACAATGCCAAGTTTTGATATATTTGGTTCAGGAGTTCAACAACCTGTTGCAGCTCAACCTCAACAACCAATGGTAAATGAAATTCTAGAACCATCTACAACACCAAGTTTTGATATATTTGCAGGAAGCACACCAACAACACCAGTTCAACCTACACCAGAAGTAGCACCAATGCCAACAATGGAGAGTGCACCAGTTATGCCAAGTGTTGCACCAGTGGTACCAGAAGTGCCAGTAATACAACCAACAATGCCAGAGATGTCAGCAATGGGAGATTTCCAAATTAATCCATCTCCAATGCCATTTGCAACACCAGAAGTAGCACCAATACCAACAATGGAAAGTGCACCAGTAATGCCAAGTGTTGCACCAGTGGTACCAGAAGTGCCAGCAATGGGAGATTTTCAAATTAATCCATCTCCAATGCCATTTGCGACACCAGAAGTAACACCAATGCCAACAATGGAAAGTGCACCAGTAATGCCAAGCATTGAACCAGTGATTCCTCAAACTGCTCCAATCATTGAATCACCTGCGATAGATAATCCAGACCAAATTACTCAACAATCAAATAATTTGTTTGGTTTTGGAGATACTAATTTAAATTCAATAGAGCAACCAAAACCATTTGAGTCAACAATGCCAGAATTTAAAATGCCAGAACCAATAATAGTTACAGATTATTCAAAACAATACGATCCAATAATGCCTCAAATGGGACCGGTAGCACCAGCTGTAGATTTTAAAGAAGTAATTAGTGCTATAAGAGAATGTTCAAATAAAATAGAACAATATGGATTCAAAATAGATGTAGAAGAATACGATTTAGCAAATTTATATCAAGTAATATTCAAAATAGAGAAGTAATTCTCTATTTTTTTAATAAAAAAATTACATATTAATGTAATTTTTTCATAAGTGCTATTCCACATAAGTCATTACATCCATAAGCAGCAATAACACTTCCTATATCATTTTCAACGATTTTTTCAAAGTATTTAAATGATAATAAATATTTTTTTATTTTTTCTAGATCTACTTTATCTTTATATAAACTACCTATAGAGACAATACTTTTATCAAATGTTTCTATAGTTTTTTCATTTACTATATCCATTACCATTTTTTCCATACCTTTTTCTTCAGTTGCTCTAAAAAAATTTTTTAAAAATAATTTACCTTCTTTATTTACATCCACTCTAAACTTAATTCCTGCCATTTTAGCAATTCTAGATGTAGTAGAAAGTACTGTATTTTTTAAATTAGAACGAGTAGTATCTCTTCCACTTCTAATATAACCTTCTATATTAGGAACATAAAAAGCAGTTTTTATTTGTTCTTTTAATTTATTTAATTTTTCTATAAGTTCATTAACTTTCAAATTACTATTAGAAAGTTCTTGATATGCTAATTCATATAATAAAGTTCCTCCAGTAGCTCCAGTTAAGGAATCTATAACATACACCTTATTATTATATTCTTCATTTAGTTGATTAGCTATTAAGTTTGCACCATTCACACTACCTTGACTTATGCTACTTCCAACACTTAAATGAATAACATCTTTCCCATCTTCTAAAATTGATCTAAAAGTAGTTTCAAAATCACCTAGTAAAGGAGAAGAAGTTTTATAAATAATTCCTTTTTTCATATCTTCTAATATTTTTCTATTACTTATATCAATATTATCACAATAAGAATTTCCTTGATTATCAATAATTTGTGTTGGAATAATAATAGAATCATTTCTTTTTATTGCACACATCGCACTATCTGTTGTAAGAACAATTTTATCCATATTTATTTCTCCTATCTGCAATATAAATATACTATCATAAATAAAAAATATGTTCAAGTAGTTGAATTAGTTTTTATTTTCAATATTTACTAAGTATTGAAATATTCTTACCTTGTTTTTAACATCAAAAGGTGATAAAATCGGTTCTTTTTTTGTACACAGCCATTTATGTTTTAAATAACTTATTAGAAAGAAATGATAAAAAATGTTTAATTTGATTTATATATTAATATGTGTTAGAATATATCCCATTGAAGGGGAGGTCCTTATGAATAAATTTTTTGAAGAACAATACAATAATGAATTGAATTATATTTTTAATACATTTTTTAATAATTTAAAAATAGTAAGTGAAGAAAAGAAAGTTGAAGGAAGACCAGTATTAACTTGTGAAATTTTATTAAATAATGAATCTTATATATTATATAAGTATCAAGGTGGTAAATTAATTTTTGCGCCTAAAAGTATTGATTTAAAAAATGATTTTCTACCTATATATTATCTTGGTGCAAGTGAATGTGGTATTGGTTTTACTATTTTAACTAAAGAAGAAAATCTATTAGAAGATAAATCATATTCATTTATATTTAGAGAAGAAAGTAAAAAAGTTGAATCGTATTTAAGCTATATGAATTATGAAGATTTAAATAACGAATTAGCGAATCTTTTTAAAAACGAAAATGTAAGTTTAGAATTATTTTTAATAAGAAAAACTTTTAACAAACTTTTAACAAAAAACAAAGTAAGAACGACTATAAATATTAAAAGAAATTCAAATGAAACTAAGTTGAATAATTATACAGGTGAAATTGAAGATCATTTTTTAGCTACTATAAATAATAAATTATTATACTATATAGTTGATGATAAAAAAACATTATTTGAACTTTCAAATGAAAGTTTATCTAAAAAATCAAATGTTTCTTTAAAAACAAAATAGTTTACAAAACAGATGTAAAAAATCTGTTTTTATTTTTAAATCTTTATTTTTGTGATATAAAAGAACTTGTAATTTAGAGATGAATTTTTTGGTTTTAGTTGTCTTGTAATAAAGGCAAAAAAATGATAAAATAAAATCACTAAATTATCAAGTTTTTCTTTTATTTTATAGTGTTTTGTGTTATTTAGTGTTAAAAAATCCAAAATACAAATTTGTGACCTAAATTCGTCCCAAGCAAAAAAGTCGTGTATTAACCAAAGTTTTGGGGACGAATTTTGATACCAATGGGGACGAATTTTTGGTTAATAGTAATCATAATGAGGTGATATAAATGTTTCATTTAGTGTCAAAATATAAACCTTCTGGAGACCAGCCACAAGCAATAAAAAAGCTAGTTGAAGGAATTAAAAATGGTGAAAAACACCAGGTATTAAAAGGGGTTACGGGTTCTGGTAAAACTTTTACAATGGCAAATGTAATTGCCCAAGTAAACAAGCCAACACTCATTTTAGCTCATAATAAAACTCTTGCAGGTCAGTTGTATGCAGAGTTGCGAGAATTGTTCCCAGACGATCACGTATGTTTCTTCATTAGTTATTATGATTATTATCAGCCAGAAGCTTATGTAGCTAAAACAGATACCTATATTGAAAAAGATGCCTCTATTAACGATGAAATAGATGAATTAAGACATGCTGCTACTGCGTCACTTTTAAATTTTAATGATGTAATAGTAGTTGCCTCAGTATCTTGTATTTATGGTATCGGAGAAATGGAAGAGTATCAAAAGAAAATGCTTACTTTATTTCAAGGACAAACTATTGATAGAGAAGAAATAATAGAAAAATTAATAGATATGTTATACGAAAGAAATGATATAGATTTTAAAAGAGGAACATTTAGAGCCAAAGGAGATATTATAGATATTGTACCAATAAATGAACATACAAAAGGTATTAGAATAGAATTATTTGGGGATGAAATAGAATCTATAAAAGAATTTGACCCTATTATAGGAAGTATAACTTCAAATAAAAAATCTATATCCTTATTTCCTGCTAGTCACTTTGTAACTAGTCCAGAAAAATTAAAAATAGCTATTGAAAATATTAGAAAAGAATTAGATGAAAGATTAGATTTTTTTAAAAAAAATAATAAACTTTTAGAATATCAAAGATTAAGTGAAAGAACTAATTATGATATGGAAATGTTAGAAGAAACAGGTTTTTGTAGAGGGGTAGAAAACTATTCAAGACCTCTTGCTTTAAAAGAACCAGGCGCTACTCCTACAACATTAATAGATTTTTTTAAAGATGATTTTTTACTTTTTGTAGATGAGTCACATGTAACACTACCACAAGTAAGAGGTATGTATAATGGAGATAGAGCACGTAAAGAAGTATTAGTAGATTATGGTTTTAGATTACCAAGTGCTTTAGATAATAGACCATTAAAATTTAATGAATTTGAAGATAAAATTAATCAAGTCATTTATGTGTCAGCAACTCCAGGAGATTATGAGTTAGAAAAATCTAAAACCCAAATAGAGCAATTGATTAGACCTACAGGATTACTTGATCCAATTGTTGAAGTACATCCTACTAAAAATCAAATAGATGATTTGATTAATGAAATAAATGAAAGAGTAGAAAAAAATGAAAAAGTACTTATAACAACATTGACTATAAGAATGGCAGAAGAACTTACTCAATATCTTAAAGGATTAGATATAAAAGTAGCATATCTACATTCAGAAATAAAATCTCTAGAAAGACTTAAAATAATAAGAGATTTAAGAAAAGGAAAATATGATGTGCTTGTTGGAATAAACTTACTTAGAGAAGGTTTAGATATTCCGGAAGTATCTTTGGTAGCTATAATGGATTCAGATAAACAAGGTTTCTTAAGAAGTGAAAGGAGTTTAATACAAACGATTGGTAGAGCTGCTAGAAATGCTAATGGTAAGGTTATAATGTATGCAGATTATGTTAGTGAATCTATGGATATAGCTATTAAAGAAACAGAAAGAAGAAGAAAAATACAAGAAGAATATAATAAACAAAATAATATAATACCAAAAACAATAACTAAAGAAATATCTGATATTGTATCTAATGAAGTAGAAGAAGAGATAAAAGAACCACAAAAAATGTCTAAACAGGATAAAGCTAAACTTATGATTCGTTTAGAAAATGAAATGAAAGAAGCAGCTAAAAACTTAGATTTTGAAAAAGCTATGGAACTTAGAGATATTCTATTTGAATTAAAAAGTGAATAGGTATATAATATAAATAGGTGATAAAATGAAAATAAATAAATATTTAGATTGGTTAATACATATGGTAGGTTATGCTTTAGTTCTTATAACAGTATCTATAATATTTAATGATACTGTATTTATAGATAATTCATATTTTGGATTATGGGGATTAATAGCAGTTATAATAATATTTATATTAAATAGAACTATAAAACCATTACTTGTATGGATGACATTGCCACTTACAGCTTTAACTTTAGGTTTGTTTTATCCATTAATAAATATATTGATACTAAAAATAACAGATTTTATATTAGGAAGTCATTTCTATATAAGGGGGACAATATTTTTATTTATTGTATCAATTGTAATATCAATAATGAATGCTATAATGGATAATTTAATAATAGATAATTTAATTAAAAGGAGAAAGAAATGAATCCAATACTATTAGATTTAGGATTTATAGAAATTAGATGGTATTCAGTATTTATTTTGTTAGCATTTATAATAGGTTATTTATTAGTAATAAGTAGATGCAAAAAAAAAGGAATATCAACCACAATTATTTCAGATATGTGTTTCTATTTAGTAATTGTTTGTATTTTAGGAGCAAGAATTTATTACTGCTTGTTTGAATTAGAAGATTATAAAAACATAATAGATATATTTAAAATATGGAAAGGTGGACTTGCTATACATGGTGGTGTAATAGCGGGAATTATATTTATATATTTTTATACAAAAAAGAAAAATTTAAAATTACTAGATATTTTAGACATATTCGCACCTGCGCTTATTTTAGGTCAGGCAATAGGTAGATGGGGTAACTTCTTTAATCAAGAAGCATTTGGCCCTGAAACAACACTCTCTACATTAAAAAATTTATATCTACCAAAATTTATTATAGATGGGATGTATATAGATGGGAAATATATAAATGGACAGTGGTTCCAACCAGGATATTATCATCCAACGTTCTTATACGAATCATTAGGTTGTATAATTATATTTATAATAATGATGACTATAAGAAATCTAAAAAAAATAAAAACAGGACAAATAGCTGGGATATACTTTATAGGTTATGGAATACTTAGATTTTTAATAGAATGTTTAAGACAAGATCCATTAAGATTTCTTGGTTTAAAAGTAGCACAAATAGTTTCAATAATAATGATATTAGTAGGTATATTCTTGATAATTAAACCATATATAAAAGGACTTAAGAAAATTTCTTAAGTCTTTATTTTGTTCTTCCACAAAGCCAGTCCATGGAAATATTATACTTTTCACATATTTGATATGCAAAAGAAGTTAAAATTAATGTTTTTCCCTTTTCATATGCACATATAGTAGAGGGGGTTGTGTTTAAAAAAATAGCTAAATCTCGCTGAGATAAATTGCATGTCTTTCTAAATTTCACAATGTTATTACCTACCAACTTTCTATTAATTGTAGTATTACTTAAATTTATATTTTTATTATTTGAAAACCCACAAATATAATCTAAATTTAAATTAAAATAATTGCAAAAAGATATTAATTTTGGTAAAGGAATAATTTCCACTTTATTTTCCCATCTTGAGTATACAGCTTGTTTAACTCCTAAGATATCAGCAATTTCTTTTTGTGTCATTTCTTTTTCTTCCCTAACATTAAGTAATTTTATATTAAACATACCATCACCATTATAATTTTCTCATTATAAATAAATTTTTATTTTTTGTATACGAAAATACGAATTTCATGGTATAATATGTGTATAAATGGTTTTTTTATTTATGTAAAAAAGAAAGTGGGTGAAAAAATGATAATATCAACAACCCCAACATTGGAAGGAAAAACAATTAAAGAATATAGAGGCGTTGTATTTGGTGAAGTAATAAGTGGTATTCATTTTATGAAGGATTTTACCGCAAATTTTACAGATATGCTTGGAGGTAGAGCTGAAGAATATGAGGAAGAATTGGTTAATGCTCGCGCAGATGCTATTAATGAAATGATAGAACGAGCAAAAAAAATAGGCGCTAATGCATTAGTTGGAGTAAAAACTGATGTTGAAATAGCCAGTGGAGATGAAAGAAGAACTATATCAATGCTTATGATAACTGTAAGTGGAACTGCAGTAGTAGTAGAATAAAGAAGGAGAGATGTATATGAAAAAGAATGGACAATATGTAGGTGTAGATGAAAAATATATACCAGAAGAAGAAAAGTATGTTGACAATTCAATTAATGAAGAAGTAAAAGATAGTGTAAATGACGGAATACGTTCTATTAAAAATTATGTAACAGATAAAGACAATCAAGAAAAATTTACAAAAACAGGAAAAAAAGGTTTAAAAGTTTTAAAAGGGTTAGGAATAGGTTATTTATCTTTCATAGCCATTGTGTTTATATTTATTATTGTGATTTTTGTAATGGTTTTTTCAAGAATTTTTACAGCAGATAATCATTCAGATAAAATTTCTGAAGGTGTAAATGATGTATTTGATAAGGTAATGGAAGAAGCAGATAAACAAAAAGTTGATTTGTTTAATTCATCTTTCGAATTATATGTTGGAACTAAATCTGGTTTTAGAGTAGGTAGCTTATTGGATAAAGTTTCAACAAACAACAAGAAAGAAGCAAATCATGTAATAACTGTTGTTCATAATGATATAACAACAACAGTATCTGATGAAATTGTTTCAATTAAACAAAGTCTTGAAAGCACTAAAAATTATGAAGTTTCTTTTGATTATGATTCAAATGGATTTATAAAAAAAGTTACCATAAAATAACTAATAAAAATAAATAATGAGTAAAATCTACTTTATAGTAGATTTTTTTTTATTACATATACTTTATTGGTGATTAAATGTTTAATAGAATAGTATGGTTAACTGCTACTTCTTTAATTATAATAAGTGGGTTTTATTTTACTTTTAAATTGAAGTTCATACAATTTAGGTTTATAAAAATGATTAAAAGTCTATTTATGAAAAATAAAGAAAAAGAGACTATAAAACCATTTGAATCATTAATGATGGTACTAGCAGGAAGAATTGGAGTTGGGAGTATAGCCGGTGTTGCTATATCTATTTACTATGGTGGAGTAGGGAGTATCTTTTGGATGTGGATAAGCTCATTACTTGCAACATCACTTACTTTTGTGGAAACATTACTAGGTGTAATATATCAAAAAAAAGATACTAATTCTATATGTAAAGGTGGACCTAGTTATTATATAAAGTATGGATTAAATAATAAGATATTAGGTAATATTTATGCGATAATCATAATACTTACTGATATATTTGGTTTTATAAGTATACAAACAAACACCATAACCCACTCAATCCAGGAAATAATCAGTATAGATAGTAGAATTATAGGAATTATACTGTCTATTTTAGTCATTGTAATAATAACAGGAGGAGTTAAAAGAATAGCTAGTTTTTCATCTAAAATAGTTCCTATGATGACTTTATTATATCTTTTTATATGTTTAATAATAGTAATAATAAATATAGAAGAGTTACCAAATATATTTATTATTATAGTAAAAAATGCTTTTTCATTTAAATCTATAAGCGGAGGTATTTTAGGTAGTATGATAATAGGTATCCAAAGAGGTATATTTTCAAATGAAGCAGGAATAGGAACAGGAGCAATAGCATCAGCAGCAACTAAAACAATATCAAAAGAAGAAAAAGTTTCACAAGGATATACACAGATGTTAGGGGTATATATAACTACATTTTTAATATGTACATCAACTGCTTTAATTCTTTTAACTACAAAAACAAATATAAGTATAGATAATTTAAATGGAATAGAATTAGTACAAATGGCTTTTACTAATCACTTGGGTAGTATTGGTAATTATTTTGTATTTATTATAATATTTTTATTTGCTTTTACAACTATTCTTTCAAGTTATTATAATGGTGAATCCTCTTTAAAATATTTTATTGAAAAACCTAAAAAGATACTAAATATATTAAAAATATTTACTATGATATCTATAATTATAGGAGCAATTTCTAAATCAAATATAATATGGAACTTTATAGATGCATTTGTAGGAATACTTGCTATTATAAATATTTATTCTTTAATAAAATTAAAAGATGATGTAATAAATTTATTAAAGAATAGATAAAATATGTTAAAATATAAGTGGTGGTAGTATGATTAATAAAAAATGGGATATAGTTTTAAAAGATGAATTTAAAAAAGATTATTTTAGAAAGTTAGGAATATTTGTTAAAAATGAATACAAAACAAAAACAGTATTTCCTAATTATGAAAATATATTTGATGCGCTTAGATTTACTGATTATGATGAAGTTAAAGTAGTAATACTTGGTCAAGATCCGTATCACGGATTAGGCGAGGCACATGGGCTTTCTTTTTCAGTAAGAGAAGGTGTTAAGATACCTCCATCACTACTTAATATATTTAAAGAACTTTATAACGATTTAGGAATTAAAAGAACTAAGAGTGATTTAACTGATTGGGCTAAAGATGGTGTACTACTTTTAAATTCAATAATGACAGTAGTAAAAGATACACCATTATCACATAAAAATAAAGGTTGGGAAATATTTACTGATACAATTATTTCTAAGTTAAATGATAGAGAAGAACCGGTGATATTTTTACTATGGGGAAGTTTTGCCAGAAGTAAAAAAGAACTTATAACTAATAAAAGACATAAAATTATTGAGTCAGTTCATCCATCACCATTATCTGCTAGTCGTGGTTTCTTTGGAAGTAAACCTTTTAGTAAGATAAATAATTATTTAAAAGAAATGAATAAAAAAGAAATAAATTGGTGATTTTGTATAAAATAAAAAAATATTGCTCATTATCTAATAGGTGATAAAATGAAAAAAGCAATATTTTTGTTTTTAGGGATAATAATAACTTATATATTAATAGGCAATGTATTAGCTACTAATGATATAATACCAGATGATGCAATAAGAATAAGAGTAATAGCTAATTCTAATTCAGAATATGATCAAGAAATAAAAGTTAAAGTTAAAGAAACACTTGAATATGATATGTATAATATATTAAAAAATACTACTGATTTATCTGAAGCTAGAGAGTTAATAAAGAGTAATTTAGATAATGTAGGAAGTAGTATTGACAAAACTTTACAAAAAGAAGAATACAAACTGCCTTTTACTATTAATTTTGGATTAAATTACTTTCCTAAAAAGGAATTTAAAGGAATAACATATAATGAAGGATACTATGAATCGGTGGTTGTCACTTTAGGAGAAGGTTTAGGTGACAACTGGTGGTGTGTATTGTTTCCTCCTCTTTGTATGTTAGAGGCAGAAGAGACAAACACTACTGATGTTGAATATACAACTTTAGTAAAAACTATAATAGATAAATATTTTTAGAAAAATAGAGTATTATTTTATAGGTGATGCTATGAATATAATACTCATTTTTATTATAGCAGTTAGTTTAAGCATGGATGCGTTTTCTCTTTCTTTAGCTTATGGAACAATTTCTATGTCTAAAAAAGAAATAAGATTATTATCTATTATAGTAGGTATATATCATTTTTTTATGCCTATACTTGGTATGTTAATAGGTAAGTTTGTTTTTAATATAATGCATATTAGTGGAGATTTAATTGTACTAATTATTTTTAGTTTTATAGGAATAAATATGATTATAGAAAGTTTTAAAAAAGAAGAATCAGTTAAGAAGATGAAAATAGGTGAAATGATATTATTTGGTTTAGCAGTTAGTATAGATAGTTTTTCTGTTGGTATTGGAATAAATAATATAAGTAATAATTTTATAATGTGTTCTATTATTTTTTCATTGATAAGTTTTTTATTTACTTATGTGGGATTAAAACTAGGTGATAAATTAAATCAGTTAATAGGTAAGGTTGCAACTTTAATAGGGGGTATTACTTTAATATTGTTGGGTATTATATACATAATAAAATAAAAAAGTGATATTAGTATTTAGCTAATTCACTATTTTTATATTTTTTATTATCAGTAACTTCTTTTACAATTTTTAATTTAGAAGGAAATTCTATTTGTTGATTTTCATTATTTAATTCAATTTCAACAATAGCCTTATCATTCCAAAAAGGAAATATATCTATTTCAAAATATTGATTTTTATATATAAGACAATATCTAGTTTTTCTAATTTGATGTTTAGCCGTATCCGCATTCATTAATAATTCTAAATATTCATCTTTTGACAATCTTTTTTCTATTTCAACTCTTTTTAAGTTATTGATATTTCTTTTAATAGTTTGTGTATAAATATAATTACCATTAATACCTCTTTGTCTAACCCTAATTTCATCATCATTATTTGAATTTAAATATGTTTGAATAATTTCTGTTTTTTTGCCCATTTTATTTAACCATGTAATATCAGGATATTCAATTAAAAATTTTCTTTCTATTTCATATGGTTCAGGTTCTCCTAAGAATAGAGAAATTTCTTTAATTAATTTTTTCATTTTATCTTCAAAATTTGTAGAATTATCAATAACTCTAAAATGAGGATGACCGTTCCAAGCATCAATTAATTTATCATCTGATATTATAGCATCTTCAATAGATTCAGTTCTAGCAGTATTATTTTCAAGAGTGTAAAACTCAGATGCACCTTTAGCTGCAGTAACAAGATGAAAAACAGCATCATAGTTATCTCTAAGTTCAACTTCATTTTTATTTATTTCATTTAAAACAGTAGCAAATTCTAAATCAGATAAATAAGCTTTACTATCCATAATTCCTCTATCGCAAACAATAAGAATTTTGTTATTTTTTATTGAGTTGGCAGCACTTTCATATATTTTTTCCCTTTCAAGTTGTAATTTCATTAATGCGTTTTGAAAATCAACAACATTTTTACAAGTGCTTCCTGATATACCAGCGTTTATTAATTCAGTTGCACATTCTGGAACAAATATAACATGATATCCTAACTCAGTAAAAGCGTTTTGAATCCAACTCATAGCAGTAGTTTTTCCTGCACATGGCCCACCAGTAATTACTATTTTAGTAATTTCTTTTTTTTCTTTATTTACTTTTTCTTTTAGTAACTCTTCTATAGGTATATTAAATAATATAGCTAAGCTTTTTAGTATATTTGTAGTAGGTTTAGCTTTACCATTTTCCCATTTAGAAACTGCTTTATTAGTAACACCTAATTTTTTAGCAAGTTCATTTTGTGTTAGATTTGATTTTTTTCTAAGATCATATAATAAATTTCCAAACTTATAATCGTTCAATATATCCCCACCTTCAATTACATTATATAAAAAAATTTTTTAGAGTTCAATTATTTATTATCGAATATTAGTAGATTTTTTTAGTGTTAATTTAAGTTGACAATTTACAACTCTAAATATAAATGTTATAATTAGATAGACAACTACTAAACACCAATTTAGGTAAAAAACATAGAATATAGTAGTCTTGGAGGTATAAATGAAACAAATAGTAATACAAGGTGGGAATAAATTAAGTGGAACAATAAGAATAAGTGGTGCTAAGAATAGTGCGGTTGCTTTAATACCTGCTTCTATTTTGGCTGATGATATTGTTAAAATAGATAATGTTCCTAACATTTCTGATATAGAAGCACTTAATGAAATTTTAGAATTTTTGGGCGCTAAAGTTAATATAGAAGATGGGTTAATGACTATTGATCCTAAACCTATAAAAAACAAAAATATACCGAAAGAAGTATCTAGTAAATTAAGAGCTTCATATTATTTTATGTCGGCTTTACTTGGAAAATATAAACAAGTTGAAATGTATTTTCCAGGAGGATGTAAGATAGGAGCTAGACCTATAGATCAAACTTTAAAAGGTTTTGAAGCACTTGGTGCTAAAGTAGAAGAAAAAGATAATAAATTTAAAATAACTGCTGATGAACTTATTGGTGGTCATGTCTACTTAGATATGCCTAGTGTAGGAGCAACTATAAATACTATGTTAGTTGCTGTAAAAGCAAAAGGAACAACTATAATAGAAAATGCAGCTAAAGAACCAGAAATAGTAAATGTCGCTACATTCTTAAATAATATGGGTGCAAAAATAACAGGAGCAGGTACTAGTGAAATAAGAATTAGAGGAGTAGAAACTTTAAAAGGCTGCTTTACTGAAGTAATTCCAGATAGAATAGAAACAGGAACATACATAATAGCTGGCGCACTTCTAGGAGAAAATTTAAAAATAGATAATATTATCCCAGACCATGTAGAATCTCTTACATTAAAATTAAAAGAGATGGGAGTGGATATAACTATTGGAAATAATTATGCGATAGTTAATAAATGTGATAACTTAAAACACGTAAATCTAAAAACCTTAGGATATCCTGGATTTCCTACAGATTTACAACAACCAATAACAACTCTTTTAACACAATGTAGAGGTTTATCTATGTTAGAAGAAACAATATATGAAAATAGATTTCAAAATGTAGCTTATTTAAATAAAATGGGTGCTAATATAAAAATAGTAGGAAAAAAAATAAAAATAAAAGGACCTACAAAATTAAAAGGTAAAAAAGTAGTAGCTACTGATCTTAGAGCAGGTGCTTGTTTAGTTCTTGCTGGATTAGCTGCTCAAGGAAAAACAACTATTACAAATATAGAACATGTACTTCGCGGTTATGAAAATATAATAGAAAAATTAACTAATGTAGGTGCTAAAATACAATTAGAAGAAATATAATTAAAGTAGCTTATAGCTACTTTTTTAGGTGATAAAATGAAAAAAATAATATTTACTATTTTAGTAGTTTTAATAATATTCCTAATATATTTCTTTAATATAAGTGAAAAAATATATTATGTTTCATTAGGAGATTATTTATCTTATGGTATAAATAATTTTAATAGTGTAAATAATAGTTATAGTAATAATGTAAAAGAATATTCCAAAGAAAAACTTGATAACTATGTTAATTATTCAAATTATGATGATTACAGGGTTATGGATTTAATTAATGATATAAATTATAATAAAACTGTTATATATGAAAACAAAGAATATAAATTGCAAAATTTATTAATAAAAGCTAATTTAATTACTATATCAATAGGTATGAATGATTTAATATATAAGAGTAAAATAGAAAATAATTTATATGAATATACAGATGAATTATTAAAAGATATAGAAAATTTGTTTATATTAATCAGAAAATATAATAAAGATAAAATATATTTTTTAAGTTTTTACAATATAATAGGTAATGAAAGTTTAATAGATTACGCTAATAAAAGATTAGAAATTTTATGTAATAAAAATAAAATAAAATTTGTAGATATATCATTACTTAATAACTATATAATAAGTGGGATATATCCAACAAACGAAGGTTATACATATATAACAAACAAGATTCTAAACTTTACTAAAAGATAGTTTTGTAGTATAATGAATGTGGGTGATAAAATGTTAGATAATAAAATATTTTCAAAGGTATTCTTTTGGATGTTTATAGGTTTAGCTATAACATTTGGAGTAGGATATTATGTTTCAATTAATGATGTAATGCTATACAATGTATTTTCCAAGTATTATATATTCTTAATAATTGCAGAGTTAGTTGTTGTTATATGGTTAAGTGCTCGTATTAGAAAAATGAAACCAATGACTGCTAAGATATTGTTTTGTTTATATTCACTAATAACAGGGCTTACATTCTCTTCAATATTTGTTGTATATAAAATAACATCTATTGTTTATGTATTTGGTATAACAGCATTACTTTTCTTAGTATTTGCTCTAATAGGTTATTTTACAAAAATAGATTTAACTAAAATAGGAATATATCTATTTATGGCATTACTAGGTGTTATAATTTGTAGTATTATAAATATGTTTGTAGGTAGTGAAACATTTAATTTAGGAATAACAATAGTATGTTTGATAGTATTTATAATTTATATTGCTTATGATATACAAATAATTAAAAGAAATCTTTATTTAATACCAGAAGAAGATAATTTAGCTATTTATGGAGCATTACAATTATATTTAGATTTCATTAATATCTTCTTAAGATTATTACAATTATTTGGAAGAAGTAACGATTAGTAGTCAAGTACTACTTTTCTTTTACACATTTCTATTAAAAATACTTGCAAAATCTAAAAATATTTGATAAACTATGTAAGTAATTAAATTTCTATGACTTGAATTAGTCATGGCGGGAGGAGAGTAAAATATGAAAAAAGGAATTCATCCAGAATACAAAGAAACTAAAGTAACTTGTGCTTGTGGAAATACTTTTACAGTAAATTCTAACAAAGAAGAATTACACCTAGAAGTTTGTAATGAATGTCATCCATTTTATAAAGGTGGAAAAGATAGTGGACTAGTTTCTAAAACTGGGCGTGTAGAAAAATTCAATCGTAAATATGGATTTAACAAAGAAGCTAAATAATAGCTTCTTTTTTGTATAATAATTAAAATATTTGAAATACTAATATTGGTGATTAATATATGAACATAGATTTTTCTGAATTATGGGATGTAACTGTTAGAGCTTTATCTTCTTTAGTAACACTTTTTCTTGTAACTAAAATGTTAGGTAAAAAACAAGTATCTCAATAATCTTTATTTGATTATGTAATAGGAATTTCTATTGGTAACTTTGCTGCAGAAATGACTATAAATTTAGAATCTAAAGAAATAAATGGAATATGGGCTGTTGTTTTATTTGGTTTATTTGCTTATGCCATTTCTTATCTTACTATGAAAAGCATAGTACTTAGAAGGTTTTTTATGGGTACACCAACGATACTAATACAAGATGGAAAAATACTTGAAAAAAATTTAAAAAAAATGAAATTTGATATAAATGATATGTTAGAAGAAATTAGGAGTGCAGGATACTTTGATTTATCCCAAGTAGAGTATGCGATATTAGAAGCAAATGGAGAAGTTAGTATTTTGCCTAAACCAGAGTATAGACCACTTACTCCGAAAGATATGAAAGTAAAAGTAGATAAAGAAGGTCTTTGTTGTAATTTAATAATAGATGGAAAAATAATGCATAACAATTTAAAAAATGTAAAAAAAGATGAAAAATGGTTAAATAAAGCATTAAAAGTTAAAGGATATAGTGATATTTCGAAAATATTACTTGCAACCGTTGATGTTAATGAAAAAATTGTAATATATGAAAGAAATTTAGATGATGATTCTAAGGATGTATTAGAATAATGTGTAAAAAAGTGTAAAAAAACAAAAAAAAAATAAATATTTGTGACATTTAATTCTATTTTTGATATAGTATAATTAGGTGATACTATGAAAAGACATTTTTGTGCATCAGCATTTGTAATAGATCCATATACTAAAAAAATATTATTAATAAAACATAAAAAAAATGGTAGATGGACTCAACCAGGGGGACATATAGAAGATGAAGAAACACCAGAAGAAGCAGCTTTAAGAGAAGTCTATGAAGAAACTGGGTTACATGTGAGACTTTTGGGAGAAAGGTTTCCTAGAGAAGAAGATTTTATAAGACCTTTAGGAATACAAAAAAATAGAAGAACAATGTCTGATGGAGAAATGCATATGCATGTTGATATCATTTATGCAGCAGTTCCTAATGATGATAATAATAAGGAAAAATTAAATACAGAGGAAAGTGATGATATTGCTTGGTTTTCAAGGGATGAACTTGAAGATATAGATTGTTTTCCAGATATAAAAATAACAATGGATTATATATTAAAAAATATAATAAAATAAGAGGTTAATTATTTAAACCTCTTTTTTATTTGTTTAGTTATTTCTCTCTTAGCTTTTGATTTTACTTTTTTTCTTGCTTTAGCACTAAATACACACATAATAATAACAATTCCAATAAGAATTATTGTTTTCTTGTAGTTCTTTTTTTCAACTATTTCTGTTTCTTTCTTAGTATTTTCATCGTTTTGTGTAATAGACCAAATACCTAATTTATTTTCTTCTGCCTCTTGTTCTATTTTTTCTAACTCATCAGTGTACTTATAATCTCCATATAAGTAGGCAACGCTTGCATATCCTTTGCTAACTAATTTCTTTTGTAATAATTCTTCATCAACAAAAACCCAAACTAAGTGTCTATTATATTTATCTAGTTTATCAGAATCATCATCATATTCTAATTCTATAACTTCTGCATTTTTTAATTTATTACATGTATAGTCACTGGCTTCTTTACCATATTTTTCATCTTCCTTAGTAGGATGTACAGTTTCTGGAGTATCAATTGCTAAAAATCTAGCAGTTATCGTTTCGTCCTTATAAATAAATTTAGCAGTATCCCCATCGACACAATCACTTAATTCAACACTAATTGTCTTTGCTTCACTAACATTTATTCCTAAAAAGAACATAAAAACAAATAAAAACACTTTTTTCATACAATCACCTAAAACAATTATACAATAAAATAATAAAAATTTAAAATAAAGAATTTGATTTTTTATGAGATTGTGCTATAATGATAAGCGTGTTTTGAAGGAAGTGTATAATATGAATAAAAGAAATATAGCAATCATCGCTCACGTAGACCATGGAAAAACAACACTTGTAGACAAATTATTACAAGCTAGTGGTACATTTAGAGATAATGAAGAAGTACAAGAAAGAGTAATGGATTCTAACGATATAGAAAAAGAAAGAGGAATTACAATACTTGCTAAAACAACTGCTATTAATTATAAAGATTATAGAATTAATATTCTAGATACTCCAGGACATGCTGACTTTGGTGGTGAAGTAGAAAGAATCGTTAATATGGTTGATGGTGTATTACTTGTTGTAGATGCTTATGAAGGAACAATGCCACAAACTAGATTTGTTCTTAAAAAAGCGCTTGATGCAGGAGTTAAACCAATAGTAGTAGTTAATAAAATAGATAAAGAATCTGCTAGACCTAAAGAAGTAATAGATGAAGTAATGGATTTATTTATTGAATTAGGTGCCGATATAGACGACTTAGATTTTCCAATAGTTTATGTATCTGCTATTAATGGAACATCAAGCTTTAGTGATGATTTAAGTACACAAGAACCAGATATGACTAAAGTGCTTGATATGATTATAGAAAATATTCCTGCTCCTAAAAATGAAGAAGGATCATTACAATTCCAACCAGCACTTCTAGACTATAATGACTTTGTAGGAAGGATTGGTATAGGACTTGTAAAAAGAGGAAGTATCAAAGTAAATCAAATGGTTTCTTGTTGTAGAGTAGATGGAAGTGTTAAACAATTTAGAATAGCTAAAATGTATGGATTCTTTGGACTTAAGAGAGTAGAAATAAATGAAGCTAGTGCTGGAGATATTATAGCTATCGCAGGTCTTCCTGATATTTCAGTAGGAGAGACAGTATGTGAAATAGGGTTAGAAGATCCATTGCCACTTTTAAGAATAGATGAGCCAACTCTACAAATGACATTTGGTGTTAATACTTCACCATTTTGTGGTAGAGAAGGAAAAATAGTTACTGCAAGAAAAATAGAAGAAAGATTACTTAAAGAAACTGAAAGAGACGTATCTTTAAAAGTAGTACCTGTCCCAAATGATGGAGAATCATTTATAGTATCAGGTCGTGGAGAATTACACCTTTCAATATTAATAGAAAATATGAGAAGAGAAGGATTTGAACTTCAAGTATCAAAGCCAGCTATAATAAAGAAAGAAATAGATGGAGTAGTATGTGAACCATTTGAAGATGTTCAAATTGATGTTCCTGAAGAATTTGTAGGTTCAGTAATTGAAGCACTTGGAAATAGAGAAGGTGTAATGGAAAACATGACAAGCTCAGAAAATCAAGTAAAACTACATTATACAGTACCAACTAGAGGTTTAATTGGTTTTTCAACTGAATTTATGACTATGACTAAAGGATATGGTATATTAAATCATACTTATAAAGAATATAGAAAAGAAGCAGGATCTACAGTGGGTTCTCGTAAAAATGGAGTTTTAGTTTCTATGGAAAATGGAAAAGCAACTGCTTATTCATTAGGAAATCTAGAAGATAGAGGTGTAATGTTTATTGAACCTGGTACAGAAGTTTATGAAGGAATGATAGTTGGTGAAAATAATCATGATAATGACTTAGCAGTAAATGTAGTAAAAGGTAAAAACTTAACAAATACACGTTCATCTAGCAAAGATCATACAGTTGTATTAAAAAGACCAAGAACTATGAGTTTAGAAATATGCTTAGATTATATAAATGATGATGAACTTGTAGAAGTAACTCCGGTAAGTTACAGAATGAGAAAGAAAATATTAAATACAGAAATGAGAAAAAAACAAGACGCAAAAAAGATATAGAATTTACTATATCTTTTTTTGTAAAAAAATAGTAAGAATTATTTCTTACTATCTTCCATAACATCTCTATCAAAGAAATCCCTAATATCGCAATCAAGTACCTCAGCAATATCTTCTAGAGTATCTATTGAAATTGTTTGGTGAGTAATTGACTCTAGTTTTGCTATAAAGCTATCACTTAAATATAGAGCTTCAGCAAGTTCTCTTTGTTTAAGTCCTTTTCTTTTTCTATACTTTTTGATATTTTTACCAATAACATTGTAAATATCAGATTGCTTTTTCACTGCCATATCTATCACCAACTTAATTTTCTCATAGTTTTATAATTTATTTTATAGACAATTAATCTACATATTTAATAACTTTGTAATTATATCTTTAAATTCTATTCCAGTATTATTTATAAGCTTAGGGAACATACTTATTTCTGTAAATCCTGGCATAGTATTGATTTCATTAAAATATAACTTTTTATCATCTAAATCATATATATAATCAATTCTACTTAATCCTTTACATTTCATAATATTAAAAATATTTTTAGAATAATTTTTTATTTCTTCTTTTAAATTTTTATCAATATTAGAAATAATTGTATTATTTTGATTTACATACTTTGCATCAAAATCATACCAAGAACCATTATTTATTATTTCCCCAATATCAGAAACTATGAGTTTTTTGTTATCTTGAAGTATTGCACATTCTAACTCTCTATTATTTTTTATAAATTTTTCTATTATTATATTACTATCATATTTTAAAGCTTTTTTTATATATTTTTTTAATTCCTTTTTATTTTTAGCTACATTTATACCAAGGGATGAACCACATTTACAAGGCTTAACAATTACTGGATATTCTATATTATTTATATTAGTGTTTTTATTGTATATAACATATGGAACTTGAGGGATAGAGTATTTTTCTAAAAATAATTTAGTTAATAGCTTATCATAACAAATAATACTACTGTAAGAATCACATCCTACGTATTTTATGTTATAAAGTTCAAACATACTTTGTAATTTACCATCTTCTAAAGTATTGCCATGTATCATAGGGAATACAATATCAAACTTTTTAGCATACTCAATTATATTAACTATTTTATTTAGATCCTTAGTAAACCAATTTTCATCTATTATATCTATATTTGTAACTTCATACCACTCATTATCATAATCAATTCCAACTAATTTATAATTAAATTTATTTGTATCTATATTATTAATTATAAAGTTAACTGATTTGCAAGAAATAACGTGCTCAAAAGAGTTTCCACCAAATAAAATTAAAACATTCTTCAATATACCACCCATATAATTTTATGAAAATAAATTTTAATTATCTCTAATATAGATTTATTCTAAAAAATATGTTAAACTATTTATATATAAAAGAAAAATGAAAAAGGTGAAAAAATGGGAAAGATAATATCATTCGTAAATCAAAAAGGTGGGGTTGGTAAAACAACTTCCAGCATCAATTTAGCAGCTTCCCTAGGACTTTTAGGAAAAAAGACTTTATTAGTAGACCTAGATCCTCAAGGAAATAGTACTACTGGTGTAGGAGTTAATAAAGGTGATTTGGAAAGTAGTATATATGAACTTTTAGTAGATAGAGCAGAAGTAAAAAAAGTAGTAGCAAAAACAAAATTTAAAAATCTATATATAATACCTGCTTCAATAAATTTAGCTGGTGTTGATATGGAACTTATGGATATGGCTAGAAGTAATCCTGAATTTGTACCACAACTACAATTAAAGAAGTATTTAGGAGAAATAAAAGATGTATTTGATTATATAATTTTAGATTGCCCTCCATCATTAGGGTTAATCACAACAAATGCGCTTGCAGCTTCTAACTCAGTAATAATTCCTGTACAATGTGAGTTTTTCGCACTTGAAGGGATTATGCAGTTACTAAATTCAATTATGATTGCTCAAAAGAAACTAAACCCAAGTCTAGATATAGAAGGAGTGCTTTTAACAATGCTTGACAATCGTACTAATCTAGGGCTTGAAGTAGTAGAAGAAATAAAAAGTTATTTTAAAGAAAAAGTATATGATACTATAATACCAAGACTTGTTAGACTTTCAGAAGCACCAAGTCATGGGAAACCAATTCATGCATATGATCCAAGAAGTAGAGGAACAGAAGCATATATTAATTTAGCTAAAGAGGTGATTGAAAGAAATGGAAACTAAAAAAAGAGCTTTAGGTAGAGGTTTAGAACAATTATTTAATAATGAAAATTTGGACTTAAATAGTTTTGAAAAAACTGTATATGAAACAGCCACTAATGAAGAAATAATTGATATAAATTTAAATGATTTAAGAGCAAATCCTTATCAACCACGTAAAGTTTTTAATGATGAAGCATTAAATGATTTAGCTGAATCAATTAAAGAACATGGTGTATTTCAACCAATCATAGTTAAAAAAAGTATAAAAGGCTATGAAATAATAGCAGGAGAAAGAAGAGTTAGAGCATCTCGTATGGCGGGATTAGAAAAAATACCTGCAATCATTCGTAATTTAAATGACGAACAAATGATGGAAATTGCACTTTTAGAAAACTTACAAAGAGAAAATTTAAGTGCAATAGAAGAAGCTGTAGCTTATAAATCAATGATAGAAAAACTCTCTTTAACGCAAGAAGAGTTATCTAAAAAAGTAGGTAAGAGTAGAAGTCATATAACAAACATATTAGGACTTTTAAGATTGCCTAAAGAAGTTCAAGAAATGGTTGCTCATAATCAAATAAGTATGGGACATGCTCGTGTTTTAAGTAAACTAGAAGATGATCAAAAAATAATAGAGATGGCTAGAGAAATAGTTGAAAGAAAAATACCAGTAAGAGAACTTGAACAAGAAGCAGAGAATAAAGAAAAAAAAGTAAAAATAGAAAGACATACTAAATCAACTAATAATGATTTTAAGTATGTTGAAGAATTATTAAGAGAAAAATTAGATACTAAAGTAAAAATAAAAGATAAAAAAATTGAAATCGCATTTACAAATGTTGCAGATTTAAATAGAATACTAGAAGTTTTAAATGTAAGAGAATAATAAATGAGATTTAATTTATATCAGGTGGTGTTACATAATGGATAAGGAATATAAATTAGGTAGTATTGTAAATATGAAAAAGGATCATCCATGTGGATTTAATGAATGGGAAATAACTCGATTGGGTGCTGACATTAAAATTAAATGTGTAAATTGTGGAAGATCGATTATGCTACCAAGAATAGACTTCAATAAAAAATTAAAGAAAATAGTAAAATATTAGGAGGAAGTAAGTGAAAAGAAAAAAAAGATCGATGGGTCCTGCAGTAGAAATAATTCTTTTTGCTGGCATTGTATCAGTATTATGCTGGTTATTTAGTTTAATAGGAGTTAGAGGATATATTACTGAAGGTGGAACTTTTCAAACAACTTTAGTAGTAATTAATAATTTCTTTAGTACAGCAGGAATAAAACATATATTAAATAATTCTTTAGTTAGTTTTCAAACTTTAGAACCATTAGTATTAGTTATATTATCTTTAATAGCTGTTTCGATTTTGGAAGCAAGTGGTCTTTTGAAACAAATATTTTTACCACTAAAAAAATTAAAGCCAATGTATGTAACGATGTTAGTTATGTTTGTAGGTATAATATCTACAATAATTGGGGATTATAGTTATGCACTTTTACTTCCGCTAGCTGGTATTTTATATAAATACATAGGACGAAGTTCAAGTTTAGGTGTACTTACTATGTTTATTGCTATTACAATAGGTTATGGAACTGGAGTAATATATAATTATCAAATGTATGAGTTAGGTGATATAACTGAATTAGCTACACAAAGTATAATAAGTGAATATAATTATGAATTGTTATCCAATATATTCTTACTAATTGTATCAACTATAATATTAACTATAGTTGGGACAATAGTACTAGAAAAGTTTTCTAAAAAGTATGTAAGAAATGATGAAACAGATAATTTAAATATATCAAAAAAAGCATCACGAGCTACATTAATTGCATTTATAATAATGGCTGCATTATTTATATATTGTTTAATACCTGGGTTACCTAAATCAGGTTTATTATTAGATAAAACACAACCTACATATATAGGAAAATTGTTTGGAGGAGAATCTCCTTTAAACCAAGGGTTTATGTTCTTAATAATAGGAATGCTTATGGTATGTGGTTTTGTTTATGGAACAGTATCTAGAAATATAAAAAATACTGATGATTATAGTAAAGCATTAACAAAAACATTTGAAGGAACAGGCTATATATTTGTATTATTGTTCTTTATGTCCATATTATATGAAATAATAGATTGGACTAATTTTTCTACAGTAATTTCTACTAACGTAATAGATTTTATTGGTTCTAGTAATATATCTGGGGTATTACTCGTTGTACTTGCTTTCTTATCAATAGTATTTATATCAATTTTTATTCCAGGAACAGTAGCAAAATGGAATTTAATAGCACCTATATACGTACCATTATTAATGAGAGCAAATATTTCTCCATCATTCACACAATCTATATTTTTAGCTGCGGATTCTGTTGGAAAATTATTTTCTCCAATATATTTATATTTAATAGTTGCTATTGGGTTTATGTATAAATATGATAAGGATTCTAATATGAGTATAATAGGTACAATCAAAAAAATTATGCCTGTAATAAGCATATTATCATTAGTATGGTTAGTAATAATAATTGGTTGGTATTTAATTGGTCTACCAATAGGTATAAATTCAAATATAACTTTATAAAAAGCAAGTAACTACTTGCTTTTTACATTTCTTTACACATTTTGGGAAATATTTCCCAAAAATATAATATAAGTAATTGACCCCTTTTTAATACTCATTTATAATAAAATTGTAATATGGTAGAAATATTACGTATGAGTAGTTCTATTTTAGAATAAAAGGGAAGATAAAAATATCACTCCAATAGGTGATATTTTTATTGTATTTTAAATTAATTTATAGTAAACTATTAAAGAAAGAGGTGGGCCCATGAGTTTAACAGCAGGAATAGTAGGATTACCTAATGTAGGTAAAAGTACATTATTTAATGCAATAACTAAGAAAAATATATTAGCCGCTAATTATCCATTCGCAACAATTGATCCTAATGTAGGAGTAGTTGTAGTACCAGACGAAAGATTAGATTTTTTAAATAATTTATATAAACCTAAAAGTTTAATACCAACGACATTTGAATTTACTGATATAGCAGGTCTTGTTAAAGGAGCTTCAAATGGAGAAGGTTTAGGTAATAAATTTTTATCTCATATACGAGAAGTAGATGCAATATGTGAAGTAGTTAGATGCTTTGAAAATAATGATATAATACATGTTGAAAATCAAGTAGATCCAATTAGAGATATAGAAATAATAGAAGTAGAACTAATACTAGCAGATCTTGAAGTTGTAGAAAATAGATTTAATAAAATAGGAAAAAAAGCTTCTCTTTCTAAAGATAAAGAAGTACAAAAAGAAGCTACGATACTTACTAAATTAAAAGAAACTTTAGAAAAAAATATTCCAATAAGAAGAATAGATCTTAGTGATGATGAGAAACTATATATCAAACCATTTAACTTACTTACAAGTAAACCAATTATATATGTTGCTAATGTTTCAGAAGACGATTTACTTATAGGCGATAATAAATATATTGAAAAGGTTAGAGAGTATGCTAAAAAAGATAGTGCAGAAGTAGTTGTAATATGTGCAAAAGTAGAATCTGATCTTTGCGATATGTCTACTGATGAGAAAAATGAATTTTTAAATGAATTAGGAGTAAATGAAAGTGGTATTGATAAATTAATAAGAACTTCATACAGTTTACTTGGACTAGAAACATTTTTTACTGCAGGAGAAGATGAATGTAGAGCATGGACATATAAAAAAGGAATGAAAGCTCCACAATGTGCAGGAATTATTCATACTGATTTTGAAAGAGGATTTATTAAAGCAGAAATAATGAGCTATGAAGATTTAAAACAATATGGAAGTGAAAAATCTGTAAAAGAAGCAGGAAGAATGAGATTAGAAGGAAAAGAATATATAATGAAAGATGGAGATATCTGTTACTTTAGATTTAATGTATAGCAACTTTTGTTGCTATTTCTTTATATATAAATGAATTTTATACAAAAAAATAATTTTAAAAAATATAATTAAAATAAGGTTTACAAACTAAAAAAAGTTTGTTATAATCTAAAGCGAGTAAGAAATTTACTCCTTGCTCGAAAGAGCCAAAGACCATAAGGAGGTGTAAGAATGAGAAATTATGAAATTATGTTCGTTGTAAGACCTACATTAGGAGAAGATGAAATTAAAAAAGTTGCATCTAACTTCCAAAAAACATTAGAAACTAATGGTGCAAAAGTTACTGGCGTTGACGCTTGGGGACAAAAATCATTAGCTTATGAAATCAAAGTAGGAAATAATACTTACAAAAGTGGATATTACTTCGTAGTTAACATTGAAGCAGGTGACGATAAAGCAATTAAAGAATTCGATCGTTTAGCTTTAATTAGTAACGACATTATTAGACATATAATAATAAATAAGGAAGACTAAGAGGTGAATCTATGAATAAAGTAGTATTAGTAGGAAGATTAACTGCTAAACCAGAATTACGTTATACACCACAAAATACAGCTTACACAAGATTTAGTGTTGCAGTAAATAGAACATTTACAAATGCTGATGGAAAAAGAGATGCTGATTTTATAAATGTTGTTGCATGGCGTAAACAAGCAGAAACAATATCAAAATATTTTGATAAAGGAAATTTAATTGCCCTAGAGGGTAGATTACAAACTGGAAGTTACGATGACAAAGATGGAAACAAAAGATATACTGTTGATGTTGCATTAGATAATTTTGAATTTGTTGAAAGCAAAGCTGCTAGAGAACAATCAAGTTCAAATAATTATGAATCAACACCATACGATTATCAAGAAAATAGTAATACACCAGAAGTGAATGTAGAAAATGACCCATTTGCTGAATTTGGTGATAGTGTTTCTATAGATGATAACTTCCTAGAATAATAGGAGGAATAATAATGGCAGAGTTTTATAGAAAAAAGAAAAAAGTTTGTCAAATGTGTGCAGGTAAAGATGTTGATTACAAAAATATTGAAGTAATCAAAAAATATGTAAGCGCAGATAAAGGCAAAATTTTACCAAGAAGAATTACAGGTGCTTGTGCAAAACATCAAAGACATATAGCTACTCAAGTTAAGTATGCTAGACATATGGCACTTATACCATTCGTTAAATAAGATAGAATTTCTATCTTTTTTATTTGTTTAAATTTGACAAATAAAAACATTTTTGATAATATATACCCCAATTAAGGGGGGATATTATGTTAAATGTAGAAAGTATAGTATCAAAAGCTTATAAAAATAATAAAAAAATTTCTATGGAGGAAATATCAAAGTTAGAATTAAAAGATGAAGAATTTGAAATATTAGTTCAAGCTTTAGAAAAAGCAAAAATTACTATTGAAGAAGTTAAAGAAGAAATTAATGAAGAAGAAATTGCAATGGTTTCTGAAGACGCTATAAAAGATTACTTGAAGGAAATAGGACGATATTCGTTATTAACTCCAGAAGAAGAAATAGAATTAGGTCTTAGAAAAGAGCAAGGAGATGTAGAAGCTCAAGAAAAACTAGTAAATTGTAATCTTAGATTAGTAGTTGGAATAGCCAAACATTATTTAAACAGAGGCATATCTTTTGAAGATTTAATTCAAGAAGGAAATATTGGATTAATAAAAGCTATAGAAAAATTTGATCCAAATAAAGGTTTTAAAATATCTACATATTCAACTTGGTGGATAAGACAAGCTATTTCTAGAGCAGTAGCTGATCAAGCTCGTACAATAAGAATTCCTGTTCATGCAGTGGAGGATATTAATAAAATTAAAAGGTTTGAATCTAAATTTAATAATCAAGAAGGAAGAGAAGCTACTGATGAAGAAATAGGCCAATTTATAGATAAAAGCCAAGAATATGTTAGGTATTTAAAATGTGTATCACAAAGTATACTAAGTTTAGAAAGCCCTGTGGGTGTAGATGATTCGGATTCTATATTAATGGATTTTTTAGCAGATGAAGAAAATATGGAAGAAAATATAATCAAAAAAATGGATAAAGACATATTAAAGAATATAATAAAAACTAAATTAAATGAAAGAGAATCCCTTACCATAATACTTAGGTTTGGTTTAGAAGATGATATTCCATTGACATTAGAACAAGTTGGTAAAATATTTAATGTAACTAGAGAAAGAGTGAGACAAATAGAAGCTAAGGCACTGAAAAGATTAAGATATTATCTGAAAAGAGAATTAGTTGAAAAGAATAATAATCAAAAAGTAAAGAGGCTATATTAAAATATTGCCTTTTTTTAATTTTTTTTTAAAAAGTATTGCTTTTTTTTATAAAATAACGTATAATTTTGTATGTGTGACGTGCGTAGATGTGTAAGGTTGCTGATACACCAGGTTAAGTTGTTATACAAAATAATCTTAAAATCGGGTTTTTACACGGAGCAAGTCTATACTGGATATAGGCGAAGGGAGGATACAAGATGTCAAAAACTAAAATTCGTATCAAATTAAAAGCGTTTGAACATAAAAGTTTAGACAAAGCTTGCGCTAAAATCGTTGAAACAGTAAAAAGAAATGGTGGTACAGTTGTTGGACCAGTTCCACTACCAACTGAAATTGAAAAAATCACTATCTTAAGAGCTGTTCACAAATATAAAGATTCACGTGAGCAATTTGAAAGAAGAACACACAAAAGACTAGTAGATATCGTTGATCCATCAAAGGAAACTATTGAAGCATTAGCTCATTTAGATATTCCAAGTGGTGTAGATATCAAAATTATTAAATAATAGGAGGAGAAAATATGAAAGGAATCTTAGGTCGTAAAATTGGAATGACTCAAGTATTTACAGAATCTGGTAAATTAATTCCTGTAACTGTTGTTGAAGTTGAGAAAAATGTAGTTACTCAAATCAAAACTAAAGAAAACGATGGTTATGAAGCAATTCAATTGGGATTCGGAAATACAAGAGAAAAGTTAGCGACTAAAGCTTCTGCTGGTCACACAGCAAAAGCACAAACTACACCTAAGCGCTTCTTTAGAGAAATAAAAGGTGTAGATATCAATTCATATACTCTAGGACAAGAAATATCAGCTGATATTTTCACTCCAGGAGAAGTGGTTGATGTAACTGGAACTACTAAAGGTAAAGGGTTCCAAGGTGTTATTAAAAGACACGGACAAAGTAGAGGGCCTATGGGACACGGTTCACATTATCATAGAAGACCAGGTTCAATGGGTACAATGAGACCAATGCGTGTTTTCAAAGGTAAAAAACTTGCAGGTCATATGGGAACACTTACAGTAACTATCCAAAATCTTGAAGTTGTTGCTGTAGATACTGAAAACAATGTAATATTAATAAGTGGTAATATACCAGGTCCTAAAAAAGGATTAGTAATTATTAAGAGCGCTGTTAAAGCTAATGGTAAAATCAATGAAATGGAAAACTTAGTTTCTTATGAAGTTGAAGAACCTGTAGTTGAAACAGTAGAAGAAGTAGTTACTGAAGAAACACCAGTGGTTGAAGAAGTTGTAGAAGCAACTGAAACTACTAAGGAAGAAAATTAGTAGGGAGGATACATAATATGGCAAAATTAAATGTATTAAACACAAATGGTGAAAAAGTTAAAGATATTACATTAAATAAAGAAGTATTTGGTATAGTTCCAAACGATGCAGTATTATATGATGCAATTAAATTAGCTCAAAATAATGCTCGTCAAGCAACAAAAGGTGTTAAAGGTCGTTCTGATGTGTCTGGTGGTGGAAGAAAACCATGGAGACAAAAAGGAACTGGACGTGCTCGTCAAGGTTCTACAAGAGCGCCACATTGGTATCATGGTGGTTGGGCATTTGGTAACCAATCAAGAAACTATGAAGTTAAACAAAATAGAAAAGAAAGAGCTTTAGCTTTAAAATCTGCTTTAGCTTATAAAGTTATCAACAAAGAATTAATAGTTGTTGATTCATTAAATGTTGAAACAAATAAAACTAAAGATATGAAAAATATCTTAAGTAATTTCAAAGTTGAAAGAAACGTATTAATAGTTGTTTCTGAATTAAATGAAAATTTAGTTTTAGCTACTCGTAACTTAAATAATGTTTTATTACTTGAAGCAAATGAAATAAATGTATTAGATTTAGTTTCTGCTAACTTAGTAATAGTAGAAGAATCTGCTATGAAAGAAATAGAGGAGGCTTTAGTATAATATGAATAACTATAGAGATGTTATAAAAGCTCCGATTATTACTGAAAAATCTGCAACTTTAAGTGAAAATGGAAACGTTATTACTTTTAGTGTAGATCCAAAAGCTAATAAAACACAAATTAAACAAGCTGTAGAAAAAATCTTCGACGTTAAAGTTGAAAGCGTTAATACAATCAATGTTAAACCAAAAACTAAAAGAGTTGGACGTTATTCAGGATTAACAAATAGAAAGAAAAAAGCTATAGTTAAATTAAAAGAAGGAAGTTCAATAGAACTTAACTAGTCTAAGGGAGGAAATACAATGGCAATCAAAAGTTATAAATCAACAACTAATGGTAGACGTGGTATGACTACTTTAGATAATAGTGGATTAACTAAAGTAGCACCAGAAAAATCATTATTAGTTACATTAAAGAAAAATGGTGGACGTAATAATCAAGGTAAAATAACTGTTCGTCATCAAGGCGGAGGAGCTAAAAGAAAATATCGTATTATCGATTTTAAAAGAATTAAAGATGGTGTTGTTGCAACAGTTGCATCTATCGAATACGATCCAAATAGAACAGCTAACATTGCATTAATTAAATATACAGATGGTGAAAAAGCTTATATAATTGCTCCAAAAGGATTAAAAGTAGGAGACAAAGTTGAAAGTGGTGTAAATGCAGATATCAAAGTTGGTAACTGCTTACCATTAGCAAATATTCCAGAAGGTACATTAGTTCACAACGTTGAATTAAAAGCTGGAAAAGGAGCTCAAATGGCTCGTTCTGCAGGATCAAGTGTTCAAATACTTGGATTCGAAGGAAAATATGCATTACTTCGTTTAGCAAGCGGTGAAGTTCGTAAAGTATTAAGTACTTGCCGTGCAACTATTGGTGAAGTAGGAAATGAAGATCATGAATTAGTAAATTTAGGTAAAGCTGGTCGTAAAAGACATATGGGTATTAGACCTACAGTTCGTGGATCAGTTATGAACCCTAATGATCACCCTCATGGTGGTGGTGAAGGTAGAGCTCCAATCGGACATAAAGGACCTCTTACACCTTGGGGAAAACCTGCACTTGGATATAAAACTCGTAAAGGTAAAAAACAATCAGATGACTTAATAGTACATCGCCGTAAAAAATAGGAAAGGATGGTAGAAAATGGCTAGAAGTTTAAAAAAAGGACCTTTTATAGATGAAAGTCTAATGAAAAAAGTTCAAAAAGTAAATGAATCTGAGAAAAAAGAAGTTATTAAAACTTGGTCACGCCGTTCAACAATATTTCCTGAATTTATAGGTAACACATTTGCAGTTCACAATGGAAAAGAATTTGTTCCAGTTTATGTTACTGAAGATATGGTAGGACATAAATTAGGTGAATTTGCTCTTACTCGTAAATTTGGTGGTCACGGTGATCAAAAAGGTAAAAAATAAAAAACCTAGGAAGGATGAAATATAATGGAAGCAAAAGCAATCGCAAGGGGACTTAGAATCCCTCCACGCAAAGCTCGTCTAATTATTGATTTAGTACGTGGTAAAAACGTGGCAGAAGCAGATAGAATTTGTAGAAACTACAATAGTAAAGCTGCTAGATTAACTTTAAAAGTGTTAACTTCTGCTGTAGCAAATGCTGAAAACAACTTAGGTTTAGATAAAACTAAATTATATGTTAGTAAGGCATATGTTGATGAAGGACAAACATTAAAAAGAATGAAATTTGGTTCTCGTGGACACGTAGATCCAATCAAAAAAAGAACAAGTCATATTACAATTGTTGTAAGTGAAAGAAACTAAGGTAAAGGAGGAAAACTTGTGGGTCAAAAAGTTAGTCCAGTCGGACTTAGAATAGGCGTTAACAAATCTTGGCAATCAAATTGGTATGCTGAAGGAAAAGACAATGCTAAATTTATCAATAATGATAACAAGATTCGTAAAATGTTAGAGAAAAAACTAAAAGACGCATCAGTTTCAAGTATTCTTATTGAAAGAGACACTAAGAAGACTAATGTTGTTATAAATACAGCTAAACCTGGAGTTGTAATTGGACATGGTGGAGATGAAATTGAAAAACTTAAAAAAGAATTAACTAAATTAGTTAATGAAAATATTCAAATCTCAATCAAAGAAGTTAAAAACCCAGATTTAGATGCTGCACTAGTTGCAGAAAATATCGCACGTCAAATCGAAGGACGTGTATCATTCAGAATTGCTCAAAAGAGAGCGATTAGAAATACTATGAAAGCAGGAGCAAAAGGAATTACAACTGCTGTATCTGGACGTTTAGGAGGAGCTGATATGGCTCGTACTGAAGGTTATACAGAAGGTAGCGTTCCTCGTCATACTTTAAGATCAGATATCGATTATGCTCATAAAGAAGCAGATACTACTTATGGTAAAATCGGTGTAAAAGTATGGATTTGCAAAGGTGAAATACTTCCTGCTAAAAATAAGGGAGGTAATCAAGATGGCAGTAATTCCAAAAAGAACTAAATATCGTAATGTACATCGTCTTCCTTATGATGGGGTAGCAAAAGGAAATACTAAAGTAAACTTTGGTGAATATGGTTTAATGGCTATGGAAGGTGCTTGGATAACAGATAGACAAATCGAAGCTGCTAGAATTGCTATGACTCGTTATATGAAACGTGGAGGAAAAGTTTGGATAAACATATTCCCACACTTATCATTAACTAAAAAACCACTTGAAACTCGTCAAGGTAAAGGTAAAGGTTCTCATGATGCATGGGTTGCAGTAGTTAAAAAAGGAAAAGTTATGTTTGAAATAGCTGGAGTTAGTGAAGAAATTGCAAGAGAAGCATTAAGACTTGCTATGCACAAACTTCCAATCAAATGTAAATTTGTAAAGAAAGAAGAAAGTGGTGAAAGTAATGACTAATAAAGAAATAAGAGAATTATCTAATGAGCAAATACTTTCAAAAATCGAAGAATCAAAAGAAGAATTATTTAACTTACGTTTTCAACAAGCAACAGGATCTTTAGAAAAACCTTCAAGAATAAATGAATTAAGAAAATTAGTTGCACGTATGAAAACAATCTTACGTGAAAGAGAATTAACTAAATAATAGGAGGAAATTATGGAAGAAAAAAGAACTCACGAATTAGTTGGAACTGTTGTAAGTGATGTAAACGATAAAACTATTACAGTTTTAGTTGAAACTTACAAAAATGATAGTTTATATCATAAAAGAGTTAAATATTCAAAAAAATATACTGCACATGATGAAAAGAATGAAGCTAAAAAAGGAGATAAAGTTCTTATAGCTGAAACAAGACCTTTATCAAAAACTAAACATTTCCGTTTAGTAAAAGTTATAGAAAAAGCAATTATTTTATAATTGAACGAGTGAAGGAGGATAAAATATGATTCAACAAGAAAGCCGTTTAAAAGTAGCTGACAACTCTGGAGCAAAAGAATTATCTGTAATTCGTGTTCTAGGTGGGTCTAAAGTTAAAACTGGAAATATCGGTGATATAGTAGTTGCTAGTGTTAAAAAAGCAACACCTAATGGTACTGTTGGAAAAGGTAAAGTTGTTAAAGCAGTTATCGTTAGAAGTAAATTTGGTCTAAGAAGAGAAGATGGATCATACATCAAATTTGATGACAATGCAGCTTGCATAGTTAAAGATGATAAGAGTCCAATCGGAACTCGTGTATTTGGACCAGTAGCTCGTGAATTACGTGATTTAGGATTTAATAAAATCATTTCACTTGCTAAAGAAGTGTTATAAGAGAGTTTGGAGGAATGAAAATGAACTTTAAAACTGGAGATAAAGTTGTTGTCATTTCTGGTAAGGACAAAGGTAAAGAAGGAAAAATTACTCACGTATTACGTGCTGAAAATAGAGTTGTAGTTGAAGGTGTTAACATAGTAAAAAAACATGTTAAAGGTAACGGACAAACTGCAGGATCTATTAATGAAGTAGAGGCTCCAATTCATGCTTCTAACGTAATGATAATTGATCCTAAAACTAAAAAACCTACTAGAATAGGACATAGTATAAACAAAGACGGTAAGAAAATTAGAGTTACAAAAAAATCTAATTCAAGTCTTGATTAATTGGAAGGAGGGTATATATGAACCGCCTAAAAGAAAAATATGAAAAAACAATCGTATCCGATTTAATGAGTAAACATAACTATAAAAATGTTATGGAAGTACCTAAATTAGAAAAAATCGTAGTAAATATTGGTTGTGGAGATGCTACTACTAATTCTAAATTATTAGAAGCAGCTATGAAAGATCTTGAAACTATTACAGGTCAAAAACCAGTAGCTACTAAAGCTAAAAAATCAATCGCTGGATTCAAATTAAGAGAAGGTCAAGCAATTGGTTGTAAAGTAACATTACGTGGGGAAAATATGTATAACTTCTTAGATAAATTAATTAGTATTACATTACCTCGTGTAAGAGACTTTAGAGGTATATCTAATAAAGCATTTGATGGTAGAGGAAACTATACATTGGGATTAACAGAACAATTAATATTCCCAGAAATCGAATATGATGATGTTGTTAAAGTGCGTGGTATGGATATAGTTTTTGTAACAAGTGCAAAAACTAACGAAGAAGCGTTTGATCTCTTAAAAGGTTTCGGAATGCCATTTAAGAAATAATATAGGAGGCAAATTATGGCTAAGAAAAGTATGAAAGTAAAAGCTAGTCGCGAACCTAAATTTGAAGTACGTAGATATACACGTTGCAGTCGTTGTGGACGTCCACATGCTGTACTTAAAAAATACGGAATTTGTAGAATTTGTTTCCGTGAGTTAGCTTATAAGGGACAAATACCAGGAATGAAAAAATCAAGCTGGTAATTGATAAGAGAAGGAGGATATTATGGTAACAGATCCAATAGCAGATATGCTTACGAGAATTCGTAATGCAAATCAAATGCGTTATAAAGAAGTTGAAGTCCCAGCTTCAAAAATGAAAAATGAAATCGCTAGAATATTAAAATCTGAAGGATTTATAGTTGACTATAAAGTTAAGAAAAATAATATTCAAGATATCCTTGTTTTATCATTAAAATATGTAGACAAGGAACGTGTAATTACTGGACTTAAGAGAATTTCTAAACCAGGGTTACGTGTATATGTAAAAGCTGAAGAAGTTCCATCTGTATTAAGTGGATTAGGAATAGCTATTATCTCTACATCTAAAGGTGTTATGACTGATAAAGAAGCTAGAGCTAATTCATTAGGTGGAGAAGTATTAGCTTACATTTGGTAGAAAGGAAGAAACTTAATGAGTCGTGTTGGAAATAGAAAATTAGAAATACCAACTGGAGTAACTGTAACAGTTGAAGGTAATGTTGTTTCAGTAAAAGGACCAAAAGGTGAACTTTCTACTGAAATCAATGAAAATATTACTGTTAATATTAATGAAAATGAAATAACTTTAACTAGAAAAAATGATAATTATAAGAATTTTCATGGAACAGCAAACGCTAACATAAAAAATATGATTGTTGGTGTTACAGAAGGTTTCGAAAAGAAACTTGAATCTGTTGGTGTTGGTTATCGTTTTCAATTAAAAGGTGCAGAATTAGTTGTAACAGCTGGATATTCTCATCCTGTTAATGTTGCTATTCCTGCTGGAATTAAATTAGAAGTTCCAAGTAATACAGAATTATTTGTAAGAGGAATTGACAAACAATTAGTAGGTGAATTTGCAGCTAATGTAAGAAAAATTAGAAAACCTGAACCATATAAAGGAAAAGGTATTCGTTATGCTGACGAACATATTCGTCGTAAAGAAGGAAAGAAAGCTTCTAAATAATTAGAGTAAAGGAGAGAAGTTATGATCAAAAAAGTAGACCGTAATAAAGCACGTTGTGCAAGACACACTCGTGTTAGAAATAAAATAACAGGTACATCAAA
>JAFXHG010000024.1 GCA_017536505.1 Bacilli bacterium
AGATGCAGTAGCAGCAAATCCATCAAATTTAGGAGATCCAGCAACAATAGATAATTCATCAAATCCAACAATAAGTGGATTAAACGCTAAGTTTACAGCACCAAATCAAAGTGTAACATATACATTCTATGCAAGAAATACAGGAGAGTTTTTAGCATACCTAAACTATATAACATTTGCAAATGTAGAAGGAGCAAGTAGTAATAAAGTATGTACAGCTAGTGATGGAACAAGTCAAGCATTAGTAGATCAAGCATGTAATGGAATAAGTATGAGTGTAAAAGTAGGAAACTTAGAAGCAGTAACAACAAGTCAAAGTAGTATACAAAATCATACCTTAGCAACAAATACAAGTGAAGTAGTAACAGTAACAATAAGTTATGCAGAAAATGCAGCATTAGCAGATGGAGCATTCAATGTATCATTTGGAGATGTAAGTTTAATCTATTCATCAATAAATGATTATATAGTAGAAGAAACAGAACCAATTTGTACAGCTGTTGAAACTCCAACTATAGGAAATGTTCCAGCAGGAAATTATGCAGCTGGAGATGAATATGTTTGTGATGTTAATGATACAGACTCATACAACTTCGTGGTAGTAAATTCAACAGATACAACAGTTAGTTTAGTAATGACAACAACACTTGGAGTAACACAATATATAACAAATGAAAAATATTTAGAGTTAGGTGGACAAGATTATTCAACCGATGAAGCATATTGTCAATGGGAAAATAAATGTGCAGGAAATGAATTTGGGCCAGTTACAGCTTTAAGTTTAACTGATGATTGGGATAAAATTGAAAATATTAGTCTGCCATCGGAGAGTGATGTTGTTCCTGAATTTTGTCTTTTCAATTCATTAGATGAAGAAGCTTGTGCTTCAAGTTGGGCTTTAAAATTACCTTCAATGTGGTTGAGTGATTCAAATTCAAACGTTGAAAATATGTATTCTATTCCAACTGTTGCTTCTAACTTTATTCATATTGATGTATCGCATGTTAATAATGAACAAGGATTTAGCCCTAAGATTACAGTATCTAAAGATCAAATAGGATAATATTTATAAAATTCAATTATTTAATTGAATTTTTCTTTTACTTTTTATATAATTAAAGTGGTGATAATATGCAGATAAATAAAATAATAAAAATGAAGAATAATAAGTATAAAATAATAATTGATGGAGAACCAATTATTACTTATGATAATGTAATATTAGAAAATGATTTATTATATAAGAAAAATATAGATAATAAAATATTAAAAAAAATAATAATTGATACTAATTATTATGATATATATAATAAGACTATTAAATATATTTTAAAAAGAAGAAGAAGTGAAAAAGAGATAGTTAAATATTTAGATAAATTTGATATTGGTAATAATGATAAAAACAAAATGATTAATAAGTTTAAAGAAATAAATCTTATAAATGATAAAGAATATTGTAAGGCTTATATAAATGATAAGTTGTACTTAAGTAAAGATGGGATAAATAAAATAAAGTCAGATTTATTAAAAGAAAATATATCTATTGATGTTATAGATCAAGAATTAAAAAATATAGATAAAGATATATTTAATGATCGCTTAGAAAAATTAATAATAAAGAAAATTAAAAGTAATAAAAAGTATTCAAATAATTATTTAAAACAAAAAATATTAACTGATATGATAAATTTAGGATATAGTAAAGAAATTATTTTAAAAATATTAGAAAACAATATAGAAAGTGATACTGATGTATTAAGAAAAGAATTTGATAGAATATATAACAAATTAAAAATAAAATATAATGGAATTGAATTAGAAAACAAAGTAAAACAAAAATTATTGCAAAAAGGATTTAATATAAGTGATATAAATATATTATTACAAGAAAAAACAGAAGATTAATTTTCTTCTGTTTTTTTAGTAGATTCTTCTACTGTTTTTTTATAAGCTTCTTTTATAAAATCGTCTTTAATAGATAATTTATATTGTTTTCTTATTTCATCCCATTTTTTAGCAAATAATGTTGAATCACTAGATATTAAACTTTCTGCATATGCAGTTTTTACTTCATTCTTAATATCTTTATATTTTTCTACTGGAGTAGAACCAACTTTTAAAATTACATGATATCCATAAGTTGATTTAACTGGTTCAGTAGTATATTCACCATCTTTTAATTTTTCAGATGCATTCCAGAATTCTTCTACAACATCTTTTTTAGAGAAGTCTTCAATTAAACCACCTTTTGAATAAGTAGCTGTATCATCTGAATTATCTTCAGCTAATTCTTCAAATTTTTTATCTAGTTTTTTAGAACTTGTATCATTTAATTCTTCAATTATATCCATAGCTTTATCATAAGCTTCTTCTTTTGCTTCATCTTTATCTTCTGCTTCTGAATCGATTTCTATTAAAATATGTTTAACAGTTAATTTATCAGAATAATTTTCTTTATAGTATTCTTTTAAATCTTCATCTTTAGCATTTTCTGCTATATAGTTAGTAACTACTAATGTTTTTTTGTAATCTTCTAAAACATAATTATAGAATTCTTTTTCAGTAGTAATTCCATTTAAGCCTACATAACTAGCTAAGAATGTAGCTAAATCAACTTTATAGTATTCAGCATATTCTTTGTAATAATCTACTACTTCTTGAACATATTCTTCATTTTCTTTAGTAACTTCAACTTCTTTATCTGCTATATAAGTATCTATTAAATTTACTAATGTATCTGTTCCATAACTATCTTTAAGTGCTAAATATAAATCATCAGCAGTAACAGTTTTTCCATTAACAGTAGCAAGTATTTCTTCTCCCTTAGAAGTTGTTGGAACTCTTTTTACACAAAGAACAAATATTAATGCTGCAACTAATAATACTACTGCACATAATGCAATCACAAATGGAGTATTATTCATTACATTAGTTACTACAGCTTTCATTTTTCCTTTCTTTACTTTTGCAACTTCTTTAACTTTTTTCTCAGTAACTTTTACTTCAACTTTTTTTGCAGGAACTTTTTTAGTTTCTACTTTTTTTACTGGAGCTTTTTTTACTTCAACTTTTTTAGAAGCTGCGGCTTTTTTACCCTTAGTATTCTTTTTTGTTGTGTTTTTTGGCATTTTGAGCCTCTCCTTTCCTATAAATACGATGTCCAATCATCATACATGTATTATTTTAGCAAATTACTAATTAAAATTCAACACATATATTCACAAATTCAAAAAAAATTCATAAAATACTGTGAAATGATAAAAAAGGAGGAAAGATTATATGTGTTGTAATTCTGGTGTATCTGGAGCTGCTATCGTTTTAGTATTATTCATTCTTTTAATAATTATACTTGGAGCATGGATTTAGGAGGTGTCTAGATGAGTACAAATAATTCTTGCTGTGAAAACAATAATACATATCAACAATCAGGATGCAGAAATAATCATGGTTTCTTAATAATAGTTGTATTATATATATTACTAGCTATTATAATAGGATCTTGTTGGTATTAAAAAAAGGAGGTTAACCTCTTTTTTTGTTTTAATATGTGTGATATAATTTTTATGTTTAGGAGTGATTTATTTAGTTATAGATTCACGCGTACATATTAACTTAATGACAATAGACAATATAGAAGTTGTAATAAATTCTAAAAAAATAAGTGAAATAAAAAAAGTATAAACGAAGTAGATGATATAACTATTAAAAATACAAAAAGATTATTTAAAAAAATGAGGTGATTATATGATATATTTAGATTATAGTGCGACTACAAAAACAAATGATGAAGTATTGGATACTTTTATTAAGTGTTCTAAAGAATTTATAGGTAATCCCAATTCTTTACACGAATTAGGAGTTAAATCTAAAAATATGATTGATAGTGCTACTAAACAGATTTCTAATCTTTTAAATATAAAAGAAAATGAAATAATATATACAAGTGGATCTAGTGAATCTAATAATTTAGCTATAAAAGGAATATGTGAAAAATATAAAAATAGAGGGAAACACATTATAACTACACATCTTGAACATTCTTCAGTTTATGGTCCTATAGATTATTTAAAAGAAAATGGATATAGTGTAGATTATGTTAAATTGGATTCTAGTGGACAAGTAGATTTAGAAAACTTAAAAGAATTAATTAATGATAATACAATTCTTGTTAGTATATGTGCAGTTAATAGTGAAATAGGAATATTACAACCAATAGAAGAAATAGCTAAAATAATTAAAAATTATCCTAAATGTTTTTTTCATTCAGATATGACACAAGCAATAGGTAAAATTCCTATTGATATTAGTAACATAGATTTAGTAAGTTTTTCTGCACATAAATTTTATGGCATAAAGGGAATAGGTGTACTAGTAAAAAAAGAAAGAATAGAATTAACTCCTTTAATACATGGAGGAAAGAGCACAACTATATATAGAAGTGGAACACCTTGTCTACCTTTAATAGTATCTATAAGTAAAGCATTAAGACTTGCTTTAGAAAATATAAATTATAAATATAATTATGTAAATGAATTAAATATATATTTAAAAGATAAATTGAAAGAATATGAACTGGTAAAAATAAATAGTAATGAAAAAAGTATTCCACATATTCTAAATATTAGTATACTAGGTGTTAAACCAGAAACAATGTTACACGCTTTAGAAAGTAAAGGTATATATATTTCTACACAAAGTGCTTGTTCTGATAGCAAATCTAAATCAAAAGCTGTTTATGCATTAACAAACGATAATGATATATCAAGCTCTAGTATAAGAATAAGTTTATCTCATTTAACAACACAAGAAGAAATAGAAGAATTTATAAAATATTTTGATATCTGTTATAAGGAATTAACATGTTTAAAATAGAGAAAGACAATTTTATTAGTGTCAAATATAATGAAGTTAAAGATAAAACTAAATTAGAAGAATTTAGTTTTGAAAATGAAAAAATAAAATTAGATAGCATAGATATAAAAAATTGTAAATTTGATGGAATAGTTTTCGATAAAGTAGATATAAAATTTTGTAATATAGAAGATACAACATTTATAAATTGTGATTTATCTAATTTAAGTTTTTTAGATACAGCTATGTATAGAGTTAATTTTATTAATTGTAAGTTAGTAGGAACTAATATTATAGATTGTGATTTAAATAATATAATTATTAGTGATTGCATGTGTAATTTAATTAATATAGCTGGATCTAAATTAAAAAATATAGAATTAATTAATTCTAATTTTAAGGAATCTACATTAATGTCTTGTAATATAAAAAATATTTTAATAGATAATATTAATTTTAGTTATAGTGAAATTACAAATACTCCATTAAAGGATATAGATTTTTCTAGCAGTAATATTGAAGGAATAAGTACAGATTTAACAAGTATAAAAGGTATGGTTATAGATTTACATCAATCTATGGATTTAATAGGATTACTTGGTGTAAAAATAAAAGAATGATTTAATTCATTCTTTTTCTTTACACTTAAAATGTAAACAATTTATTAATGTTAATAATACTATTGACAAGGTAAGTTATGAATTTGTTATAATTAGAGTATAAAAGAGAGTAATTTAATGGAGATGATAAAATGAGTAATATAATGAGTGGAAAAGAGTTAAGTATTCAAATTGAAGAGGAAATAAAAGGATTTGCGAAAGGATGTATTATAAGACCTTCTGTTGCAGTAATAAATATAGGAAATGATCCGATAAGTGAAAAATTTATTAAAGCTAAAGAAGATGCTTGTAATAGAGTCGGTATTTATTTTAGATATCATCAATTTGAAGAAGATACCCCAGAACTTACTATTATAAATAAAATTAAAGAATTAAATAATGATGATTATGTAAATGGTATAATGATAAATTTACCAATTCCAGAAAAATATAATGAAAAAAGATTATTAAATACTGTTATAAATAGTAAAGATATAGATGGACTTACAGATATAAATATAGGAAGATTGATAAGTGGTAGAAAATCTATTACTCCTTGTACAGTACTAGGAATTATGGAATTATTAAAAAACTATGATGTTGAATTAGAGGGTAAAGATGTTGTAATAGTTGGTAAAGGTAAATTAGTTGGAAGACCTTTAATTAATGTATTATTAAATGAAGGTGCAACAGTTACAGTATGTCATTCTAGGACTGAAGATTTAAAAAAACACACAACTAATGCTGATATAGTAATATCTGCTATTGGTATTAAGAATATAATTACTGCTGATATGATAAAAGAAGGTGCAGTAGTAATTGACGCTGGATGCTCTATAGAAGATGATAAACTTTGTGGTGATGTTGATTTTACTAAGGTATCTAAAAAGGCTTCTTTAATCACACCTTCAACAGGTGGAGTAGGACCAATGACAGTTGCTATGTTTTTAAAAAATATAATACTTTGTTATAATAATAAGAAATAAAATATTTCTTATTTTTTTTATAAAAAATATAAATGTATGTTATAATAAATAACAAATTAGAAATTTGGTGAAGTCATGGATAAATTAATAGAATTTTTAAAACAAGAAAATTTATATAAAAAAGAATTTTTTGATTTTATGGAAGGTAAAATAAAGATAGTGCCATATGATACAGATTTATCGTGGTTTGGATGTTTTCCTATAGTAAAAGATGATAAAATTGTAGATATTAGATTATTGGTACCAGAAATAAAAACAGAAAAGAATTTATTAGTAAATATACATGAATATGTACATGCTTTAGAGCTCTTTGATGAAATTGGTACAGTTTATGAAGAAAGAAGAGACGAAAGAGAAAAAAAAGCAGCATATTATGAGAAAAAGTTTTTATTAAAGGAGAATATTATGACTAAAGAAGAAAGTGTTATTAATTATTATGTATTATGTAATAAATTAAAAAATATTATTAGAACTGGTTGGAAAGACTGGAATGTAAGAAAAGAAAGATTAGAAAGTATAGCTGAGCATATTTATGGAGTTCAAATGTTAGCGATTGCTATGAAATCAGAATATGAATATGATATAGATATAATGAAAGTAATTATGATGTTAGCTGTTCATGAATTAGGTGAAACTGTAATAGGTGATTTGACTATGTTCCAAATATCAAAAGAAGAAAAAGAAAAACTAGAACACGAAGCTGTTTCGAAAATATTAAGAGGTTTATTAGATGGTGAAGAAATAGAAAAATTATTTTTAGAATTTGATGAACATAAGACTAAAGAATCAATGTTTGCTTATCAATGTGATAAATTAGAATGCGACTTACAATGTAAGATATACGGTGAAGAAAATTTAGCAGATTTAAATGATCAAGAAAGAAATAATACAATGAATCATCCTTTAGTACAAGAATTATTAAATAAAGGTGAATCTTGGTCTACTATGTGGCTTAAGTTTGGACAAACAATTTATCCATATGATGAAAACTTTAAAGCAGTATCTAATTATGCTATAGAACATAATATAACTAATAAAAAAGAGAAGTCTATTTAATAATAGGCTTCTCTTTATATTCTTTTTCTATAAAACTTTTTTTATCTTTTATTTTTTTATTTAATGAAATAATAGTATTAATATTTAAGTCTTTATTTAAATAATTATCATCATAATTTGTTAAAAGAGGTAAATTTATATATTTTTTAATTTTATTTAAATATTCTTTACCTTTTTTATCAAACCCTAGAACTCTTATATAATTAAGTTGTAAATTACTACAATCTTCTTTAGTAATAGAAAACAGTATAAACGTAAGTATTCTTTTTAATCTGTTATAAGTATATCTTTTAGTTTTTATTTTACTTAATAAATCTTCTAAACTATTAGAACTATTTATAAATTTATTTATTCTATTTTCTATATCATTATCTACACCTTGATATATAGTTAAATCTTTAGTACTTATAATTTTATATTTTAAATAATCAAAATAATCATCTATAAATAAACAATCTTTTAAATATTTATATGAATAACTTGGTACATATTTTTTAAAACTTTTTTTATTTTTTATAAGTTCTCTAATACTAGTTGCGCTTGTTATTTTTCCTTCAATAGTTTTAGAGTTAAAATCACTATTTCTTTTAATAGTTATAGGTTTAATATCGTAATTATTTTTTATTATTTCTTTTACATAACAAAGACCTAATATATCATTTGGAGTATTTACTGTTTTACCTGATATAGTTTTTAATGCTTTAGACATAGCAGTAGGATAGTTAATACCTTCATCTAAATACTTTTTAACTAATAAATCATATTCTTTGTTATTTAATTGTAGAGTTGCTAAATTAATTAATTCATCAACATTATTAGATTCACTACCAAAAACAATAGTATCACATTTTAATTCATTTAATATTTTAAGTGCTCCCATTGCAAAATAATCCGCACTTTGAATATATTTAAAAGGTAGTTCAACTACTAAATTAACTCCATAATTTAAAGCAATCTCAGTTTTTTTAAATTTATCTATTAAACTTAAATCTCCTCTTTCAGTAATCCACCCACTTAAAACTAATATAATATTACTATTAGGATACATCTTTTTAATTTCATTTAAATGATGTAAGTGTCCATAGTGAAATGGATTATATTCACAAATAATACCAATATTCATAAAAATCACCACCAATAATATATCATAAATTTTAAAAAATACAAATTATTATTTGATATTTAATTTTAGGTAGTATATAATAAATTTGGTGATTTTATGTCAACACATGAATATAATGATTTATTTTTAAAATGTCAAAATACAGGTAAATATCATGTTTTTACTTTTGATATTGAAGGTTCTAAAAAAATGACATATAATGGAAATAATGAAAGATTAGAAGCACAATATAAAATAATTGAATTAGCTATGATGATGTATAAAATAATTCAGCAAAAAGAATTAAAAGAAAATAAGAAAATTTTAGTTTTTGAAAATGAATTTACTAGACTTGGAGAACCTAGACTAAATGTATTTGGATATAAACAAGAACCATTTCTGTTTGGTGATTTAATAGGATTTACAGTCTACAGAGATACAATAACACGTGATGAAGTAATTGAAATATTTAATAAGTGTAAGAAAGCTTTAAATATCAATTTTGAATTTCATTTAGCAGATGGATACTATGAAACTAATAATTGGCTAGAAGGTAAAGAAAAATATTTTAGAGGTTACTGTATAGATTTACTATCAAACCTACATAAAGATTACAATAAAGAGGTTAGAAAAGCATTACAAAAGCAAAAAAAGATTTAGTTGACTTTTTATAAATTTTTGATATAATGATATAGTCAAAAAGAAACAGGTGATTATGTGCAATTTGATATTATAAGACTAAATAATAATATAGATAAATTTATTTCAATAGATGAGACATATACATTTACTCAAGATGAGTTAATGGGAACTGATTTATTAAAGTTAGAAGATGTTAAAATATCAGGAGAGCTTTTTAAAAATAGTTTGGGAAATATTGAATTAAATGTAGATGTAGAAGGTGTAATGGTATTACCATGTGCTATAACACTTAAACCTGTTGATTATCCATTTTTAATTACAATAAGCGGAGAAATTGAAGAATTAATGGAAAATATGGAAGAAAATGAAAGAAATTTCCAAAATACTATTGATATTTTGCCAATAATATGGGAAAATATATTAATGGAAATTCCAATGCGAGTTGTGAGCGAAGAAGCCAAAAATAAGGATATGAATATATCTGGAGATGGTTGGAAGTTTGTAACTGAGGAAGAAGAAATAAGAAGTCCACTTAGTGAACTTATGGATTATTTAGATGATAGTGAGGTGAAATAAATGGCTGTACCATTTAGAAAAGTTAGTAATACTAGAGGTAGAAAAAGAAGAACACATTATAAAATTAGTGAAAATGCAACAGTAAAATGCCCAAAATGTGGTGCTGAAGTTAGACCACACAGAGTATGCTTAGCTTGCGGAACTTACAAAGGTAAAGAAATAGTAAAAAACGAAACTGCTGAATAGTTTCTTTTTTATTGCGTTTTTCTATAATTTAATATATAATTTAATTATAGGAAGGTGTTTGTTATGAAACAATTTAAAGTTTTAATGTTAATGGTTTTGGTTATGTTGTTAACTGCATGTGGACCTAAGAAAGAAGCAATTGATGAGGATGACTTTACAAGAATAATGACTAATGAGGGCTTTAGCATTGTAAATGTTGAAGAACAATTTGAAAAATATGGACATTTTGAAGAAGCATATTTAGCTATTGATCCTAATAATAAATATCAAATTGAATTTTATGAGTTAGAAGAAGATGAATATGCTAAATCGTTTTATCAAACTAATAAAGAAAAATTTGAACAAACAAAGACTAATATTTCAATTGAAACAAATATTGACTTATCTGATAATAATAGATATACTTTAACTACAGGAGATGAATATAAAGTAATATCTAGAATTGAAGATACTGTTATTTATTTAAATGTTAATAAAAAATATAAAGAAGAAGTAAATATTATTTTAAAGAAATTAGGGTATTAATTTTTAAATATTTGTGTTATAATCATAGTAATTGAAGCAGAAATAGTAGTTATTTTAATGGTAATTAGAAATTTAGTGGTTGATGAAAACTAAACAAGTTAAAATAATGAATTACCTTTCAAATCGGGTTAATCCGTTATAGTTAAGAGATCATAAAGTATTATGAAGTAGGGTGGTACCGCGATATTTTTGCCCCTATACTTATAATACTTTTTTATATTTTGGAGGTAAAATGATAAAAAAAATAATATTTGATTTAGATAATACACTTATTGAGTTTCCAAAAGATTATAAAAAAGAACATGACAAGGTAATAAATAAATATAATTTAAATATTACATCTTTAGATTTATATAAAATTATTGGACTTTATGAAGTTAATAACATAAATATTTATTATGATAAACAAAAAATGTTAGAGCTTATTAATGAAGAATATAATTTAGATTTAAAATTAGATTTTATTGATTATCTTTTAGAAATTATTTCAGGTATTGCAGAAACTGCAGATACAGGTATTATTGATACATTAGAATATTTAAGTAAAAAGTATGAATTAATTGTTTTAACTAATTGGTTTACTGAATGTCAAAAGAAAAGATTAGAAAAAGCAAATATACTAAAATATTTTAAAGAAGTATATGGTACTGATACAATACCTATGAAACCTAAAAAAGAATGTTTTATGAGTGTTATAAAGGGCTTAAAACCTAGTGAATGTCTTATGGTAGGAGATAATTTAGAAGTAGATATAAAAGTACCGTATGAAATGGGAATGAATGTATATCACTTAAATAAAGTTGGGACAAGTAAGTATCCAACAATAAAAAAAATTGAAGATTTAAAGGAGAGATTATAATGGAATTAAATAAATATATAGATCATACTAATTTAAAAAATACAAGTACTTTAAAAGATATAGAAAAACTTTGTAATGAAGCTATAAAATATAAATTTGCAAGTGTTTGTGTATATCCATATTATGTAACACTTGCATCTAATTTACTTAAGGATTCTAATGTAGAAGTTTGTACTGTAATTGGTTTTCCAAGTGGAATGAGTACCAAAGAGACAAAAGTATATGAGGCAATAGATGCAGTAGAAAAAGGTGCTACTGAAATAGATATGGTAATAAATATAGCAGCTTTAAAAAATAAGGATTATGAATACATAAAAGAAGAAATAGAAGAAATTAGAGATGCTATAGATGGAAAAGTATTAAAAGTAATAATTGAAACTTGCTTACTTAGTGAAGAAGAAATTATCAAAATGACTGAAATATGTAATGAAACTTTTGTTAATTTTATTAAAACAAGTACAGGTTTTAGTGAATATGGCGCACGTGTTGAAGATGTAGAGTTAATGAATAAATATAAAAATGAAGTGCTTGAGATAAAAGCTAGTGGTGGTATTAGAGATATTAAAACTGCTGAAGATATGATTAATGCAGGTGCTACTAGACTTGGAACAAGTAGTGGAGTTAAATTAATGGAATGTGATTGTGATGATTGTCATTGCCATGATGGTGATTGTGATTGTGGTGATGATTGTAACTGTAAGGAGGGAAAATAATGAATTTATTTGAAGATTTAAAATGGAGAGGGCTTATCAAAGATGTAGCTGGAGAAGATATTGAAAAAAAATTAAATGAAGAAAAAATTACTTTCTACTGGGGTACAGATCCAACGGCAGATAGTTTGCACATTGGACATTATTCTTCTTTAGTAACAGCTAAAAGATTATATAAAGCAGGGCATAATCCAATTCTTTTAGTAGGTGGTGCAACAGGACTTATTGGTGATCCTAGACCTACTGCCGAAAGAGAGATAATCGCTTTTGATACTATAGCTAAAAATATCGAAGGAATAAAGAGTCAAATAGATAAAATATTTGATGGTAATGCAGAACTTGTAAATAATTATGATTGGACTAAAGAAATGGATTTAATCACATTTTTAAGAGATGTAGGAAAATATATAAATATAAATTATATGTTAGATAAGGATATAATAAGAAGAAGATTAGAAACTGGAATAACATTTGCTGAATTTACTTATACTTTGATGCAAGGTTATGATTTCTTACACCTTTTTGAAGAAAAAAATTGTATTATGCAAGTAGAAGGTTCAGATCAATGGGGAAATATTACTACAGGTATTGATTTAATCTATAAGAAAACAGGTAAAAAGGCATATGCATTTACAATGCCATTGATATTAGATGCTAATGGAAATAAATTTGGTAAAAGTGAAGGTAACGCATTATGGTTAGATATAAATAAAACTTCTAGCTATGAATTATACCAATATTTAATAAATAGTGATGATTCTAAGGTAGAAGAATATTTGAAAGTATTTACATTCTTATCAAAAGAAGAAATAGAAAAAATAATGAAGGAACACGTTGAAGCACCTCATTTAAGAATTGCACAAAAAGCACTTGCTAAAGAATTTATAACAGATTTACATGGGGCTCTAGAATATGAAAAAGCTTTGAAAATGAGTGAAGTTTTATTTAGTGGTAATGTAAGTGATTTGAGCGCTAATGAAATAGAAATATGCTTTAAAGGAGTTCCAAATTTTGAAATAACAGAAGATATAACTTTAATTGATATGCTAGTAAATAATAATATTACATCTTCAAGAAGAGAAGCAAGAGAATTTTTAAATAGTAATGCAATAAGTGTTAATGGAAATATTGTTACTGATGAAAATATGTTAATAAATAATAATATTGCTATAGATAATAAAGTTATAGTAATAAGAAGAGGAAAGAAAAAATATTTCTTAGGAATTATTAAATAACTACTGATTTTCAGTAGTTTTTTATTTCAATAAAAAATTTTCATAAAACTTGACAAAATTGAATAATAGTGTTAGTATATATAGCACTTAAAGACAAGGGGGATTTATTATGTATGAGGAAAGAAAAGAAAAATTTTCATTTAAAAGTTTCTTTTTAACACTTTTATTAGTATTATTATTTGTGTTTTTAATGTTGTGGTTATTTCCCACCAGAAATTATGTAGATGAAAAATTACAAAGTACATATGATTTAGAAAGATTATCTGTTCTTTATGATGAAATATTTGCCAATAACGTTGGTAGAATGAAAGATGCAGCTATTGGATATTTCACAAACGAAAGAATGCCAAAAACTGTAGGTGAAACTAAAAAATTAACTTTACAAGAAATGTATGATTTACACTTAGTTCTAAAAATGAAGGATAAAGATGGAAAACCATGTGATACTGAAAAATCATATGTAGAAATGACTAAATATACTGAAGAGTATAGATTAAAAGTTAATTTAAGTTGTGGTACACAAGAGGATTATATAATTGTTTATTTAGGATGTTATAATTATTGTGCTAGTGGTATTTGTGAAAAAAGAGTTCCAACTCCATCACAAACAACTGCTAAGGAAGAGGAAACTACAAATAATCCGACTCCAAGTAAACCAACACCAGATAAACCAACTCCTGAAGATCCTGAACCAGATAATCCAATCATTACTAAGTATTTATATGAATATAAATTAGTTGTAAATGATTCAAAAACTTGTGGCAACTGGACTTCATGGCAAAAAGAAGAGGTTAAGGCTACTGATTTAGTTAAGGTTGAGACAAAAACTGAAAAAGAATTTGCTGGATATAAAACAATAAAAGTTCCGGTAACTAAAACTGAAACTGTAACTAAAAAGGTAAATGAAAGATATATAAGTAAATATATTACAGAACTTGTTATGACTGGAACAAAAGATGTACAAACAGGAACTACTACTAAGACAGTAACTGAAAAAGTTAAGGTTGGAACAGTAGAGGTTGATACAGGAAAAATAGGAACTGGTACAGCAGTACCAAAAAACACATCAACAACAGTTTACAAAAAAATAAGTGAAGATACTCCAACAAGTTGCTCTTATTGTGAAAATGAAACAATATATACTTGGAAAATTTATAAAATAGAACCAGTATATGAAGTTCAAGAAGTTACTAAGGAAGTACCTGTTTATAAAACAATAAAAGTTTATGAAACAAAAGAGGTACCTGTTTATAGCTATAGAACTATTGAAAAACAAGAAGAAGTAGAAAAAACTACTTATGAAGAAAAGAAAATAAAACAATATAAAAATGTTACTTACTATAGATCTTTAACTTGTAAAATTAATAAAGGATATACTGATATTAAGTGGAGTAAAAGTAAAGTTGATGCTGATTTAGTAGGTAAAGGATATAAATTAACTGGCAATGTAAAGAAAGTATAAAAAAGTGTTTAATACACTTTTTTTGTCCCTATTTTGTTTGACAAAGATAGTTTGTTGTGCTAAGATAAATATAGTATAGTAGAGTAGTATAGGAGGTGAACTATGAAAGAAACATATATATTTGATTATGTAAATGAAAATGAGTTTAGAAAACTAGAAAGATCAATTAAAAAGTACAATATGTTGGCGTATAAAAAATTATATTTTGAATTTTATCCATCATTAAAAGAAGGAAATTTTTTAGGTAAACTTATTTCTACAAATCAAACAAATCAAACATCTAATTACGAATTAAAATTACCTACAGATGCTATGTTTTCTAAAGTTCACGGAGATATAAAATTGTACTATACAGTATATCATAAAGATAAAATTGTTATGCTAGATAAGTTTGAACCAGTAGAAATATTAAGTGAGGGTCATGCTTCAGAACTTGTTACATATAAAGGTGTAATGGTTTCAAAACAACATGCTGAAAAAGATATGTTTAAAATAAATTTATTAAATATGATACAAAAATAAGAGTTATAGTTTTCTATAACTCTTTTAAATTATTTGAATCTAAATCAGCATCATAAATTTTGATCGTTTTAAATAATTTAGTTATGTCTTCTTTATTAATTTTAAACACTAAGTTTTTATTTCTTTGCCTTCCAACTTCAGAACCACTTCTAGAAATTCTTCCAACGATATCGACGATAATGATATCGTTTTTTAATAATTCTATAAATTTTTCGAAAGAAATAAGTTTATAAATTATAATTTTGTAATATCTAAAATGTGGAACAGAACCTAACATTTTTTTACTCGCAAATACAAGTGCTATGTTAGAAAGTTTTAAAGTTAAATGGATTCTTAATGTTTCAAATGATATAAATGCTTCTTTTTCAATTAAATTATCTAAAATGTCACAAACTTCAAGATATAGTTTTTGTTCACTTTTATCAATATTAAGTTTGAAATAATATTTGCTATTAACTAATATTTTTTTGTTACAACTTAGAGTTGAGTTTAATATTTTTTTATTTTTGTAGATAATATCATTTTTACCATATTTTTTTAGTATTTCATTCATTTGATATAATGATGGACCATCAAATGCTTTTGAAAAAAGTGTAATAGGGTAACGACTAAATCTTTGTGTACATTTTATTTCTATACCTTGATAATCCGGAAAAAACATACTATCTGCATTTTTATTAAGTAATGACTCAAATGTTAGTCCAGCAGAATTAGTAAAATTATTAATACCTTTAATCCATCTCAATTTAGAAATTTTTTTGAAGCTTTCAATTAAATTGTTGTAATTTTCTTCCATAATTTTTGTGTGCTTAATCAGATTTTTATTTTTTTAGTTAGAATTTTTAGGGTGGTCGTAGGTAAGTCCATTGAGTCCACCATTGTTATGTAATAGCAGAATAAGAGTAAAAAAAAAGAATAAATCTTTTTAATACTCTTAAGTGGTGCGAGTGAAGGGACTTGAACCCCCATGCCGTAAGGCGCTAGATCCTAAGTCTAGTGCGTCTGCCAATTTCGCCACACTCGCAAATAAAAAATGGTGGATCTTGTAGGACTCGAACCTACGACCGCCCGGTTATGAGC
>JAFXHG010000025.1 GCA_017536505.1 Bacilli bacterium
CAACATATTTCCAGCTATGGACCAAAAATCACTGAATAATCTTCTGTCAAATGGGGATTTTGTTAATAAACTTTCAAAGTCTAATAATGCAAAGGTGTTCGCTTTAGATAAAGAAACATTGATGAATGAGTTCTCTAATTTACAGTTATCAGAAGATAAAGAGCAGTATATTAAAGACAATCTTAAAGCTGAATTACTTAAGGAATTTACAAAACCTACACAATATCAGCTGAGTAGATTTATCCCATATGAAAAATTAGATATTTCGTCTCTTACCAAACAAGGAATAGATGTTGAATCTATACCTCAAAATGATGTAGTTGCTTTGCTATCAGGTGATAAAATAAAAGTTAAAATACATCCAAGTCGCAATGAAGATGCAGAAGCTTATATTTATTTTGAGAGTAATGAAGAGGGAAAGTTTGAATGTAAAGTAACGAGAATAGAGTTAGAAAAAAAACTCACTTTATATGATCATGTATTTACTAAAGATGAAAAGGAACAATTACTGAATTTAGGTCAACTTAAAAATGGTTCAATAACTGTTGTAGATGAGGGAGTTAGTAAAAATATATTACCATTTTACAAAGATGGTGTTTGGGGTTATAGAATCACAGATAAAATAGGTTTACCAAAAAAATATAAAGGAGTTGAAATAAATAAAGAACAGAGAGAATTACTTCAAAATGGTAAAACTGTTTTTATGAGAGGTATGATAATTGATGGTACTACATATGATGGAAATGTACGTTTTAATGTACTTAAGAATAAACTTGAGTATGATGATATAAAAGAAACATTATCAAAAAAACAGACATTTAAACCTAAATTTAAGATGTAATTATACAAACAATAAATAACTTTTAAATTAATAAATTATGAAAAAAAACGAACAAAAAGAAGTCTATGCAAGTGCTTATCAAAATAAGTACTATAAAGACAGCACAACTGGCGAACAGAAAGAATATTCTTCTCCAGTGTATAACATCATCTTTGAGACAGACAAAGTAAAGGACCTTGAAGCAGATGAAGAAGGTAATATTAAGTTTTCAGTGTATTTAAAAAAAGATGCTGCAGAACTTGAAGAGAAAAAACAACCTACCTGTTACCTTCGTGAAAATACTTTTAGTAAAGATAACAAAGTAGATATTTATTCTCTTAAAGATATTATACTTAACAAAGAACAACTTTTAGCACTTGCACAAACAACAAAAGTAGGTGAGAAAGAGCAAAACAGAGCTTATGTAACAGTTGATTATAGAGGACATCTTTCGCCTACTTACGGCAAATATGATGAAAATGCTAAAATTGAGGGCTATGCAATTGAAGTAAATAAAGTTCATCGTAATATGCTTAAAGCAGAACAGGATGGTATAAATCTAAATTATGTAGGTAATGCCTGGAGCAAAGATGGAAAATATAGCATTGTATTAGAACCAGACAAAGTTAAGTTTATGCCAATGGATGACAATGGAATGGTCCATTTAGCCATTCATGCACTTAAAGAAAAGAAAAGCGAGAATGCTCCAGATTGTGTGATTGTTCCAGAACAGGAGTTTACTTTCAATAAGATAGATACTTATTCGCTAAAAGATTTCATAATTAAGAAATCAGATATTATTAATCCTAAAGTTATCATAGAGAAAAAAGCGACTGTAGGGGATAAAGAATATACCAAAAATGAGGTTTATATTAGTATCAATGCAGAAAATAAGGTTTCATTAAATCTGTCAAAATACAAAGAATTATCAGAAAATGGTGGCTATAAATTAAATGGAACTGCTACAGATGTAAATGTAGAAGAAAGACAAAAACAGATTGAAGCTATAAAAGCTCAAAAATCGTCAAACAATGAAAGTCAATCTATGGGACAAGGTCTGCCATTCTAAATAAGAAAAGGATTTTAATGGGGGAGTTTGATTCTCCCCCTTCTTCTGTACAATAATATCAAAGAACTTATAGATAGGAATTTTTTGAATTATTTATATAAAAAAACAAACATTGCAATATGAATAATAACGAAATTGAAGAAAAAGTAATAGAAAAGGTTGGTTTTATAGTAGATTCTTATCATACAAGAACAGGAATGCCTATCTTTGTAGTGAAAAAGAATAAGTATATATCAAACGAAGAATTTCAGATATTATGTCTTAGAGCAAAGAAATACAAAGGATATTATTCAAAGTTTGAAGAGAATAGGGGATTTATATTTTATGATAAAGAAAATGCTAACAAATTTAATAATATAACAGAAGATGAACAACTTACATTTAACCAAAGAAGCTCACAAAGTGAGATTGGAAAAGGACAAAGCCAGAGTAATGAGAGAATTTCACCAAATGATGGAAGCAGACTTTTTGGAATACAAAGAAACGATGAAGAAACTTCAAAATCAGAAATAATAGACGAAATTACTGATATTATAGAAGATGATAAAAATCTTATAGAATATCAATACCCTGAACAAGTTACTGCAGAAGAAAAAATTAATAGATTTATTAATAAATTATATTCAATCAGAGATTGGGATAGAATTGATTCTGCACACAAATACTTAATTACAAAAGATGGATTTCTATTATTAATTTATCTTAGAAAAGGAGATGATTTTATTAAAATCAATGTATCTGAAGATAATAACCTTACCTTTTCTAATATTTCTGTTTCGTTAAATAATTTACCTCTTTATTCTTCTTTTGACAGAAGATTAGACGGCTTAGATATTAATCAACTATTAAGTAATTATGATAATGAAAATCATAATATATTTACAGATGAAGACAATATAGATGTTAATGAAGAAATATCTAAATTGAAAGCAGAATATTCAGAATATCTACTTAATTTAAAAGACAATGAATATTCTAATAATCTTTATGAAGAAAATAAATATATCAATCAAGACGTTAATGTTGTAGATAAACATAATATTTTAGATGCAGGAGAGCGTTTAGAAGGAGCTAAAAAATATCTATATCAGGAGATATTAAGGTGTTTTAATAATGTATCAAAAAAAAACTTAATTGAGTTTCCATTAAGCAAAGTTTTTATCACACCTAATATAACCAAATTAATTAAACATAATCTAATAAGAGAATCTGATGCAGCATTAATCTATGCAATGATATCATCAATTAAGGAGATTAAAAAACCTAATAGAAATTCTCGTGCAGTAGAAGATTATGTTAATGTTACATATGATAAGATAAAGGCATTAGAGTCCTTTATTTTATTAGATAATACACAAAAAGACTTATATATTGCACAAATAAAAAAAGATAATTTTTTTAAGGAAGATTTTAATGACTTATATTTTAAATTGTCTTTTTTAGAATATATTGACTACAAGCCAGGCGACACTCCAGACTTAAATTTTGCTATTAATCATTATCAAAATTCTAAAATCTATAACAAGAAAACTAAGAAATATTCATATTACAACAATAAAACAAATAACAAGGAAGTCGCTTTAAATAAAATTGTTACTTCTTATAAATTTTCTCATAATTTAAGTGATGTTTACGATGAAAATCTATTAAATGTTAGAGAAAGAATTAACTATGAAGATAGTAAAACTAAATTTATACTATATTATATAAAGGATAATGCTTATGGTACTTTATCTTACACTATAGGTGATGAGAATGAAATTATAGCCAAATCTATAATAGAACAATTAGGGAATAAGAACTATCAAGTAATCCCACAAAAAGAAAAATTACCCTCTACGTTTGAAATTGAATATACAGAGCCATTCATTACAGGTGAAGATTATATTATTAAAACAGGATTTACAACTAAAGAAGAAGCTCTTAATTATATCCAGAATAATGATTTAAGTAGAGATATTAGAGATACCATCAATAGAGTAGAGGGAGAAAAATCTAATAACAAAACTAAAGAGAGAATAAATATTGAATATAATAATAGAAAGTGGAATATCTGTGCTATAATCAAACACTCTAATCACTTATATAATTTTAAATCATTTGAAACAAAAAAAGAAGCAGAACAATATTTAAAAGAGAATTATAATAATCTTTATGAAGAATTATATACAATAGAAGATAAATATAAAAATATTGAATATTTCTTACCACCACAAAAACGTATAGGGGGAGATTATAGAAATGGACGAGATATTTCTCCTCAAGAATTTATAGATACTTTTGGTTTTAGAGGTGTACAATTTGGTAACTGGACCAATGATTTAGATAGAAGAAATGCTCTTAACGAAGCCTATGATGCTTTTCTTGATTTAGCTAAAGTAACTAATATAGAACCCAAACAATTATCACTAAATGGCACTTTAGGAATTGCTTTTGGTGCTCGAGGAGGTGGTTCTGCAGCTGCTCATTATGAACTACATAATGTAGTAATAAATCTAACTAAAACTAAAGGTGTAGGCACACTAGCTCACGAATGGTTTCATGCAGTTGATAATTATTTAGGTCGCAACTATAAAGGTGGAACTCTGAGTATGATTACTGATAATATTTCTACTTATAGAACAACCTTTCCATTTTTAAATAATTTAAATAATGTTTTAAGGGGTACTGCATATTTAAAAAGGAGTGTAAAATGTGGTGCTTATTGGGGAAATATAAATGAAGTTTATGCAAGGTTATTTGCAGAATGGACTAATTATCGTTTACAAGAGTTAGAGAATAGAAATAATTTTTTAGCTTCAGAGATTAGCGAAGACCGCATTGAAATAATAAAGAAATTAAATTATTATATCTATAGCGAATCATTAAAGAACATCGGTAAGGAAGTTAATATCCTTCCATTTGAAGAATTTTCAAAAAATGAAGTACTTTCATTAAGTGGATTTCCTTATCCAACTAAAAATGAGGTACAATCTTGTTCTCCACATTTTACTGAATTATTCAATCAAATAGGTGAAATAATTCCAAGAGATTTAGAATCAGTTAATCTACAACAAATAGTAGATAATGAAATAGAAACAGAAAATCAATTATATACAGAATCTAGTTATGACAAGGAGTATGATGATAATGTAGTACTATCTGCAACAGATAGAGTATTAGACCTTTTATCAGAATGTGGGGTAGATGTAAAGATTATTAATAATTCTGATTATAATGATAGTTTCTTAGCAAGAATTGGGGTAAAAATAAAAGGAGTTAATAACCCTTTCGAA
>JAFXHG010000026.1 GCA_017536505.1 Bacilli bacterium
CATATACTTGAAATTTTAATGATGAACTACCTGCATTAACACATAATATCTTCATAAACTCTCCTATCTTCTTTCTTTCATTGTTGGGAATAATATTACATCCCTAATTGAATCAGATTCTGTAAATAACATACAAAGTCTGTCTATTCCATAACCTATACCGCCTGCTGGAGGCATACCATATTCTAATGCTTCAATAAAATCCATATCTATATCATTAGCTTCATCATTACCAAGATCTCTTTCTTTTAATTGATCTTCAAATCTTTCTAATTGATCAATTGGATCATTTAATTCAGTATATGCATTAGCGAATTCTTTTCCTCCTATGAAAAGTTCAAATCTATCTACAAATCTAGGATCTTCTGGATTTTTCTTAGTAAGTGGTGAAATTTCTACTGGATGACCATAAAGGAATGTTGGTTGTATTAACGTTTCTTCTACATATTTTTCAAAGAACGCATTAATTATATGACCTACTGTAAAATGATCTTCAACAAGTATATCATGTTCTAGAGCAAGTTTTTTTGCTTCTTCTAAAGTCATTTCTTGTTTGAAATCAATTCCAGTTTGCTCTTTAATAGCATCTGTCATACTGACTCTTCTCCAAGGTCCTTCTAAATTAATTTCATTTCCACACCAGTTATATACCATTTTACCCATAACATCACGAGCTATTGTAGTATACATACCTTCAGTTAAATCCATCATACCTTCTAAATCTGAATAAGCAAGATATGCTTCCATTAAAGTAAATTCTGGATTATGTTTTGGATCCATTCCTTCATTTCTGAATGTTCTACCAATTTCATATACAGCTTCCATACCTCCTACAAGTAATCTTTTTAAAGGTAATTCTAAAGCTATACGTAAATACATATCTAAATCTTGTGTATTATGATGAGTAGTAAAAGGTCTAGCTGAAGCACCTGTAAGAAGTGTTGTAAGCACTGGTGTTTCAACTTCTGTAAAACCTTGGTTATCCATATAGTTTTGTATACATCTTATTATTTTTGGTCGAGTAAAAGCAATTTTTTTAGATTCTTCATTCATTATTAAATCTACATAACGTCTTCTATATCTTTCTTCAATATCTGTAAGACCATGAAATTTTTCTGGAAGTGGTCTTAAAGCTTTAACTAAATGTGTATATTTTAAACATTTAATTGTAACTTCACCAGTTTGAGTTTTCATAATTTTTCCATAAACTCCAACTATATCCCCTAAATCAGCTGTTTTAAATAATGAATAAGCTTCTTCTCCAATATCATTTATTGAAATATAAACTTGTATTTTTCCTGTTTTATCTTGTATTGAAAAGAATGATGCTTTACCCATTTTTCTTATAAACATAATTCTACCAGCTACTGTTGCAGTATCATCCATAGATTCAAACGCATCATGTTCAACACTTGAATACTTGTCCTTTATTTCTTGGGCATAATGTGTTCTTTCAAATTTTTGTCCAAAAGGATCCATTCCCATATTTCTAATATTTTCTGCTTTTTCTCTTCTAACTATTTCTTGATCAGAAAGTGTTCTCATTTTATCACCTCAACGTAATTATAATAACATAAAAACTTAAATAAATATAGAGTTTTTATAATAAAAAAGAAAAAATAATTTTATATTTTTTCTATAGATTAGTTAATTTTTCTTTAATAGTTTTACTAACAAAACTCATATCTGCTTTACCCTTTAATTTAGGAGTTACAAATCCCATTAATTTACCCATATCAGATTGAGTTTGTGGATTAACTGTATTAAATGCTTCATCAATTACTTTAAGCACTTCTTCTTCACTTAGTTGCTCAGGCATATATTTATTTAATATTTCTATTTCTTTTTTTGTTTGATCAACTAAATCAGTTCTACCTGCTTTTTCAAATTCAGTAATTGATTCTTTTCTTGTTTTAATTTGTTTACTAACTACACCTATAAAATCTTCATCAGATAATTCACTTTTTTTATTTATTTCTTCTAATTGAATAGCTCCTTTAACCATTCTAAGTACACTTAAAGTTTCTTTATCTTGACTTTTCATAGCTGCAACTAAATCGTTTAATAAATTTTGTTTCATACTAGTTCCCTTTCTAAAATTAAAGAGCCTTTATAGCTCTTAATAATTTTCTCTTTGTCTTTTTCTAGAATTTTTAATGCCTTCTTCTTTTTTCTCTCTACGTTTAACTCCAGGTTTTTTATAACCTTCTTGTCTTTCTCTAACTTTTTTTAGGAGGCCGTCTCTTGCATTCTTTTGTTTCATAGTACGCAAAGCACCATCAACATTACCATTTCTTACTATTACCTTTGACATATAATCCCTCCTTTCACAAATCTATCAGTATTATAACACCTTATTTCAAAATATACAAGAAAAACTTTTATTTTTAAGGCTTTTTTATTGTTTTTGGTCATATTTATCAAAAATATTATAAATTTTACAATAAAACAATATATCTATATTCAGTCTATCTCCTTTTATAATCATCACTTTCTATTAAAAAGAGAGATTTTCATCTCTCAAATTAAACAAATGCTACCTTCACTAATAAATCTTATAATAGTTCCTATAATTCTTCCTGCTTGAATTAAAAAAGAAAATATATAAGATAGTATTGTTAACCATAAAGGCATTGTTATTATTAACAGTATAACTTGTACAATCTTATTTTTAAACAGGACAAACTTTACCACTAAAAGCTCTTCTTATAGCAGAACCTAAGCTTCTACCAATATTCATTACAGTTTCTACAGCACGAGATGCTGCATTAAAGAAACTGGCAGTAAACCAATTAGCTCCACCTTCTATAGTCATAAGTTCTTTATTATTTAATTCTATCATAATACCTCCTAGTTACATTTAAGCGGTCTAAATAAACCATCTATTAATCCTATTATAAAAGTTATACCTGCAGCAATACCAACTATTGCACCTATTTTTACTGCTCCTCCATTTACCATCATTAAATCTTTATCACTTAAATTTTTCATACACCAAATCCTTTCTTTATTTTGTTTTTTATTATTTTAAATAATGTTGTTCTATTTTTTAATATATTTACTGTAATAATATTATTTTCAACTTTTAAATTATTATCTAGATTTATTTTTATAACTAATTTATCTTCCTGTACTTTTACAATTTTAAAATTATATTGTTTATTTTTAATATATAGTTTATTATCCTTATTTATTGGAAAATCACTATTATTGAGCGATAATACTATATATGAATCATTACCTTTAATATCGATATAACCAACTAAAGGTTTATAAACATTAAAAGGTACAAAAGAAAATATAACAAAGATAATGGATAATACAATCAAAATTGTAATCCAAGAAATTATTTTTTTAGGAGCTTTCTTATCTAATATTATTGCCGAATCATTATAAATATCTAATTTATCCTCTACATACATTATTTACAACTCCATTCTCTATTTTTACTAAACTATCAAATAAATCTAAATTATCTAATCTATGTGATATAACTATAATAGTTTTGTCTTTAAAATAATCAAAGATATTTTTTAATATTTTTCTTTCCATATTAACATCTACTTGGCTTAACCCTTCATCAATTATAAGTATATTAAATCTTTTTAAAAGTGTCCTAGCAAGCATAATTCTTTGTTTTTCTCCACCCGATAAATTAAAACCATTTTCTTCTATTAACATATTATATCCCAAATTAGAATCTACAATTTTATCCACATAACACATTTTACAAATATCTAAAAATCTAGAACTATTACTATTATCAAAAACCAAATTATTATATAAAGTATCATTAAATAAAATTTCATTTTGACCTAAATATAAAATATTATTATTTAATGTATTAATATTGTATTTATTTAAATCTACATTGTTTATAAATACTTTATTATTTTTTGATTTATAAAATCTCATAAGAATTTTAAACAAAGTGCTTTTACCACTACCACTTTTACCTATAACCATTATTTTAGTTCCTTTTTTTATCTTTAAATTAATATTTTTTAAAATATAATCTCTATCATTAAAAGAAAAATCTAAATCTTTAAATTCTATATCTCCATTATAGAAAGTATCTACTAATCCTTTTTTATCTTCTTCATAACACACAAGATCTAGAATTCTTTTTAATGCATTTTTTGCTTCTTTTATTATCGTATCTAAATTAATAATATTTTTTATAGGTTCCAAAAAATAAACAAGTAAAGATGTAAATGTTAATAGTCTTCCTATATTCATATTTCCATTTATAACTAAAATGCAGCCTACTAAAGTAATAACTATAAAACCTATATTATCTATTAATTCTTTAAATAAGTTTTGAAAGAAAAATAAATTTTGAAAATTAAATATATCTTTTAAATATTTAACATATTTCTTTTCAAATTTATCAGTAATATTATTTTCCAGATGCATTCCTTTAACTGTCTCAAAACCACTAATAGACTCTACCATAAATGAGGTTGCTTCTCCTTTTTTTAATTGTATTTTTTTTATATAATCATTAAAAATCCTCCTAAAAATAACAATTATTATAAAATATAATACAAGAATTATTAAACCTATTATGAATAAAGTATTATTAATAAAATATAGTACAATTAAAGATATTAAGGTTAAAGGTAAATCTACAAATATTGATAAAGCAACTTTACTTATCATATCTCTGATTGATTCTAAATCATTAATTCTTGAAACCACATCTCCTGTAGTTCTATTTTGATAATAGTTATAAGGAAGTTTAATAATTTTTTTGAAAACATCTAATGTAAGTACAAGATCTAATTTTTGATTAATAAATAGCAATAACTTATTTCTAAAGAAATCTGAAAATATTTTGAGTATATATATAGAAAAGAAGATACAAAATAAAAATATTAAATAATTTTTTGAATAAAAATTTAATGAATTAATCATATATTCAGTATAAAAAGAAGTAAGTATAGAAAATAAAGTTATAAAGATAGATAAAATAAATATATTAAATAATATCTTTTTATGGGATTTTAATAAATTAAATATAAATTTTATTTGAGATACATTTTTCTCTTTAGGCAGAGTTTTGGTTGGAAAAAAGATAATTAAAACATTATTAAATATTTTATTAAATTCTTCATAAGATATCTTTTTTATTTTATCTGCAGGATCACCTATTACTAAATATTTTTTCTTGAAGTTAATTTCATAAATTACTATAAAATGTTTATAAGATTCATCAATTATTACACTAGCAATACAAGGTAAAACAATATTATCTTTATTTATATCATTAAGATTACATTTGATACCTTTAGTACTAAAGCCTAAATTTTCTAAAGTGTTTTTAATATTATAAGCAGTTGTACCTTTCTTACTAGTTTTTGTCATTTCAAGTAAATTTGATTTTTTCACATATCCTCCATAATAATTTATAATCATTTGGATACATGATACTCCACAATCTTTAATTTCATCTTGTAATACTATTGGATATTTCTTCATATTATCACCTCCTCACATATATCATTCGGTAAAATATTCTTATTTCCTTTTTTTTCATAAAAAAAATTATAAAAAATTTAATTTTTCACAAAAACGACACAAAAAAACTAGTAATTTAATACTAGTTTTTTATTTAAAATTAATGTATGGCGTGCCCTAATAAGACACTTAGTAATAATAATATAATTCCTATTACTATTCCAATAATAGCTATCTTTTTATTTTTCATATGATATATTTGGTGCAGCAATTCAAATATAGAAATATATATAAGCATTCCTAAAGTAAGACCAAGAAGTATTCCTTCAACAAGTTCATCAACACCACCTAATATAAACATAAATAAACCACCTATAAAAGTAGCAAGTGATACTATTAAACTAACCTTTAATGTTTTATTTTTTGAAAAATTAGAACTTGTAAGTGTGGAAGAAATAACTAATCCCATTGGAATATTATGTAATCCTATTCCAATACATAGTAATATACCAGAAATTAAGCTTGTACTAGATACCAAATATAAACTCATACCTTCAATTAAATTATGTGCGATTACACCTACTGAAGATATTATTCCTATATGAAACAAATGATCATTATGACATTTATCATTATTGTGTTTATGATGATGATGTGCGTCATGTTCATGGTGTGGTACAAATAAATCTAATAGTTTTAATAGTGTTATTCCTATTAAAGAAAGTATTACAATTGATACTATAGTTCTTGTTGTTCCTACTTCTCCATTTAATATTTCAAAAGTTTCTGGTAATATTTCAAATACAATTAAACTAATTATCACTCCAAAAGCTATTGATATACTAAAATCAGTAAATTTTTTATTATTCTTATAATTTAAACCTATAAAACTACCTAATAATATAAATAATCCTACTAAGAGTGTTAATACAAGTGCAATTAAATTCATATTTCCTCCTACTTAATCAATTTTTCTTTATATTTAAATAATCTTTTTTCACATATATTAGAAATAAAGTTAAACAATCCTACATCTAATATTGAAACAAGCACTATAAATATTACATATATTGGTTTTAATAAAACTAATTCAAAAAGTTTTGGTAAACCTATAATACAACTAAAAAAAGCAATTATCAATACTATATACATAATTTTTCTTAAAAGATTAAATTCATAGCATATTTTATATAATAAGATAAATCCAGTTATAGCAACTAATATTACTGCCATAGTAGATATTATACCTTCATTTAAATTAAATATTTTAGCAACTAACATTACAGTTAAAATATTTAATACTATTGTAAGTCCACCAGGTAGTGATTTCTTTAATATATTTATAAAGAAATTACCAGTTATTCTTTTCTTGTTTGGTTCTAAAGCAAGTATAAATGCTGGTATTCCTATTGTAATAGAACTAACTAAACTAAGTTGTATTGGTTGAAAAGGATAGTCCATTGGTACAAATAAGAATATAATTGCAAGTAATGTTGCATAAATTGTTTTTGTTAAGAAAAGTGATGATGATCTTTCAACATTATTTATAGTTCTTCTACCTTCTTCAATTATATTAGGTATAGCATCAAAATCAGAATTAAGCAATACTATTTCAGATACATTTCTTGCTGCGTCTGAACCACTTGCCATGGCTATACTACAATCTGCTTCTTTTAAAGCAAGTACATCATTTACTCCATCCCCTGTCATAGCAACTGTATGACCATTATTTTTTAATGCTTTAATTAAATCTCTTTTTTGAGACGGACTAACTCTAGCAAATACATTATAATTTTCTACTAATTGATGATTCATATTTGTTTTATTTAAAGACATATCTATACATTTTATATTTTTAAATCCTACCCTTTTAGCTATTCTAGTTATTGTTTTTTCATTATCTCCACTAATTATCTTAATGTCAATGCCTTCTTGTCTTAAATAATTTAAAGTATTATTTGCTTTAAATCTTATTTTATCTTTTAAAAGTATTAACGCGATATTAGTTTTTTTATCTTTAAGTAATACTAATCTATTATCAGAATATTTTTCTATTAATTCTTTCATATTATCTGATTTATCTAATACATCAGGAGCACCTAATATGTATTTTCCTTCTTTGAATGTTACACTAGAATATTTTTTTTCTGATGAAAAAGGTTCTACTTCTAAACATTTAAAATCTGTCTTTTTATTAAATTTTCTTCCTATTGCATCCATAGTTGGATTATCATCAGATAATTCTCTAGAAATAGCAGATAATATCTTTTTATAATCGTATTTTTCATTTAATACAATTACATCTTCTACTTCCATAATTCCTTCTGTAAGCGTCCCTGTTTTATCTAAACATATTGTATCTACACGAGCTAATGTTTCTATACAATAAAGTTGCCCAACAAGTACTCTTTTTTTAGAAAGTCTAAGTATACTTACAGCAAGAACAGTACTAGTTAAAAGTACTAATCCTTCAGGTATCATCCCTATAATAGCAGCAACAGTATTTACAACAGAATCTGTAATATTCTTATCTAAATTATATTGTTTTATAAAAAGAGCAACACCTATAGGAACTATTACTATAGATAATACTTTGATTATCTTTTTTAATGTTTTCATTATCTCTGAATTAACTTTTTTTATATATTTTGCCTCATGAGTAATTTTGGAAGCATAATTATTGATAGATACTTTTTCTACCTTAGCTACACATTTACCACTTACAACAAAACTACCTGAATATAAAGTATCTCCTGATTTTTTTATTATTAAATCTTCCTCACCACTAAGTAAAGATTCATTCACTTCAACAATGCCATCCTTTATAACTGAATCAGCTATTATTTGATTACCTCTTTTGTAGACAATAATATCATCTAATACCACTTCTTCAATATTAATTACCTTACTTTTTGATTCTCTTATTACTGTAGCATTAACACTTGAAATTATAGATAATTTATCAACAGCTCTTTTTGATCTAATTTCTTGTATTATACTGATCAAAGTATTGCATATAACTACTCCTAAAAATAATAAATTTTTATATGATCCAACCCAAAAAACAAGAAAACCTAAACATAAATTTAAAATATTAAACAAAGTAAAAACATTATAGAAAATAATTTGGCCTATAGTCTTAGTTTTAATATCACTATTATAGTTATAATCTCCATTTTTCATTCTATAATTTACTTGATTTTGATTTAAACCTTCATCTATTTTTGGATTATATCTTATCATATTAGTTCCCTCACTATATTTAAATTATATCATTTATATAACTAAAAGAAAAGAAAAAATGTAGAATAACGTCTACATTCTATTTACAAATAGCGCCTAATTTCTCATAACTATTTATTAAAGACTCAAGTAAAACTTTATTATCATTATTTATAAAATTTTTTGATTCTTTATTTTCTTTAACAAATTTAGCTATATCCATTTCATTATAATTAATTGTCGTATTAGAAGTAACTTTTAAATTTTCTTTTGTTACCTTATTTTCATATCCGCCAAAAGCTTCATTTATAGAAGAATAAGTATTTTGTAAATATGCTTCAAAATAATCTAATAGTTCTTGACTTTCAGATATTACTACTTCTTTTATTTCAACCTTTTCTACTATATCACCTTTTGAATAAATTTTATATTCTGCATCTAATCTATAACCATTAATTGTATCTTCATTTGTAGATTTACATATTTTAATAGTTTCTTTCTCTCCACATCCTGTTAACAGAATTAGTGCTATTACTAAAATTCCTAAATATTTTTTCATCTATGTCATCCCTTCCATTTTCTAATTTTATTATATCACATATTTAGAATAAAGTTATCTTTTTTTCTCATCATTTTTAATATATGGAACTAACCCTTTCACAAATTCCATTTCTACATAACTTGGATAAATATACCTAAGAGCTGTTCCTAATATTAAATTGTTTTTATCTAATTTAGTATAATCTAAATCAAGGGGTCCACATGATTTATTCTTACTTTTTTGTACTACAAAATCTCTTAAAAAAGATCTAATACTTCTTCCATTACCTTCTCTAAATGGGTGCAGATAAATTATTTCATAATAGTATTTACCTAATCTAAAAGCAAAATCTCTAGCGGAAGGAATATCAATACTATCAAATTCCTCATTCATCTGTTTTAAAGTCATCTTTAAGTTTTGTTCTATTTCTTCAGAGAACAAAATACATGTATATCTTTTTGAAGTGTGCAGTTTCTAAATTCACCTGCAAAAGGATATATATCTTCAAATATGAATCTATGAACATCTAATAAGTGTTTAACATCAAAGTTACCTTCAATAGGTTTTAAATATAAATAAGCTAATTTTTTTCTAACAATTGTTTTTTCTGCTTCTTTTAATTCATCCATATTTGTAATACCCAATTTATTTTTTAATATATCTGTTCCAGGTATTAAATATTCATTCCACCTAATTTCTTCTTCTATTTTGTCCATTATTAAAATCCTTTCTCATTACCTTAGCTTTATCATTTTCTAAACTAGGTATTATAACTTCTTCAAAATCCATATTAGCTTCAGCTTGTTCTAATGCTTTTTCTATTTCTTCTTCTGTAAACTTTTTATCCATACTAAACACCTATATTTATTATATCAAAAAAAGAATTATTTGTTCAATAATTCTTGTAATTTTTTACATTCTTCTTTATCCATATCAGGAGTTTCTAATAATCTATATTTTAAATTTAACTTTTCATATTTTTCTTTTCCCATTGTATGATAAGGAAGTAATTCAATTTTTTCTACTTTTTTAAATTTTTTAATATATTTTTTTAATTTTAATATATATTCTTTTGTATCATTTATATTAGGTACTATTACTTGTCTAAGCCATAATTTATTATTATTTTTTAGAAGTTTATCTACAAAGTAATTAAACTCATCCATTTCTTTTCCAGTCATATTTTTATAACTTTCCTCTTCTATAGCTTTAATATCCAATATAACTAAATCTGTATATTTCAATATTTCATCTAAATATTCTTTTGAATATCCTGTTCCAGATGTATCAATGCAAGTATGTATCCCTGCTTTTCTACACATTTGTAGCATTTCAAGTAAGAATTCAGATTGGAAAAGAGGTTCTCCACCAGAGAAAGTTACTCCTCCACCCATTTCTATATATGGTCTATATTTTCTAACCTCATCTACTATTTCTTTTGATGTCATTTTCATATCTGATTGTTTATTCCAAGTTTCTGGATTATGACAAAATAAACATCTTAAAGGGCACCCTTGCATAAAAACCACTACTCTAATACCTGGACCATCTACTAATCCCATTGTTTCTATAGAATGAATATATCCACTCTTAAACTTGTTCATGGAAAGTCCTACTGATTACTTCTTCTTTTTGTTCTTGAGTTAATTTATTAAAATTAACCGCATATCCTGATACCCTTATTGTAAGATTTGGATATTTATTAGGATTATTCATTGCATCTATAAGCAATTCTTTATCAAGTACATTTACATTAAGATGATGCGCTCCACTATTAAAGTATCCATCAAGTATCTTAACTAAATTATCAATTCTTGATTCTTCATCACTACCTAAAGCACTTGGTATTATAGAGAATGTATTTGATACTCCGTCTTGACAACAATCTTTATATGGTATTTTAGCTACTGAAGAAAGTGAAGCTAAAGCGCCATTTTTATCTGCTCCTTGAGTTGGATTAGCTCCTGGAGAAAATGGTACTCCTGATTTTCTTCCATCTGGAGTTGCTCCTGTATGCTTACCATAAACTACATTAGAAGTAATTGTTAATAAAGAAAGTGTTGGCACTGCATTTTTATATAAAGGAAGTTTCTTTAATTCTCTATATACTCTTTTTACTAAATTTTTAGCAACTGCATCTACTTTATCATCGTTATTTCCATATCTAGGGAAATCAAATTCAATATCAAATGCATTTGTTAAGCCGCGTTCATCTCTTTTAACTCTAACATGTCCATATTGCATTGCTGAAAATGAATCAGTAACTATAGAAATACCAGCAAGACCAAATGCCATTAAATACTCTAAATTAGTATTTAAGAATGCCATTTGACTACTTTCATATGCATATTTATCATGCATATAGTGAATTATATTTAAAGCATCAACATATATTTTTACTGTTTTCTTTAAAACTTTATCAAATTGTTTTAATACTTCGTCAATATCTAAATATTCACCTTGTAATTCATCAATTCCATCAATTACTAAATCTCCAGTTATTTCATCTCTACCACCATTTAATGCATATAATAATACTTTAACAAAATTTATACGTGCACCAAAGAATTGTGTTTGATGTCCAAGTTTTAATGCAGATACACAACAACTAATTGCATAATCATTACCATATATTGGACTCATTAAATCATCGTTTTCAAATTGTAAAGTGTGTGTCTTAATTGACATTTTACTTGCAAATTTTTTGAAGTTTTCTGGTAATTTTTTACTCCATAAAACAGTTAAATTAGGTTCTGCAGATTCACCAATATTATTAAGTGAATTTAATATACGATAAGATGTTTTGGTTACTAATGATTTCTCATTATCTAACATCCCCCCAATAGATTCAGTTACCCAAGTAGGATCTCCAGCAAATAATTCATTATATTCAGGAGTCCTTAGATGTCTTACAAGTCTTAATTTAATTACAAATTGATCTATTAACTCTTGAGCTTGTTCTTCAGTAAGAATACCTTTTTCAATATCTCTTTCTATATATATATCAAAGAAAGTTGTATTTCTTCCAATACTTGTAGCAGCACCATTATTTTGTTTAACTGCTGCTAAGTATGCAAAATATGTCCACTGTATAGCTTCTTTAGCATTAGATGCTGGTCTAGATACATCAAATCCATATCTTAAACACATTTTCTTTATTAATTCTAATGCTTTTATTTGTTCTTTAACATCTTCTCTAAGTTGTATTATTGATGCATCACTTATATCTGTTAATGAGTGTAAATCTTGTTTCTTTTGATCAATTAAATAATCTGCTCCATATAAAGCAAGTCTACGATAATCACCTATTATTCTTCCTCTACCGTATGCATCAGGAAGACCTGTTATTAAATGATTATGACGAGCTTTTTTTATTTCATCTGTATATGCATCAAATACACCATCATTATGAGTTTTTCTAAATTCTTTAAAATTTTGTTCTAACTCTTTATCTAGGTGATATCCATAAGCTTCTAAAGATTTTTTTACCATTCTATATCCACCATATGGATTAACTATTCTTTTTAATGGTTCGTCAGTTTGAAGTCCAACAATAACTTCATTTTTTCTATCTATATACCCTGGTTCAAAATTATCTATACCACTCATTATAAATGTTTCTACATCAAGCACTCCACTTATAGCTTCTTTAGCAAGTAATTTTTTACACTTATTCCATACCTTATAAGTTTTTGAACTTATACCTGTTAAGAATTTATCATCTTCTAAGTATTCTTTATAATTACTTTCTATAAAATTTTGAACGTCAATATTCTTTTGCCATTTAGTTCCTTTAAATCCAACCCACTCATTCATCTTATTACCTCCTACTATTACTTATAAATTCATCTTCATCCCATATAGTAATTCCAAGTTTTAAAGCATCATCATATTTACTACCAGGAGATGCTCCTACAATTACTACATCAGTCTTTTTACTTACAGAACTAGTATTTTTTCCACCTAAAGTTTCTATTAAATCTTTAGCTTCATTTCTAGTCATTTTTTCTAAAGTTCCTGTAAGTACAAAAGTTTTATCTAAAAATAATTCATTTATATTTTTTTCTTTTCCAATATAATTCATATTAATATTATTTTCTTTTAAACTATTAACTAAGTTTAAATTAGCCTCTTCATTAAAATAATCTATTATACTTTGTGCGATTATATCTCCTATATCAGGTATAGTAGATAATTCTTCAATAGTAGTATTCATTAAATTTTCTAGTTTTTTATAATATTCACTAAGTATCTTAGCTGTTTTCTTTCCAACGTGTTTTATACCTAAACCAAATATCAATTTTTCTAAAGAATTATTTTTACTGTTTTCTATATTCTCAAGTAAATTACTTATACTCTTTTCCCCAAAACCTTCAAGTTCCATTAATTCATCTTTATAGTTTTTTAAAGTATAATAATCACTTATTGATTTTAAATATCCCATATTGTAGAAATCTTCTACTATTCTTTCTCCAAATCCTTCTATATTCATAGCATCTCTAGATGCATAATGGATAAGACTTTCTATGTTTCTAGCATCACAACTAGTATTTAAGCAAAAGTAAGCAACTTCTCCTGCTTTTTTCACTAACTTAGATCCACATATAGGACAATTTTCTATCATCTTAAATGGTATTTCATTTCCATCACGTCTATCAAATTTAACTTCAACTACTTCAGGAATAATTTCTCCCGCTTTTCTAATCGAAACAATATCACCAATTCTTATATCTTTTTCCTTGATATAATCTTGATTATTTAAAGTAGCACTTCTAACTATACTTCCAGAAAGTCTAACTGGATCAAGATCAGCTCGAGGTGTTATTTTACCAGTTCTACCTACACAAAATTCTATATCTTTTAATTTAGTTAAAACTTCCTCAGCAGGAAATTTATATGCTATTGCCCATTTAGGTACTTTAGCTGTTACTCCTAGTTTTTTTTGATCGTTATAATCATTTACTTTAATAACTATTCCATCTATTTCATAAGGGAGTTCTTTTCTGTACTTATCCCAATAATTTATATATTCGATTACCCCTTCAATATCCTTAACTTTTTTTATGTTAGGATTTACTGTAAAAGTTAAATCCTTCATAAATTCTAAAGATTGATATTGTGTGTTTAAATCATAATTATGTGGTAAAGGAACATGATACATAAAAGTCGCTAAATTTCTTTCGCTAGCAATCTTACTATCTAACTGTCTAACTGATCCAGCAGCAGCATTTCTTGGATTAGCAAATTCTTTTTCCCCTTTATTTTTTCTTTCTTCATTTAATTTTTCAAATGAAGATAAAGGCATATATATTTCTCCACGAACTTCTATATCTATATCTTGTGGTAAAGATAAAGGGACATTTTTTATAGTTTTTACATTATGAGTTATATCTTCACCTATTGTACCATCTCCACGAGTTGCCCCTCTAACTAGTTTTCCATTTTCATAAATTAAAGAAACACTTAGACCATCTATTTTAAGCTCACATACATATTCAGGATTTTTAACTACTTTTTTTACTTTTTCATCAAAGTCCCTTATTTCTTCTTCATTAAAAATATCTCCTAAGCTCATCATAGGTACAGTATGAGTAACTTTCTTAAAGTCACTTATAATCTCTCCACCTATTCTAACTGTTGGAGAATCACTTCTTACTAAAGATGGATTATTTGTTTCTAACTTTATTAATTCATCCATTAAGGAATCATATTCTTGATCTGTTATTGTAGGATTATTTAAAGTATAATACTCATATCCAGCTTTATTTAATATCTTTATTAATTGATCAATTCTTTCTTTAGCATCCATCTTTATCACCATATATTATTATAACATATTTATATATTTTTTTAAATGAATTTATCAAAAAAAAGAAACAATATTAAATTGTTTCTTTTAATTTACCACTTCTTTTTTTATTGTTTTAATATTTACTGTCTTTTTATTATCTAGTATAGCATTTATTATAATCATTTCTAAATCATTTTTAATTATTTTATCAATCTTTCTAGCACCAAATTCTTTATAATTAGAATACTCTATTATTTCTTCTATAACATCACTATTTATTTTAACTATAACATCTTTTTTCTTGTATTTATTTTTTATTTTCTTTAATTCATTATTTACTATATTTTTTATATCATCATAGTTTAAATAATCAAATGTAAGTATATTATCTATTCTATTTATAAAAGGTATACTAAATACTTCTTTTAATTCATTATTAACCTTACTTTTATTATTAAAACCAATACCATTACTATTAAAACCTATATTAGAAGTCATTATAATCATACAATTATTAAAGTATATATCTTCTCCTTTTGAATCTTTTAATTTACCTTCATCAAGTATCTGATAAAATAAATTTATAATGTTAGGATGTGCTTTTTCAAATTCATCTAATATAAGTACTGAAAATGGATTATCTTTTATTTTTTCCAATATATTTTTATTATCATCATATCCAACATATCCTGCAGGTGATCCTATCAATTTACTTATTGTATGAGATTCACTATACTCACTCATATCTATTCTAATAACACTATTACTCATTTTTTCAGAGAATAATTTAGCTAGTTCTGTTTTACCTACTCCACTAGGTCCAACAAATAGCATAGAATAACACATATTATCATCTTTAAAACCTAGTTTTAATTTTTTATAAATTTTTATTAATTCATCTATATTTTTTTCATTACCTATAATTTTTTTCTTTAAGCCTTTTTCAAAATTAATTATATCATTCTTATCTAAATCTTTTAATTCAAATATAGGTACATTGCTTTTTCTACTTACAATTTTTATAACATCATCTTTAGTTACTATATTGTTTTTTTCTTTACTAAGTTCTAGTTCTAATTTATTTATTTTAGTCATTAACTTATTTTCTTTTTCTTTATAATTAGAAGCATTTCCATAATCTTTTTTTATTAAATAACTCTTTTTTATTTTTATTAATTCATTCAATTCTTTAGTTAATAAATTATATTTTTTTAGCTTTTTATTTTCTTTTAAAGACACATGTGCACAAACTTCATCTAATATATCTATAGCTTTATCAGGTTGATATCTATTTTTTATATATTTATCAGATAAATCTATTATATAATCTATTATTTCATCATTTATTAATGTTTTATGAAAATTAGAATATGTATCTCTTAATCTAAGTAGTATTTGTTTAACTATCTTTTTATTAGGAATAGTTACTTCTACTTTTTGAAACCTTCTATCTAGTGCTTTATCTCCTGATATAAATTTTTTATATTCATTTGTTGTTGTTGCACCTATACATCTCATTTTATTTCTAGCAAGAGCAGGTTTAAAAATATTAGATGCGTCAATAGCTCCTTCGGCTCCTCCTGCGCCTACTAATGTATGTATTTCATCTATAAAAAGAATTATGTCTTCATTTTCCTCTAATTCTTTTAATATC
>JAFXHG010000006.1 GCA_017536505.1 Bacilli bacterium
ACACATGGATTAGGTGTTTCACATTTTTTATATGATTCTATAAAATAATCTATTACATCTTTTTTAAATTTATCTATATAATCTAATTCAACAAATTTAATATTTAGATTGTCACATACTTTTTTAGAATCACTAGTATTACTATCAAATAATTTCATAGTACATCCAATTACTTCATAACCTTGTTCTTTTAAAAGTAATGCAGATACACTACTATCTACTCCACCACTAATACCAACTAATACTTTTTTCATACTATCACCAACACTTTTATTATATTAACAATAAGACTAATTGTCAAATAATTTTTTTTAATATATAATATTATTTGGTGATTTGATGTTTAAGTATTCTGATTCAAACAAAAGATATTATACTTTAGACTATTTTTATAAACATAAATTTAATTCTAAAGTTTTTAAAGTTAGTTTAAATGCTGGATTTACTTGTCCAAATAAAGATGGTAAAGTTGGATTGGGTGGATGCGTGTATTGTTCTAAAAGTGGTAGTGGTGAATATGCTGGTGATATTAAAAAAGATTTAGTAACGCAGTTCAACGAAGTAAAAGAAATGATGTTAAAGAAATGGCCTAAAGCTAAATATATTGGTTATTTTCAAGCAAACACTAATACTTATGCACCAGTAGATAAATTAAAAGAAAAGTATGAAACAATATTGAATTTAGATAATGTAGTTGGATTAAACATAGCTACTCGTCCTGATTCAATTACAGATGAATGTTTAGATTATTTAGAAGAATTATCAAAAAAGACTTATTTAACTATTGAATTAGGATTACAAACTATACATGATAAAACATCTAAATTTATAAATAGATGTCATTCTTTAGAATGCTTTGAAAACATGGTAAAGGAATTACGAAAAAGAAATATTAATATTGTTGTTCACATTATTAATGGACTTCCATATGAAACTAAAGAAATGATGTTAGAAACGGTTAAATATTTAAGTAATTTAGATATACAAGGAATAAAAATACATATGCTATCAATACTTAAAGATACTAAGTTAGCTGAAATATATAAATTAGAAAACTTTAAGCTTATAACTAGAGATGAATATATTGATATTGTATGTGATCAATTAGAATACTTAAGAGAAGACATTGTAGTTAATAGAATTACAGGAGATCCTAAAGTTAGTGATTTAATAGAACCTGATTGGTTAATAAAAAAAGTTACAATATTAAATGATATAGATAAAGAAATGAAAAGAAGAAATTCTTATCAAGGAATTAAATATAAAAAGAATAACAATTAGTGTTATTCTTTTATTTTAATAATGATTTATAATAATTACTAGATACAAGCATTTTACTTATATTTAATCTATTACCTACTATTTGATTAATAGAATTAACATATTCATCGCTAACACTTTCATCATTTGATGTAAATGTATTTGTTGTTGAATCATATGTTCCTTTATTAGTTACCCAAGATCGATTTTTCATAATAGCTATACCTTCAGTATTACTAAAAATATCTTTTCCTATTAATAATCTTGAATCATATTCTATACCAAATAAATTATATACTGTTGGAAGTACATCAATAGACATACTAGCTTTATCTATTTTTTCAGATTTTAACTTATTATTCCATATTACTAAATTATTATGATTTACTTCTATTACATCGTCTCTTTTATATGTTGATGCTTCATTTACTTCACTTATAGTTAAATCATATGGATAATGATCCGCAAGCATAACTATTACAGTGTCATCTAAAATATCATTTTCTTCTAATCTATTTATTAATAATTCTAATGCCTTATCTAGTTCTATTTGTGTAGCTATATATCCTTTTACTTTTTCACTATACTCTAAATCTTTTACTAATTCATAATTCTTGCGAACTATAGAATTACCACTCTTTGTATACCCAAAATGTCCAGATACTGTCATATAGTAAGCTAAGAAAGGTTCTACACTATTTACATAATCACTTGTAGTTTTATCTATCATTTCTAAATCACTTTGTGGCCAAGCATTACAATTTATTAATTTTTCCATACCATTCCTACAAGCTTTAAAATTATCAAATCCTTGAGATTTTAAATATTTGTATCTATCTTGAAAAGTGTAACTATTATCATGGTATGCATAAGTATTATAACCATACTCTTTAAATTTATTAGCAAGCCCATAAGGAAAATAGTTTTTACCACTTCTCCAAGTTTTTAAAATAGTATTTTCTGGATATATTCCTGTTATAGCTTGAAACTCACCACCTATTGTACTTAGATTATTTGGAACATAGAAATTTTCAAAATAAAATCCATCATTAATAAGTTTATAAAGAGTTGGCGTTAATTCTTCACTAACACCTATTGTATGAAAGCTTTCTGCAACTATATATATTAAATTTTTACCTTCAAATATACCTGTATATTCATTTTTTCTAGTACCACTATCATTAGTCATATAATCATTTATTGTTGAATTATTACCATTTGAAAAATCAATATCTAAAATATTATAATCATATTTAAAAATTTCTTCTTCACCATCTTGTATTTCCAATATGGCATCATTAATTATAATTTCTTCTTCAAAACCAGAAATAGTTTTACCTATATCTAATATAGCAGATTGTAATATTCCTACATTTTGTATACTTTGTGAGTTATCATTTAACTTATATATTACTTTATAAGTAATACCTTCTTTATTTAATTTAGTATATCCAAATAATAAACCAAATAAAACTATACAAATACTACAAAAAATTATACCTGTTTTTAATTTAAATCTATTTAAATCTAATTTTTTTCTAACAAATATAAAAACTATTAATGGTACAAATAATAATATTACATAATGTATATTTGATAAAATTGACAAAATAGTTTCTTTTCCAAATGAAGTTAATTGATCTCCTAGAGAAAAAAGTGCTACTTGAAAATATGTATTAAAAATTTGTTTAAACACTAATTGCAAACTAAAATATAAACATAAAACACTATAAATAATACACCCCAATATATAATTAGTTTTTTTATTAAATAAACTAATTATTATTGTATTTAATAGTGCCACTGGTATTATAAAAATAAATACATAAATAATGGTACTTCTTAAATAAGTATCAAAAGCAACTAATCCATATAATGCTTCTAACCAAATAAGTACACATAAATTAAATAAAAATAAATAAAATTTTTTCATAAATCTCCCCATTAAATATATAACTTATACAAATAAATAATAACACAAATATATTAAAAAGACAATATTTTACAATATTGTCTTATTTTTGTGAAATCATTTTCTTTTTACTCATAACAAGTGTATAGCTATTGCTTATTAAAGTAGATCTACAATATTCACATACTCCACTATTATTTCCTTCTACAGGTGCTCCACATTGTGGACAAATATCAGTATCTTTTATTTCTTTAGTTCTAACAAATGTTAATTCATATGAATATATATGTAATTTAGAAGCACTGCCTCTTACAACTTTATTAGTTTTTGTATCAATTATAAAGTCATAGCAACTAACATTCATATTCATAACTATTGTTTCTTGCCCATTTTCTTCATATCTTTCTTTTATACTACTATTAAGATATTTGATATCATACATAATATTCTTTTGATTTTTTACTTTTAATGTATCTAGTTGCATCAAATACATATTATACATTTCATCAGTAGTACATTTTCTTAGTGTTTCTTCATCAAAATTCATCCAAGCATATTGTATTTGTTTATATAAATTGAAAGCTTCAATCTCAGGTCTTTTTTCTTCTGGGAATATATTTACATCAAGTAAACCTAGTTTATTTTCTTTTAATGCCTTCTCTAATATTTGTTTTGCTTTTTTCTTATTACTTAAATATATTATTATTATAACTGTTAATACTGCAATTCCAAGTGGTGGATATTCAAAACATAGGTATATTAGAAAAAACAAATCTCCTCCATCACCAGAAGAAGAACTTCCTCCATAATCTGATCCTGAATCCCAACTACCACCACTATCATAACTAGAATCAAATCCACTATCAGCACCTACTAACTCTATACTAGTAGTAGATATAAAAACGCCAACTAATAGCAAACATATAACTATTATCCATACCCTTTTCTTCATCTTACCACCTATAATAATTTTATCATAAAAGAAAAAAAGAGTAAACAAATTGTTTACTCTTTTATATTAATCTAATAATTCTTGTTCAAGTGCTTCTAAAGGTTCTTCTTCTAAAGCTTCATGTTCTAATTCATATGTAGCTTTTCTATACTTTTTAGCACCTGTTCCAGCTGGTATTAATTTACCTAAGATAACATTTTCTTTTAATCCTTCAAGTTTATCAACTTTTCCATGAATTGCTGCATCTGTTAAGATACGAGTTGTTTCTTGGAATGAAGCTGCTGATAAGAATGAATCAGTTTCTAGAGATGCTTTAGTAATACCAAGTAATACTGGTCTACCTGTAGCAGGTCTCTTACCTTCAAGGATTAATCCTTTATTTATATCAGTAAAGTTATTTATATTAACCATTGTTCCTGGTAAGAAATAAGAATCACCAGAATTTATAATTTTAATTTTAGAAATCATACGTTTAGCAATAATTTCAACGTGTTTATCTGAGATATCAACACCTTGAGAACGATAAACTTTTTGAGTTTCTGATAATATATATTGTTGAGTAGAAATTGGATCTGTTACAACTAATAACTCTTTTGGACTAATAGCACCATGAGTTAATCTTTGTCCAGCAACTACTTCTTGTCCTTCAACAACAGCAAGTTTTACACTATAGTTTGTTGAATGTTTGCGAGTTTCTACATCATTTTTGATATAGATAATATATTTACCATTTTCTTCTTCTATCTTAGTTATTACACCATTTATTTCAGCTATTGAAGCTTTACCTTTAGGGTTTCTAGCTTCAAATAATTCTTGAATACGTGGTAAACCTTGAGTGATATCGTCTCCAGCAACTCCACCTGTATTGAATGTTCTCATGGTTAACTGAGTACCAGGTTCACCAATTGATTGAGCAGCCATTATACCTACAGCTTCTCCTTCTTCAACAATTTGTCCAGTTGCTAAGTTACGACCATAACATTTTTGACAAACTCCATGTTCTGTTCTACAAGTAAGTACTGTTCTAATTGGTACTTTTGTAATACCTGCAGCTATAATCTTATCTGCAATTTGTTCATTTATATAAGTATCTTTTTCACAAATAACTTCTTTAGTTTCTGGATGTAAAATCTTTTTATTAGTAAATCTTCCTAAAATACGATCATATAATGATTCAATTACAGTTCCATCTGCATCATTTATAAATGCTTCAACAAGTGTTCCAGCTTCAGTACCACAATCTTTTTCTCTTACGATTATATCTTGAGATACATCAACCAAACGACGAGTTAAGTATCCAGCATCCGCAGTCTTTAAGGCTGTATCTACCGCACCTTTACGAGTACCATGTGTAGATAAGAAGAATTCAGAAACTGTAATACCTTCACTGAATGATGAAATAACTGGGATTTCTTCAGGTTGTCCATTTGGTTTAGAGAAAAGCCCTCTCATACCAACTAATTGTGTATAAGATCCCATATCACCACGAGCTTTTGAAGTCATCATTATACATATTGGGTTATCTAAATCATTTTTAACCATTGATTCTAATTCAGATGTTATTTGTTTTTTAGTATCTGTCCATATAGAAACAACTTTTTGATATCTTTCTTCATCAGTTATTAAACCACGTTTAAATTGTTTATTAACTTGATCTACCAATTCTTGACTATTAGCAATTATTTCAGGTTTCTTTTGAGATTCTTTAATATCACTAATAGCAATACTTATTCCTGAAAGTGTTGAATATTTAAATCCTAAATCTTTTAATTTATCAAGCATTACTGATGTTTCAGTAGTTTGATAACGTTTATAAATTTGAGCGATTAATTTAGATAATACTCCTTTATTAAATGCATCTGTTATAGGCATTGCTTTAATTATTTCAGGAATATTCTCTCCTCTATCAATAAAGAATTTTTTAGGAGTAACTTTTTCAATATTTTCTGAAGTACCTTCAGCTATATATTGGAAAGTATCTGGGAATATTTCATTGAATAAAATTTTACCTGGAGTAGTTACTAAATATTTATCCATATACTTATCTGGGAATACTTTATGTTTGAAAGAATTTACTGGAAGAGCTATTCTTGTATGAAGAGTTATTTCTCTTCTTTCATAACTCATTAATACTTCATTTGGATCTTTATAAATTCTTCCTTCACCTGGAAGTCCAGCTTTTTCTATAGTTATATAGAAGTTACCTAGAACCATATCTTGTCCTGGAGTAACGATTGGTTTACCATCTGATGGTTTAAGGATGTTATTAGCACCTAACATAAGAATTCTAGCTTCTGCTTGAGCTTCTTCTGTTATTGGTACGTGAACAGCCATTTGGTCTCCATCGAAGTCTGCATTGAATGCTGCACAAACAAGTGGATGAAGACGAATTGAACGTCCTTCAATTAATTTTGGTTCAAATGCTTGAATACCAAGTCTGTGAAGAGTTGGTGCACGGTTAAGCATAACTGGATGTTCTTTTATTTTTTCTTCAACAACATCCCAAACTCTTGGATCTTGATTATCAATCATTCTTTTAGCAACTTTAATATTGCTAGCGATTTCTTTTTGTACTAATCCATTGATTACATGTGGTTTGAATAATTCTAAAGCCATTTCTTTAGGAATACCACATTCATACATTTTTAAACTAGGTCCTACTACGATAACTGAACGACCAGAATAGTCAACACGTTTACCAAGTAAGTTTTGACGGAAACGACCTTGTTTACCTTTTAACATACTAGCTAAAGATTTAAGTGGTCTATTTCCAGCTCCAGTAATATTACGTCCACGTCTACCATTATCAAATAAAGCATCTACAGCTTCTTGAAGCATACGTTTTTCATTTTGAATAATTATTGATGGAGCACCTAATTCCATTAATTTCTTTAAACGATTATTACGGTTAATAACACGTCTATATAAGTCATTTAAATCAGATGTAGCAAATCTACCACCATCTAATTGAATCATTGGTCTAAGTTCTGGTGGAATAACAGGAAGTGCTGTTAAGATCATCCACTCAGGACGATTACCTGATTCTAAGAATGCATTTAATACATCTAAACGTTTAATTAAACGAATTCTTTTTTGACTTTGTGAATCTTTTATTTCTTCTATTTCTGCTTTTAAATCAGCTACTTCTTTATCAAGATCTACTTGTTCAAGTAATTCTTTAATAGCTTCAGCACCCATACCTACTCTAAAACTACTTCCATATTTTTCATAGTAAGCACGATATTCTTTATCAGAAATTGTTTGTTTTTTCTCTAAAGGGGCTGCACCTGGATCAAGTACTACATAACTTACGAAATATAATACTTCTTCAAGATCTCTTGGGCTCATATCAAGAACAAGACCCATTCTTGAAGGTACACCTTTAAAGAACCAAATGTGAGATACAGGAGTTGCTAACTCGATGTGTCCCATACGTTCACGACGAACTTTAGAACGAGTTACTTCAACTCCACATCTATCACATACGATATTTTTATATCTTAATCTCTTGTATTTACCACAAGAACATTCAAAATCTTTAGTAGGTCCAAAGATTTTTTCACAGAATAAACCATCTCTTTCAGGTTTTAAAGTACGATAGTTTATTGTTTCTGCTTTTTTAACTTCACCATATGACCAAGAATGAATTTTCTCAGGTGAGGCAATACTAATTTTTAATCCTTCAAAATTATTAACATCCATTATTCCTCAACCTCCTTAATTTCTTCTTCGATTTCTACTACATCATCTAAATCATTTTCTTCAAATTCATCTTCTGATTCTTCATCGTAGTCATCTTCTAATTCATCTTCATATTCTTCATCATCTAAAGCGTCTTCAAAAGCTTCAAAAGCTTCTTCTTCAGAATCTTCATTTATTAAATTAGATTCAACTTTAGTTTCTTTTGGATCTATTAAATTGTCATCTTTATCTGCTTCTTCTAATTCTTTAAGTTCAACAAAGTTTCCTTTATCATTAAGTACTGTTATATCAAGTCCAAGTGCTTGGAACTCTTTAATTAATACTCTGAAACTTTCTGGTACACCAGATTGTGGTATTGGTGTTCCTTTAACTAAAGATTCATAAACCTTAACACGTCCAACAACGTCATCTGATTTAATAGTCATCATTTCTTGAAGAACGTGAGCAGCACCATATGCATATAATGCCCAAACTTCCATTTCCCCAAATCTTTGACCACCAAATTGAGCTTTACCTCCTAATGGTTGTTGTGTAACCATACTGTATGGTCCAGTTGAACGAGCATGTAATTTATCGTCAACCATGTGGTGTAATTTGATCATATACATAACACCAACACTGATACGATTATCAAATGGTTCACCAGTACGTCCATCATAAAGTACTGTCTTACCATCTTCATCTATTCCTGCTTCTTTTAAAGCATCTATTATTTCAGATCTTTCAGCACCACTAAATACTGGAGTAGCAACATGAATACCTAACTTTTTAGCAGCTGCACCTAAATGCATTTCAAGTATTTGTCCAATGTTCATACGACTTGGAACTCCAAGTGGGTTAAGTAAAATATCTACTGGAGTACCATCTGCTAAATATGGCATATCTTCACTAGGTAATACAAGTGAAATAACACCTTTGTTACCATGACGTCCAGCCATTTTATCTCCAACTGTAATTTTACGTTTTTGAGCTATATAAACACGAATTATTTTAGAAACTCCTGCTGGAAGTTCATCAGTATCTTCCTTAGTAAAGATTTTAATATCGTGTACTATACCTTCTCCACCATGTGGAACACGTAGTGATGTATCTCTTACTTCACGAGTCTTTTCACCAAAGATTGCGTGTAATAATTTTTCTTCACTAGTAAGTTCAGCCATTCCTTTTGGAGTAACTTTACCAACTAAGATATCATCATCATGTACTTCTGTACCAATACGAATTAATCCATTTTCATCTAAGTTTTTACGAGCTTCTTCACTTACATTTGGAATATCCCTAGTAAACTCTTCTGGACCTAATTTAGTATCTCTACATTCGATTTGATAGTCTTGAATATGAATTGATGTATAAACATCATCTCTAACTAATCTTTCATTTAAGATAACGGCATCTTCATAGTTATATCCATTAAAGTTCATGAATGCAACTGTAACGTTTCTACCTAAAGCCATTTCTCCCATATCTGTAGAAGGCCCATCAGCAATAACTTGTCCTTTTTTTACCTTATCATTAACTCTAACAATAGGTTTTTGATGATAACAAGTACCTGCATTACTTCTTTCAAAATCATTTAAGTAATATGTATCCATACCACCTTTAGTTTTAACTAAAATTTTTCTTGAGTCTACATAATCTACAACACCATCTGCTTTAGCTATTACAACAGCACCACTATCTCTAGCACTTATAGCTTCAATACCAGTACCTACAATAGGTGCTTCTGCTTGTAATAATGGAATTGCTTGACGTTGCATGTTAGATCCCATTAACGCACGTTTTCCATCATCGTGTTCAAGGAATGGAATACCAGCAGTTGTTATAGATACAACTTGTTGACTTGAAACGTCGATATAATCAACATCCTTACTCTTAATCATGATATTTTCACCACGATAACGAACAGGAACTGTTTTTTCTACGAAATTATCATTTTCATCTAATTTAACAGTTGCTTGAGAAATATGATAATCTAATTCTTCATCAGCTGTCATATATCTTATTTCATCTGTTAAATGTCCATTTTCAACTTTTCTATATGGAGTCATAATAAATCCATAATCATTAACTCTTGCATAAGATGCTAAAGCAGTTATAAGTCCGATATTTGGTCCTTCTGGAGATTCGATTGGACAAAGTCTTCCATAGTGTGATGGATTAACGTCACGAACTTCCATACCTGCTCTATCTCTTGATAAACCACCAGGTCCTAGACTTGATAATCTACGTTTATTAGCTAACTCTGCAACTGGGTTTGTTTGATCCATGAATTGAGATAATTGACTTGAACCAAAGAACTCTTTAATAGCAGCTGTTAATGGTCTAATATTAATTAATGTTTTAGGTGTTACTTCATCTATTTCTTGAGTACTCATTCTATCACGAATAACTCTTTCAATTCTAGATACACCTACTCTAAATTGATTTTGTAATAATTCTCCTACTTGTCTTACACGACGATTTGATAAATGATCTATCTCATCATAAGATCCAATACCTTCATGTAAATTTAAGTAGTAAGATACTGATGCATATACATCTGAAATAGTAAGTCTTTTTTCCTCAATACTTTGATCGTTACCAATAACTTTAACAATCTTTTCTGGATTATTTTTAGAATAAACTTTAACTATTTGAACTTTGTTATAAGAGTCTAATTCTTCATTGATTAAAACTTCTTTAACTCCATATCCATCAGCCATTATAGGTTTTAATTCTTCTAATACTTCTTTAGTTACTAAAGTACCTTTTTCAAATTTAAGTTCACCTTTAACTTTAATATCTTCAGCAAGTACACAATCGTATAATCTATCAATTACATTTAATTTTCTATTAAATTTATAACGACCTACTTTAGCTAAATCATATCTGAAAGCATCAAAGAATCTAGTAATTAATTGGTTTTTAGCACTATCTAAAGTACTTGGTTCACCTGGACGTAATTTAGAATGAATATCTATTAAAGATTCATCTGTATTCTTATTAGCATCCTTTTCAATAGTTCTTAAGATATAATCATCCTCACCAAATAAATCAACTATATCAGCATCACTAGATAAACCTAATGCTCTAAGTAAAGTTGTTACTGGTACCTTTCTTGTTCTATCGATACGACAGTAAATAACATCTCTTGCATCAGTTTCATATTCTAACCATGTTCCACGAGTTGGTATTATTTGAGAAGTAATAATATGTTTACCATTTTTCTTATCTACTTCACGAGAATAATAAGCACTTGGTGAACGAACTAATTGTGATACTATAACACGTTCTGCTCCATTGATTATAAATGTACCACTATCTGTCATTATAGGCATATCACCTAAATAAATTTCTTGCTCTTTAACTTCACCAGTTTCTTGGTTAAAAAGTCTTGCTTGCACTTTTATAGGTGCAGCATAAGTTGCATATCTATCTTTACAACCTTTAATTGAGTATCTTGGCTCTTCAAAAGAATATTCTCCAAATTCTAAAGTTAAATTTCCTGTAAAGCTTTCAACAGGAAAGATATCATCGAATACTTCTTTTATTCCTTCAGTCATAAACCAATCATATGACTTTTTTTGAATTTCCAATAAATTGTTTAATTCAATTGCATTTTTTGTTTTTCCATAATTTCTTCTTTCACGGTAATCACCGAATTTTTTAACTGTATAAGCCACTTTTTCACCCCATAAACTATATTTTCTAGAAAACACATATTAAGCAGAATAATATATGCCGCCAATTTATAATTATATATCAAACTTGGCAATATGTCAACGATTTTGACAATCAATTACATAAAAACCTTTGTTTTTTTCTAACAATTTTACACTATAATATTCTTGCATATCTTTCATAGTACTTTTAGCACCTTGATCCTTATTTATTACAAATATTAAGTGTCCTTCTTCTTTTAAATAATCTTTAGCTTTAATTAGTATTTCATATAATATTTTTTTACCTACTCTAATAGGAGGATTAGTAATTATATAGTTATATTTTTTAGATACATTACTATATATATCACTTTCAAAAATATTAACATCTACTTTATTTATATTAGCATTACTTCTAGCTAAATTTAAAGCTCTCTCATTTACATCAATCATATCAACATTAGCGTCAGTATTAGATTTAATATAGATACCAATTGGCCCATATCCACATCCAAAATCTAAAACATCACCACTAATATTTTTAATATCTATACTTTCTAATAAAGTTCTAGTACCAAAATCTAAACCTCTTTTAGAAAATACATTATTATCTGTTTTAAAAATATAAAGCCTACCATTTAGTTCTGCTCTAGTAGTAACCTCTTTACTTTCTACATTTGTATTTTTATCAAAATAATATCCCATACTATTTTTCCTTAACTAACTGTTTATTATTTAATCACTTTACGTAATACTTTTCTTTTTCCCCTAACAATTAAACCATTAACTTTATTTTTTTTATAATTATCTTTAGGATTGTTAGGCTCAACAAGTAAATCATTAAAATTCATTTCACTTTTTTTAGGTAAAATTGCATAATCTTCTTTAAATTTTATACATGTATCTTCTGTTTGAACATATCCAGCTTTAACGTGGGAATATTTTATTTTTCTAACAACTTGATAACCAATTAATTTGGTTGCTAAAAAAGTACAAGCAAGGGTCCCAGCTAAAATTCTTCTGTTTACAATTTGAACATTTCCTTTACTTATTTTCATTTTTTCACTCCCATTTAGAAACGGCGAAAGCCCATACTAATTTTTAGTACAGGCTTAAAACCATAAATTACTTATTATTTTAATTCGATTGTAGCACCAGCTTCTTCGAATTTAGCTTTTAATTCTTCAGCTTCAGCAGTAGCAACTTTTTCTTTAACAACTCCACCGTTATCAGCGATAGCTTTAGATTCTCCTAAACCTAATCCTGTAACTTCTTTGATTAATTTGATAACAGCGATTTTGTTAGCACCAGCACTTGCTAATACAACATCAACAGCACTTGGTCCTTCATTTGCAGCTTCAGCAGCTGGAGCAGCAGCAACTGCTACCGCACTTGGATCAACACCAAATTCTTCTTTCATTAAATCTACTACTTCTTTGATTTCTAAAAGAGTCATTTCTTTTAGAGAATCGATAATTTCTTTTGCGCTTAATTTTGCCATAATTCATTTCCTCCCTTATCTTATATTTTTTTAATTAATTAATTTTCTAAATTTTTACTATGTAAATCTAAGCATATTGCAAAGTCTCTTGGAATTGCAAGTAAACCACTCGCAAACATTGTAAGTAATCCTTCTCTTGATGGAATAGTTGCAAGTTTGTTTAATTCATCTAATTCAGTAACTTTACCATCAACGATACCAACTTTGATAACTAATTTATCATGTTTTTTAGCGAATTCACTAACAGCTTTAATTGGTTCGATAATATCTTTACCAAAAGCAACAACTTTTGGACCATTTAATTCTGATTCTAAATCAATATTTAAATCTTTAAGAGCACGAGCTACTAAAGTGTTTTTATAGATTTTTAATTCAGAATTAGATTCTTTTAATTTTCTTCTTAATTCCATAGTTTCAGCAACTGTTAAACCATGATTTTCTAAGAAGATAAACGAACTAGATTCTTTAACATTATTAGCTATTTCATCAATAATTACTTGTTTAGCTTCTAATATCTTTGGATTTGCCATAAAACACCTCCTAATCTTTGCACCGTGTTTATTAAAAAGTCTACGCAAGAATACGTAGACTTTGATTGAACTTAAACTTCTGTTCCTCGGTAGGATTATTAAGACGAATCCCCTACTGTCTACGGTACTATCTTTCCAACTGACGTTATTATAACACAGTTTTTTTTATTTGTAAATAATTAATTTTCAAAACTTGCTGTATCAACTTTAATACCAGGACCCATTGTACTAGCTATTGATATATTTAACATATATTTACCTTTAACTGTACTAGGTTTAGTTTTATTAATTAGTGATACAAAAGATTTAATATTTTCTACTAATTTTTCATCATCAAATGAAACTTTACCAACTAATACTGCAACGTTACCATATGAATCAGTTCTGTATTCAACACGTCCTTTTTTAACGTCTTCTACAGCTTTTTTAACATCCATAGTAACTGTTCCTGTTTTAGGGTTTGGCATTAATCCACGAGGACCTAAAACACGTCCAATTTTTCCTAATGCAGGCATCATATCTGGAGTAGCTATCATTGTATCGAAATCAAACCAGTTTTCTTTTTCGATTTTTTCAATCATATCTAAATCTCCTACAAAGTCAGCTCCAGCTTCTTTAGCTTCAGTAGCTTTTGCTCCTCTAGCTATAACTAAAACTTTTTTAGTTTTACCTATACCATTTGGAAGTACTGTAGCTCCTCTTAATTGTTGATCTGCTTTTTTAGTATCTAAGTTTAATCTTAAAGCTAATTCAACAGATTCATCAAAGTTAGCTGTTTTAGTTTCTTTTAATAATTTTACTGCTTCTTCTATAGAGTAAGCTTTTCCTTTTTCTATTTTACTAGCAGCTTCTAAATACTTCTTTCCTCTTTTCATATTAACCTCCTATTTAATATTTTATTAATGATATTTTAAATGAAAAGCGGAATTCATTATATATCATATATTATAATAATTAATTTTCTTCTACTTTAACACCCATGTTTTTTGCAGTACCTGCAACAATCTTCATGGCTTCTTCAACTGAATAACAGTTTAAGTCTGGTAATTTAATCTCAGCAATTTGTCTAAGTTGTGCTTGAGACATAGTTCCAACTGGTTCTTTAGAACCTTTAGCAGAACCTTTTTTAACATTGCATATTTTCTTTATTAAGAATGCTGTTGGTGGAGTTTTAATTACAAAGTCGAATGATCTATCTTCATAAATAGAAATTACAACTGGTAATATATCTCCCATTTTATCTCTAGTTGCATCATTATATTTTGTACAGAATTCTTGTAAGTTAATTCCTGCTGGACCAAGTACAGTTCCTACTGGAGGAGCTGGTGTTGCTTTTCCTGCTGGAATTTGTAATTTAATTTGTTTAACTAATTGTGCCACGAAAAACACCTCCTATAAATTTTGTTTTTTCGTTGTGGTTCAAATGCTCCGCTTCTAGAAATTCTAGTCATTAGCTCCCACAAAATCTATATTAAAATCAATATAGCCATATAATAATAACATATTTTTTTTAATTTGTAAACATTTTTTAAGCTTTTTCTATTTCAGTAAATAATACTTCAACAATTGTTTCTTGTCCAAATAAGTCAAGAGCAACTTCTATCTTTTGGTTAACCATATCCACAAACTTAACCTTACCAAACATATTAGCAAATGCTCCACTTATTACCTTAACAGTATCGCCTTCATTAATTTCATTAACAACATCGATTCTGCTCATACCCATATTTCCAAGAATCTTATCTACTTCTTGTTTTGTTAATGGGAATGGTTTAGCTCCCTTACCACTTGATCCGATAAATCCTGTAACACCTGGAGTATTACGAACAATAAACCAAGCTTCATCAGTCATTACCATTTCTACTAATATGTACCCAGGAAACATCTTAGAATCTTTTTCTACTTCTTTTCCATTTTTAACTACTATTTCTTTTTGAGATGGAACAACTACCCTATATATATAGTCTTCCATTCCCATAGTACTAGCACGCATTTCTAATTTTTCTTTTACCTTATTCTCATGTCCTGAATAAGTATTAACAACATACCATTCTTTTTCCATTAACTAAACACCTTCCTTACTAAACTAATAATAACATCAGATGCAGTAAAGAATAACATAAAGAAACAAATAACTACGATTGTTGCAATTGAAAATTTAATCATTTCTTTTTTCTTAGGCCATCTAACTTTTTTCATCTCTTTTTTTACATTTACAAAAAATCTTGCTATAGCTTTCATATTTCACCTACTCTTAATTTTATGATTTTTTTCTAAAATAAAAACACCTTTTCGTGTTCACAATTAAATATTAACATAAACTATTATTAATGTCAATACTTTTAACACGTTTGGTGCTTTTTTATTAATCCTTAAAAAGATTCATTAACCTAGTTTTCGCTTCAACAACTAATTTCAATTGTTGATCTAAATAATCTTCTTCATTTAATGTGTTTTCTTTGTAATCAAAGTACTCTCCTTTTAAACCGTCGATCATATCTATAACATTTAATAATTCTCTTATTTCTAAATTAAGTTTATTCTTTTTCTCTTCAACTTGATTCATTATTTTTTCATTCCTTTTATTTCTTCTTCAATCAATTCATTTAAATTTTCAGGTTCAACAACATTATTAAGTGCATATTTTTGTTGAACAAATTCTCTAAAACTTAAATGTTCTTTTTTTCCTTCTAAAGTTAGTTGAGCTCTATATTTAACATATTCTTTTCTAATTGTTTCTTCTCTTTCCTTTTTCTCTTCTTCATTAATTCTAACAGATGTAGAAAATTTTGGTTCTTCTTTTAAATATTCTTTAGCTATTTTACTTAGTGCTGTATCATATTGTTTTATATCAGAAAGTTTCATTTTTCTTTTTTCAAAAATAATTTCACAGAATAGTTTTTGCATAACTGAATAACATCTATCTATTGTATTTGTATCTAAATCACTATATTTGAAATCTTCATACATACTTAGATAAACTTGGTGATATAACATAGCAATTTCATCTTCTGTCATATTTTTAGTTAAATTCTTATAATATTTTTTCTTTTTATCATAGTCTTCACTAAAATCTAATCTTGATGTTGTAACCTCATCTTTTTCCACAAAAACATATTCATAATTTTTACCATTTCTTATTCTACTATTCATGTATGAAATTAACTTTTCTTTGCTTGGTGGAAATTCTAATTTCTCATTTTTCAAAGCCTCTATTATAGAGTTAGCTCCACTACCTAAACCTCCCATTATTTCAACATCAAGAAATTTTTCAATAGCGTATTTTGTTTTCTTTTCTTTTGATAATTTAGAGAATTTCTTATAATAAGTGTTTCTTATTTTATCATATTTATCTAATAATTGATCTACATTTGATACCCCATATGCATTCAATATAGCTTGACATTTAATATCAGCTGAATCTACAGATCCAAAATAAGCATTCCAAACTCTTGCATCTTTTCCATAGGCAATTTCTTTTTGGGATACCCATTGATTTCTATTCATAAGAAATAAAACATCTATAGCTAGTCCATATAAATATTCCATGTCCTTATGCAGCATGTCTACTCCTTGAAGAGTTCTTATTAATCCTCTTTTTTTAGGTCCATTTAACAAAATATCCGCATTTCCATTTATTTTTTTTATTATTTGCTCTTCACGTAATTTTTGTTGCTCTTCATAAGATATTTGTGGCGTTTTAACAGTCTCAACTCTTTTTTCAATTTCTTTTTCTTTATTAGCTTGTCTTTGTTTTTCATACTCAATCATATCTTCAAGATTTCTAATTTTATTTATACAGTCTTTATATTTTTGAGAAAGAACTATAATTTTTTGATCTAAAGCATGATTTCTTTCCAAAACATCCATAACTTTATTGACAGTATTGTAATTAAATCTTCTAGAATTAGATTCTAATGCTTTACGTATTTGAGATAAATCAAGATCTGTATACTTTGCTTTTAAATTAGTTAAATTTTTATATGTATTTTTTTCATATGCACTATAACGTTTATTAAATTTATCAGTAGAAGCAGCTTGTCTTAATTTTTCAAACATAACACTTTGCTTACCAACAACTTTTGCATCTTTACCTGCACTACCCATTTTAATCAGCTGATTCATAGCAACTGTTATAGCAGCTAATAACTCTCTATTCTCTCTTATTTCAGCATTATATTTTTCTATCATATAAATCCCTACCTTACAAGTAAATCATAGCAAAAATAATATATCAAGTCAAGTTTTTAAAGTAAAAAGTGTAAATACATTTACACTTTTATTAAATCACTTCATACTCTAATAATTCTACTTTGTCAGATATATTATTTTTTTCTAATTTTATATTTTTAGTTAAATCTGTTGAAAGGTATTTTTTATTATCATCTGGAAATACTGTTGCTACATTCTTATATCCTTTTTCTTTTAAAATAATGCTAGCTATCATATTAGCGCCACTAGATATACCAAGTCCTAATCCTAATTCTTTAGATAGTTTTTTACTCATATTTATAGCATCCATATCATTTACTAGTATTATATCTTTAATTAAATTTAAATCTACTATATCCGGTATAAAATCATCTCCTATACCTTCTATTTTATGGCTAGATATATTCCCTGTTTTTATTATTGACATGGTATCTGGTTCTAAACTATAAATATCTGTATTATAAACTTCTTTTAATCTCTTTCCTATACCTACTAAAGTACCACCTGTTCCAATTCCTGATACAAAACAATCTACATATATTTTATCTAGTATTTCTTTAGCAGTAGTATTATAATGACAATCTATATTATATTGATTACTAAATTGATTAAGCAAAAATCCGTTATGTTTAAGTGCAAATTCATTTGCTAATTGTACACATTTTTTAAATCCACCTTCTTCTTTTGATATAAGAATTACATTAGCACCATATAGTTTCATTAAATCTAATCTTTCCTTACTTACCCAATTAGGCATAAATATATATACAGGATGTTTTAAATATGAACCTAATGCGCTTAAAGATATACCAGTATTACCACTTGTAGCTTCTATTAAAGGCATATCTTTTTTTAATTTACCTTCTTTTATAGCTTTATCTAATATATAATAAACTATTCTATCTTTTATACTTCCAGTTAAATTATAATATTCTAACTTAGTATAAATATAATTTTCTATACCTTTATGTTTATACTTTATTTTTATTATAGGAGTATTTCCTATTAACTCTTTTATATTATCCATATTTCACCTCAAAAAAATCATATACATTTTAGTATATGATTTTTTATTTAGTTTTCCTGTGCTGAATATTATATGTTATTTTTAATTTTAATTTATTTGGAACAAATCTACCAAATATATATAATAATTTTATTTTAAATCCAGGTATTATTAATAATTTATTTTTTAACATTTTATCTATTGCATATTTAGCTACATACTCACTACTTAATGCATCCATTTTAAATTCACAATTAGCAACATTATTAAAATTAGTATTAACTGGTCCTGGACATAGACAACTAATTTTTACATTACTCTTCATTCGTCTTAATTCTTCGTATATAGCAAGCGTCAAATGATATACATATGATTTTGTTGAATAATATGTAGCCATTAATGGACCAGGTTGAAATGCAGATGCACTCGATACATTTAAGATATGTCCACTATCTCTTTTAACAAAATCATCTAAAAATAATTTTGTTAAAACATGAACTGCTTTTATATTTAAATCTATCATAGATAATTCATTATCCATATCAGTTTTTCTAAATGCACCTATTGCTCCAAAACCTGCATTATTAATTAAAATATCTATATTTTTATCTTTAACTTTTTCATATAATTTTTTACAATTTTCTACATTACCTAAATCCATAGGTATTATATCTACATTAGTTTTTAATTCATCTTTTAATTTATTTAAATTATTTTTATCACGTGCGACAAGTATTAAATCATATCCTTTATTACTGAAAACACGTGCCATATCACGTCCAATACCACTACTAGCTCCTGTAATGAGTACTTTCATAATATCACCTTTCTTAAGGAATTAATAACCAAGCATTGTGAAGATATCTATCACCTGTATAACCATATCCTCCACCAACACTTAATGTTTCTCCATTCGCAACAATTGTACTAGAACCTCCACCATCAAGGTTACTAGCATTATATGCACCATATTTTAACATTATATTAGTAAGTTCAACCATGTCTACACCAATACTGTGACCTGGTCTTCTTCCATCAATTACTAATAATAATACAATACCATCTTTTCTTTGACCTATAGCAGTTCTAGGTGCTACACCATATCCACCATTACCTGTAAATTGTGAAGCAACTCCATTTACTATTAAGAACGGACCAAATGATACAGCATCACGAATACCCATGTCTAATGCTTCTTGTGCTGAGGATTTTGTTAATACTAATACATTATCATTAGTAAAACCTATAATTCCTCCACCCCATCCGGTACCTACACCATCATTCATAAGTTGGCCATCTATAATTACAGTACCAGTTGGTGTATATCCATAAACCTTAGAATAAACAAATCCACCTGCATTTGTACCAGCAACTGCTCCATATTCTCTAGCAAAAGTTTCAATTGTCTTTCCATATTTTAAATTGGATACTTGAACTAATTGTAACTTGGACGGATCATAAACAACAAGTAGATGTCCTTTATATCCATTACCTTCTACTTTTATAACTTTATATAAGTCATTTCCAGGGTCTCTTGTTAAAATTTGTTCTTCTTCAGGAGAAGTATATTCTATAATTTCTTCAGGTTCTTCAAATTTTATTTCTTCTTCATTTGTATTACCTTCTACCTCTATAATAGTATTTTGGCTCAATATATCATCTATTTGTTCTTGATTAAAGAATATATAAGCTAAATACTGATGACTCATAGTAGACATAGCACTTGTAACCCAAAAATTTCTAAAATAACTTATAGGTCCATACATCAAAAACAAACACACAATCGCAATTACATCTAAAAATCCAAATGTTATTACCCATTTTGTTGTTTTATTCTTTTTTCTTTTTTACTTTTTTTCTTTTGGTTGTTCTTTTTCTTCTTCTGTTTTTTCTTTATACTCTATAGGTTTTTTTTCTTCATCAAAAAATACTTTAGGCATATCTGGGATATCATTTATATTATTATTATCTGTACTTTTTTCTTTTTTATTATCTAAATTAATAGAATCTAATAATTTATCCATCTCATTATATATTTGAAATACATCTTCTTCTTTTTTCATAACTCACCTAATGAAACATTTTATAAAAATATATTAATCTATATGCATAAAAAACTATTAAAAACAGTAAAAAACATACACTTATAATTATAAAAATCTTTCCCTTATTCTTTTTTCTTTTTGTCATAATATCCCTCTTCTATACTTAAGCTCCAAAATCATTTTGATAACTTATTACACTAACACTACTAACACCATCTATATTTTTAAAACTATCTAACACTTTAGCATCATTATCTTTTAATTCTAATTCAAAAGTTAATTCAACAGTATTTTTTGATATTGATTTACTTTTTAATTTAGTTTTTGGTAATTTCTTTATTTGTCTTATTATAATATCATCTATACTAGCATCATATTTTACAATGAATAAGTATTGATGTTTAGCTTTAAAGCCTAACATATAACCAACAAAATATAAAATACCAATACCTAAAGAAGCAATGATTGCGACTATATATAAACCTGCTCCTGTCATTATCCCTGCAGTAATGCTCCAAAACATAAACACAGTATCTGTTGGTTCTTTTATAGCTGTTCTAAATCTAACAATAGAAAGAGCACCTACCATACCTAATGAAAGAGCTAAATTAGAACTAATTGTTCTAATTACCATAGCAGTAACCATTCCAAGCAATATTATACATAGTGAAAATGATTTTGAATAAACAACTCCACTATATGTTTTCTTATATATATATACTATAAATACCCCTATTACAAAAGCAACTATAAGTGATAATATAATTTTATCAACAGTAATTGTTCCTGTAAATTCCGAAATAACACTTTTCTTTATCATATCCATAAAACTCATAATAATTCTCCTTTACTTTATACTTCTACAAACCGCAAATTTTGAAAATGCCTGTCTAATCATTGGAACAGTAGATAACACTATTGCAATTTGTTCTGGTAATATTTCATTAAACTTAACTTCTAGTACTACTTGATTATCATCCAGCACTTTATATGTTTCTAAATTTTCATCATATAAATTATAATTATACATACCTGACCTTATTTTTGAATCAAATGTAACTCTAACATCAGATACTGGATAAGTATATGCAAGTCTTTTATAATCAACAATTATAGAAGGTTTTAAATTTCTAACTCTATAATCCATTACAAATTTTGTAAGTAAATTATTTTTACTTATATCTAAATCTTCTATATTACCATTTATAATTTTATCACAAATACTTTTATCTATCAATATTTGATCTTTTGAAGTTTTATTTTCATGTTTATATTTACACTCTAATCTTATAAAACTTGTATCATTATTATATAATCTAATTCTATATTTTTTTCTATATTCTACACCATCTATTTTTTCATAATATGCATCTGAATATATATTATCAAAATATAAACTTCTAATTAAATAACTATTATCTTCTAAAATTGAATTGCTATCTACATCCATAAGTAATGAAAGCTTTTTCTTTAATATTTCAGCACTATCTTTATTAATAACAAATTTTATTTCATTTCTATACTTTCTCATATTAATCACCAAAATATTCTCTCATTTCACTATCACTCAATTTAAAGAAACTCTTAGTTTGTTTCTTAATATAATCTTCTCTAAGTCTAGTATATTTTCTTAGTGTTTCAACATTATCTTCCCAAGTTTGATATGTCATTCCCCATCTTTTTTGATTTCTCTCCATTTCAGGTTTTAAATCATTATATATTTCGTCTATTCTTTCTAAAACTCTTTCTTCTCCCCATACATTTTCTAATTGATAACTAAGACGATTTAGAAAAGTCTTTTTAAATTCTTCATTTACTATCAATTTTCTCATCATGAGAGTTGAAACTTGTAATCTACTCATACCTTCAGGTTGTACTGAAAAATTAAAATAATTAAGATAATGATTCCACATAGCAAAATCCAAATCATAAAAAATCATATTTATTTTTCCATCATCTATATCTGGGTGATAATAAAATCTAGTATTTACTATATCATTATTAGTAACCCAATTTTCTGCAATCCAAAAATCAACATAACTTTCAATATTTATTTGAGATTTAACATATTCATAGTTACTATCTTTACTCATATCATGAGTACTTAAATAATTAATTAAATCAAAATATTTTTTCCCATCACCTGTTGTTATATCATTATCTATTCTTACAATGTTTGATCCTTCTTTAGATACATTAAAATTATTAGCAATAAAATCATCATCAACTTGTTCACGTATATTATAAACTCCCCAATAATTTCCATTTATATAAAGAATAACTGATTTATACGCTTGAACTTTTAAATTAGTTTTTCCATCTACAAGAGATGTCATAAGTATATCTCTAAAGAAAGCTGATTCTTGATCTTGAGAACCTGAACGCAATATTAAACTATTAAATTTAGAATAATCTCTATTTTCAAAAACTTGGTAATTTAAATTAGCTTCCCCATATTTCTTCTTAAACTTTAAAGCAAAACTTTTTTTAGGTAATCCTCTTGTTGAACCTCCAAATAATTTAAATCCACAAGGTATACTAAAACTTTTTCCATCTTCATATAATTCTGCATGTGCGGATACTTCAAGTTCTGTATTCCAAGCATTAGCTTGTACTCTATTAAAACTACTAGGATTCAAAGAAACAGACATAACGGGTAACGTATGATTTTCATTAATTATGTAAGACCCAACTATTTCATCACTTATTATTTTCCCTTCAACATAACTAACTGCTTTTACTACTGTTGTTTCATTAAGAAAAATAGGACCATTATATACTTTAGAATATGTTGTAGGAGTACTACCATCTAAAGTATAATAAATTGTCCCATTCCCTGATATTTCTAAATTTATTCCATCACTATCATTATATACACCAGATTCTACACTAAATTCTGGAATGTATGCAACACTTGAAGTTCCTGAATTATTATTTTCTTTTGGTGTAGGCTTTGAAAAATAATATAATCCATAATCATTATGTCTTCCAAAACTATATCCCAATGGAACATTAGCAATAACCATTGAATCTATTATTTCATTACCTTTAGTTAAAAATATAGATTCAACATCAGATATTTTGAAATTAATATGTGTATAACTATTATTACTTAAATTAGTATCACCACTTGCCATTAATACATATATTTCTCCTGATTTTAATTCTATATCAGGTAAATTGTATTTTTGCATTGTATTAGTACTGTTAGTTAAATAATAATCTTTTAAATTAATAGACTTATTTGAATTATTTTTTAATTCTATCCAATCATAATATTCATTACCATTATGAGGTAAATATGAATAATTATTATTCATAACCTCATTTATTATTAAAGTATTTGGTGTTTCTAATTTAGATTTTTGAAAATTCTTTATTCCAGAAGTAGTATTTTTATATCCAGGACTAATACTATTTGATTGATTAAATTTACCATCTTCTTTTATCATAGCAAGTCCATTAGCTACATTTTTATATTCTATTTTATCAATTATTTTTCCATTAGAATTTGTAAGTACAACTGTACCATTTTTAGATTTTAAATCAAAATTAGAATATATTTCATCACCATTATCATCATAATCTCCCATATAGACTACATAAACTTCATCTTGTCCTAAAGTAACATTGCCTAAACAATATTTAAATGGCGCGTTAATAGTGTTAGAAATACAATAATTTTTTAAATTTACTCTATCATTACCTGTATTAATTATTTCAATATACCCTACATAATTATCATAACTATTTTTAAAATTACCATCATTCTTAGGTAAGAATTCATTTATTTTAACATCGCTTTCAGCAATCAATGACTTTTGATACTCTTCATATCCTTCTATAGTATTTGGATATCCTGGAGTTGCTTTTTTAGATGAGAACCAATTACCATCTAAATCCCTTACCATTACTTCATTACTTTTTATAGTTAAAATATCTACAGCATCTATACTTTCACTTTGAGTATTTACTAAAAATAATTTTTCACTTCCATTACCATTAAGTCTAAAATTAGCATACAATCCATTTTTGTTTTCACCACTTAGATAAACTACTATATAAGATTTAGGTTCAATAGTTATTTCAGGGAATCCCCATTTAGTTTTACTAGAATCATCACTTAAACCATAATTTTTTAAATTTACCTCATGATCATTACCATTATATATTTCAATCCAATCAGAAACAGTACCATCAGGACTAGCTACTGCCCCATTATTTGATGTCATTATTTCTGTTATAACTATACCTTCATATTTACCTTCACCTTTTATAGGTAAATCTTTTTCTATTAAAGCTTTATCTGTATTATTAGATAATATAATATTAATCACTATAAAAACTATAATAGCTATAACCATTATAGAAATTGTTTTTATGTTATTTTTAAAGAATTTTTTATTAAATTCCATACTATCTAACTCCTATACATATATTTTATCACATATTAAAACCAAATAAAATAAGTTTTTAATTTTAATTATAATAAAAAAGTATACTTTACTAAAAGTATACATTTTTTATAAAAAAAGAGATTACTCTCTTATTTAGCTTCATAAACACTAACTTGTTTTTTATCTTTTCCTAAACGTTCATATTTTACATATCCGCTTATTTTAGCATAAACAGTATCATCAGAACCAATACCAGCATTAACACCTGGATAAATTCTAGTTCCTCTTTGTCTATATAAAATAGATCCTCCAGTTACATATTCTCCATCAGCAGCTTTAGCTCCTAATCTTCTACCTTCAGAATCTCTACCATTTTTTGTAGATCCTTGACCTTTTTTATGTGCGAATAATTGGATATTTAATGTCATCAATTTCATGTGATGAGCACCTCCTATCTGATTTCTATATATTTTTTATAATCTTTTTCTAATTCTTTTAATAAATTAACCATATTATCAATTAATTTATCAATTGTTTCGTTATGTTTTTTTATTTTTATATTCAAGTATCCATCATTTTCTTTGTATTCTATACAGTCCTCATCAATACTTAATAAAGCATTTACTGTAGTTATTGATATACTTGATACAGATGCGCAAACTATATCAGTTCCTTCTATTCCATATCCAGAATGTCCTTTAATAGTTATTTCATCTTTACTTATATTTATCTTTATCATTATTTTACCACTATTTTTTTGATTTCAACTTTAGTGTATGGTTGACGATGTCCTTGAGTTCTGTGGTAATTTTTCTTTTGGTTGTATTTGTAAACTATAATTTTTTTACCTTTACCATTTTTAACAACTTCACCTTCAACGTAAGCTCCACTAAGTTCAGGCATACCAACAGTTCCATTAGCCATTAAAACTTTATCAAATTTTACTTTTGATCCAGCTTCAGCATCTAATTTTTCAATATAAAGAACTGTACCTTCTTCAACATAGTATTGTTTTCCACCAGTTTCTATAACTGCTTTCATATTCTTACCTCCTTTATTAATTACTAAGACTCACCATTAAGGTACACATTTGTGTTTGAAACCTTCTCTGTGTGGTTGTAGAATGAGGTCCTACACGTTTAAAATAATATCACAAATTCCCTTTAATGTCAAACATTTTCTTCAAAAAATATTTTTCAGTTAAATATTTTTCATCTATATAAAAAAGATGTCTATAGTCTTTTTTCATTTTATCTATATTATTTATAGTTTTTTTCTTTTTAAACTTAAATTCATTTAAATATCTTTCAAGTAAAAATTTATTAAATAATTCTTTCCTTTTTTTATATAATTTATTTACTTCTAATAATAAAAATATAAGTACAAAAGTAATTAATTTATTTATATTAAAAAATAGT
>JAFXHG010000027.1 GCA_017536505.1 Bacilli bacterium
ACGTCGTGAGACAGTTCGGTCCCTATCCGTCGTGGGCGTAGGAAAATTGAGGAGAGCTGTTCCTAGTACGAGAGGACCGGAACGGACATACCTCTGGTGTATCTGTTGTCACGCCAGTGGCAGTGCAGAGTAGCTATGTATGGAATGGATAACCGCTGAAAGCATCTAAGCGGGAAGCCAACTTCAAGATGAGTTTTCCCATTCTTTATGAAGTAAGATCCCTTGAAGACTACAAGGTTGATAGGCTGGAGATGGAAGCATAGTGATATGTTGAGTTGACCAGTACTAATAGATCGAGGATTTAATCCTATATATATATTTCTAATTGATGAGATTTACACATTATCATGTTTTCAGAGAATTATTTCTCTAATAATTTTATTGGTGACGATAGCAAAGAGGATACACCTGTTCCCATCCCGAACACAGTAGTTAAGCTCTTTAACGGCGAAAATAGTGTAAAAGCGAAGATAGCAAGTTGCCAATTTTTTTTTGCTTATTTTTAAGTATATGAAAGTAATTTAATACTAAAACCATGCTAAATATTGTTTCAATGTAAATAAGTTGTTATTTATTTTATTTTTATTGAAATAATATTTATATTGATGGTATAATAATAATGGTGATTTATATGGAATACAAGATTATTTGTAATGATGAATATGAGACAATTGAAGTTGCTCAAAACTTTGAATCTGAAAAATTTGAAAATATGGTAATTTGCTTAGATGGTGAATTAGGTAGTGGAAAAACAGTATTTACTAAAGGTATTGCTCAGGCCTTAGGAATAGAAGAAAGTATTACTTCTCCAACTTTTACTATAATAAAAGAATATGATTCTGGAGAAATGCCTTTATACCACATGGATGTTTATAGATTAGATGGAAATGCTGATGGTGTAGGTATTGAAGAATATTATAATAAAGGTGGAATTGTTATAATTGAATGGGCAAAAACAATTAAAGATATACTACCTGAAGAAAGATTAGAAATAAAATTTAAAGTTGTAGATGAAAATAGAAGAATGTTAGTAATTAAACCATATGGACAAAAATATGAAGAATTATGTGAGGCTGTATTATGATAAGTTTATTAATTGATACAACAACTTCGAATATAACATTATCAATTATAAAAGATGATAAAATTTTATATAAATATCAAGAAAATATATTATCAGATATGTCATCAAAAGTTTTACCAATAATAGATAATGGTTTAACTGAGTTAGAATTGAAATTAGAAGATATAGATAAAATATTTATTGTAAATGGTCCTGGATCTTTTACAGGTATTAGAGTTGGAGTTACAGTAGCTAAAACAATAGCTTGGGCATTGAAAAAGAATATCATACCTTTATCAAGCCTTGAATTAATGGCTACTACATCAACTAATAAAAAGTATATAGTTCCTATGATAGATGCAAGACGTAATAATGTATTTGCTGGTATTTATGATGATGAATTAAACTGCATAAAAGAAGATAAATTAATTTCAATAGAAGAAATTAATAAATTAAATAGCGATTATGAATTTGTTTCTTATGATAACATTAATATAGAAGAAGTTATTAAACCTAATATTGATATACTAAAAATAATAAATAAACATATAAATGACAATGGAACAAATCCACATAATTTAAATCCTAATTATTTAAAGTTAACTGAAGCAGAGGAAAATAAGTTAAAAAATGATTAGAGAAATAGAAGAAAAAGATTTTATATTTGTAAATAACTTACTAAATACATTTAATTATAAAATAGATAAAGAATCATTTAATAATGATTTTTTAAAAGTATTAGTATATGAAGAAGATTTAATAAAGGGAATATTAGTTTATCAATATCTTTATGATAGAATAGAAATAGATTATATTGTTATTGATAATGAATATAGACAATTAGGTATTGCGACTAAATTGTTAAATTTTATTGAAAATAAATATAAAAATATAAAAAATATAACTTTAGAAGTAAGAGAAAGTAATAAAAAAGCAATAAACTTTTATTTAAAAAATGGATTTAAAGAAGTTACAAAAAGAAAAAATTATTATAAAGATGAAGATGGAATATTAATGATTAAGAATTTAGGTGAGTAGTATGAAAGATACTTATATATTAGGTATAGAAAGTAGTTGTGATGAAACTAGTGTTTCAATAGTTAAAAATGGTTGTGAAGAAATAGCTACTGTTATTCTTTCACAAATGGATACACATTCATCATATGGTGGTGTTGTTCCTGAAATAGCTAGTCGTATGCATGTAGAAAATATAACAATAGTTATTGAAGAATGTTTAAATAAAGCAAAAATGACTATGGATGATATTGATGCGATAGCTGTAACATATGGTCCAGGATTAATTGGTTGTTTACTTATAGGAGTAGGTGCAGCAACCACACTTTCATATATATATAATAAACCACTTGTTCCAGTTCATCATATAGCAGGACATATATATGCGAATAATTTAGTAAGTAAAATGGAATTTCCATTAATCGCACTTGTTGTATCAGGTGGACATACTGATTTAATATATATGGAAGATGATTATAAATTTAAAAAAATTGGTGGAACTTTGGATGATGCAGTTGGTGAATGCTATGACAAAGTAGCGCGTGTAATCAATGTACCTTATCCGGGGGGACCACTCGTAGATAAATTATCTTATGAGGGAGAGGATACTTATCCGCTACCTTTACCACTTGATGATAATTCATATAATTTTAGTTTTAGTGGGATAAAGAGTGCGGTTATAAATTTAGTACACAATGAAACTCAAAGAGGTAATGCTATAAGAAAAGAAGATATCGCTTGTTCATTCCAAAATAGAGTAGTAGAAATACTTTCTAAAAAGACTATGAAAGCTTTAAAAGAATATAATGTTAAAAATCTTATAATTGCTGGTGGTGTATCTGCTAATAGTGGTATTAGAAATAAATTTAAAGAACTATGTGAAAAAGAAGGAATAAACTTAACAATACCGAATATAAGATATTGTACAGATAATGCTGCAATGATAGCAGCTGCAGGATATTTTGCTTATAAAAAAGGTATTAGAGCAGACATCGATCTAAAAGCAACCGCAACTACTAGTTTGTTTTAGGAGAAATATATGGAAATAAATAGAAATGAAATAGATTTATTAGAACTAATAAAAAAATTAGAACCATCAGAAATAGATAAATTAAATATATTTTTAAGTAAACTAAATACAATAGATGATGATAGTAAATTAGAAATATTAAAAAATATTATCTCTTATTCTTTGGTAAAAATTAATAATATGCAAAAAAGTGATGAAGAAATAATTTGTGAAATTGATGGACATTCTTTTACGGAATGGGAATCTACGTATTTAAAAAAATATCCAAATGAAAAAGAAGAAGTAATATATTGGAGAAGAAAATGTACAAGATGCAAGCTTGTAGATGTCTCTAGTATAGATCCAACAGTACAAACACATAATAAAAGCAAATAAATATCATAAAAGTATTGACAAATAAAGGATTTAAAGGTATAATCAATACATATGAAAAAGGAAAGCGATGTATCCACATCCACCCGATTGCTAAAGTGATGGGTAAATGCCGAAGAATGTTTATTTAGAGGTTTAAGTGGATACTATCAGTATGCACTTTTTTCATGGTATAAGATATTATAGGAGGTGTTTGTTATCGCAAACAAAGAAAAAGATTTGTTTATAAATGAACAAATTAGAGCTAAAGAAGTTATGGTTATAGGTCCAAATGGGGAACAATTAGGTATTAAATCCATCAATGATGCTATCACTTTGTCTACCTATGCAGGTTTTGATCTTGTAATGATCAATCCAAATGGTAATCCACCAGTGTGTAAGGTAATGGATTACAACAAATTTAAATATCAAAATAAGAAAAAACAAAAAGAAAATATTAAAAAACAAAGAGAAGCAAATTTAGAGATGAAAGAATATCGTTTATCAGTTTCAATTGATATACACGATTTTAATACGAGAGTAAATAACTCTAGTAAGTACTTACAAAAAGGACATAGAGTTAAAGCATCTATTCGTTTTAAAGGTCGTGAAATGGCTCATACTGAATTAGGTCGTGATGTATTAATAAGATTTGCAGAAGCGCTTAATGAAGTTGCTGATATTGAACAAAAACCAGTTTTGGAAGGTAGAAACATGACAATGATACTTATGCCAAAGAAAGAAAAATAGGAGGAATATTATGCCAAAAATTAAAACACATAAAGGAACTGCAAAAGTTTTAAACAAAAGAAAAAATGACGTTAAAATAGGTCATCCAGGAACAAGACATAATACTGGAAAGAAAAACGCTGCTTCAAATAGAAGTGGAAGATGTGCATCAAGTTTAAGTAAAGCAGATGCAAACAGATTTAAAAAAGTACAATTTTAATTAAGAAGGAGGAAACAAAATGGCAAGAGTTAAAGGAAGTAACATACATAAAAATAGAAGAAAAAAAATATTAAAATTAGCTAGAGGTTATTTTGGAAGTAAACATAAACTTTATAAAACAGCTAAAGAACAAGTTATGCATTCATTAAAATATGCATATAGAGATAGAAAACAAAACAAAAGAGAAATGAGAAAATTATGGATAACAAGAATTAATGCTGCATGTCGTATGAACGATATTAGTTATTCTAAATTCATTTCTGGATTAAATAAAGCAGAAGTTGCTATCAATAGAAAAATGTTAAGTGAAATAGCTATCGATGATGCAGCTGCATTTACTAACTTAGTTAACATAGCTAAAGCTGCTTTAGAAGGAAAAACTATTAAACAAGAAGTTAAAGCTCCAAAAGCAGAAAAAACTGTAGCTAAAAAAGAAACTGCTAAAAAAGAAGTTAAAGAAGATTTATCTAAATTAACAGTAGCTGAATTAAAAGCTTTAGCTAAAGAAAAAAATGTAGAAGGATATTCTACAATGAAAAAAGCTGAATTATTAGAAGCTTTAAAATAAAAAACAAGCCTTATGGCTTTTTTTGTTGAATTTGACTTTTTACAAAAAAGTGATATACTATTTCCCAATAAGAGGGGATATTATGGATAAATTAGTAGGAAATATTAGAAATATAAAGATTTATGATAATAGTATGTTCCATATTGAAGATGTATTAAAAAAATATGAAGAATATTTAAAAACATTAATACAATTGGAACCAAATAAATTAAAAAACTTTATAAAACATTTAAAAAATAGAGAAATTATAAATAATCAAGAAACTGAAATGGAAGAAAGTTTTATGCTTGAACTTTTTAAGTTGTCACAAAGAAAAGATTCAATCGATATAACAATGAAAGCATTTGAAGATGACTCTATAACTATAGATGAAATAAAAAAAATTCATAGAGTAGTAATAAAAGGAAGTTCAGATGACTTAGAATCAAACTATGACTTAAGAAGTGATAATAAAAAATGGGTTGGACATTATGGGACTAATGGTGTACAAAGAATAGATTATATTCCACCAGATTTTAATGAGATAGAAGAATTATTATCAGAAGTATTATCTTATTTAAATGAACAAGATAATACTAACTTTATAAATATATTTATAAAGCCTTTAATAGCTCATGCTGCAATTGCATATATACAACCTTTTGGTAATGGTAATACAAGATTAGCACGTGTTTTACAACACTGTAAGATATGTAATAGTACAAATAAAATGTTTAATACAGATTTTACTCATCCTACTATATATTTATCAAGAAACTATTTGTTGTCGAGAGGTCAATATAGGGGATTTATAACAAATATTGCAATAAATAAAGATGATAATGCTTGGAATAAGTGGTTTGAGTATAATTTAAATATGCTTGATGAACAATTATATTTCTTAGATACTCAGTTAAAAAATTATAGAAATTATAAATAAAAGATTATTAAATTTTAATAATCTTTTATTTTATTTGAAAAAAAATAATAATCATGTTATACTTATTAAGTATGATAGAGGTGGTAATATGTATATAGATGCAATAGTAGTAGTTGCTTTAATTATAGTTGCTTTTTGTTGGTTTAGAAGAATTTCTAAAACTGTTTATGCTGTAGCTATAATAGATATATTTTTAAGACTTTTAAATTATATATCAGCAAACATAGGAATAAAAGGTTTTCATAAATGGGTAAGTGCTGTATTTCCTGCATCACTTCCAGATTTACTTGATAACTATATGAGTGGAGTTGTATTAACTGTATTTGTTTGGATATATGTAGGTTTAATGGTAATTTTCTTATTCTATATAGTAAGAGCATTCCTAAGAAAAAAATAGTTGACAAAATAAAATTATAATATTAAAATTAAATTGTAAATAAAAATTTACCTTATTAAGAGTGATGGAGGGAAAGGCCCTGTGAAGTCCGGCAACCTATTTAAGTTAGGTGCTAAATCCTGCGATGTTTATATCGAAAAATAAGGATAATCAGTACATAGATTATTCTATGTACTTTTCTTTTTAAGGTAATAAAAGGAGGAGTATTATGAAAAAATTATTTACATCTGAATCAGTCACACCAGGACATCCTGATAAATTATGTGATCAAATATCTGATAATATATTAGATGCATATTTGAGTGGTGATCCAAATTCTAGAGTAGCATGTGAAGTATGTGCTCATAAAAATGGAGTAGTTGTAATGGGAGAAATTACAAGTAATGCTAATGTTGATATAGAAAAAATTGTTAGAGATACTATAATTAATATTGGATATGATAATGATGAATTAGGATTTAATGGAAATAATGTTAATATTGATATAAATATTAATAAACAGTCTAGTGATATTGCTATGGGAGTAGATAATTCAATAGATTCTAATGATATAGGAGCAGGAGATCAAGGTATGATGTTTGGGTATGCGACTAATGAAACAGATGAGTTTATGCCTTATCCAATACATATGGCTAATTTACTATCTAAACGCCTTACACAAGTTTTTAAAGATAAAACAATCAAATGCTTAAGACCTGATGGAAAAACTCAAGTAACAGTGTTTTATGAGGAAAATAAGCCTAAATACATAGATACTATAGTTATATCCGCACAACATGATGAAATAGATTTAAATATATTAAAGAATGATATAAAAAAATATGTTATTGATGAAGTAATACCAAAAAATATGATAAATAAAAATACAAAAATATATATAAATCCTACAGGAAGATTTGTAATAGGGGGTCCTGTTGGAGATAGTGGTCTTACTGGTAGGAAGATAATAGTAGATACATATGGAGGTACTTGTAGTCATGGTGGAGGAGCATTCTCAGGAAAAGATCCATCTAAAGTAGATAGAAGTGGCGCTTATTATGCTAGATATGTTGCTAAAAACATAGTTGCTGCTAACCTTTGTGAAAGAATAGAAATACAAGTATCATATGCAATAGGAGTATCTAAACCAGTATCTTTATATATAAACACATTTAATACAAATAAAATATCAGAAGAAAAAATATTAGAAATAATAAATAAAGTATTTAATTTTGAACCTTCTAATATAATTAAAGAATTAAATTTAAAAAGTCCAATATATCATTTAACCACTTGTTTCGGGCATTTTGGTAAAAAAGAATTACCATGGGAAAAATTAGATAAGGTAAATGAAATAAAATCATTAAAAGACTAGAAATACTAGTCTTTTTTATGTTAAAATGTATGTAGGTGGTAATATGAATTATATAGGATCAAAATTTTCAATATTAAGTTATATAGATGAAGTAGTAGAAGATTTTACTGAACCTAAAAAAAATATAACATTTTGTGATATATTTTCAGGAACAGGAGTAGTTTCTAAATATTTTAAAGAAAAAGGATATAATATAATTTCAAATGATATTCAATATTTTAGTTATGCTACTTTAAAAGGATTAGTTGAAAATAGTGAAGAATTAAAGTTTGAAAAATTAACTAAAAAAAGAATAGATCCTTTTGTATGTTTGAATGGACTTAATGGTAAAAAAGGATTTATTTATAAAAACTATTCATTAGGTGGTACTAAAAGATGTGAATTTAAAAGGCAATATTTTAGTGATGAAAATGCAAAAAAAATAGATGCTGTTAGAATTAAAATAGAAAAATGGAAGAATAAGAAATTAATTACTGATAATGAATATTTCTATTTACTTGCTTGTTTAATAGAAGCAGCTGATAAAGTAGCAAACACAGCTTCTGTTTATGAAGCATTCTTAAAAGATTTAAAGAAAAGTGCACAAAAACCTATTGTTATAAATCCATTAGAATTAATATTTAAAAACAAAAAATATGAAGTTTATAATAAGGATTCAAAAGATTTAATTAAAGAAATAAAAGGAGATATACTATATTTAGATCCTCCATACAATACAAGAAAATATGACACTAATTATCATATCTTAGAAACAATAGCGCTATATGATAACCCTAAAATAAAAGGGAAAACAGGTGTTAGAGTAGAAGAAACTAAAAAATCTAATTATTGTGTTAAAAATAAGGCTGCTATAGAACTAGAAGAATTAATAAAGAATGCTAAATTTAAATATATATTACTTAGTTATAATGATGAAGGAATAATACCAATAGAAGAAATAGAAACTATAATGAAAAAATATGGTAATTATAAAAGATATGAAAAAAGACACAAAAGATTTAAATCTGATAATGATAGAGAATATAAAAAGAACTATACTATTGAATATATTCACTGTTTAGAAAAGATTTAAATCTTTTTATCTTGTAATTTTATTACTTTTATGTTATATTTAAAGTGGTGATGGTATGAGTAGAAAACAAGATGCAGTAGATTTAATGAAAAAAGTTATGTCTGGGGAAAGTTACATGACATATAAAGAGATCGCACAAATTACTGGATATCATGAAAAATATTTACTTAAATTAAAAAAAGATTTAGAACAAGGTAATATTAGTTTTGTACATGGTAATACTAATAGAAAACCAGTTAATACGATAACAGAAGAGGAAAAACAATATATTATAAATTTATATAAAAGAAGTAATACTACAATAAGAAAATTTTGTAAGTTTTATGCTAAAAGAAGTTATTCTTGTATCTGGCATGTTTTAAAAGAAGCAGGGTTAATATAATAACCTGTTTTTTTTATTTTCATATAATAATCTAGAGGTGTATCTATGTATTTAAATAATATTAAAAACAATGGATATTATACTGTAGATAAAATTAAATTAGATGAAAAAAATAAAAGAAGGTTATATGATATAGGACTAGTTAAAGATACTAAAATAAAATTATTATTTAGTAGTCCTTCAAAAAAAATAAAAGCTTATTTAATTAGAGATTCTATAATAGCTATAAGAAATAATGATGCATCTAAAATAGAGGTGAAAAAACTTAATGATTAAAATAGCTTTAATAGGTAATCCTAATGTAGGAAAAAGTACTTTATTTAATGAACTTACAGGTATGCATCAACACACAGGTAATTGGACTGGTAAAACGGTAGGAAGTCAAGTAGGGTATAAAAAATATAAAAATGAGACTATTGAATTTTATGATTTACCTGGAACATATTCATTAATACCTCATTCAGAAGAAGAAAAAGTAACAAGTGATTTTGTATTAAATGAAGATTATGATATCGCACTTGTAGTATGTGATCCTTTATGTTTAGAAAGGAATCTTAATTTAGTTATACAGACTTTAGAAGTAACTAAAAATGTAATAGTGTGTATAAATCTTTTAGATGAAGCTAAAAAAAGGAAAGTAGATATAGATTTAAATAAGTTATCCACATACTTAGGAGTCAAAGTAGTAGGTATAAGTGCGAGAAAAAAAGAAGGAATAGATGATTTATTAGATGCTATACTAAGTTATCCACAATCATCTTTTAATTTTGAATATGAAGAAAAAGTAGAAGAGTGTATAAATATAATTTATGAACATACACAAAATAAATTTAAATCTATTAAAATTATTATAGAAGGGGTATCAGATAACCCTATAATACAAGAAAAACTTAATCAAATAAGACAGTATTTAAAGGAATCTAATATTAATTTTAATGATTCGGTAATGAAAGAAGTAATGAATGAATGTGAAAAAATAAATAAAAATAGTATTAAAAGAAATACAATTAGAAATAAAATTAATTTAGATAAAATACTTACAAATAATCTTACAGGTATTCCAATAATGATAGTAATGCTTATGTGTTTATTCTGGATATCTATAGTAGGTGCTAATTATCCATCAGACTTTCTTTTTGATGCATTTACTAAATTTGGTAATTTCTTAAAAAATTTCTGTATAGATATTAATATTCCAAAGGTTATTTATTTACCTCTTTTAGATGGTGTTTATAAAGTTCTGACTTGGGTAGTTGCAGTAATGCTTCCTCCTATGGCAATATTTTTTCCTTTATTCACATTATTAGAAGACTTTGGAATATTACCTAGAATTGCTTTTAATTTAGATGGATATTTTGAAAAAAATGGTACTTGCGGTAAACAAGCACTTACTATGTGTATGGGAATAGGTTGTAATGCTGTAGGAGTAACAGGAGCTAGAATAATAGATTCTAAAAGAGAAAGATTAATCGCAATACTTACCAATTCTTTTATACCTTGTAATGGTAGATTTCCAACTCTTATTGTAATGTTTACTATGTTTTTTAGTATAACAAGTAATAGTATTCTTAATACAACTATAAATGTACTTTTATTAACTTTAATTATTTTATTTGTAATATTTATAACATTTATTGTATCAAGAATACTTTCAAAAACAATTCTTAAAGGGGATAACTCATTCTTTATACTAGAATTACCTCCTTATAGAAAACCACAAATACTAAAAGTACTTGTTAGATCACTTATAGATAGAACTTTAAAAATACTTGGTAGGGCAGTAGTAATAGCAGCTCCAACAGGTCTTATTATTTGGTTACTTACAAACATAGTAATAAATAATAATAGTATAATAAATATAATATCCAACTTTTTAAACCCATTAGGTCTATTAATAGGTTTAGATGGTGTTATACTTACTGCATTTATTCTAGGTTTTCCAGCTAATGAAATAGTACTTCCAATAATTATAATGACATATCTATCATCAAATACTATGATTGATATAAATGATATATCTTTAATAAAAAATTTATTTATATCGAATGGATGGACTATAATAACAGCTATATGTATGATTATATTTATAATATTTCATTATCCTTGCTCAACAACGCTTATAACTATTTATAAGGAAACAAAAAGTATTAAATGGACATTACTATCATTTGCTCTTCCTTTATTAATAGGTATAGTACTTTGTACGTTAATTAATTTTATCTTTAATATAATAATTTAGATACTAAAAATTAGTATCTTTTTATTTACACCTAAAAAGAGATATGATAAAATTAAATTAGAATATATTTATATAGGAGGTAATTATGAAAAAAATATTTATAGCCCTTTTTAGCTTATTAGTTTTACCATTTGTAGTAAGTGCAGAAGAAAAAGTATTTGGTGATATAAAATACACTATTGAAGAAATAAACCTTAAAGAATACGTATGTGAGGAAATTAAAGATCATGACCTGGAAATATTGCCATTTTCTGACAAGGAATTTTATGTTAATGATATAACTGATTCTAAAGTTTATATGGTTGATATAACTAACCCTGGTATTTGTATAGATTATAACACTATACAAACTCATCCTTATATGAGATTTATTATTTGGGGAGATAATAATGAAATATATGAAAAACAATATGATCAACAATTTGTAGCTGGAATATACTATGTTCCTGATTTAGAATATAGAGAAGTATTTACACGTGCTGAAGAACAATATGATGCATCAGCACCATATTATGAATTAGTAAATGAAGAAGCAATTAAAGTAACAAATCCAAATGAAACAGACTTTAATAATGGCAATTATTTACTTCTTTTAGAACCAAATGAAGCAACTCTATTAGGAGAAATAGACCCAAGTTCTTTAGTTGCTCCAAAAGAAAAAACTGGATTAACAAGTGATTTAACATTCGAAAAAGATAATTTAATTGGTGTTTTAACTTTTAATAATAAAAAATATTATGCATTCTATAATGAAACAGTAATTCAATATGCATTTATATTTGATGAGACTGGTAATTATGAAACATTTGGAAAAGATAAATTGTTAGTAGAAAATTTCTCTGCTTCAAGAAATGGAGAATATATACTTCTTACAAGTGAACAAGATGAAAAAATAGTATTAGAGGTATTTGATACAGCATATAATCTAATTTTCTCAAAAGAAGTAGACCATCATTCTATTCATTTTACTGGAATAAAAGATAATACTAATTATATTTATGTTGGTGATAATAATTATAAAGAATCAAAACTAATATCAATTACTAAAACAAAAATGGAACTAGAAATAGAAAAAGAACCAGAAATAGAAAAAGAACCAGAAATAGAAAAAGTACCAGAAACTTATGATGGAATAACAAATTCAATAGTTATTGGATTTATATCTTTGATATGCTTACTTGCAACAACATTAATATATAGAAGAAAAAAAGCTAACTAAGAAGACTGATTAATAATCAGTTTTTTTATTGCATTTATTTTTGTATTTGTTATAATAATTATTACTTGAGGTGATAGTATGGATAAAAGATTTATTTTATTACTAAGGAATGCAATAAATTTAGCAAACGATAAACTTATGAATTGTCATGAGGTATCTGAAGAATGCGGAAAATTTTTTTGGATATACCCATTCACAAATGAAAATATAAATGGATATATTGATTTATTTAACTTAAAAGATAGATCTTTACTTACTACAGGTTCATCATCAGATCAAGCAATAAATGCAATTTTAAAAGGTTGTAGTGATATAACAGTAGTGGATATTAATCCATTTACTAAGTATTATTTTAATCTAAAAAAAGCAGCAATTTTAACCTTAAGTTATGAAGAATTTTTTAAATTTTTTTGTTACGTAGATTATCCTAAAGTATTTAAATATAATTATGATGCATTTAATTATGGAAGTTATGTTAAATTAAAAAATATATTAAAAGAATTAGATGAAAAATCATTTCTATTTTGGGATACACTATTTGATGTGTGTAAACCAAATGACGTAAGAAGAAAATTATTTTCAAATGATGAAGAAAGATTAAGTGTAATAAAGGGAATTAATCCTTATTTAAAAGATGAAAACATGTACAAAAAAACAAAAATAAAAATTGAAAATATAAATCTAAAATTTATAGAAGGAGATATATTTAAAATAAAGTTAGAGAAAACATATGACAATATATTTTTATCTAATATAGGGACATATTATTCATTAGAAGAGAATAAGACATTAATTGATAAATTAGAAAATAATTTAAATGATAACGGTAAGATGTTAATGTGTTATTTATATCAAACTGTAAGAGATACAAAATATAGAGAAGAATGGAATCCAATATATAATTTAGATAAAACTTTTGAAATATTAGAAGATTATGTAACTTATTTTGAAAGTTTTCAAGGTATTCGAGGATTAATGTTTGAAGACAAAAATATAAAAGATAGTGTGATGATTTATAAAAAATAAATCGAATTGTGTGAAATATTATTGTAAAATAATTGTAAATATTTTATGTTAATTTGTTTTTTTTCTTTACCTGAAGAAAATAAGTATGGTATAATGCTATTAGGAGGTATAGATATGGGGCATTGGGAACATGAATGGGAAGATTATAACCCATCAACAGACAGATATACTTATGGACCTAGAAAATATGTTTTAGACGAAAAAGATAGAGAAGAAACATATGAAAAAAGACGAAAAGAAAGTGAAAGTAAAACTATTAGTGCTTATATAAGAGATATAAAATCAAGTAGTGATTATGAGCAAATAAGAGAAGCAGAACAAGCAATAGATAAATCAGAATACTTATCTTCTAGTGAAAAAGTTTCTTGGAGAAGAGAATTAGCTCAGCACATTAGAAGTTTAAGAAGATATGAAGATATGAAAGTTCAATCAGAAATAGATAGATCTAAAAGAAATAGAGAATCTAGAAAAGAAAAATATTCTGCTTTTGAAGAAGCTACAAAAAGATATAAATCAAGAAGTATATTCTGGAGACTTACTCATCAAAATCAAAGACCAAGTAAAATTGATTATGATACGATGACAGTAGATCAAATAAATGGTCTATATAAAAAAAGATAACAAAAAAGATGTATTAATTTACATCTTTTTTCTTACTTTTTTTTCTATAAAACTAACAAGATAATACATTAAAGCAGCAACAATACAAAGTATAAATATACCACTTATAACTAAACTTAAGTTAAATACTTGTGATCCATATAGAATTAAATAACCTATACCTTGTTTTGATACTAAAAATTCCCCCATAATAACACCTATCAAACTCATACTAACGTTTATTTTTAATGCACTTATAATAGTATTTATACTATTAGGAAGTATTAGTTTAAAAAATATTTGATACTTTTTCGCACCTAATGTTTTCATTAATTTAATCTTGTTTTGATTAGTACTATTAAATCCTTCATATACATTTATAATAGTTATAATTAGAGATATTAAAAGAGCCATAACTATGATAGATTTAATACCAGCCCCAAACCAAATAATAATTATTGGTCCCAAAGCTACTTTAGGTAAACTATTTAAAATAGTAAGATAAGGTTCAATAACTTTTTGTATTCTTTTATTCCACCAAAGTATACTAGCAATCACTGTACCAAGTATTGTAGCTATACTAAAACTTAAAAAAGTTTCATAAACAGTTACCCAAATATGACTAAATAAATCTTTAGTATTATATAAATTTATAATAGTATCTAATACTTTTTTAGGACTAGAAAATATAAATGTATTTATAATATTAAAATCAGCTAATATTTGCCAAATGACAATAAAAATAATAAGTATTAATATTTGAAAAAGAGAAATAATAATTTTTTCTTTTTTTAATTTCTTTAAAAAATTTAAATGTTCTTTACTATACATGGAAATCAATATCCTTCCATATCTTATCATAATAATAAGAAAATTTATTATCTTTTCTATTATTGATAGGTGTACTTCTATTTTCAAGTTCTATATCATAAATACTTTTTATAACTGCAGGTCTACTTGATAGAACTATTACTTTAGAGCAAACACTAATTGCTTCTGCGATATCATGGGTAATCATAATCATAGTCTTTTTTTCTTTTTTTAAAATATTATAAATATCATCAGAAATAGCTAATCGACTTTGATAATCCAAAGCAGAAAAAGGTTCATCCATCAAAAGCAAGTCAGGATTAGTTGCGAGTGTCCTAATTAGGGCAACTCTACGAATATAATGTAGACACTAATACCTTATCAAAGCCTTGAAAAATAAGGCTTTTAAAATTTCGTTTTTTTATGTTTAACTTGTATTTTTAAGATTTTTATTACTTTCCGACAAATTGTCGGGAACAGAGTTATTTATTTTCTATTTGTTTTTTATCATCTATATATTGATAATTTAAAGCATTTTGATTTGATATAGCCGATTTTTTAATTGCTTTCTCATAAGATTTTCTAGCATCATTAGCAACTTGTCCACCTTTACGAGCTACTTTCATATTTTCTTTAAATCCTTGTGGATGTTCAGATTCTGCTATATCACGAGTAGCGATTTCGCCTAAATCAGTAAGTAGAACTTCTATATCAGTCATATTATCTCGTAAAGATTCTTTTCTAATTCCTTTAAATTGTTTGTATTCATTTGCTTTCATACCTGACCAACTTTTATATATTTCATTAGTAAGCATTGCATATTCGCGAGTTTTTTCAACGCCTCCATCTTTCCAAACATCAGTTAATCTTTTTCTTTCTTGAATGCCTTTAATTCTTTTAGAAATCCATGCCTCATCATAACCTTTAGCACGATATGTATCTATTGCTCTTTGCATTGTTAATGATGGGTCAAACACTTCATCAATTCTTTCTTTACCTAAATGAGCTAACCATTGTTTTATAGGTTCAGCATTTTTACTAGGTACAGATTCAATTATTCTAAACATACCTTCAATATCACAAACATCAGTCATACGATATTTACCGTCAGTAGCTTTCAATTTCAACTGTCTAGTAATACTAGACGTTTCAAAATTTTCTTCTTTTAATAACTTATTTTTTAACCAATTCCAATATTTTCTAGGTTCTTTACTATCAGCTAAAACACCAACAATATCAACGATACTAATATAATATTTTTCTTCATCCTTATCCCAAATAGTTCTAATTGTTTCATTGTTAAATATTTTATTAATTAAATGCATATTATCTTGTTTCATTTATTCACCATCCTTTACTATATATTTTTAATATGTATTAAAATATGTATTAAGCAAAAGGTTATAGAAGTGTATAACCTCTCACTTATATTATTCTACAAAAGTTTTGAATTTCCTTTTTTATTTTTGAATTTTATTCAAAATTCCATTTAATTTCAATATCTCTTGTATTTGTTTCTTCATTGATTTTGCCGATATAGATTTTATCTACAAATTCATCTACTATAACTCTGTTTAATTTTTCTAATTGTTGATATTTATTAAATAATTCTTTTGTATTTTTATTTGAAGATTCTTTTAGTGTATAATAGTTAATCTCATTTTCAATAGATTTTAATTGGTCTTTTAACTTTTCATCATCATTATTATAATTAGTAATTAATTCTTTAAATTGTTCTGCATTAATTATTCCATTAACTTTATCTTCATAAAGATTTTTTAAATAATTTTTAGTCTTTGCCATTTGATTAACTATGGTCTCTTTTTGTTTTGTTAATAAATTAATTCTTTTAGTGAACTTATTATTTTCTTTTTTCAAAGATTCTGTTTCTAAAATATTTAAATCATAAAACTTTTTAACTTTTTTGTTAATGTGACTTAATACTAATTCCTCTAAAGCATCATACCTAATCGCTGCTTTATTTATACAATCATTGTAACCATCTCTGTTATTAGAACATACAAGATATTCATGTTTAGAAGAATTCTTTTTTCTCATATAGCGACCACATTCTTTACAAAATACTTTGCCAGAGAAGTTATGAACAATTCCTGTTGATTTCATAGGTTTTGTTCTTTCTTTCAAAGCAATTTGAACTTTTGCAAATGTTTCCTCATCAATTATAGCTTCGTGCATATTTTCTCTACGAATCCATTTATCTTCAGGTTTATTAATTACTTTATGATTTTTATAACTAACGGTAGTTCTTTTTCCTTGAATTAAATGTCCTAAATATAATTCATTTTTTAATATTGTTTTAATAGCATTTGTATTCCATTTAATTTCCTCTCTAGGTCTATTACTAATTACATTTAATTTAATACCTTTTCTATATTTATAAAGAGAGGGGCAAGGAATATTTTTATCATTTAAGTAATGAGATATTCCAGTAAATCCCATACCTTTTAAATATAAATCGTATATTTCTTTAACAACTTCACTAGCAACAGGATCAACAACTAACTTGTTATTATCTTCTTTAGATACTTCATAACCAAATGAGGCGAAAGGAGAAATGAATTCTCCTTGCTTCATTTTTGAATTAAAAGCACTTCTAATATTATCTGAAACATCTTCTAAATACCATTCATTAACTAATCCATTTATTTGTCTTGATTTTTTATTACCGCTATTGTCAGTATCAGCATTATCAGATAAACCGATAAATCTTATATTCCATTCTTTGAATTTATTGTTAATATACTTTTCAACGATTTCCATATCTCTTGAAAATCTAGATTGGCTTTTACATAAAACTACATCAATTTTCCCATTTTCACAATCTCTAATTAATCTTTCAAATTCAGGTCTATAAGTACCAGCCCCCGATAAATCTTCATCACAATATTCATCAACCAACATAAATTGTGGATTTTTATCGATATAATCTAGCAACATATTTCTTTGATTTTTAATAGATTCACTATCATCATCTTTATTAATTTTATCTCTATCTTCATTTGATAATCTTAAATAAATAACAACTCTTAATAATATCTTCTCTCTAACACTCTCCATTTCATTCATAACTATTACCTCCTAACTTAAGGCAATAATTACTTATCAAGTTAAACTTATAACCAATACAATTATACCATTTAATTACACTCATTTGTGCAAGTTTCCATAAATAATATAATATTTAACAACTTTTTATTTATAATCTCTTTTAAATCGTTATCGGTTATAGTTTTATTTACTACTTCTTTAACATTATAGACTATATTTATAAAGCTCACCTCTAATTTAAATATATTATTTAAAGTGTGATTTTAAACTAATATAGCAGTAATGTTTATTATTTTTGTACTTTGTTTTATTCATAATATCAATCCTCACTTTCGTTTTTACTTCTTTATACTTAGGGATAAAATTTTGGTACATTTTTCAATTTTTTTAAAATTTATAATATTTATATTTTATATATAGTTATTGCTACTTATAGTTTAAGAGAGAGAATTTATTAATTACATTCCAATTTCAAAATCATCAGATTTATCTTTTTCTTTATCGTATTTTCTATTGATGTCATATGCATAACTTTCCATTTCATAGTAATTAATATCATCATCTTTATCATAATGAAGTCCAATCTTATGAGCCAATGCTCTGCAAATTTTATTGCAGAAGTTATACATTTTTTCTTTGAATTTATCAAATTTTGCTTGTAAATTTTCTATTTGATTATTCAATATATCAATAACATCATTTAATCTATTTATTTCCTGTTTTTGTTCCTTAATAGTAGATTTTTGTTCTTTAATAAGCTCATTTCTTTTTATGAGTTCCTTATTGTTTCTAAAAGTATTATTTTCTTTTAATAATTTGTTTATTTCAATATCTTTATTTTTATTATCTGTGTTTAAAACAACAACTTGTTTTTTTAAGTCTTTGGTATAATCAATAATCTTATTTACATCTTCTTCTTTATATCCTCCAAGTTTTCTTTTAGTGGGATTTAGTAGAGTATCTTTATCATTAGATTTATTAGCTGTTTCAAGCCCATTTTTAGAGTTTTCTATTACTCTTAATACATTTTCTTTTTCTTGCTTTAATTCTTCTAATTCGGCATTTAATTCTTTAATTTGCCACTCAGTTTTAGTTTGATTTTCTACTTTACTTCCAATATCTCCACGATATAAATTAAAACCTCGTTTTGTTATAAAATCATTAAACTCATCTTGTAATTTACCAAAAGAATATTGACCACCTCGTTGTTTCCAAAACTCATCACAATTTAGAAATTTTTCTTTAACTTCTGAATATATAATTTTACCATTTTCATCTCGAAGTAGTTTAGGTGTATAATTTATATTTCCATTAGCATTTACATGTTTTTCTTTAACAACATTACCATCTTTGTCTTTTACATATTGTTTTCTTTTTACAGTATCAACAATAGGTAGAAAATATACTTGAAGATGAGGTGTATCTTCATCATAATGAATTTGTGCTAAAAGGATATTTTCTTCACCAACATAATCTTTTAGAAAGTCCATACAAGAATCAAAATAATATGATACAGTTTTAGGTATATCTTCTTTAGATTTGATCTCTGGTATTTTTACAATTTGACCTTTCTTTTTACCTTCATGATAAGTTCTACCACTATCTACAAATTTCATTCCAAGTGTTTCAAAAAATTCAGGTCCACTTGAGAATGTTATTCCATTAAACATATTGGTAGAGGGTTTATCATTAAATTCAATATTCCTATTTTTTAGCGTTTGTTTTATTTCTTGATATAAATTTTTTTCATTAAGTGAAACATATTCAACATTAAATTGTGTTCTTTCTTTATCATAATTTCCTGTTCCTTTTCTTTCACTCATTTCAACTCCAATATTATAAGCATCATGTTTTTTATATTTACTTACTACTCGAACAACTTGATTTCCGTCATACATTTTTTGCCTCCTTTCGTTATTGCATCTTTGTAAAAGAGGTCTTTTAGACCTATCTCACTAGGGCATAGCCCAATCGTGAGTTTAGGTGATTCCCCTAAAGACCCCTTATGCTTGTTCTTCACAAATGCCTAAACTAATCGTAAAGGCAAATGCTACAAACAAGATCAAATAATAACTATCTACTAGATACTTATTATTTAATTAATTATTAAAAGTAGATAAACTACATTTAATAATTGTAAAAATATTCGTTATCGCCACTTTCATTGCTAAAGCAACAAAACGTGCCACACTCATTTTTTACTTATATAACTTTTTGAAAAAAGTTAACAAAAACTTTTATGAAAATTATTCATTTTCAAATATTGGTTCTTCATACAATGCATGTTTTCTTCTTTTATCAGATTTTCTAGCATCAGTAATATAAAGTCCTTCTTTTTCAAGTACATCTAAATTACTATACAATAATTTACCGAATACTGATGGTTTTATCATTAAACCTAGAGCACTTACAACTTCACTTGAAGTAAAGTCAAACTCTTTTTTTCTAATTGAGTAATTTAAAAATAACTTTAATTCTGATGGTAAATCTTCTTTTTCTAGTTCTGATATTTCATAAATTAAATTATCATTTCTTTTTAAAACTAATTCCATCTCTGGATAATCTCTGCTGTCGTATTTTAAGAACAATTTATTTGGATAATTATTATCTTTTTTTAGAGTAATTATTCCATCAACAGCACCATCTATAGCAGTACTTCCTAATGAAGTATTATTCTTATTTAAATGATGAATTAATAATATTGTAAATCCATATTTCTGACATAACTCTCTATATTTAGGAAATACATATTGATTTATATCTTGATAATTATTTAAATCATATCCATTATTAACATCAACACCTGTAAACATATCAACTATAATAAACTTACCATTATGGTTAAGAGCAAAGTCTTGAAAAACTAATTGTAAGTCCATGTGATTAAGTTTTCTATCTTTTGATGCTTGATCTTCTATGAAAAAATTATCATCAGTAAAGTTTAAATTCATCTTTTCAATTCGCTCACATATTTGCATTGAACTCATTTCTGTGCTAATATATAAGACAGGAGATGGATTTGTTTTAAATCCTAGAAATATTGTTCCGTTTGCGATTGAGTGAGCAAGTTGTAGTCCGAATAATGACTTGCCGACTTTAGGTCTTGCAACTAAACAATATATCCCACTAGATTTCATAAAGCTATCAACTATGAAATCTTTTTTTGTGTAATTTTTTTTAACTTCACTTATCGTTAGCATTTTATTCCTCCTTTCTATCAAGTTTTTTTAAATAATCTATATCAATATTTAGATATTTAACAACTTCATTCATAGGAAGTAATTTATTAGGAATAGAGTTATTATTTAAGTTATTTTTAATATCTCGTTTTAATTTTAATAAATTATTTTTTCCTAAACCTGTTAATTTTTTTAAATCTTCAAGAGAACACCATTGTTTTGAAATTACTTTTAATATTTCGTTTGGATTCATTTATTACCTCGCTTTCTTAATAGATATTTATAGATACTTGTTAAGCAATCTATCTATGGATGGTTTTAGTAATACCAACAACTCTCGTGCCAATAGAGATATCTAGCCTTGCATTTTTTTACTTTATGGCATATCGGCGATTTCCACAAAGACTAAATTTTCAAAGAACAATTTTTCGTTGCACTTGTTTTTATCTCTGGTGCAACTTAACACCATTATAGCATATCAAAAATGTATGTCAAGCATTTTAGCACCAATTTCTTTAAAAATGTTGCAATTTTGCTCCATTAGTGTTATAATCGTTTGTGAAAGGAGTAATTCGTATGACAACAAAGGTTGGAGAACTAATAAAAAAAGGTCGTGAAGAAAAAAATCTTTCTATGAGACAATTAGCTGAACTTGCAAAAGTAAGTCATTCAGATATATCAAGAATTGAATCAGGAGAAAGAGAGGTTCCTAATCCTAAAATATTAAGAAAAATAAGTCAACATATAGGAATAAATTATAATGATTTAATGTATGCTGCAGGTTTAGGTTTTCAAGTCACAGATTTAAATCCATTTTTAAAAAGTTATTATAAAAGTCTTAAAGGAGAAGAATTAGAAGATGCTCTTGCTAATACTTCGGGAAGTATTATTACTTGGAAAAAATTAGTAGAATCATTTACTGAAAAACTTAAAGATGAAAGTTTATCTCCACAAGAAAGAGAAATAATGGAGCAAACAATAGAAGATACAGAATATCAAATTAAAACAGCAGAAGAAATTGAAAGGTTATTAGTAAATATGAATTCTAAAGATTATAGAGAAAGGAAGAAAAACAAGAATGAAGAAGATTAGAGATAGCATAATATACAAAATTATTCATGCAGATGATGAAAAAATTAATGCAATAACAATAGTTGTAGATGTTTTAATGGTAATTATATTTGCTTTAACATTAATTTTAAGAACAAATTTTATGTTTGGATTATATTGGATATCTATAATATTATTCTTAATAGTTGACTTAGTATCAATTATACATTGGGATGTAGATGGATTAAAATCTGAAAAAAGTGAAAGTGATAAAATCATAAGAGGATTTAGAGATGCAACTGCAGTAACAATCATATTAAGTGCTCTTGGATTTCTAGCTGTTATTTTTTTAAGAGAAATAAATGAAAATATAACTCAAAATCTTTATGTAATTATTGCATTATTCTGTTTATTAGCAATTACACAATTATTTAATAGATTAATGATACATTCTAATATTAAAAGTTCCGCAAAACATGCAAAAGAATTTTATATAAAAAATAACAAAGAAAAATAAAAAATGACAGAATGACAGATAAAAGTGGGTACCCACAAACTCCTGTCATTCCGTCATAAGAAAATAGTATGATCTAAATTTTCATACTATTTTTTTGTTTTACCACATAATTCATTTATAGAGATTTTAAATTCTTTAGCAAATTCATATAAGTTTTCAGTAGATATATAAACTCTGTCTTTCTCATATTTAACTATACAACTTTGAGTTACTTTAAGAATATCTGCTATATTCTCTTGTGAAAGATTATTTTTCTTTCTAATTTCTTTCATATTGTTTGCTAGTATTTGTAAGTCCAATCCTTTAATTAAATTCTTGCTATTTCTGTTATTTGTTAAGCCTAAAGCATAATCTAAAGTAATATTAAAATAATCTGCAAAATCACATAAAGGTTTTAAAGGAATAACACTTATACCTAGTTCCCACATTGAATAAGTAGAACGTGGAACACCTAATATTTTAGACATTGTTTCTTGATTTATATCATTATCTTCTCTAATATCTTTTAATCTTTGAAAATCTATCATAGCTACCACCTATAATAATTTTCCCATTTAAAATAAAAATATTGATATTCCGCTTATTTCAAGACTATTTTTTGCTGATTTGGTTATAATTTAATTGTAGTAAAAATAAAACTATTGAAAGGAAAATTTAAATGCAAAGAGATTACTTGAAGAAAGACACAATACAAATAAGCCGAATGAAGAAACACTCGCTATTGTGGATTTATAGTTGCAGTGGTGAAATATATAAATTATTAAGTTTAGAAGTATTACATAAACTTGTTAAAAAAATAAAAAAAGGTACTATAAAATTAAATTCTAAATTACTTTATGAAAAAAATGAAATTACTTTAGAAGAAAATTTTGTATCTATATTAGATAAGTATATTGGTTATGTTAGGGAGACTTATACAATAAATCACAATGAGCTTCTAATTATATTAGAACAAACTTTAAAAAATAACTATAATAAAGTACTATTTGTTGTTACTGATTTTCATGAATGTCCAGAAATATTTTTAAATGGTTTTAAGAAAATGTTTTTAGCAAATTAAGTTTATAATACTCGCTATTATGCTAAACAAGACACAAATAATATTCATTATTCATTACAAAAAGCAAATTTATTTTTAGAATCAAAAAGTTTAAGCAATTCTAAAGATATTATAGAAATAGAAAAATTTTATATTAAGGTAATAAGTAATCGCAAAAGTAATTTATATAATATATTTTTGCCTCATAGTGAAATTGAAAAAAAACAGTTGTCTTTTTATTTTCATCAAGTAGATTGGATCTATGCTGATTATTATAAAAAAAATGATTCTATTTTTAAAGGTAGAAATAGTTATTTATAAAAATATATGATAAAATATTATTGTGCAGATTTATTGGTGGTGATGTATGTGAAAGAATTATATCAAAAATATAAGGAAATTATTAATTATTTAATCTTTGGGGGGTTAACTACATTAATTAGTTTAATTGTTTATTATATGTTGAGTTTGACTATATTAAATCCTAATGTTAGTGTAGAGTTACAGATAGCAAATCTTTTTTCATGGATAGCTGGAGTTTTATTTGCGTATTTTACAAATAGAGCATTTGTATTTAATAGTAAAAATGAAAATAAATTTAAAGAATTTATTACTTTTACTGGTGCAAGAGTATCAACACTTTTACTTGATATGGTAATAATGTTTTTGTTTGTAACTATGTTAAAAGGTAATGATAAAATATTTAAACTGGTAAGTCAGATATTAGTAATTGTAGGAAACTATTTATTAAGTAAATTAATAGTTTTTAAGAAGGATAGTTATGAAAAATCTAGTAAATAAAATGTTTAATTTTGTTAATAAATTCTTGTTAATTTTTACCATAATATGTTTTTCTATTTCTTTAATAGGAGCGATATTTTTCTATACTAATCGTAGTTATGATTATTTAAATCCATTAGTATTAATTGTTGGTTCAATTGTATATTTATTTTTATTAATTAAATTATATAAGGTTATTATCAAACTTGATGATAAGAAAAAGAAAATAATAGTAGGTATTTTATTAGGATTGCAATTTATCTTATTACTTATAAGTACTTTTGTAATTAGTAGTATTCCTCAAGTTGATTTAATACATATTTTAACCGAAATAAATAGTTTAAATGATACAGGTTCGATATTAAATAATGTTTACTATTCTGTTTATCCTAATAATAGATTTTTATTAATTATTTTATATGGGTTACAAAAGATTATTCCTATTAGCAATCAAATTTTATTTTCTTTACTAAGTACAATATGTATTTCTGTTATGTCAATATTTACTTATAAAACTGTTAATAAAGTTTGGGATCTCAATAAAGGCTTATTAAGTTTATTTATATGTGTATTATCTCCAATCTTTTATTTATATGTATCATATTACTATACAGATGTATTAATGTTACCATTTGCCAGTATTTTAATTTATTTAATAGTTAAAACAAAAGACGAAAAAAATTTAAAATCTAACGTTCTATATGGCTTATTGACCGGTATCATTGCAATAATTGGTTATAAGATAAGGGCTGTTGCAATATTTATACTAGTAGCGTATTTTGTATATTTAATATTTACTAAAAAGATATTAATAGTGTTAAAGAAGTTTGCACCAATAATAATTGGGGCAATATTAACAATAACTTGTATTGGCACTATTGATAATAATTTTTTCACAAATGTTAATGTTGATAAAGAATTTCCAATGACACATTGGATTATGATGGGAGTTAATGAAAAAAGTTATGGATATTATTCCCAAGATGATTATAACCTAAGTAGTAGTGCCTTAAACGTTTCAGAAAGAACAGATTTAAATATTAAAGAAATAAAAAACAGATTGAGTGATTTAGGTCCATTTGGAACAGTGAAATTATTAGTAGTTAAATTAGTTTCTGTTTGGGGTAAAGGAGATTATAGTTATCAAAAATATTTAGAATTAGTTAATGACTTTAATCCGTCTTATTCTTATTTATTAGAAGATAAAAATATTGTTATAAATTATTTATTACAGTTCTCTAAAATAGTAGTTATGTTTATGGCAATAATATCTCTTATTAATATTTATAAAAGTGGTAAGAAATCAATTATAGCAATTAGCTTGTTTGGAGCAGTATTTTTCTATCTTGTTTGGGAAGTATGTCCACGATATGGTTTATCATTCTTACCGTGGTTAATACTAATAGGTACATGTTCTTATGATACTTTATATACCAATTATGATAAATTCAAATTTTATAAATATTTTAAATGTATTATACTAGTCTTAACTTTAGCATTATTTGCTTTTAGTTTTAATAAATATACAGGTATTAGTTATAAAGAAAATATAGTAGCAAAAGACAGTGTAACCAAGGTTAAGTATACTTCTTTAAATAAAGAAACGGTTATCACCCAAACATTAGATTTATATGATATTTTTAATAAAATAAGATTAAAATTTAAAGTTAATGAAATAGAGGATGCAACTTATAAGTTGGAGTTAATAACTAAAAATGAAGTTGTGTATGAAAAAGACTTTAAAAAAAATGATTTGAAAGATAAAAAATATACAGATTTTTATTTAGATAAAACTTATGAAGGTGGTAGTTATACTGTAAGATTAAGTTCGGATAGTGCAAGTGATTTAGAAGTTTATATCGCATATAAAGAAAAATTTGATTATTATCCGAATGGTATTTTAGAAGTGAATGGAAAAGAAGAAGCTGGCGATTTGATGTTTGAAGTAGTAAATAATGAAGAAAGAGGAATTTATACTTATCTAGAATATATGACAATAATGATATTAACATTAGGCATAGAAGTTATAGTGTTATTTAGAAAGAAGGAAGAAGTAAATGAAGAAAAATAATTTAGTATTAAATTTAGTTATACCTTGTTATAACGAAGAAGAAGCACTACCACTAACAAAAAAAGAACTTGATAAAAAAATGAGTAGTTTAATGGAAGAAGGTTTAATTAGTAAAAACAGTAAAGTGGTTTTAGTTAATGACGGTTCTAAGGATAAAACGTGGGAAATTATAACTAAGGTACATAAAGAAAATGATATGTACGTAGGAATTAATTTAACTAGAAACAGAGGTCATCAAAATGCCTTGCTTGCAGGTTTAATGTATGCAAAAAATCACGCAGATATCTGTATTAGTATGGATGCTGATTTACAAGATGATATTAATGTAATGGATGATATGATAAAAAAGTATAATGCCGGTGCTGATGTTGTTTATGGTGTTCGAAGTTCAAGAAAAAAAGATACATTCTTTAAAAAGTTTACTGCAGAATTTTTTTATAAATTAATGAATGTTATGGGTGTAGAAGTTGTATTTAATCATGCAGACTGTCGTTTAATGAGTAAAAGAGCTTTAGAAGGCTTAAGTGAGTTTAAAGAAGTTAATTTATTCTTAAGAGGTATAGTTCCTCAAATTGGATATAAAACTGATATTGCTTATTATGAAAGAAACGAAAGAGTAGCGGGAGATTCTAAATATCCATTAAAGAAAATGTTAGCGTTTGCTATTGATGGAATAACTTCATTTAGTATAAAACCTTTAAGAATAATTACTTCAATTGGATTTATTATTTTACTACTTAGTTTTGTAGTTTTGGTTTATTCTGTTATTATGAAATTAATTGGTAATACTGTATCTGGTTGGTCGTTTATTGTTTGTTCAATTTGGTTAATAGGTGGTATTCAAACTCTATGTCTTGGTGTGATAGGAGAATATATTGGTAAAATATATAAGGAAACTAAAGCGAGACCTAGATATATCATTGAGTGTGTACTTGATTAATGAGTATATAGGTTTAATTCAAAAACAAATCCCTAATAATACCTATTAGGGATTTGTTTTACTCATTATTCAGCAGAGAATAACAATAATCATATACTAACAAATGATTATTTATTTCATCGTTAATAACTTTATCTTTAAAATCATTTTCATATATATTAAATATCATTTCAATAGAGAAATGTTTTTTTTCTTTTTCAGTAAGTTCTAAATACTTGACTAAAAAGAATAATAAATGTTTATATTTACTAAAATTAGTTATTACTTTAGTATAATTTGGATCTAATATACTTAAAACTTGTTTTAATAAAATAATCATATCTCTTACATTAAAATCTACATTGAAATTTTTATTTTCTAACAAATAAATTGCTAATCTAATTTTATCAATATCACTTAAATTATCATATTTTTGAATTAAGTCTATAACTTTTTGTGAATTTTTATCTAATAACATAATATACCTCTTTTCCTTTATTTATAAGGGTTATAAGCTGCTTGTAAGTAATTATTTGTGTGTATACAGTATTCGTAGAACCCTTTGTCTCATACCTCCTGATAAATTATCAGGATAACTATATATAAAATCTTTAAGACCATATGTATTTAATAAATTAATTACATGTTCTTTAGTTTCTTTATTTAGATTTTTGTTTATTTCAAGTCCAAGTAAGCAATTATCTAATATATTTCTCCATTCAAATAGTGAATCTTGTTGGAGCATATATCCAATTTTAGAACCTTTTTTTAATTTTATATCTCCACCAGATTTTTCTTCTAATCCACAAAGAACAGAAAGAATAGTACTTTTACCACATCCACTAGGTCCAACAATAGCTACAAAATCACCTTCTTTTAAATTGAAAGTAAAATCCTCTACTGCTAAAGTTTCACCTTCTTTGGTATGATAAATTTTTTTTAAGTTTTTAATTTCTAAGACATTATCCATGAGAATGCCTCCCAACTATTTTATAGTATGAAAAATAGGGGATTTTGTTAATGATAAAGGTTGAACTTTTTTCATAAAAAAATATTATAAAAATAATATTGATGTGATATAATAAATATAGAATAAAGGAGTGATTGAAGTGAAAAAAATAATTTATTTAAGTTTAATACTGTTATTTATGTTTATTTATATACCTCAAATAAATGCGATGCCAATATATATAAAAACATTAACTGGAACTAATATAACTTTAGAAGTTGAATCAAGTGATACAATAGAAGCTGTTAAATATAAAATACAAGAAAAGGAAGGTATACCAGTAAATCAACAAAGGTTAATTTTTGCAGGCAAAGAAATGGAAGAAGGAAGGTCTTTAGCTGATTATGGGGTTCAAAAAGAAAGTACAGTCCATTTGCTTTTAAGGTTAACTCAAAATTCTTTTAAAGTAGTATTTGATGCCAATGGTGGAATATTTAAAGAAAACAAAAACATTTATACTATTGAAGAATGGAAAAATGAATACGAAGGAACACTTGAAAAACCAACAAGAGAAGGATATACATTTAAAGGTTTTTATACTGAGAAGAGTGGTGGAACAAAATTTGAACTAATTTTAGCTGAATCAGGTATAGATAGTGATATGACTTTCTATGCACAATGGGAAGAAAATCCAACTACTCAAAAACCAGAAGAAAATTCATCAATCCAAAATAAAGTAGAAAATCCTAATACATTAGATAATATTGAAAAAACAGTAGTAACTTTAATGCTTTCATTTATGATGTTACTAAGCTCTATTATATATTTTAAAAATAAAATAAGAAACTAATATAAATACCCAATAAGAATATTTCTATTGGGTATTTATATTTTAAAACAATATTGATAAAAAAATATATTTTTATTATAATGTAGATAGTAAGTAGGTGATAAAATGAATACATTATATTTAATAACTGGTCCAGCAGGTGTTGGCAAAAGTACTATATCAAAAGAGCTGGCACGCAGAAAAGAAAAATCAGTTTTAATTGAGGGAGATGATATTTATCATCAAGTAATAGGTGGATATATATCTGCTTGGAAAGAAGGAAATCATCTTAATATTTTTTGGAAAGTGTGTATTGAAACAATAAAAATATATTTAAATGCTGGTTATGACGTTATATTTAATTACATAATTGACGAGAATGGTTTAGATAATTTAAAAACAGAATTTAGTAATTATCATATTAAATTTGTTTGTTTATTAACTAGTGAAACAGATTTAATAAAAAGAGATAAGGAAAGAACTATAGATTGTCAAATGGGTGATAGATGTTTAGTTTTATTGAATGCTTTTAAAAATAAAAAATTTAATAGTAATAATTTTTTAAATACACATGATTTAAGTGTATTAGAAGTAGTAGAAGAAATAGAAAAAGAAGAAAAATACATTTTAAAATAATTAAAGAGTAGTAGGAGTGTAGTTGTATGAATTTATTTGAAAAATTTCTTTATATGTTACAAGCAGAAATGGAAACACCTAAAACACTAGGTTGGTTTCATATTTTTTGGATATTATTTGTTGTAGTATCTATAATAGGTTTATTTATAATAAGAAAAAGACATAGTGAAAAACAATTAAAATTAATATTAGGAATATATGGTGTAATAGCATTCATATTAGAACTTTTAAAACAACTGATATGGGCATTTAATTATGATTCTATAACTAATATAGTTACTTGGGATTATGAATGGTATTCTGCACCTTTTCAATTATGCACAACACCAATATTCATATCAATAATATGTTTATTTTTAAAAAATAATAAACTTAGAAAGTCCTTGTTATCATATATGTCTTTTATTACAATATTAGGCAGTTTAGTAACTTTGATATTACCTGATAGTTGTTTTACAAGTGATATACTTATAAATATTCATACAATGTGGCTACACTGTGGTAGTTTAGTAGTTTCTATTTATTTATTAATGAGTAAAGAAGTAGAAATAAATAAAAAGAATTTTATAAATTCATTTATAGTATTTCTAGTATTTGTAGTACTTGCTGAAGTTTTAAATGTAGTAATTTATAATTCAGGTATTTTAAATGGAGAAACATTTAACATGTTTTATATAAGTCCTTACTTTACAACTCATCTTCCAGTATTTAATATAATACAAGAAAATGTACCATTTATTATTTATTTACTTAGTTATATTTTGATTATATTAATTGGAGGTTTAATAGTTTATTTTGTATCCTATGCATTTAGTTTAATAAAAGAAAAGGAGTAATATGAAAAAGAGTTTGTTGCCTATAATAGGAATTATTATGTATATTATTTTATCAATAGTAGATAAAATAATAATAAAAGTACCAGATTATATTTATATAACTGTAGGTATAAGTTCGATAATAATTATTATAATTGGTATAGTGAAAGATAGAAAGAAATAAGAGTAAGTCTTATTTCTTTTATATCTCATAAAATTTAATATGGATTATGATGCTCTTGAAGATAAATTAAAACAATTAAAAATAGAAGATTTTATATGGCTTATATATATTTTTATAATATTTTTGAGCTGGTATTCTAATAATTTAGAAAGAAAATACTATATATATAATGATTTAGAAAGTAAAGATAAATATAGAAAGATAATCATATTTATATTTTCTATTTTAATTATTGTTTATCTTTACTTTTTGAAAGATTCATATGATGATTTACAAAATTTAAATAAATGTGATACAAATAAAAAGAAAAACTTAATATTTCTTTCTTTTGTAGCATCTTTACTAATTGTTATAAGTGGTTTTATATTTCTTTATATAGCAGTTAAAGATGAAGATTTAAATGTGGAATTAGCATTTAGTTAATAATTAAATTATAAAGAATCAAAATTTAGTTTTGATTTTTTGTTTGTATATAATTTTCAAAATATATTATTTAAAATAAAATATAGTATAAAAAGAAAGAGGTGATGAAATGGAAAAGGCAGTATTAATGTTAGATAATTTAAATGTAAGTCAAAAGGCTAATAGCGATTTCACTCATAAAGGAGATAAAGCCTTAGATTTGTCAGGAAAAGATACAGGTATAGAATCCTTAAAAGCACCATTTACAGGTATAATAAAAAGAATATATACGAATACAAATTCAGTATGGTTAGAAAGTATAGATAAAGTAAAGTATGCTGATGGAACTATTGACTATATGACAGTTATGACAATGCATGATAATGATGTTTCAAATTTAAAAGTAGGAGATATTATAAAACAAGGAACTGTTTATTATGAGGAAGGGAGAAAAGGTTACACAACTGGAAACCATATACATTTAGCAGTTGGAAAAGGCAAATTTACTGGTAATAGATGGTATTTAAATGATGATGGATCCTGGGTTATAAACAATCAATATGATGTATATAAAGCATTATATTTATTTGATAGTGTTAATGTATTAAATAGTGGTGGTTATAATTGGATAAAAACAGATACATTAGTTGAAGATGAAGTTATAGATAATCAAAATACATATGAAGTAAAAAAAGGAGATAATTTAACAAATATAGCAAAAACTTATAATACTACAGTAACAGAATTAGTAAGATTAAATAATATAGCAAATAAAAATTTAATATATGTAGGACAAATATTAAAGTTACCTACTTCAAATACTTATTTTAATAAATATAATGGAAATAGTGTATCTATAGTAGATGCTTTAAAAAGTATAAATGCAAATTACAGTTATGAATATAGAAGTAAAATTGCAAGTGCAAATAATATTAAAAATTATGCAGGTACAAGTGTTCAAAATAATCAATTATTAAATTTATTAAAAACAGGTAAATTAATTAAACCATAAATAAAAAGATCTGATTTCAGATCTTTTTAACTTAATCTTTTTTCTATAATTTTTTTGTTTTCTAATAATCTTTTTTCATTCTCTTTATCAGTATTCATGTTTATAGCTATATCAACATACTTTAATGATTCTTCTATATTATTTTCATAAAAATAAGCTATAGAAAGTAAATCATAAACAGTATGATCCCAACTGAATACTTCATTTATATAGGTTTTGGGGTGTTCTTTAATTTCAAGTGCTTTTAAACAATATTTTTTTACTTCTTTAAAATTATTTTCTCTATATTCTAAGAGTGCTCTTTCAACAAAAGGATCTCTTAAATGTGGAGCTTCTAACATTGCTTTATCAAGCCACATTCTAGCTTCATCAAATCTATTTAATCTTTGATAGCACCTAGCAATAAATCTCATAGATGCACATCTTTCATCTTTCCAGGCAGCAGTAGGTAATTTTAAATGTTTTATCAAGGTATCTATAGCTTCATTCCATTTGCCATAATACATATATTCTCTTCCTAAATAATGTACATTTCTATCATCTTCAGGTTTTTCTTTTACAGAAAGTTCAAGCAAAGGTAAATAAGAGCCTCTAGATTTAGTAGTATCAGGATAATGATTAACTGTTATTTCATTAGTATATTTTTTAATTTCTTGATTACTTCCTACATAAGTTAAAACTTCATGTACAGGATGAGTCCATTTATAACCTTTCCTACTATGTATTTTTTCTATATAAAAATTTACTTTAGGATTATCATTTTCATCAAGTAACCAATTATAATTATAAGCAAGCCTAGTAGTATCTTTATCCCAGATGCTTTCTAATTTTTTTCTCCAACCTTTCATAAATACCTCATCAAGATCAGTACAAACGCAAATATCAATATCATTTGGAACTAATTCTAAAGATTTATTTCTAGCTACATCAAATCTCCAAGGTATTATTTTTTCAATACTTACATTAACCCCTAATTCTTTCAATTCTTGAACTGTATCATCTGTTGAACCAGTATCTAATACATAAATATCATCTGCCTCTTTCATGGAATTAACCCATCTTTCAACAAATTTTTCTTCATTTTTGCATATTGCATACACACAAACTTTGTATTTGCTCATAAAATCTCCTTTTAATATTAATAAAATATATAAAATAATATATTAAAATGAGCTGAACCATTTTAAAGAACAGCTCATTTTAAATATAAATTATATTGTAATATATTAGGTTTCTAAGTATTAAGCAGCGGCAGGCCCAGTAGGTCCAGTAGGCCCAGTAGGTCCGATGTCTCCAGTAGCACCAGTAGGTCCAGTAGGTCCGATATCCCCAGTGGCACCAGTAGGTCCAGTAGGTCCGATATCTCCAGTAGCCCCTGTAGGTCCAGTAGGCCCGATATCACCAGTTGTACCAGTAGGCCCAGTAGGTCCGATATCTCCAGTGGCACCAGTAGGTCCAGTAGGTCCGATATCCCCAGTGGCACCTGTAGGTCCAATAGGACCGATATCCCCAGTGGCACCAGTAGATCCAGTAGGTCCGATGTCCCCAGTCGCTCCAGTTGGACCTTGAGGAATTGTTAAGTTAAGTACGAAGTTTGGTGAAGTTCCAGTTATTGAAGCTGAAGCTTCAGTACCAGGATCACCAGTTGTTACTGCTCCAATAGTTAATAAAGGTGCAGCTCCAGTAGGCCCAGTAGGTCCAGTTGCTCCTGTTGCACCCGTAGGTCCAGTAGGTCCAGTTGCTCCACCACCAGGTCCAGTAGGTCCGGTAGGTATGATGAAACAGCAATCAGGTTTGAATTTTTCATCTCTTCTGATTTTTTCCCAAGCTCTTCTTACTAAATCATTTTGATTGTTATTCATAAATTTCTCCTTTCTAATTTATTATATGAACTGGTTATTTCAGCAACAATAATTAAAGCCCTTTAAAAAATTAAAATAAAATTATATAAGAATAATATATATAAATATATTTTTGTGCTATAATTAGAGTGTAGTAGTAAGAAAGTAGTGGAGTAAATGAAATGTAGTAAGAAGTATTATAAGGATTTAGATTTAATTAGAGTAGTATTATGTATAGGGATTTTGTTATATCATTTAAATATACTTAAAGGTGGATATTTAGCTGTATGTTCTTTCTTTGTATTAAGTGGATATTTATCTTGTAAATCTTTATTTAGAAAAGAAAAAATATCTTTAAAAGATTATTATTTGAATAGAATTTTAAAAATATATTTACCACTTTTGTTAGTTGTATTTATATCTATATCAGTTATATCATTTATACCTAGTATTAATTGGTTTAATTTAAAACCAGAAACGACTTCAGTTTTATTTGGATATAATAATTTTTGGCAATTAAGTGCTAATTTAGATTATTTTGCTAGACATGTTAATTCTCCTTTTATACATCTTTGGTATATCGCAATCTTATTACAATTTGATTTAATATTTCCTTTTATATTTATAGGATTAAAAAAATTAGGAGAAAAAATAAATAAACATGTACCTGTATTAGTTATTTCAATCTTAACTATATTATTTACTTTGATATTTTATAAATTTAGTTTAGAAGATAATATAATGGTTACATATTATAGTTCTTATACTAGAGTTTTTTCACTGTTATTTGGGGTGACTTTAGGATTTCTTCATAATTATTATGGAAAACTTATTCCTAAGTTTATTAAAAATGATAAATTAAATAAGTTAATATTTTATTTGTATTTATTAATTACTATAGTTTTATTTATATTTATAGATTCTAAGTCAATATTATTTCCATATGCGATGATAGTAGTTACTGTTATTTCTTGTAGATTAATAGATTATGGAATATTAGATAATAAAAAGAAATTATCATTTTTTGACAAATGTATTAAAAGATTATCGAATATAAGTTATGAAATATATCTAGTACAGTATCCATTAATATTTTTATTGCAAAATACTAATATAAATTGGTATTTAAAGATAATTATTATAATATTAAGTACAATTTTATTATCTTTGGTATTAAATTTTTCAATAAAACTAAAAGAAAATAAATTTAAAGTATTAAGATATATATTGAGTTCAATTATATTAATAATTTCTTTATATGGTTGTTTTAGATATATAATTACAGAAGATCATACGAAAGAAATGAAACAATTAGAACAACAATTAGCGCAAAATCAAGAAATGATACAAAATAAACAAGAAGAATATAAAAAACAATTACAAGAGGAAGAAAATAATTATTTAGAATCTTTAACTAATTTAGAGAACATTGAAAAAGATTTAAAAGATGTAGTAACTAATATGACAGTTGTAGGAGTAGGAGATTCTGTAATGCTTGGAGCAGTAGAAAATCTTTATACTCAATTTCCAAATGGATACTTTGATGCTCAAATATCTCGTACCGCTTGGGTTGCTCATGGGATCTTAAATGATTTAAAAAACAATAATATGTTAGGGGATCCAATAGTTATAAACTTAGGTGCGAATGGAGATTGTTCATTAGATTGTAAGAAAGAAATTGTAGATCTTTGTGAGGATAGAGAAATATTTTGGTTGACTGTCACTAATGATAGAGATGTAAATGTTAATGGTGAGTTAAAAGAACTTTCTAATATTTATAATAATGTACATATTATAGATTGGGATATAATTTCTAAGGGTCATAATGAGTATTTTATTGCTGATGGAATACATTTAACACCTAAAGGAAGAGAAGTATATACTAAAACAATTTATGATTCAATTTATAATCATTATTTAGAAAAGTATACTAAGCAAAAAGAACAGTTAATTAATGAATATGAAGAAAAACAAAAAAATAAAATAACTTTTTTGGGTAATGATATATTATTAAATGTTTTTGAAAATATACAAAGTGATTATAAAGATGATAAATTTATAATTGATAAGAATTTTAATTATGAATTAATAAAATCTAAAATTTTAGAAGAAACTAATAATAATATAGTGTTTGCTTTTGATAGCCTTTCATATTTAAATTCAAATGATTATATTAATTTGATAAATATGTGCGAAAATAAACATATATATATTTTAGTAATGGATAAACAAATATTGGAAGCTTTACAAGAATATAAAAATGAAAATGTAATAATTATAGATTTTTATAATGAAATAATTGAACATAGTGATTATTTAATGGCAGATAGGATTCATTTATCTGATGAAGGTAATAAAGCATTAAGCCAACTTTTAAAAGAAAGCATAAATAAAAAGTGATGAAAATCACTTTTTATTATATTCATTATTAACTAATTTATCATAAGGTGCTTTTTTATCAAGTTTATCTGAATTATCCATAATATCTTGAACTCTATCAAAACCTTCTTTTGTTATATAAGTAGTTCTATACCAAGAATCAGCGTCTCTATATCTCTTAATAACTTCAGTTAAATCATTCATAGAAGTATCAGGGAAGTAACTGGTAATAACTTCAGCTACTTCTTTATCAGTATGATTAAATACATAATCAAGACCTTTTTGTATGGCTTTAGTAAAACCTTCTATTATATCTTTGTTATCTTCAAGATAACTTTTTTTAGTCATGTAAGTAGTATAAGGTACTTCACCACCTAATTCACCAAGTGAAGCAACAACATATCCAAAACCTTGTTTTTCTAACTGAAGAGCAGTAGGCTCAAAAAGTGCAACATAATCACCTGTACCACCTATAAATGCTCCTGACATAGAGGCAAATGCTATAGAAGTATCAAAATTAAGTTCATCTAATTCAATACTACTTTCATGTAATGTATAAGCAAGTGTCATAGCAGGCATACCACCCTCACGACCAGCAATAACATGGCTACCTTTTAAATCTTTTATATTGAATTCTTTATTTTCTCTAGCAACAATAAAACTTCCATCTCTTTTAGTTAATCCTGCAAAATTAACTAAATAATCTTTTTCCCCACCATTGTAAATATATATTGATTGTTCACTACCACAGAATCCAATTTGTGCATCTCCACTCATAACACTAGCTGCTACAGCATCTGCTCCACTTGTAAGAATTATATCAGCATCTATACCAACTTCTTCAAAGTATCCTAAACTATCAGCTGCATACATAGGCGCATAAAATATACTATGAGCAACCTCTGCTACAGTTATTTTGGTTAAATCATTAGAATTGTCTTTTCCTTTGCCCATAAAAACACCTATAGCTATTAAAACAATAAGTAATAGACAAATCAAGCTACCAATAATCTTTTTCAAAAAATTTCCTCCTTATTTCATAGGTATTTTATTCTTTAACATAAAAAAGAGTTACAAAAAAAAGCAAGTTTTACTTGCTTTTTGACCATTTAATAAATCCATATATATTATTAATAATTAATAATATTGAATCAAATAACATAGGGAGTAATTCATATTGACCGTTAAACATTGGAATACCCCATAACATTAATAGCGTTATCGCACTAACAGTATAAAATATAAAACTATATTTACTTCTTTTAAGTGCTAGATAGGCTGCATCTAATTTTATTAACATTGATAATGTGGATATTAATAATTGATTAGTATTAAATATTTTTAATATAAAATATAATAAGAAAAATAAACAAAAATTTATAATAAACAATAATAGTGTTGTTTTTTTTGATATATTGTTCTGTAATACTTCGTTTGTTTTTTTATTTTTGTATTTTAGCCATGTGTATACACTAGAAACATATATAGGCAGCATTATAAATAAATATATAATAACTTCACCATAATATTTATTTTGAAAAGCCATTATTGAATATAATATTGATAAAATTATTCCTGTTATTTGACTTAATACTTTACCTTTTGCTCTATTTAAAGAACTAAAAACTCCTAAGAATGCTACAGATATAGCCAATAAATTAGATTTAACAATAAATCCAAGTATAATTATAAAATATATACTAGATAATAATAAAAATATTTCAAAATTAGACCAGGAAATTAAATACTTCTTTTGTTTAATACTCATTTACTCACCTTATTCTTTATTAATTATAGCACCTTTAATTACTGTTGTAAAATGAAAAAATTTTAATTTTAAAAAAACTATTGAACAACAAACTTATGTTTGATATAATTAGTAATAGTGAATAGAGGTGAGTTATGAATATAGAAAGTTTAAACGAAAAACAAAAAGAAGCTGTTATAAATACTGAAGGACCCATGTTAATTCTAGCAGGAGCAGGTAGTGGTAAAACAAAAGTACTTACTACAAAAATAGCTTATTTAATAGAAGAAAAAAGTGTAGATCCATATAATATACTTGCCATAACCTTTACAAATAAAGCTGCAAATGAAATGAAAAGTAGAGTAGAAAATATGTTAGGTGTAAGTTCTAATATGATTCAAATATCTACATTCCATTCGTTTGGACTTTCAATAATTAAAAGGCATTATGAAAAATTAGGTTTTAAGTCTAACTTTACAATAATAGATTCAGATGATTCACTTTCTACTGTAAAAAGAATATTAAAAGATATGAATTTAGATCCTAAATTCTTTAATCCAAAAACAATAAGAAATAAAATTAGTAGTGCGAAAAATGAATTAATGTCACCAGAAGAGCTTGATAAATTTACTAATAATGAAATAGATGAAGTAACTGTTAAAGTGTATACTGAATATCAAAAGAAATTAAAAGTAAATAATAGTTTAGATTTTGATGATTTATTAATGCTTCCTATAATTTTATTTAATGAAAATAAAGAAGTATTAGAGTATTATCAAGAAAGATTTAAATATATACTTATAGATGAGTATCAAGATACCAATAGGGTACAATATATATTAACTAAAATGTTAAGTGCGAAATATAAAAATATATGTGTAGTAGGTGATCCAGATCAAAGTATATATGGATTTAGAGGATCTAATTATAAAAATATATTAAATTTTGAAAAAGATTATAAGGATACTAAAGTAATTCTTTTAGAACAAAATTATCGTTCTACAAAAAACATATTAAATGCAGCTAACGATATAATTAAGAATAATAAAAATAGAAAAGAAAAAGAACTTTGGACTGATAATAATACTGGAGATAAGATTAAATATAAAAGATGTGATGATGAAAAAGATGAAGCTAACTATGTAGTAAGTAATGTAAAAAAATTAATGAATGATGGAATAGATTTAGAAGATATAGCTGTTTTATATAGAACCAATGCTCAATCAAGAAATATAGAAGAAGCATTCCTAAGAGAAAATATTCCATATAAAGTAGTTGGTAGTTTTTATTTCTATAATAGAAAAGAAATTAAAGATTTAATTAGTTATTTAAAACTTATTTATAATCCTAGTGATGATATAAGTTTAACTAGAATAATAAATGTACCTAAAAGAGGTATAGGTCTTAAGACTATGGAAAATTTAACTACTAAATCTAATATTTTAAATGAAAGTATATTTAATACAATTGATAGTGGTAAAGAATTAGAATTTAAAAAAATAATACTAGAATTACAACAATTAAGTGAAGAGTTATCTTTAACGGAGTTAGTAGATTTAGTATTAGATAAAACAGGTATAAGAAAAGAACTAGAATTAGAAGATACTATAGAATCTCAAGGAAGATTAGAAAACTTAGAAGAATTTAAATCTATAACAAAGAGTTACGAGGATAAGTACGGAGTAGTCTCTTTAGCTGAATTTTTAGATGAAATAAGTTTAGTATCTGATGTAGAAGAACATAAAAATCGTACTGATGTAGTTACACTTATGACAGTTCATTCTGCTAAAGGATTAGAATTTAACCATGTATTTATAATAGGTCTTGAAGAAGGGGTATTCCCTCATAGTATGTGTATATATAGTAATGATGAGATAGAAGAAGAAAGAAGACTTTGCTATGTAGCAGTAACACGTGCTAAAGAAAAATTAACTATATTAAATACTAAGAAAAGACTTTTGTATGGGACTGATAGTTATAATCCTCCAAGTAGATTTATTGGTGAAATAAATGATGAATATCTAGATAAAGAAGAGATAAAAATAAATCATACTAGTAAACTTAATAAGATATTTAAGAGTTCTAATATTAATAAGTATGAAGAATATACACCTGGAGAAAAAGTAATGCATGATAAGTATGGTGAAGGAGTTATTATAAGTGTTGATACTTCAATACTTACAATTGCATTTGCACATCCTCATGGCATTGTAAAGATTATGAAAGGGCATAAGAGTTTAAAAAAATTAGATGAAGAATAGATTGACTAACTTCATCTTTTTTTATATAATTAATAAGAGTAGGAGGATGTATATGATAATAGGTATTGATAAAAAAGAATTACAAAAACAAAGAGAACAAAAATATAATGAATATGCAATACTTTTAAATAGTACTAATCCTTCTAAAGATGATTTAAATGCTTTAAAATCAGAAATAAAATATTTAGATGATCAAATAAATAAGATTATAGGTTCAAATGAAAAGAAAAGAATAGAGCAAGTAAAAAATAAAAAACTTGGTATAGAAGAAAAAAATAAAGAAAGTTATTATTCATTTAAGGAAAAGTATAAAAAGATAAGTAATATGAAATTAGCTACTACTCGTATGATAAGTATTATAGGACAACTACAAAAACAAGAATATATAGAAGAAAGAGTTAAGGTGAAGGTAGCATAATGGAAGTACAAAAAGAAGCCTTTAGTGGTTTAATGGAATATTACAAACTTTTACCAAAAGAAACAAAAAGAAAAGAAATAATAGATGAATTAGAAGAACTTATTTCTAATTACTCTAAAATATGTACACAATTTGGTGTAATGCCTAATATGATGCTTAATAAAGAAATGTTAAACATAAATAGAAAAAATATAACAGAAGATGAATTTCTACATGCTTTATTTGCTTATTTAAATACACTTCAAGATATAAGCGCACAATTTATAAATAAAATGTGTGATACATTGGAAAAAAAATAAAAACATATTTAAAATAATATGTTTTTTTGTTATAATTTAGATGGTGATAATAATGGATTTAATAATAGGTTCACATGTATCTTTTAAAAAGGATACTCAGTTATTAGGTAGTGTAGAAGAAACATTAGGGTATAATGCTAATACATTTATGTTTTATACAGGTGCTCCTCAAAATACAGCTAGAGTACCAATAGATAATGATTTAACTTTAAAGGGTTTAAAATTAATGGAAGAAAACAACATAGATATAAAAAATGTAGTAGTGCATGCTCCATATATAATAAATTTAGCTAATTCTAATAATTTTGATTTTAATGTAAGATTTCTTAAAGAAGAAATAGATAGAGTAGAAAGTTTAGGAGTAGATAAACTTGTTCTTCATCCTGGAAGTCATGTGGGATTTGGAGTAGATGTTGGAATACAAAATATAATAGATTCACTAAATACAGCACTTTCCCCTGATACAAAAGTAACTATATGTTTAGAAACTATGGCTGGTAAAGGTAGTGAATTAGGTAAAACTTTTGAAGAAATAAAAACTATAATAGATGGAGTAAAATATAAAGATAAAATAGGTGTATGTATGGATACATGTCATTTGAATGATGCAGGATATGATTTAAGTGATTTTGATCTTATATTAGATGAATTTGATGAGTTAGTAGGCTTAGATTACTTAAAAGTAATACATATAAATGATTCTAAAAATATAATGGGAGCGCATAAAGATAGACATGATAATGTAGGAATAGGAAATATTGGTTTTGATAACTTGATAAAAATAATATATCATGACAAATTAAAAGGAATTCCTAAAATATTAGAAACTCCTTATGTAGAACAAAATCCTCCATATAAAGAGGAAATAGAAATGATAAGAAATAAAACTTTTAATGAGAAATTAATAGAAAATATTTTAAAATAAATATCCTTTATATCTGTTTTTATAGTATAAAAATAATTCTTTTACTTTAATGAATGCTACATTATTGATATTTTTTTCAACAAGGTTTAAATACTTATCTTCATTAACCAAGATATCTTCAAAGTTATTTTGGACTAAGTTAAGTAGATATTCTAGTTCATCATTTGTTAGATCAATATCATTCTTTAAAGCAAACTCATTTAATTTAATAATGTCTAATTTATCAATATAATTTTTTATTAAACTTTTCATATATTCACCATTATAATATATGATTAAATAAAATAATAATGAATAAAATAATAGTAGGTGATTTTAATGATAATAATAAATAAAGTCTTTTTTCAATACAAAATAATAAATGAAGAAAAAAATAAACAAGTATAAGTATCATAAAAAAAGAATAAATATAGAAGAAATAATTGAAAAAAGATACAAAATATTAGTAATTGTAATAATTATAATAATGGCTTTATTATTATCAACACTATTCTACGTTCAAATAATAAGAAATAAACATTATAGTAATAAATTAACATCTCTTACTGTAAATATAATAGAAGGAGATTCAACTCCTAGAGGAAGAATATATGATAGAAATGGAAATATAATAGTAGATAATCAATCAATAAAAACAATTTACTATAAAAAGCCAAATAAAATTACTACTAAAAAGGAAATAGAAACTGCTTATAAAGTAGCTGAATATATAAATGTTAATTATGATAAGTTAACAAAGAAGATGTTAAAGAAATTTTGGATACTAAATAACTCAGAAGAAGCAAAAAAAAGAATAACGGATAAGGAATGGAAAGACTATGAAAATAGAAAATTATCTCTTGAAGATATAGAAGATTTAAAATTAGAAAGAGTAACTGATGAAGATATAGATTTATATGAAGATTTGGATAAGGAAGCTTGTTACATATATAACCTTATGAATAAAGGATATTACTATACAGAAAAAACAATAAAGAATAAAGATGTAACTGATGAAGAATATGCTAAAATAGCTGAGAATATAAATACTTTATCAGGTATTAATGTAAAACTAGATTGGGAAAGATATTATCCATATGGTAATACATTTAAAACAATTTTAGGTAGTGTATCTTCTAGTAGTAGTGGTATTCCATATAATTTGAAAGAATATTATCTAGATTTAGGTTATGCTTTAACAGATAGGGTTGGTACAAGCTATATTGAGTATCAATATGAAGATTATTTAAAAGGAACTAAAGCTACTTATCAGGTAAATGAAGATGGTAGTTATACAGAACTTACTAAAGGAAAAAGAGGTAATGATATAGTTCTTACAATTGATATAAAATTACAAAAGGAAGTAGAAAAAATACTTGAAGAAGAATTAATAACAGCTAAAAAAGAAAGATATACACAATATTTTGATAAATCTTATGTAATTATAAATGATCCAAATACAGGAGAAATACTTGCTATGGCTGGAAAACAAATAGTAGTTAATGATGATGGAAGTTATTCTATATATGATTATACTCCAGGTGTAATAACTGCTTCTGTAACACCAGGATCTATAGTAAAAGGCGCTTCACATATAGTGGGATATAATACAGGAGCTTTAGAAATAGGAGAAGTTAGAAAAGATGAATGTATAAAAATAGCTGCTACACCTATAAAATGTTCATTTAGAAATTATGGTTATATAGATGATGTAGCTGCTTTAAAGTATTCTTCAAATGTTTATCAATTTTATACAGCAATAAAAGTTGGGGAAGGTAATTATGGTTATAATAAACCACTTGTGATAAATGAAAAAGCTTTTGATATATATAGAGAAACATTTGCTGAGTTTGGATTAGGTATAAAAACAGGAATAGATTTGCCTAATGAGTCTTTAGGATACAAAGGAGAAAATAGATTATCAGGTTTACTTTTAGACTTTTCGATAGGACAATATGATACTTATACTCCAATTCAATTATCACAATATATGTCTACGATTGCTAATGATGGAGTAAGAATGCAACCATATTTATTAAAAGCTGTATTTAATTCTAGCGAAGAGAATTTAACAAGTATAGTTTATGAAACAAAACCTAAGGAACTAAATAAAATAAATACAAAAGATAAATATTTAGATAGAGTAAAAGAAGGATTTAAACAAGTAACTGCCCCTGGAGGTACAGGATCTGGTTATGTAGATTATAGCTATAAACCTGCAGGGAAAACTGGAACTGCTCAAAGTTTTTTAGATACAGATGGAGATGGAATAATAGATACAGCAACTACTACAGCTACATTTGCAGCATATGCTCCATACGATAATCCAGAAGTAGTATTTACTGTAATTTCACCTGATGTAGCTCCAGAAGAAGTTACTTATTCTCAAATGAGTCGTGTAAATACAAGAATAAGTCAAAAAGTTAGCAAAAAATACTTTGAAATTTATGGATAATTTGCTATAATATATTGGAACATTAAAAAAAAGGAGGAGAAACTATGGCAAAAAAAGGAGAAGCTAGACAAAGAATAACTCTAAAATGTACTGAATGTAAAGAAGAAAATTATCGTACTGAAAAAAATAAAAAGAATACTACAGATCGTTTAGAATTAAATAAATTCTGTCCAAAATGTAAAAAGAATACTCTTCATAAAGAAGCTAAATAGTATTAAAACTTTATTAAGGGGAGGAGGAGTAAAATGTTTAACGTAAATGATATTAAAAATGGAATGACAATCCTTTTTGAAGATAATATATATACAGTACTTGAATTCTCTCATGTTAAACCTGGAAAAGGTGCAGCATTTGTTCAAGCAAAATTAAAAAATCTTCGCACAGGATCTATAGTTGAAAAAAGATTTAATTCAGGTGTTAAGTTAGAAAAAGCTATGGTTGAAAAACAAGGAATGCAATTTTTATATGCAAATGGCGATTCTTATAACTTCATGAATATGGAAACATATGAACAAATAGATTTAACTAAAGAACAATTAGGAGATAATGTTAATTATTTAAAAGAAGGATTAGATGTTTTAATTTCTTTCTATGAAGGAGAATTATTAGGTATAATACTACCAGCTCAAGTAGATTTAAAAGTTGTTAAAACTGAACCAGCAGTAAAAGGAAATACTACTAATAATGCTACAAAAGATGCAGAATTAGAAACAGGATTAATTGTTAGAGTTCCTTTATTTATTGAAAATGATGAAGTTATATCTGTATATACTGCAGATGGAAAATATGCTTCAAGAGCTTAAAAATATTTTAAGCTTTTTTTATTGTATAAAAATGCATTTTATGGTATCATTTATATGATAGGTGATTATATGAATAATAAGGGATTTACACTCATTGAGTTAACTGCAATTATAGTAGTTTTAGCAGCTATATTCTTAGTATGCTTTCCAAATCTTTTAAATATATCAAGAGAAGATGAAGAAAAAAAATATGATAATATGGTTGATAATTTATGTTTAGCAGGTGAATCTTATATATATTCCAATATAGATTCATTTCCAGAACTTTCAACACCTAACTCATTAATAAAATTAAATATATCAACTTTAATTGAATATGGTAATGTTAAAAAAAATACAACTAATCCAAATACAAACAAAATAGTAGATAATAATTTTTTAGAGTATACAGTTTTATCTGATAACTCATTATCTTGTGAATATGTTGATACTGCTTGTTTAATGACAAAAGATGATAATAATAATGGATTATTAAATATAGGAGATATAGTAACATGTGGAACTGAAAGTTTTTATGTAGTTCCAGACCATGAAAAAGCGAGTGAAAATACAGTATCTTTATTAGCAAAACACAATTTAAATATAGGGGATCATAAGTATCCAAACGAGTCAACATATGGTATACAGGAAGAAAAAGCAGTAGGATGGTTAGATCATGGATATCAAAAATATGGAGACATTATGTATGCAAGCGAAAATTATTGGTTAGAGGAGTCCGCTTTAAAAAGTGAATATGGAACATCTTTTCCAGTTTGGGTATACGATAATAATTCGTTAATATATGAACATATAGAAAATTATAAAAATTATTTAATAAGTAGTGGTGTTGATAATTTATTAGCGTTCCCTCCTTCATACAAACAGGTAAAAAAATTAGGTTGCGAAGAAGTAAAAGCAAATAGCTGTGTATCAGGCGGTGCTAAAACTTGGGTGTATTCAAGTTGTTATTGGCTTGGTACAGCTCTTTTTGAAGAAGATAATGAATTTCAAAAATTTAGATTATATGCTATAGGATCATATGAACTTCATGAAGTAGGTACTTTAGATAGTATAGGAATAGTAGGCGTTGAAGAACTTGGATATGGAGTAAGACCGGTAATAATATTACCTGTTAATGACTATTTAAAAAGAGGTAGTGATTTACAATTAGAATAGAGGTGTAATATGTTAGAAGTAGGAGAAATAGTAAAATTAGATGATAGTAAAGAGTATATAGTAGTTAATTCTATTTATCTTCATAACGTTCGTTATGTTTTTCTAATAAGTAACTTTAAACCTCTTAACATTGTTATAGCTACAGAAAAAATAAAGGAAGAAGATATAGTTCTAGAAGAAGTTAAAGATAATGCAGAACTTGATTATATATTAAGTCAATTTGCTCTAATGAAGGATGCTTAATATAGGAGGTTGCAATGAAAAATATTTTTGATAAATTAAATGAAATAATGGAACCTTATTTTAAAAAGAAGGAATATTTAGAAAACTTAAATATAGATATAAATACCCTTAAACTTAGATTAGAAAAATTAATTGCAAATAGAAATCGAGAAATAGAAAACTATATAAAAGAATCTATAAGTTCAAATCCAAGATTTTATTCTGGTTATGGATCAATGATAAGAAAAGATTTACAACAAGCTTACAAAGAAAAAGAGAATGAATTAAAGAAGAACTTAGCTTTTTTAGAACATCTAAATCTGGCTGAAAAAGAAAAATTAAACGAATTAATTATTGATTTACAAAAACAATTAATTTCTGAACAAGATGTAATAAAAAATAAATTAAATGACGAGCAAATTCATTATAATTCTATAATGACTAAGTTATCTGATTTTCAGTATGAATATAATGAACAAAGTCAAGTTATTAATGGAAATGATTGGAGAAATTTATATCAAACAAGCATTGAAATAAACGACAATATAAATACTTTACAACAAGCATTAGAAAAGTCTAAAGAATATTTAGGTATGTTTGAATCGACTGAAATAAAAGAAGAAGTTGTTGAAACAGAAATAATATCTGACGATAAAATTGATTTATTAAATACTGTTTATAATGAAATAATTAAAGAAATAGAAAAGTTAAAATCTAATGAACAATGTTTAAGTTTACCTTGTGGGGAAGAAGTAATACCTAATGATATAAATAAAGCTATAGAAATTTTATATTCTAAAGATAAAGGAAAAACATATATAGTTAAAGAAAATTTAAATCAACAAGGGATTTCAAAAGATATAATAGATGCAATTAATCAACAATTAAAAAAATATAGTACTCAGTTATTGTTTAAAGATAGTAAAATATCTCAAGCAGATTTATTTAGAGTGTTTGGAAAAGAAGAATCTAAAAGAATTATTGAAGAAACAAAAGCAAATGTTTCAACTAATGAAGATGGTTATATATTAAAAACGGATATATTAGAAATATTAAATAAAGTATTTGAAGCAAAAGAGGAAACATTAAGTACTCAATATGAAATGAGTGTTAAACAAAAATAATCAATTAAACTTTGATTATTTTTTTGTTTTTTCTTTAAAATGATATTTATTTTTGATATACTATATATTAGGTGGTAGTATGGACTCTAAAATTAATACATTAATAAAAAAATTAAATTTATCAGAAGAGTGTATAGAATATTTAAAAGATGCTAAATTAGATAAAATAATAGCTAATAAAGAGAAAACTAATTATTGTTTTTATATTGATATAAATGATACTTTAGAAATATCTTTATATGAAGAATTTATAAATAAATTAAAAAAATCTTTTAAAGATGTAAAAAGTGTAAATGTAGTATTTAATGTAAAAAATAAAAACAACAATTTATTAAAAGAATATTTAAAAAACATAATACAGTTTTATAGTAAAGAAAGTTCTATGTTAAGTATGTTTATAGATAATAAAATAGAACAAAAAGAATCTAAAATAGTTATATATGTTGATAATGTAGCTGAGTTAAAGAAACTTGAAGAATATAAATTAAAAATTGAAGAATATCTAAATAGAGTAGGATATGATGCAGTATTAGATATTTTAGTAGATGAAGAAGAGTCTTTAAAAATACAGGAAGAAATAGAAAATTCTAAAGTAGATGGAAGTAATGTAGATTTATCTATATTAAAAGAACAACCGATTATTGAAGAAAAGCCAGCATGGAAGAAAAATTACACACCTAAAAGAATTGAAACTGTAGATGACCCAAATGTAATACTTGGTAGAGTTATAGATGATGAAATAGTTAGAATGGATACAATAGTAGGTAAGACTCCATTAATTACTGTAGAAAGTGAAATATTTGGTATTGATGTAAGAGAAACAAAAACAGACTTAAGAATATTTACTTTAAAAATTACTGATAGAACAGATAGTATATATGCAAAGATATTTATAAATGGTGATGAAGAAAGTAAAAGATTATCTAAAGCTTTAAAAGTAGGTAAGTGGTTTAAGTTTAGAGGATCTATTAAAGAAGACAAATATTCTAATGAAGATGTACTTAGTATTATGGATATTAATATAAGCAATCATGAAGATGTAAAAATAATAGATGATGCACCTGTAAGAAGAGTAGAGTTGCACGCTCATACTATGATGAGCCAAATGGATGGAGTAACTAAACTTGATTTAGGTAAACATACTTGTGAACTTATAAGCAGATGTATTGATATGGGATATAGAGGAGTAGCTATAACAGATCATAATGGTTGTCAAGCTTTTCCTGTTGTATATGATATGATAAGATCTCATAATAAAAAAATAGAAGATCCAAAAGAAAAATTTAAAGGATTATATGGTGTAGAGCTTACTTTAGTTGATGATACAGTAAATATAGTAGTAAGACCTACTGATTTAGCTTTAAAAGGAACTACCTATGTAGTATTCGATACAGAAACAACAGGGTTTAATGCAGCTGGTGGAGATCAAATGATTGAAATTGGTGCGGTTAAAATATGTGATGGAAATATTATAGATAGATTTGATGAATTAATAGATCCTAAAAGACCAATACCAGAGAAAATCACTGAGCTTACTTGTATAACTGATGATATGGTTAAAGGTAAGGATGATGAAGAAACAGTTACGAAACGTTTCTTAGAATGGGCAGAAGATCTTCCTATGGTAGCGCATAATGCTAAATTCGATATTTCATTTATTGAAATGGCTATGAGAAAGTATAACTTAGGTGAATTTAAAAATACTGTAATAGATACATTAGAATTATCAAGAACACTAGATCAAGGATTTGCTAGACATGGACTATCAGCTTTAGTAAAAAGATATAATGTACCTTGGGAAGAAGATGCTCACCATAGAGCTGATTACGATGCTGAAGGAACAGCTTTAGTATTTAGTAAGATGTTACAAAAGTTAACATCTCAAAATTTTAAAGTTATATCTGATTTAGATAAACTTATTTCTAAAGATGAGATACATAAATTTGGTAGAACATATCATTTTAATGCTATCGCATTAAATAAAGTAGGTTTAAAAAATTTATTTAAAATAATCTCACTTGCTAATACAGTATATCTATATAAGACTCCTAGAATACTTAGAAGTAAATTAGAAGAACTTAGAGAAGGATTACTTATTGGTAGCGGTTGTTATGAATCTGAAGTATTTAGAGAATCAAGAAGTAAGGAAGGTCAAGAATTAACTAATATAATTAATTTTTATGATTATGTGGAAGTTCAACCTCCTGAATGTTATAATCATTTAATACAAACTAGTGATTTTAAAGATGAAATAGAATTACAAAATCATATAAGAAAAGTAGTAGAAGCAACTAAAGAAGCTGGAAAGATAATAGTTGCTACTGGAGATGTACATCATTTTACACGTGAAGATAAAATATATCGTGAAATAATTGTAAATCAAAAAGTACCTGGTGGAGGAAGACATCCACTTGCTAAAAGTAGTATAACTAAAATACCTTCAATGCACTATCGTACTACAAGAGAAATGTTAGAAGATTTTGAATTTTTAGGTGATGATTTATCATATGAAATAGTTGTAGAAAATACTAACAAAGTACTTGATATGGTAGAAGAGATAGAAGTAATTATAGATACTGGTGGAATACCTTTTTCTCCAAGAATAAAGAGTGATGATGGATCTAGTTACTTAGATTGTCCAAGTGTAGTTACTGATTTAGTTTATACAAAAGCAAGTGATTGGTATGGAAATCCACTTCCATTTAATATAGAAGGAAGAATTGCTACTGAACTTTATGGAGATATTGTTTACAAATGTTGTCTTAATAATGTAAAGAAAGCAAACCCTAATATAACTGAAGAAGATTTAGAAAAACAAGTTTATTCTAAAGTCCATGAAAGTATTTTAAAAGGATTCGATAGTGTTAAAGAAATGCTAAAAGAATATATAAAAGAAAACTGGGATGAAAAAGATGGAGAACTAGATGATAAATCTTTAGAAAAAAAATTAAATAAGAGTTTAGGAGGAATTATAGGTGGGGGATTCGATCCAATATATTTGATTTCTCAAAAACTTGTTAAACATTCAAATGATGATGGATATCTAGTAGGTTCACGTGGATCTGTTGGATCAAGTTTTGTTGCTACTATGATGGGAATAACAGAAGTAAATCCATTACCTGCTCATTATAGATGTTTAAAATGTAAACATAGTATATTTAAAGATGAAAAAGGTAATGAATTAGGTGCTACATATTCAAGTGGATTTGACTTACCTGATAAGAAATGTCCAAAATGTGGAGAAGCTATGTACAAAGATGGGCAGGATATGCCATTTGCTACTTTCCTTGGATTTAATGCAGATAAGGTACCAGATATAGACCTTAACTTCTCTGATTTAAATCAAGCTTCTGCTCATGAATATACAAAGGTATTATTTGGTGTTGATAATGTTTATAGAGCTGGAACTATTGGTACTGTAGCTGATAAAACTGCATTTGGATTTGTAAAAGGATACTGTGAAGATAAAAATATAGTAATGAGGACTGCTGAAATAGAACGTTTAGCGCAAGGTTGTACAGGAGTTAAAAGAACAACAGGTCAACACCCAGGAGGTATAGTAGTTGTTCCTGATTATATGGAAGTATCAGATTTTACTCCATTCCAATTTCCTGCTGATGATCCTAATAGTGCTTGGAGAACAACTCATTTTGATTATCATGCTATCGATCAAGATTTACTTAAATTGGATATTTTAGGGCATTCAGATCCAACACAACTTCGTATGATACAAGATTTAACTGGAACTGATATACTTAAGGTACCACTTGATGATAAAGAAACTATGAGTATATTTACATCTACTAAAGCACTTGGTGTAACTAATGAACAAATAATGTGTACAACAGGAACACTTGGGATTCCAGAATTTGGGACACCATTTACAATAGGAATGGTTGCTGAAACTAAACCAACAACTTTTGCAGAACTTATTAAAATATCAGGACTTTCTCATGGTACTGACGTTTGGCTTGGTAATGCTCAAGAATTAATAAAAAATAATATAGTTCCATTTAAAGAAGTTATAGGATGTCGTGATGACATAATGGTTTATCTTATGTATAAAGGTGTAGAACCAATAAAAGCGTTTAAGATAATGGAATTTGTACGTAAGGGAAGAGCTTCAAAAGATCCTGAAACTTGGGCTAGTCATAAAAAAACAATGGAAGAAGCTGGAATAGAGAAGTGGTTTATAGATTCTTGTGGAAAGATTAAATACATGTTCCCTAAAGCCCATGCAGCAGCATACGTTATAAGCGCATTTAGAATAGCTTGGTATAAAGTTCATATGCCTGTATATTTCTATGCATCTTGGCTTACTTCAAAAGCTACTGATGTAGATGTAGAAGTAATGATAAAAGGGTACGATGCTATAAAAAATAAAATACTAGAAATACAAAATAAAGGATATGAAGCAACAAATAAAGAAATGGGACAACTTGAAAGTTTAAAGGTTTGCTTAGAAGCAACTGCTCGTGGTATTAAGTTTTTGCCAGTAGATTTAGATAAAAGTAATGCTACTGTTTGGGGTGTTAAAGATGATAAGAGTATTTATCCACCTTTCTCAAGTATAGATGGGCTTGGAGATACAGTTGCTAAAAATATAGTGGAAGAAAGAGAAAAAAGATCTTTCTTAAGTATTGAAGAAGTTCAATATAGAGCTAAAGTATCAGGTACTCTTATAGAAAAAATGAAATCTATGGGTATATTTAATGGTATGAGTGAATCTAACCAATTAAGTTTATTTGATTAAAAAATATAAAACTACAGAATATCTGTAGTTTTTTTATAAAATCATAATGTTTCTATCTTTTCTTGTTTTTAATTATTTCATCAATAATACCATATTCTAAAGCAGTATTAGCATCCATAAAATTATCTCTATCTGTATCTTTTTCTATAATATCTAAATCTTTTCCTGTATTGAGAGAAAGTATTTTGTTTAACTTTTCTTTAGTTTTTAAAATATGTTCAGCAGCTATCTTAATTTCAGTAGCTTGACCTTTTACTCCTCCTAAAGGTTGATGAATCATGACTTCACTATTTGGTAATACATATCTTTTTCCTTTTTTACCGCTACTAAGTAAAAAAGCAGCCATGGAAGCACATATTCCCATACCAATTGTTGAAACATCACTATTTATATAATTCATAGTGTCATAAATAGCCATTCCATCAGTAACACTACCTCCTGGGGAATTAATATAAATATTTATATCTTCATTGTTAATAGAATCTAAATAGAGTAGTTGAGCAACAACACTATTAGCTAAGTTATTATCTATTTCACCATTAATAATTATAATCCTATCTTTAAGTAATCTAGAATAAATATCATAAACTCTTTCACTATTATTAACCTTATCAATAACTGTTGGTATTATCATAAAATCATCTCCTATCAATATAATAGTAATAAAATAAGTTATTTATGCATAAAATAAGTCGACAAAGTATTTTTTTTTTGATAAAATGATTATATAAGGTAGATGATAAAATGAATAAAAAGTTTAAAGTAACGTTTAGGGGTAATGAAGTAGTAGAGTTTGATGAAGGAACAACTTATAAAAGTATTTCAGAACATTTTAAACATAACTATAATTATGATATTTTAGTTGCAAAAGTAAATAATAATTTAGTAGATTTAAGTGATACTTTAAATAAAAAATGTAATATTGATTTTTTTGATAGAAGTTCAGAAACAGGAAATAATGTATATATTAGAAGTGCTAGATTTATACTTGTTCTTGCTGTTAGAAATGTTTTAGGAGAAGAAGCAGAATTAATAACAGAACACTCAATAGATAGAGGAGTATTCTGTACTATTAGAAATGCTAAAATAAATAAGGATATAGTAAACAAAATATATAAAGAGATGAAATTTATAGTAGAAGAAGACTATAAATTTACAAAACTTAATGTATCTAGATTAGATGCTATAAAATATTTTAAAAAGATTAACAAATTAGATAAAGTTAATGTATTAAAATATATATCTAATACTTATATTAACTTATATAGAATAAACGATTTATATGATTATTTTTATGGAAAGATGGCATATAGTACAAGTCAAATACCTGAATTTAAATTAACTTATACAGGTGAAGATGGATTTGTTATGTCTTTGCCAGATACAGAAAATCCTGAATGCGTTTTAGATTATGTTCATCATGAAAAAGTATTTGATAAATTTTTAGAATATACAAAATGGGGTAGAATATTAGAGATAGAGAATGCTGCTGATTTAAATAAAATAGTTTCTCAAGCAAAAATAGGAGAACTTATTAATCTAGCAGAAGCTCATTATGATGGTCAATTAGCTAAAATAGCTGATGAAATATATAGTAGTAAGAAAAATATAAAACTAGTTTTACTTGCTGGGCCATCATCAAGTGGAAAAACTACAACATCTAAAAAATTAGATATATATTTAAGAAGTAAAGGTTTTGTAACTCATCCAATTGCTTTAGATGATTATTTTACAGATATGGATAAAAGACCTGTAGATGCTAATGGTAAACCTGATTTTGAATCAGTAAGAGCCTTAGATATTGATTTATTTAATAAGCAGTTAGTAGAACTTTTAGATGGGAAAAAAGTTAGTTTACCGACTTACAATTTTGTAACAGGAAAAAGAGAATATAAAGGTAATTATTTACAATTAGGTGAAAAAGATATAATAATTGTCGAAGGATTACATGCATTAAATGATGAGTTAACCATGGCTATAAATAAAGATCAAAAATACAAAATTTATATATCACCTTTAACTCAAATGAATATAGATCATCATAGTTATATTCATACAAGTAATATCCGAAAATTAAGAAGAATTGTAAGAGATAGTAAAACAAGAGGTTTTGGTGCCCGTGATACTATTAAAATGTGGCCTGAGATAAAAAAAGGAGAAAGGGAAAATATATATAAGTTTCAAGATGATGTAGATGTAGTTGTTAATTCATCTTTAATATATGAAGTTGGGGTTCTTAAAACTTATGTAGAACCATTGCTTTTCAATGTAAATGAAGATGATCCAGAATATCCAGAAGCATTAAGACTTATAAATTTCTTAAGGAATTTTTTGCCAATACCAAGTGATGATGTGCCACCTGATTCGGTTTTAAGAGAATTTATAGGGGGAAGTTGTTTTAAAAATTAGAAAGAAGGAATAAATATGATAAGAGTCGCAATAAATGGATTTGGAAGAATAGGAAGATTAGTATTTAGAATAATGGAGGAAGATCCTAATTTTGAGGTTGTCGCAATAAATGATTTAACAGATGCAGAACAACTATCATATTTACTTAAATATGATACAAATCATGGAAATTATAGAGTAAATGAAATTAGTTTTGAAGATAATTATATAATTGTTGGAGAAAGAAAAATTAGAGTATATGCTGAAACAGATCCAGTTAATTTACCATGGAGAGAATTAAATATTGATGAAGTATTCGAATGTACAGGTAGATTTACTGATAAAGAAAAAGCAAGTGCTCATATAACTGCTGGTGCAAAAAAGGTTATAATTAGTGCTCCAGCTAAAGGAGATTTAAAAACAATAGTATATAATGTTAATGAAGAAACTTTAGATGGTACTGAACAAGTAATAAGTGCTGCTTCTTGTACAACTAACTGCTTAGCACCTGTACTTAATATAATTGAAAAAAATATAGGAATAAAAAAAGGATTTATGACTACAGTTCATGCTTATACGAATGATCAAGCAACTCTTGATATAGCTCATAAAAAAGGTATAAATGCTAGACGTGGTAGAGCATGTGCTGCTAATATAGTTCCTTCTTCAACAGGGGCTGCAAGTGCTATAGGATTAGTTATTCCATCTTTAAAAGGTAAACTTGATGGAGGAGCACTTAGAGTTCCAGTTTCTACAGGTTCAGTAATAGATCTTACTTTAGAACTTGAAAGAAATACAACAGTAGAAGAAATAAATAATTTATTTAAACAAAACGCTAATGAAACAGTAGGATTTACTATGGATCCAATTGTATCAAGCGATATAAAAGGTTCTTACCTTGGTGGACTTATTGATGGTCAACTTACTAAAGTAATAGAAGTAGATGGAAAACAATTAGTTAAAGTTATTGCTTGGTATGATAATGAAATGAGTTATTCAGCTCAAATGGTAAGAACTGCAAAATATTTTGGAAATAAATAATATGTTTTACATACAGTTAATAGGACTACTTGGATTCTGTATATTAGTTTTATCCTTTTATAAAAAAGAAAATGCAACTATATTAACTTATCAAATTACATCTAACTTTGCTTATACAGTTCATTATTTCTTACTTGGAGGATTATCAGGAGCTTTTTGCAGTTTAATAGGGATTTTTAGAAATATAGTATTGATAAAATCAAATAATAGAAAAATTATTATCCCAGTATTTATTTTCTTATATCTTATAGTAACAATAATTTTTTATGAAAATATATATTCTGTATTTCCTTTTGTAGCAAACTCCCTATATCTAATATTAATTACATTTAAAACAAAGAAGATTTTGCTTATAGGTGCTATATCTAGTTCAATATTTTGGGTATTATATTCTATATTTGTAAGTTCTTATGTAAGTATAATAACAGAATCAATACTTATAGTATCTAATGTTATACAATTAATTAAATTAAAAAATAAATAAAGATAGAAATTTCTATCTTTTTCTTGTCTTAAACATTTGTTTGTGTTATACTTATAGTGGTGATAGTATGTATGAATATATAAAAGGAAAAATAGTTAATCAAGAGAGCAATTATATTGTTGTAGATAATAATGCTATAGGATATTTAATATATGTCCCGAATCCATATTCTTTTGAATTAGATAAAGAATATACAGTATATGTATATCATCAAGTTAGAGAAGATGAACAAAGTTTATATGGATTTAAAACTAAAGAAGAAAAAGATTTGTTCTTAAAGTTAATAGATGTAAAAGGATTAGGTTGTAAAATGGCTCTACCTATGCTTGCTACAGGGTCTATTAATGGAATTATGGATGCTATTGAAAGAGAAAATGTGCTATATTTAAAAAAATTTCCAAAAATAGGAGATAAGGTTGCTAAACAAATAATACTTGATTTAAAAGGAAAACTAAATACTAGTGCAGTTAATACTTCATCTAAGGACTATGATGAATTAATAGAGGTATTGAAAGGATTAGGTTATAAACAAGCTGATATAAATAAAGTTATTCCTTCTATCAAATCAGATTTAAATATAGAAGAACAAATAAAGGAAGCATTAAAATTGATGCTGAAATAGTATGATAATAGGAATAGACATAGATGATACTTTAGTAAATTCTAGTGATTCTTTTGATAAAGTAATAAAAAAATATAATGTAGACTTTAAAAAGAGTTTTAGAGATACTTGGACAGAAGAGGAAAAAAACTTTATTTTTGCTAATTATTTAGATGAAACATTAAAGAATGCTGTAATAATGGAAGATGCTAAAGAAGTTATTAATTATTTAAATAGTATTGGACATAAACCTGTAATAATAACTGCTAGAAATAATGGACATTGTAAAAATATTGAGGAGTTTACTAGAGGATTTATAGAAAAAGAAGGAATTAAAATATCAGGATATTATTTTGGTGAATTTGAGAAATCTGATATAGCCAAAAAAATAAATTTAGATTTAATGATAGATGATAATATACGAGTTTATAATAATATGAAAAAAGAAAATATAGATTGTATATTATATGGAGATAAAATTAAAAATTGGAAAGAAGTATTAGAATATATAAAAAGAAAGGAGAGATCAAATGGATAGATTAATAAGTGAAGAAGAATTAGTAGAAGATAATTTTGAAAAAAACATAAGACCTGAAAGTTTAGAGGAATACGTTGGTCAAAGTGAAGTTAAAGAAAATTTAAATATATTTATAAAAGCAGCAAAATTAAGGGAAGAACCTTTAGATCATGTTCTTTTATATGGGCCTCCTGGACTTGGTAAAACAACGTTAGCTTTTATAATTGCAAATGAACTTGGAAGTAACATTAAAACAGCTAGTGGACCATCTATTGAAAAAAGTGGGGATTTAGCAGCTGTTTTATCTAATTTGGAACCTGGTGATGTATTATTTATAGATGAAATACATAGAATACCTAGATTCGTTGAAGAAATACTATATTCTGCTATGGAAGATTTTACTTTAGACATAGTAATAGGTACTGAAAATTCAAGCAGAAATATAAAGATAGATTTACCTCCGTTTACTTTAGTAGGAGCAACTACACGTGCAGGGGATTTGACTAGTCCATTAAGAGACAGATTTGGTATAATTAATAAACTAAACTATTATACTGAGGAAGAATTAAAAAAGATTGCTATAAGAACTAGTAAAGTTTTAGGATGTGAAATAGATGAAGATGCTGCATTAGAACTAGCTAGAAGAAGTAGAGGAACTCCACGTATTTGTAATAGATTATTTAAACGAGTAAGAGATTTTGCTATGGTTATGGGCAATGGTATTATAGATTTAAGTATTACTAAATTAGCTTTAGATAAGTTAAAAGTAGATGAACTTGGGTTAGATGAAACAGATTATAATTTACTTAAATCAATTATAGAAAGATTTAATGGAGGCCCAGTAGGAATAGAAGCAATTGCCTCTTCAATTGGTGAAGAGCAAACTACAATTGAAGATGTATATGAACCTTATTTACTTCAAACAGGACTTTTAAAAAGAACTACAAGAGGTAGAATGGTAACTGAAAAAGCTTATAATCATTTAGGGATTCCTTATAAAGAAAAATAATAAAAATTATATAATTGTAAAGAATAATAGTGGTGAAGAGTGTATGAAAAGAGTTTTAGTGTTGTTTGCTTTAATATTAGTTTTAGTAGGTTGTAAAGAACAAGAAAAAACTAATGCTGAAATTAAAGAACAAGCAGATAAAAAAGATGAAATAAAAGAAGAAGTTAAAGAATTAACTATAGAAGATTATCAAAATAATAATGTAGATGAATTAGGTGAAGTGCCTATTATGATGTATCATGGAATACATCATAAAAAAAATAGTGAAACTGAATATACAGGTGGTAATGTAGATAAAAATGGATACCAAAGAACTACAGAAGCTTTTATAAATGATTTAGAATTTTATTATAATGAAGGATATAGAATGATAAGACTTACTGACTATGTAGATGGAAACATAGATGTAGAGTTAGGGAAAAGTCCTATTATTCTTACTTTTGATGATGGACTTTCTAATAATATAAAAGTAACAGGATTAGATGAAAATGGGAATATAATAATTGATCCAAATTCTGCAGTAGGAATACTTGAAAGTTTTAAAGAAAAATATCCTGATTATAATGTAACTGCTACTTTCTTTGTTAATGGTGGTTTGTTTCAACAAAAAGAATATAATCAAAAAATATTAAAATGGTTAATAGAAAATGGGTATGATATTGGTAACCATACGTATAGTCATGTTGACTTTACTACTGTAAATAGTAAAAAGACTAGTGAAGAAGTAGGTAAGGTATACGAACTTTTAGATAGTTTTATTCCTGGAAAGTATGTTAATATAATTGCTTTACCTTTTGGATCGCCATATGGTTTAGAGCACGATAATATGAATTATATTTTTAATTCTAATTATAATAATAATACTTATGAAACAAAATCTGCGTTAAGAGTAGGATGGAAAGCTGAAAGTTCACCATTTTCTTCAGAATTTAATCCAAAATTTTTAAAGAGAATTAGGGCATATGATAATAATGGTGAGGAATTTGATATAGAAATGAATTTTAAGTTATTAGAAAAAAGTAGATATATATCAGATGGAAATATAAATAATGTTGTAATACCTGAATATAAGGAAAGTATATTAAATGTAAATTTACAAAGAAAACTTATAATTTATTAAGCTCTTTTTTGGTTTAATTTGCAAAAATATCAATTTGTGATATAATAAACTTAGTTAGCGAGGAAAAGTATTATGAAAAATTATGCAAATTTATTTGGAGGATTTAAAAAACCATTTAAACCTTCATTAAAACCCAGAAAAAGAATAGAAGATAGTTTTCGTAGACGAAAAATATCTTTAAAAGAAGATGAAAGTAAAAGTTTTAAAACTATAGTGCAAAAAAAATTAGATAACGTATATGATAATTATTATCGAGAAATATATATAGCAAAGTATCAAAATAAAATAAAATTTTTAGAAAAACAAATAGAATTATTACAAAGCCAAAAATCGCATGATACATTTTCATATAGGATGAGTTTATCAAATATAGTCGCACAAATGGAAAAAGCCCAAGAAGAAATAAGTAAATGGGAGATGGGTAAAAAAGAAACTTTTGATACTAAAAAAGTTAAAATTGCAGGAATTGAAATAAAAATTCCAATTAAAGGAAAAGGTAATGAATATACATTAATATCAGATACTTTAGCTGGATCAATAGAAAGAATAGAAGAATTAGAAAATGAACTTAAACGAAAAGATATATCGAATATTAGTAAGATAGGCTTAAGTATAAAAACTGGATTCTGGAAATATATTAGAGCTGTTTCAAAAGGAACTATTAAGTTCCATGCAACAACTTGGTCAAAAATACAAGATATTGTTATTCATAAACCAAATCTAATTACAAGTTTAAAAGAATCCGAAAATGATTTAGAAGAAAGATTAGAAAGAGTAAGAACAGTTAGATAATTTAACTGTTTTTTTTATAAAATAGTATAAAAAAATATAAATTTGTGTTAAAATATATATGATAGGAGGAATTAAAATGGCATTAGATAATAATTTTTATCAAGAAATATATATAAATGAACAAAAATGGATAGGATTAATAGAAAGTAATTTATTAAATATATATTATTTTAATGTTGAGTTAGTTCCTTTTTATAAAAAGAAGTTAGAAGAATTGATTTATGAATATAATTTAACAGAAAATAAAATAATTGAACAAATAATTGAAGAAGTAAAATGTATAATACAAAAATTAGAAGAATTTGATGCTGCATACAGAATGGGAAATTTAATTAGTACGAAATCATTAATTCCTTTATTTTTAGTAAGTAAATTTAATAATAATGGTCAAAAAGCAGAGGTTCCAGAATTGGATAGATTAGAAATAAGAAAACAAGTATTAACCGCAATAAGAGACCACTATACTGAAAAAAAGAGAGAAAAATTAGAGTATAATTACTCTAAAAAAGAAAATGAACAAGATGATTATCTTTATGAAGATTTTCCTGTAAGATAAAATAAAAAAAGAAGCATACGCTTCTTTTTATTTTTCAGATTTACTTAAAGTTCTTTTTTCTCTAGCGCTCATTCTTACTTTAGTACCATCTGCTAAAGTTACTAATTGTAAGTTAACTTTTTGCATATGTTTAGTAGCTCTACAAGAGTGAGATCTTCTATTTCCAGATAATGGTTTTTTGCTTGTTGCTTTAACTGCCATATTATTCCTCCATTCAAAGTTTTTTTCCCTATGCCAATAAAGTTTATCATATTTTTAAAAATAAGTCAAATATTTTGCACAATTTTGTTTAAAATAAAAGTGATTTATAGTAAAATATATGTAGGAGGGATAATATGTATACACCACTTTATATAAAAACAGATAATAGCTTACAAACATCTTTAATTAAAGTTAAAGATTTAATAGAGTATGCAAAAGATAATAACATACAATCCCTTACTATAACTGATAATAATATGTATGGAGTTATGGATTTTTATAAATTGTGCATAACTAACAATATCAAACCTATTATAGGGTTAGAAGTAGAATATAATGATAAAAAAATTGTTCTTTATGCAGAAAATTATGATGGATATAAAAATTTAATAAAGTTATGCACACTACAAAGTGAAAAAAATTTAGAATTAAAAGAATTAGAAAAACATTCTAAACATTTAGTGTGTATAACTCCTTATGAAAGCTTAAGTATTTATAATGATATAAAAAGTTTTTATAAACACATGTTTATTGGTTATAAAAATATAGATGAATTAAATAATATAGATGGAAATAATACTGTTTATATGAATGAAACTTTGTATTTAACTAAAGAAGATAGTAAATATATAAAATATATAGATGCAGTAAGAACTGGTGTTACAATAGATTTAGTATCTAGTAATCATTTAAATAACTACGTATTAATAGAAGAAGAATTTAATAATAAATTTAAAGAAAGTATAGATAATAATCATTTAATAACAGATCTTTGTAACTTAGAAATCCCTTTTAATCAAAAATTAATGCCTAAATTTACTAATGAAGAAGGAATTGATAGCTACACATATTTAAAGAAAAAATGTATAGAAGGATTAAGATATCATTTCGGTAATACAGTAAAACAAATATATAAAGATAGACTTAAATATGAATTAGAAGTAATAAATAAAATGGGATTTTGTGATTATTTCTTAATAGTATCTGATTATGTTAAGTATGCTAAAGAAAATAATATAATAGTAGGTACCGGAAGAGGAAGTGCAGTAGGTTCACTTGTATCATATTGCCTTATGATTACAGATGTGGATCCTATTAAATATAATTTACTATTTGAAAGATTTTTAAATCCAGAACGTATTAGTATGCCAGATATAGATATAGACTTTGAACATGAAAAACGTGAAGAAGTAATTAATTATTGTATACAAAAATATGGTATGAAAAAAGTTGTTCCAATTATTACTTTTGGTACTTTAGGTGCTAAACAAGCTATAAGAGATGTTGGTAAGACTTTAGATATAGAATTAGGGCTAATAGATAATTTATGTAAATTAATAGATTCAAGAAAAACACTTAAAGAAAATTACAATGATAATTCAAAAATAAAAGATTTATTAGACAGAAAAGAAGATTTAAAAGATTGTTATAAGATTGCTATTAAATTTGAAGGTTTAAAAAGACATACTTCTATACATGCAGCAGGTGTTATTATGTCTAATGTAGATTTGGATGAAATAATTCCTTTAGATAAAAGTCATGATTTTTATGTAAGTGGATATGATATGACATATCTAGAAGAAATTGGTCTTTTGAAAATGGATTTTCTTGCTATTAAGTATTTAACTACAATACATAATATTATAGATAGTATAAATAAAGATTATAATTTAAATATTAAATTTGATAAAATACCTTTAAATGATACTAAAGCTTTAAATGTTTTTAATAAAGCAGATACAATAGGTATATTTCAGTTTGAATCAGATGGTATGATTAATTTCTTAAGAAAACTTAAAGTAACTAGTATGGATGATATATTTGCTGCTATAGCATTATTTAGACCAGGACCTATGCAAAATATACCAACATATATTAATAGAAAAAATGGTAAAGAAAAAATAGATTATATAGATCCTAGTTTAGAGAATATTTTAAAACCTACTTATGGTATTATGATATATCAAGAACAAATTATGCAAATAGCTAGAAGTATGGCAGATTATACATTAGGTGAAGCTGATATACTTAGAAAAGCTATGAGTAAAAAGAAAAAAGATATATTACTTAAAGAAAAAGAAAAATTTACAATAAGAGCTTTAAATAAAGGTTATGATGCTAAATTAGTTGATAGAGTATATGAACTTATGCTTAAGTTTGCTGAATATGGTTTTAATAAATCTCATTCAATAGGATACTCAATAGTAGCATATAAAATGGCTTATCTAAAAGCACATTTCCCTAAAAATTTTATTACATACTTACTTTCTATGGAAATAAATGATGATAAAAAAACAAAACAATATATTTATGAAGCTAAAAAAAATAACATAGATATACTTAAACCAGATATAAATTTAAGTGAAAGAAAATATAAAATAGAAGATAAAGGTATAAGATATCCACTATCTAATATAAGAAATGTAGGTACAATGGGTTCAGAACTTATAATAAAAGAAAGAGAAAATGGAAATTATATCGATATATTTGATTTTATTAAAAGATGCTATGGAAAAAGTGTAACAATAAAAACATTGGAATCACTTATATATGCAGGTGTATTTGATAGTTTTGGATATAATAAAAATACTCTTATAAATAATTTAGATGCTATTATAAATTATGGGGAATTAATTAAAGATTTAGATAGAGATTTTGCTTTGCCACCAGAGATAACTGTGTATGAAGAATATACTAATAAAGAATTAATGGAACAAGAATTAAATGTATTTGGACTTTATCTTACAAATAATCCTATAACAGAATTAAAATTAAAATATTCTAATATAGTTAATTTAAATGAAATAGAATTATTTTTTGATAAAGTAATAAACATAATAGTTTATGTAGATAAAATAAAAGAAGTTAATACTTCAAAAGGAGATAAGATGGCATTTATAAGTGGTAGTGATGAATTATCAAATGTAGATATAGTATTATTTCCTAAAATTTATGAAAAATTTAATGAAATAAATAATGGAGATATCATCCTTGTAAAAGGTAAAGTAGAGAAAAGATTTGATAAACATCAAGTAGTAGTTAATAATATAGAAAAGTTATAAGTAATATAAAAATACAAAAAAAGATAATAAAAAACAATTATTATCTTTTTTATTAAATACTTTGTCAAAAAAAATAGATAAAATATGTTTCATTTTTATTAGAAATGTGTTAAAATGTTTATAGTAGACGTTAGAATTGGAGGAATAATCATGGGTTTTATTAAAAACTTATTTGATAAAGATGAAGAAAAAATAGGAAATGGTAATGAATATTATGATATAAGTACTGAAGAAGCTATGACTGAAGAAGGTGGAGCTAAAATGATTCTACTTGAACCAAGAGCTTATTCAGAAGCACAACAAATAGCTGATCACTTAAAGAAAAGAAATACCGTAGTAGTAAATCTTAAAAGAGTTACTAGTGATCAAGCTAAAAGAATCATGGACTTTTTGAGTGGGACTATATATGCAATTAAAGGAAACATTCAAAAAATAGGAAGTGGTATTTTCTTATGTACACCAAATAATATTAATGTACAAGGTAAAATAACAGATGAAACTGAAAAAGATAGTAAAGATAAAGACGAAGATAATATAAATTACGAATGGTAAAAAAATACTTGAAAAAGAATAATATTTGTGCTAATATATAAAGCACAACGTTTGAGGGATGCTTATGGATAATAAAACGTTTAGAAATTATACTCCAGAGCAAGTAGATCAATTTTTAGATCAAGTTATCAAACAAGTTGAAAGAATGATTGAAGATAATAAGGCTAAAAATAGAGAAATTGCTTTGAAGGATAAAAAAATTGAAGAATTAAGTAAGTTAGTAGCTAGTACTTCTCGTATGCAAGAAAAACTTGCTCAATATGAGAGAATGGAAGGTACACTTAATAGGGCAATTATGATGGCTCAAAAAACATCAGATCAAATTAAATCTAATGCTCATAGAGAAAGTGAAATAATTTTGAATGATGCTAAAATGAATGCTAGTCGTATTGTAAATGAATCATTATTAAAAGCAGAACGTACTGAAATGGAAGCAGAAATGCTAAAAAGAAATGTAACAATCTTCAAACGTAAATTAAGAGGTTTAATAGAAGCTCAACTAGAAATGGTTGATGATATTGAAAAAGTAGAGTTTTAAAGTAAATGATAGAGACGATATAGTAGGCGTTTTCAAGAGAGTCTAAGTTTGGTGAGATTAGATAAAACAAATATTATATAGATCACTCTAGATACTTTTAATGGATAAGATTAAAACGAGTAATGAACGTTATATCATTTAAAGTGCATAATACTATTATGAAATAGGGTGGTACCGTGGTTAATTCACCCCTATATTTATAATAGTTTTTTTATGTTTAGGGGAGGTTTTATGAATACTGAAATAGAAGTTAGAGTATTAAATATAGATAAAGAAGATTTAAATAATTTAAAATTTTAGGGGGAATATTATGGAAGAAAGTGCATCAATAGTATTATATTATAAAGATATTGAGAATATTTTATTTGATTATTATTTTGGACTATATACTTTGGAAGCAAAAAAGCAAGTAGATGAAACTGGAAAAATGCTTTGTAATATAAAAACAAAAAAAGGTCTTTTAAAAACTGAAAGAAGTTATAACTTTATATTAATGTATGAAAAACCAATTAAATCTTTAGGACATTCAATGACAGTAAAAAAAGATGTAACCCTAACAGATTTATGGAATATTATAAATGAAAAAATATCTGATAATGGATATGAAATAGATGAAGTAGATGATAATTTAATATATGGATTAGGAGAAAATAGTAGTGATCGATTAAATTTTCTTACATTTCATCTAAAGAAAAAAGAAATGGTAAAAACTAAAAAGAAAGGACGTAAATGATATGTGTAAATTTGAAGAATTAGATAAAAGAAAAGCTAGTGAAGTAGAAGGTAGTTTAACTGAAAAGTTTTTAAATGAAAATCTACTTTATAAAACAATTGAAAACAGAAAAGATAATGAAAACTTTGTATTCTTTGATGGCCCAGCAACTGCTAATGGAATGCCAGGAATACATCATATGCTTGCTAAGTTACTTAAGGATACTTTCTGTAAATATAAAACAATGAAAGGTTATAGAGTACTTAGGAAAGTAGGATGGGATACCCATGGATTACCAGTAGAAGTTCAAGTTGAAAAAGAACTTGGATTTAGTGGTAAAGGCGATATTGAAAAATATGGAATTAAAGAGTTTAATGAAAAATGTAGAGAAAGTGTATGGAAAAATGAAAAAGCATTCACAGACTTTACAAATAAAATGGGACAATTTATTGATTTAAAAAATCCATATATAACATATAATAATGATTATATTGAAACAGAATGGTGGATATTAAAGAAATTCTTTGATGCTAATTTAATCTATAATGGGCTTAAAATACTACCATATTGTCCTAGATGTGGTACTGGACTAGCAAGTCATGAAGTTGCTCAAGGTTATAAAGAAATAACTGTTAATACAGTAACTGTACCATTTAAAGTTAAAGAACAAGAAAATACGTATTTACTAATTTGGACAACTACTCCTTGGACACTTATGTCAAATGTTGCTGCTTGTGTAAACCCAAATGAAAAATATGTAAAATGTTTATCAAAAGGATATAATTTCATAGTAGCTGAAAAATTAGCACATAAAGTACTTGGAGATGACTTCGAAGTAGTAGAAGAGTATACTGGAAAAGATTTAGAATATCTAGAATATGAACAATATATGGATTTCTTGAGTGTTAATAAAAAAGCATTCTTTGTAACATGTGCTGATTATGTAACAATGGAAGATGGTACAGGTATCGTTCATATCGCCCCTGCATTTGGTCAAGATGACTATGAAGTAGGGTTAAAGTATGATCTACCAGTATTAAACCCAGTAGACGAAAATGGATGTTATACAGAGGGTCCTTGGAAAGGAAGATTAGTTGTTGATAGTGAACTTGAAATAGAAATAATTAAATATTTAGCTAATGAAGATAAAATATTTAAAAAACAAAAAATGGTACATAACTATCCACATTGTTGGAGATGTAAAACACCGCTTGTTTACTATTCTAAACCAAGTTTATATATCAAAGTTACTGATTATAAAGATAAGATTATTGAAGCTAATAAAACTGTTAATTGGTATCCTGATTATGTTGGAGAAAAAAGATTTGGTAACTGGTTAGAAAACTTAAATGACTGGGCCATCTCAAGAAATAGATATTGGGGTACTCCAATTCCTTTATGGGAATGCGAATGTGGTCATAAAGAAATGATAGGATCACGTGAAGAATTAGTAGAAAAAGCAATTGAAGATATAGATACTTCTATAGAACTTCATAGACCATATGTTGATGATGTACATATTAAATGTGAAAAATGTGGTAAATCTATGACAAGAATTAAAGATGTTATAGACTGTTGGTTTGATTCAGGTGCAATGCCTTTTGCTCAATACCACTATCCATTTGAAAATAAAGAGTTGTTTGAAAGTCAATTCCCAGCTGATTTCATCAGTGAAGGTATAGATCAAACAAGAGGATGGTTCTATTCATTACTTGTAATTTCAACATTTATAATGGAAAAAAGTCCATATAAAAATGTACTTGTAAATGACTTAGTAACAGATAAACATGGACATAAAATGCATAAGAGTAAAGGAAATGCTATTGAACCATTTACTGTGTTAGAAAGATATGGAGCAGATCCAATTAGATGGTATATGCTTTATACTTCACCAGTATGGACACCACTTAGATTTGATGAAGATGGAGTTAAAGAAGTAAGTTCAAAATTCTTTAGTACTTTAAAAAATACTTATACATTCTTTATTATGTATGCTAATATTGATAATATAGATCCTAAAGAATATGAAATAAAATATGATGATTTAGAAGAAATAGATAAATGGTTAATTTCTAAATACAATAAACTTGTTAAAGTCGTAACAGAAGCAATGGATAAATTTGATGCTACTATTGCTACAAGAGCTATTCAAAATTTTGTTTCAGAAGATTTATCTAACTGGTATATTAGACGTAATAGAAGAAGATTCTGGGCAAGCGAGAATGATACAAGTAAACTTGCAGTATATAAAGTAACATACGATATATTAGTAGGTATTTGTGAACTTATCGCTCCAATCGCACCTTTTGCTGCAGAAGAAATATATACTAAATTAACTGGTAAAGAATCTGTACATTTAGCTAATTATCCAACCTATAAAGAAGAATTAATAAACGAAAAAATTGAATCTAGAATGGATTTAGTTAGAGATTTAATTAGTCTTGGTAGAAATATAAGAGAAGAAGTTAAAATAAAAGTTAGACAACCTTTAAGTGAGGCTTTAATAGATGCTAAAAACGAAGAATTAATAAGTGATTTAGTAGATCTAATTAAAGAAGAATTAAACGTTAAAGAAGTTAAATTCATTAAAGATGTAGAAAACTACATGAACTTTACTGTTAAACCAAATTTCAAAGAAGTAGGTAAAGTATTTGGACCACTTATTAAAGAATTCCAAGAAAAATTATTAAGTTTAACTAATAGTGATATAACTAAATTACAAAGTGGAGAAGTTATAAAAATGACTATTGGTGATAAAGAATATGATGTAGATAGTAATTATGTAGATATTAGAACAAATTCTAAAGAAGGATTCGATGTTGCTACTGATACTAATAATTTCATAATCTTAAATACAGAACTTACTAATGATTTAGTTATGGAAGGTATAGCTCGTGAACTTGTATCTAAAGTTCAAAATTTAAGAAAAACTAAAGATTTTGATATAGCAGATCGTATTACTTTATATTACAATGGTGATGATGAAGTAACAGAAGCTGTAACTAAGTTTGAAGAATTTATTAAAAATGAAACATTATCTATTGATATACAAGTTAAATTTAATTTAAAAGAAGAAGTAGATTTAAATGGTCATAGTACAGGAATAGATGTAGAAAGAGCTTAGGCTCTTTTTTTTAACAAAATAAAAATTTTATAATTATATTAAAAAACAGTAGAATTTTCTACTGTTTTTAATTTCTATATCTTATATTTTCATTTGATACATTAAATATTATACCTGCCATAATCATGTAACTAAGTAAACTAGATCCTCCATAACTAATAAATGGAAGTGTAATACCAGTAATAGGCATAAGTCCAATAGTCATACCAATATTTTGTAATTGTTGATATATAAGCATACCTATAATACCACTTATAATATATTTATTAGTATTACTAGGGCTTTCTATAGCTAATCTAACTAATCTTAAATCAAAGAAAGTTATAATTCCAATAAGTATTATAGAACCAATAAATCCAAAATTATTAGAATATACAGCAAATATAAAATCAGTCTGAGGTTCGGGAAAATATATTGGGGTATTATTAACACCATAACCAATTAAGCCACCACTACCAATAGCAGTAATTCCATTTTCTAATTGGTATCCACTACCACTTGACCAATCTAGTAATCTATCTACTCTAAGAAAGAAAGAAGATCCAAATATTTTAATAAATAAATCATTATTAAGAAAGTATGTAAGTAATACAAACCCAACTGCTACACCAAATATTCCAAGAACAATAAAAAACCATCTATATCTAATTCCAGAAATAAATAACATAACAAAAGTAATCAATAAATATATTAAAACAACACCAGTATCTGGTTGTAAGAAAGTTAAAATAGAAGGTATTCCTACAACTATGCATACTTTGATTAAAAATATAAATTCTTGTTTTAAAGTAGGCAAATTATATTTTTCTTTAAAATCATTAATCATTCTACCAAGAACAATAATGAGTATTATTTTCATAAATTCACTAGGTTGAATATTACCGATGCCAGGTATTTTAAACCAGCATCTCGCATCATTAATTGTTGCCCCAAAGAATAATACAAGAATTAGTGATAAAACACCAACTATATATAAAATCCATGCATTTTTATATAGAAACTTATTACCCATAAACATAACAATACCAACTAGTCCAAATCCTGCTATGTACCATATAATTTGTTTTAAAACTAAATTAGTTTCATCAGTAAGTAATTTTTGAGCACTTCCAATAGTAATTAAACTAATAATAGCAAATAAAATAATACAAATTAATATACTAATATCTATTTTATGTTTTGATGTATTTTTCATAATATCACCATTATTATCTTACACTTTTTTTAAAATTTATACAATAAAATAACTATATATTTATTTTTTTTTAAAATTATAGTATAATTGTATTGGTGATTATATGGAGTTTAGATTAGAATATATAATAATACTATTGATAGGATTAATAATTGCAGTAGCAATCGTTCGTTCAAAGAAAAAAGATTTTAAATTAGAAGCAAATAAATTAATAATGCTTTTAGGTGGTAAAGATAATGTTATTGATTATGAAGTTAATAAATCAAGATTTATAGTTAATTTAAAAGATGTTTCAAAAGCAAATAAAGATGGTATACAAAAAATGGGAGCTCAAGGAATTGTAGAAATCGATAATCAATTAAAAATAATTCTTGGTAGTGATGCTAAACAAATAAAAAAATATATAAATGAATTAAAGTGATATTTCGTCACTTTTTTTCATTTTTCGACAAGTTTCGACAAAATCTTTTGCTATACTGATAGTGGTGATAATTATGAATTTATTTCAAATAGTATTTTTAGATGTAGTATTACTTATATTTCCAATACTTGTTTATCTTATATATTTATCAACTAATAAAAGTATTACAAAAAAATCAAAAAAAATGTATCTAAGTTTAGCGTTAATAACTTCTTTCTTTATGCTTTATAACTATGGAGTAGATGATCCAAAATTGGTACCAGTATTAGTTCTTAATTCGATAGTTATATTATCTTATTTAGAAGATAGATACATAATTGCTAATGTCTTTTCAGTTCTAATCTTATTTATTTATAATATTTCTTTTAATTATGTACCATTTTTGCTTATAGGATATATATTTATGTCTCTTTTATATTTAATTAAGAAAAAACTAAATAATTTATTATTTGTTGAATTATGTATAGCTATAAACAGTATTACTTATTATATATGGATATATAAGTATAATAATGAATTTTTTAATATAGAAAGATTATTATTAATTATTATTTGCTATTTTTTCATTGTAAATATAATATGTTTAATGTATGAAACAGGTAAAAAGATACTACAAACTCATTTAACTTACAAAGAATTACAACAAGAAAAACAAATACGATTATCACTATTTAAAATAACACATGAAATAAAAAATCCAATAGCTGTTTGTAAATGCTATTTAGATATGATTAATGTTAATGATACTAATCAGGTAGAAAGGTATGTTCCTATAATAAAATCAGAAATAGAAAGATTACTAACATTACTTCAAGATTTTTTACTTATAAATAAAGATAATTTAGATTTAGATATAATGGATTTTAATATGTTGATAGAAGATACATTAAATAAATTAAACCCATTATTAAAAGATAATAATATTAATTTAAAATTAGACATATTAGACGATGAAATATTTATAAATGGAGATTATAATAGACTTAGTCAGGTACTAATAAACATAATAAAAAATAGTATAGAAGCAATGAAAGAAAATTCGCAAGGTAAAATAAATATTACTACAAAAATTAAAGATAAAAAGTATTATTTGATAGTAGAGGATAATGGAGTTGGAATGAATAAAGAAGTTTTATCTAATATAAAAAAGCCATTTTATACAACTAAGAAAAGAGGCTCTGGATTAGGTGTGTCTTTAATATATGAAATAGTAGAAGCACATAACGGAAAAATAGAATATACCTCAGAATATGGTAAAGGTACTAAAGTAAAGATACAATTACCTTTATATGAATAAATGACAAGAATAATACTTGTCTTTTTATTTTAATTTTTATATAATTAAAATGGTGATAATATGAAGGGTAAATTAATAGTAATAGAAGGAACTGATTGTAGTGGTAAAGAAACACAAACCAAGATGCTGGTAGAAAAATTAGAAAAGTTAAATATTAAATGTGTTAGACTTAGTTTTCCAATGTATGACACTCCAACAGGTAAAATAGTGGGTGGTCCATATTTAGGAAAGGATTATATTTGTGATGGTTGGTTTGATGAAGGGGCAGTTAATGTAGATCCTAAAGTATCTTCTTTATATTATGTAGCTGATAGAAAATATAATATAGGAAAAATAGAAGAATTATTAAATAATGGTGTTAATGTAATTTTAGATAGATATACATATTCTAATTTAGCTCATCAAGGTGGTAAAATAGAAGATAAAAAACAAAGATTAGAAATGTACAATTGGTTAGATAAACTTGAATTTGAATTATTAGAATTACCAAAAGCAGATATAAGAGTTTTTTTACATATGCCATATGAAGTATCTTGCATATTAAAGCGTGATAGAGTAGAAAAAGCAGATCAACACGAATCATCAAAAGAACACTTACTTATGGCTGAAAATGCTTATAAAGAAATCGCAGATATATATAATTTTAAAACTATTGAATGTAATATAGAAAACAGTCCTAAAAAAATAGAAGATATAAATAAAGAATTATATGATTATGTGTATGAATTACTAGAAAAATAATAAATAATACGATTTGTAATATTTTATTATATGTGCTATAATGTGAACTTGAGAAGGTGTTAAAAAATGATTAAAAAATTAGAAAAATTAATAAAAAAAATAAAGAATTATTTAAAAACAAATATACTTATGTGCACTTTTATAATAAGTACACTTATAAATGGATGTTTAATAAGATTTTTTACTGTAGAAAATTATTTTGCTATTAAACCAATTCTTGCTGATTTAGTAGTATTATTAATAGTAACTTCTTTTGGATATTTTATTAAACCTAAACACCAATTCAAATATTTTTTAGCATGGAGTATTATATTTACTCTTATTTGTATAATAAATGCTGTTTATTATAGTAATTATTTATCATTCGCATCTTTATCTTTATTAAAAACAGCTGGAGAATTAGGTGGATATGCAGATGCAGTAATTAAGAATATATTAGAAATAAAACAATTGATATATTTATGGCAAATATTTGCTTTATGTTTTGTACATATTCAATTAAAAAGAAAAAGATATTATAGTAGAGTAAAAACTATAGAAAAAGGAAAAATAAGATTTTTAAATATGTCTGTAGTTGCTTTAATTGTTTTAGGTTTCTTTGTTTCTATGTTAACAGGAACTGATATTAGTAGATTAAATAAACAATGGAATAGATCTTCTATTGTAATGGAATTTGGTATATACATTTATCAATTTAATGACGTAGTGAGTTCTATTAGAACTACTGTAAATGAAATGTTTGGATATGATGAAGCATATAAAACATTTAGAGAATATTACGATGTAAAAGAAGAGTCAGAAGAAAATAAATATACAAATCTTTTTGAAGGTAAAAATGTAATTGCTATTCATGCAGAAAGTATTCAAGGATTTACAATGAATCTAGAATTTAATGGAGAAGAATTAACACCTAATATAAATAAGTTAGCTAGTGAAGGAATTTATTTTTCTAACTTTTATTCTCAGGAAAGTGTAGGAAATAGTAGTGATAGTGAATTTACCTCTTTAAGTTCATTGTTACCTTCATCAAGCGGTACTGTATTTATGAATTATTTTAATAGAAATTATGAAACTATATTAAAATTATTAAAAGAAAAAGAATATTATACATTTTCAATGCATGGTAACAAAGGTGATGCTTGGAATAGAAATGTTACTTATAGTTATTTAGGATATGATGATTTTTATTATTATACTAAGGATTATGAGATAGATGAAACTATAGGTTTAGGTTTATCTGATAAATCATTCTTTAAACAATCTGTTGAAATAATAAAAGAAATAGATAAAGAAAATAAAAATTGGTATGGAACACTTGTAATGCTTACTAACCATACACCATTTAGTGATATAGAAAAATTTGATTATTCAGTTGATATTATGACAGATGAAATTGATCCAGAAACTGGGGAAAGTGTTATGATACCTTGGCTTGAAGGAACTAAAATTGGTAATTATTTAAAATCTGTTCATTATGCTGATGAAGCTATTGGTGAACTTATTACTATGTTAGAAGAAGAAGGATTACTAGAAGATACTATAATAGTATTATATGGAGATCATGATTGTAAATTAAAACAATCTGAGTTTAGAAAACTATATGATAGTGAATATTATAAAAGTGCATTAATAGATAAAGAAAATACAGTAGGAACAATTGATGACTTTACTTATGAAATAAATAGAGAAGTTCCATTTATAATATGGTCACCTGATACTGTAGATACAAAATATAATACTGAAGTAGAAGAAGTAATGGGTATGATAGATATTATGCCAACTCTTTCAAATGTGTTAGGTATAAAACCTAAATATGCTTTAGGTAATGATATGTTTAGTATAGATGAAAATGTAGTAGTATTCCCAGATGGAAATTGGATAACTAATAAACTTTATTATAATAGTTCTAAAGGTACATTTAGACAACTGGATTTAGAAACATCAATTGATATGGAATATATAGATAATTATAATAAATATGCAGAAAATCTAATAAATGTATCTAATGGTATAATTACATACGATTTAATTAAAGCTTATGAAACAGGAGAAGAAACTGTATTAGAAGAAAATAAAGGATAAACTTAAAAGTTTATCTTTTTTATGGTATAATGAATATATAGAAAAGAGGATATATGAATACAGATATAATTAAGCAAATAAGTGAAAATTTAAATATAACAGAAAAACAAGTTAGTGTTACATTAAAATTTCTTGAAGAAGGTAATACAATCCCTTTTATAGCGCGTTATCGTAAAGATGTAACTGGAGCTTTAGACGAAGAAAAAATTAAAGCTATAGAAGAAGTATATAGTTATCAAGTAAACTTATTAAAAAGAAAAGAAGACGTAATAAGATTAATTGATGAAAAAGGACTTCTTACTGATGAGTTAAAAAAAGAAATCATGAGTGCTGCAAAACTTGTAGAAGTAGAAGATTTATATAGACCATTTAAAGAAAAGAAAAAGACTAAAGCTACAGAAGCTATTAAAAATGGATTAGAAGGATTAGCTAAAGAAATAATGGCTTTTCCTATTAGTGGTAATATAGAAAATATAGCTAAAAAATATTTAAATGAAAATGTAAAAAGTATTGAAGATGCAATTGAAGGTGCAAAATACATAATTGCTGAAAATATAAGTGATAATGCTAAATTTAGAAAAACAATTAGAGATAATACATATAATTATGGAACAATAAAAAGTAGAATAAAAAAGAATGCTAATGATGAAAACAAAACTTATGATATGTATTATGACTATGAAGAAAAAATTAAATATATAAAACCACATAGAATACTTGCTTTAAATAGGGGAGAAAATGAAGGAGTACTTAGTGTATCTATTAATTATGATAAAGAAAGAGTGCTTTCATATTTAGAAAAAAGATTAATAAAAAATGATAAATCTTTTGTAGTAGACATAGTTAAAGAAGCAATAGAAGATTCATATAAAAGGTTAATTGAACCTTCTATAGAAAGAGAAATAAGAAGTGATTTAACTATAATAGGTGAAGATGCAGCTATAAGTAACTTTGCTAAAAATCTAGAAAGTTTATTACTTACTCCTCCTATGAAAGAAAGAGTAGTACTAGGTTTTGATCCAGGATATGTTAATGGTTGTAAAATAGCTGTAATAGATAAAACAGGAAAATATTTAGATAGTACAGTCGTAAAACCTTTCTTAAAAGGTAATCAAGATAAATTAATAGAACAATCTGAATTAATAGTTAAGACATTAATAAATAAATATAATGTAGATATAATAGCTATTGGTAATGGTACTGCGTCAAGAGAATCAGAAAAATTTATAAGTAATTTAATAAAAAAAAATAATTTAGATTGTAAATATGTAATAGTAAGTGAAGCAGGAGCGAGTATATATAGTGCTTCTAAAGTAGCTATAGAAGAATTTCCTAATCTTGAAGTAGAAAAAAGAAGTGCAGTTAGTATTGGTAGAAGATTACAAGATCCATTATCAGAACTTGTTAAAATACCACCTGATGGTATTGGAGTAGGTCTTTATCAACACGATATACCACATAAAAAACTATCTGATAATTTAGATTTTATAGTAAGTAAAACTGTAAATAGTGTAGGAGTTAATATTAATACAGCTTCACCTTCAATATTAAAATATGTATCAGGTATTACTAAAAGAAATATAGATAAAATAATTGAGTATAGAGATAATAAAGGAAGAATTAATTCAAGAATTGAAATAGAAAAAATATTAAGTGATAAAGTATATGAACAAGCTATAGGATTCCTTAGAATTACTGAAGGAGATAATATACTAGATTCCACAGGAATTCATCCAGAAAGTTATAATATAGCTCTTGAATTACTTAAATCCTTAAATATGGATTTAAATGATGTAGGAACACAAACTCTAATAGAAAGATTAGATAAAATTAATATAGATGAATATAAAGAAAAATTAAATACTGATATATACACACTAGAAGATGTTATTAAATCATTAAAAATGCCTAATAGAGATCCAAGAGATGAAATGCCTCAACCACTTTTAAAGAGTGATATACTTGAATTAAAAGATTTAAAAGTAGGTATGAAACTACAAGGCACTGTTAGAAACGTAGTAGATTTTGGCGCATTCATAGATATTGGATTACACGAAGATGGACTTGTACATATTTCGAAAATAACAGATAAATATATTAAACATCCTAGTGAGGTTTTAAGTGTAGGAGATATAGTAGACTGTTATGTAGAAGAAATAAAACTAGATAAAAACAAAGTATCTTTAAGCTTAATAGAAAACAAATAATCAAGTATTTCATACTTGATTATTTATTTTAAAAAAGTAAATTAATACAGAAAAAATCATAAATTCATAAAAAATATAGAAATAATTAATATAGTCGCAAAAACATTCCAAATAATATAAGGGATAAGTAACTTAGCTGATGTTTTATTTAATTCTTTGGATTCATAGTACAAAAATAATGAACTAATTAAAACTATAATAGTATCTATAAGAGCTAGAAAAGGACTTTTTATTGTAAAGAACAGAAATGAAAATATTTGATTGGAAAAATAATTAATAAGTAAAGTTTTATTATAACTTGGAATATCTTTATAATAATTATCTTTATATATTAGATAAATACTAATAGCTATAAGGATATAAAGAATAGTCCAAACAATAGGGAAAACGATAGAAGGTGGAGCAAATACTGGTTTATTTAAACTCTTATAAAATAAAGTATCACTTCTAAAAATTAAACCTCCTATAAACCATGGTAAAGCTATTATTAAAAATTTCACAATTTTTTTCATGTAACACCTCTTTACAACTTATGCTAAATGTATTAAAATATTAATATGGGTGATAAAAATGAATATTACTTTAAATAAAAATGATGAAATAGTTATGAAATTACTTCATTACTTTATAACTATACAAGGTTATAGCCCTGTTGTATTACATGGTGCTAAAGATGAAATATGGTTAGAAAAAAGTGATGCTGATTATAAAATAGTAAGAATTGTTTCTAACTACATACATAACGATGAACAATTAAATTTTGATATATTTAGAACTAAACAAATATTAAAAAGAATAAAAAAGAAAATGTTCTCTTTTAAAATGGATGCTTTAAGTATATTTGTAAATCTTGGTGATAATGTAAAACTTGAAGATAAAGATTTTGATAATATTAAATGTGCTGATGTAAAAGAAATTAAAGATTTATCAAAATATTCTTTTATAATAAATGAATTTCCAAATATTTTAGAAGTAGAAGATGTAAAAGAAGAGGGGATTGAACTTTTTATAAAATTAACTGATGATATAAACAAGAAAAATTATGAAGAAACTAAAAAAGCTGAGGATGTATTTTCTAAGAAAAAACCTATAATGACTTATATATTTATGGGTATATGTTTTATATTATATTTATTTAGTGCTTTAGAATCAGCAAATTTTATAGAACTTAATCCAAACGTACTTCATAAGTATGGTGCTTTAGTTAATTTTGAAATGATGGGTAAAAATTATATAGAACTATATAGATTAGTTACATCAGTATTTTTACATGGAGGTTTATTACACTTACTTTGTAATATGTATTCACTATATATAATAGGACCTCAACTTGAAAGTTTCTTTGGTAAAACAAAATATACTATAATATTTATTGGAAGTGGCATTATAGGAAATTTACTTTCAATGGCATTCTTACAAGATACTTATGTATCAGTAGGGGCTAGTGGTGCTATATTTGGTTTACTTGGTGCATTACTTTATTTTGGATATCATTATAGAGTATATTTAAGTGGAGTAATAAAAAGTCAAATAATACCTTTAATAATATTGAATTTAGCTATAGGTTTTATTGCTACTAGTATAAATAATTTAGCGCACATAGGAGGTCTTATTGGAGGAGTATTAGTTTCAATGGCTGTAGGAGTTAAATATAAGAGTAGTAAAGCCGATATTATTAATGGAATAATAATGACATTAATATTTGTAGGATTCTTAATTTATATGATATTTTTTAGATAGAATTTATTCTATCTTTTTTCATATATTTTATTGGTGATATAGTGAAAAAGATAATATTATTAGTAGTTTTATTGTTAGTCTGTGGTTGTTCAAAAAAACTTACTTGTACATATGAAGAAGAATATGAAGATATTAGTATTAATAATAAAATAGTTTTTAATTTTAAAGAAAATACATATGAACAAGAAGATGTAATGGTATTTAAAGATATTGATAGTGCAAAAGATTATTATAAAGATATAGAAGCATATGTAGATGAATATAATTTAATATTAGAACAAAACAAAATAATTTCTGAATTAAGTGGTGAAATAAAACTAGATGCTACTGAAGAAGAAATAAAAGAACAATATGAAAGTTATGATTATAAATGTAAATAATTTATAATCTTTTTTTCATATTTATAAAAAATAATCATAATTTTTAATGATAGGAGATGTTTATGAAAAATATAATACCATTTAAAAAAGATGTGATTTTTAAAACTAATTTAAGTGAAATAACTAGTATATCTTTAGAAAATACATTAAATTTAAAGAATGATACTATAAGTGGAGACTTTATAATAAGTGGTGACTATAAAGTAAGTGATAATAGTACAACAGTAGAGCCTTTTGAGTTAAATATACCATTTGAAATAGTATTAGATGATAGGTTTGATACAAAGAGGGCTACAGTAGATATAGATGATTTTTATTATGAAATAGTTAATAATAATGTTTTATCAGTATCAATAGATGTTTTAGTAGATCACCTTCAAGAAAAAACTATAGTAGAATTAGAAGATTTAGTAGAAGTTACTCCTGTAAGAGTAACATTAGATAGCGAGGATGATGATATGGAAAAAGAAAGTATAATTAAAGAGGAATGTATAGAAGAAAGATGTGTAGAAGAAGAGGATCAGTTACCAAGAAAAGATATGGAAAAAGAAGAATTAGAGCAAAAAATAAATTCTATATTTAATAATAGTACATTCTCTGATGAGGTATATGTAACTTATAATGTATTTATAATAAGAGATGGAGATACATTAGATAGTATTATGGATAAATATAATGTATCTAGAGATGAATTAGAAAAATATAATGATTTAAGTAATTTACAATTAGGAGATAAATTAATTATACCTAATAGTTATGAAGGAAATTAGTGAACTATTAAAGAAGAGTGATATAAGAGCTTTAAGTTATAAGAAAAGTGGTAATGTAATAATAGCTAATACTAATAAAGGTAAAGTTGTTATTAAAAAAAATAAGAATAAAGATTATATCTATAATTATTTGAATACACGTAATTTTAATTATTACCCAGAAATACTACAAGAAGAAGATTATGTAGTAACAAAATATGTAGAAGATGTAGATATACCTAAAGAACAAAAGATAATAGATTTAGTAGATTTAGTATCACTTATGCATAGTAAAACAACTCATTATAAAAATTTAAGTGAAGATGAATATAAAAAAATATACGAAGATCTTCACAATAATTATGAATATTTAAATGAATATTATAAAGATATAATATCTATAATAGATGATAAAGTTTTTATGAGCCCGAGTGAATATTTATTAGCTAGAAATATAAGTGCTATATTTAAATCTATTGAAATAGGTAGGGGATATGTAGAGAATTGGTTAAAAGAAGTAGATGGTAAGACAAAGATAAGAATGAGTGTTGTACATAATAATTTAGATTTATCTCATTATATTAGAAATAGTTATGATTATTTAGTTAGTTGGGATAAATCTAAAATAGATATACCAGTATTTGATTTATATAATCTATATAATAATCATTATTTAGATTTTGATTTCTTTGAATTATTAAAAAGATATGAACAAACATATCCTTTAAAAAAATATGAAATAGAATTATTTTTTATATTGATAACAATGCCATCTAAAATAGAATTTAATGATAATGAATTTAATATGTGTAATAAAATAAGTAATGAAATTAATAAGTTATATAAAAGTAATTTATTAATAGAGGAATATAAAAAATCTATTCAAAAATAGATTTTTTACCATAATATTCTAAAGAAACAAAAAAATATAAAAAACATAAAAATAAAAATTAAAAAGAAATTAAACCTAGTAAATATAAAAAGAGTAAGAATTAATTGATAAAATAAAAGTAAACAAAATGCTATAAGTAGTAACCACCAAAAACCTCTACAACGAAACCATCTTCCCATATAATCACCTAATATATTTTATTTATTAGGTGAATTTTATTATATTATGTTAGACTATGTTATTAATAGTTTTAGCTTTTTCACTTATAATAATAATATCTTTATCTATTTTTTTAATAATTTTACTTATTTTACTTATTTCTTTTCTTTTTAATACAATTAATAATACTGAATAATTATTATCCTTTTCACATATAGTTGTTATTTGATAATTACTTAATTTATTTTTTATAATTTGTTCATATTTTTCTTTAGTTATACATATTAACATATTACTACCTAAACCTATTTTTTCTTCTAGTAAACTACCCAAATAAGACCCAACTATAGAGCCTATAACAAATGCAATTATTTTAAATATATCTTTATTAATATTTATAATAACAATACCAGTACCAAAAATCCATACTAGAGCTACTATACCGTTTAAGAGAGCACCTAACTTTTTCTTACCATTAGCAACCACAATTAATCTAAGTGTACCAATTGCATTTTCAATTATTTTACAAATAAATATTAAAAAATATATCAGCATACAAATCACCATTATTATTTTGCTAAATAAATATTTTATTATACAAACAGTTATAAAAAAAAATATTAATCATATACTTTATTGGTGATAATATGGATATAAAAGTAGGGGACTATGTAACTAGAATATCACATAAACATGATATGATATTTAGAGTAATAGATATTGATGACGAAGATATTTGTTATTTAAAAGGTGCTAATGTTAGATTATATGCTGATAGTGATATAGATGATTTAGTTAAAACAGATTTTAAAATGAGTGATGATAAAGATGTAGTAGAAAGAGTTAAAGAAACAACAAGTTTAGATAGAGATGATTATTTTTATCTTCCAGGTAAAATTCTTCATATAGATGGTGATAGAGAATATTTAGATAGATGTTTAAAATACTATAATAATATTAATTTAATGGCTATGGGTATATGTGAAGATGAAAATATTGTTCCTGGTAAAATAAAAGAGTATTTAGAAGAATATAATCCAAATATATTAGTAATAACTGGTCATGATGCTTATTATAAGAAAAAAGGTGGATTACATGATATAAGTAGTTATAAAAATAGTATTAACTTTGTAAAGGCTGTAAAAGAAGCTAGAAAATTTGAAAAAAGTCATGAAAAACTCGTTATAATAGCAGGCGCTTGTCAATCCGATTATGAAGAATTAATAAAAGCTGGTGCTAATTTTGCATCTAGTCCTAAAAGAATAAATATACATGCATTAGATCCTGCAATAATAGCTAGTCGCATGAGTTTATCTGATATAAATAAAGATATAGATTTAAAAGATATAATATCTTCAACTAAATATGGAAAAGAAGGGATAGGTGGTATTATTACTAAAGGAACTATGTATATGGGGTATCCAAGATGACAATATCAAGTGTAAAAAAAGAAATGTTGGAACATCTTGGAGATGTAGTATCAATTAAATATAGTTTAGGTAGAAATAAATACGAAGAATATGAAGCTAAAATAAAGGAATTATATGATTATATCTTTTTAGTGGATACTGATTTAGGTGTTAAATCTTTTTCATATATAGATGTTATTACAAAAGTTATAAGAATTGACTATTAATAAAATTAATGCTATAATTCTTTTACATGGGGCCGTCTAGTTTCGACAGGTATACTTGAGCTCTAATTGCAAGTCGTAAGGTAATGCGTTAAATTCTAAAATAAAATAACTGGAAACAGAAATCAATTAGCTTTCGCTTAATAGAATATAGAAGGCTGCTTCAGTAAATATTTTCCTACGATATTTATATGAGGCTCGACTTAGTAGGATATATTATTACGATGTCTATAAGTAATAATGAATTATATAGACTTACTACTAAATTGTTTGTTGATTAACTTATCTAGTAGGACATTTATTAATCAACTAAACTTGTAGACGTTATTGTGTTAGTATATTTGGACAGGAGTGCGATTCTCCTCGGCTCCACCATAATTTTGTTAAATATTTATTAAAATATATTGAAAAATAAATTTAATTTTGTTATACTATAATAGTATTAACAAATGGGTCTATAGCCAAGTGGTAAGGCGTGGGACTGCAACTCCCTGATCGTTGGTTCAAATCCGACTAGGCCCTCCAATGTATAAATAAGAATTCTTTTGAATTCTTTTTTTTGAACTTTTAGTGAAATTAATTGACTTTGTTTATAAATTGCTTTATATTTAGAATACTTATAAAAAAATGATAAAAATTATACACTAATTGGTATAAAAGGTATATAATTAAAGAGGTGATAAAATGTTTAAGATGTTTAAAAATTTTACTAAGAAAGATTGGTTAATGGTATTATTTAGTTTTACACTTATTGTAGTACAAGTGTGGTTAGATTTAAAATTACCTGATTATATGAGTTCTATAACAACACTCATTCAAACAGATGGAAGTAGTATGAGTGATATATTGCTTCAAGGTGGGTATATGTTGTTATGTGCTTTAGGTAGTTTAATATCTGCTATTATAGTGGGATTTTTAACTTCTAGATTATCAGCTAATTTTTCTTTAAATTTAAGAAGTAGAATATTTAGAAAAGTTGGTAAATTTGGAATGGAAGAAATTAAAAAGTACGAAACTAGTAGTTTAATAACTCGTACAACAAATGATGTTACTCAATTAGAAATGTTTATTGCTATGGGACTTCAAATGCTTATAAAAGCACCTATTATGGCTATATGGGCAGTAAGTAAAATACTTAATAAGAATTTAGAATGGAGTATGCTTACTGGTGCTTGTGTAGTTATCTTGTTATTAACTGTTATAACTTTACTTATAATAGTATTTCCTAGATTTGAAAAGGTTCAAAAATTAATAGATAAAGTTAATGGTGTGACAAGAGAAAATTTAACTGGTATTAGGGTTATAAGAGCTTTTAATGCAGAAAAATACCAACAAAATAGATTTGAAAATGTTAATAAAAATTTAACAAATATGCAGATGTTTAATCAAAAATGTTTTGCCATACTAAATCCTATTATGAATCTTGTTATGCATAGTTTAACTTTAGGTATATACATTATAGGAGCTGTTCTTATAAGTAATGCAGGAATGTTTGATAAAATAAATTTATTTAGTAATATGATAGTTTTTACAAGTTATGGAATGCAAGTAATTGCTGCATTCTTGATGTTAGCTATGATATTTATGATATTACCTCGTGCTCAAGTTTCTGCTAGAAGAATTAATGAAGTATTAGATAGTGATATATCTATAAAAGATGGAAAAATAGATGTAAAAAATACTAAAGAAAAAGGAACAGTTGAATTTAAAAATGTATCATTTAAATATCCTGATTCAGAAGAATATTTACTTAAAGATATAAGTTTTAAAGTAGAAAAAGGAGAAACTATCGCATTTATAGGATCTACTGGAAGTGGGAAAAGCACTTTAATAAATTTAGTTCCTAGATTTTATGATGCAACTGAAGGAGAAATATTGGTAGATGGGATAAATGTTAAAGATTATACCTTAGAATCTTTAAATAATAAAATAGGTTATGTTCCTCAAAAAGCAGTTATGTTTACTGGTACTGTTAAATCTAATGTAGGTTATGGATATAATGGTAAAAAACAAGCTAGTATAAAGAAAATAAAAGAAGCTATAGAAGTAGCTCAAGGAACTGACTTTGTAACTAAAATGGATAAAACTTATGATGCTCATATAGCTAGAGGTGGTACTAACGTATCTGGCGGTCAAAAACAAAGATTAGCAATTGCAAGGGCTATAGCCAGGGATCCTGAAATATATATATTTGATGATTCTTTTTCAGCGCTTGATTATAAAACAGATTCAGTACTTAGAAAAGAATTAAAAAAATATACTAAGGATGCTACAAGTATGATAGTTGCTCAAAGGATAGGTACTATTATTAATGCAGACAAAATAGTTGTATTAGATAAAGGAGAATGTGTAGGTATAGGAACACATAAAGAACTATTAAAGAGTTGTAAGGTTTATAAAGAAATTGCTTTATCACAACTATCAAAGGAGGAGTTACAAAATGCCTAGACCAATGGGACGAAATAGAGGAGTACCTGAAAAATCCAGAGATTTTAAAGGTTCTATAAAAAGATTATTTCATAGTTTAAATAATTGGAAATACTTTTTAGTTATTTCATTAATACTTGCAATGGTAAGTGCAATATTGGCTCTTATTGCACCTAATAAACTATCTAGTTTAACTGATACAATTACATTAGGAATACAACCTAATTTAAATGAAGAAATCATTAAAGATATAATGGCTGATAAAAATATTAGCACTCAAGATAAAGCACAGTTTAAAGAATTATTAGATGCAGCTCAAAACCCAGAAGAAGATACTAATAAAGTATTGAAAAATTTTGATAATTTACCTGAATCTATTTATGAAATAATTAAGCCAAGGATAGATATGGCAAGAGTAAAGAGTATAGCTATCTTTCTTGGAATTTTATATATTATAAGCGCACTATTTAATTATATTCAGTCACTTATTATGACTACTATATCTAATAAATTTGCTAAAAAGTTAAGAAGTAGTATAAGTAAAAAAATAAATAAATTGCCTTTAAAATATTTTGATACACATGAAACTGGGGATGTATTATCAAGAGTTACAAATGATGTTGATTCAGTCGCACAAAATATGAATCACAGTTTAACTTCACTTGTTTCAAGTTTAACTCTTTTCTTAGGTTCAATAGTAATGATGTTTGTTACTAATTGGATTATGGCTATAACTGCAATACTTGCTAGTTTAGTTGGATTTAGTTTAATGGGAAAAATACTTGGTAAATCACAAAAGTATTTTACACAAAGACAAGAAGGATTAGGTAACTTAAATGGCCATATAGAAGAAATATATTCAGGACATAATGTAGTAAAAGCATATAATGGTCAGAGGGAAGCAAACAAAGAATTTGATAGATTAAATAATAAATTATATGAGTGTAATTGGAAGAGTCAATTCTTAAGTGGTATTATGCAACCTCTTATGATGTTTATTGGAAATTTTGGATATGTTGCAGTATGTGTAGTAGGTGCTTTACTTGTTATGAATAATGTTATTACATTTGGTGTAATAGTAGCATTTATGATTTATGTTAGAATGTTTACTAATCCACTTTCTCAAATAGCGCAAGCTATGACATCACTTCAATCAATTGCTGCTGCATCAGAAAGAGTATTTGATTTTTTAGATGAAAACGAAATGACAAATGAAAGTAAATTACAAAGTAAACTTAACAAAGATACTGTAAAAGGTGAAATAGAATTTAAAAATGTTAAATTTGGTTATGACGAAAATAGAACTATTATAAAAGACTTTAGCGTTAAAGTTAAACCTGGAGAAAAAATAGCTATAGTAGGACCTACAGGTGCAGGAAAAACTACACTTGTTAATTTACTTATGAAGTTCTATGAAATAAATTCTGGTGATATATTAATAGATGGTGTATCAACTAAAGATTTAACTAGAGAAAATATCCATGATTTATTTGTAATGGTACTTCAAGATACTTGGTTATTTGAGGGTACTATTAGAGATAATTTAAAATTTAATAAAAAGAATGTTAATGATGAAGAAATATTAGAGGCTTGTAAAACAGTTGGTGTAGATCATTTTATTAAGACATTACCTGGTGGATTAGATGCAGAAGTAGGGGATAATGATTCAATTAGTCAAGGACAAAAACAATTACTTACAATTGCTCGTGGTATGATTGAAAATGCCCCATTCTTAATACTTGATGAAGCAACATCGAATGTAGATACAAGAACTGAAGAATTAGTTCAAAAAGCTATGGATAAATTAACAAAAGGTAAAACATCATTTATAATAGCTCATAGATTATCTACAATTAAAAATGCTGATTTAATATTAGTTATGAAAGATGGTAACATAGTAGAACAAGGTTCTCATAGTAAGTTATTAAATAAAAATGGTTTTTATGCAGAACTTTATAATTCACAATTTGATACAATAGTTGAATAAAACTATTTACAAAACAAAAAAAATAGTGTATATTTGATATATCACTATTTTAAGTGCAGGTGTAGTACAATGGTTAGTATATGGCCTTGCCAAGGCTAGGATGCCGGTTCGATCCCGGTCACTTGCTCCATTAAGTTTTTATAAAGAGTTCAAAGTATTTTGTGCTTTTTTTTATTAATGTAACAAATTACAAGCCAAACGAAGATTAAAAAAATTATAAATAAATACAAATTCTTTAGTCTATGTTGTTTTTAATTTTCTAATGGATTTGTTTTTTTCTTTTGTTTTTTATATATATGTTGATTACTTTTCGTATAAACAACATTACAATCATCCACATTGTTTACTAGATTATAATAAGCTAGTTTATTCATAGCACCGTTTATTATATTTTTATTTATTAAATATTCTAATTCTTTTTCTGAAAACAAGCCATGATTTATAAGCTCAGTATTACTAACTGCTTTTTCATCAACTTGAATACAATTATTAGCTACTACTATATATGTAATTGAATTATCAGTTCCAGGAGATGTATAAGCCTCATCAACTATAAATAAATCATCACTAATATATCCAGTTTCTTCTTTTAATTCTCTTTTTGCTGCTTCTATTATATTCTCATTATCTTCTATATATCCAGATGGAAACTCTGCAATTATTTTATCTTTTATTCTATTTTGAAAAGTAATTATATATTCTTTATCTTGAGTTATTGGAATTACTATTACGGAATTTTTACCATTGTTTTTTACAATTTTTTCCTTTTGTACTGTAGTTTCATTTGGTAATTTATATGTTTCTTTTAAAATATCAATAAAATTACCATTATATAATATTTCTTTTTTTATAAATTCTCCTTTAACTGTTTTATATAATTCATTAATTCTATCTAATAGTACTTTTTCTTTATATTCTGGGCTTCTAATATAACTCAATTCTTCAATTCTATTTTTAGTTTCTTCGACACAATCGTTTATTGTTTTATTTTGAGTATTTAATAATTCCTCTTCAAATATTTTTCTAATTTCAGAAGCATATACATATCTTTTTGAATGAACAATTATTTTGTCTTTTTCAAATTCATCCATCTCTTTTTTATGAACTTCTTTTCTATCATTATTATATACGCTACTACGTATATTTTCATATATTGCATAAAGATAATCATCGCGATCTCCAAGACAAGGACCATAACATTCTTCAGAATAATCATAATAACCACATAAAATATATATTGGATTTTCTATTAATCTTTGATTATTTTGTATTACAGTAGGATCAATCTCTATATATCCAGTGCATTTATATTTTAAATCACGTAAAGTTAATTTAAATTTAAAATTTTCTGAAAATATTCCTACTGTATATATTCCTAATTTTTCTAATTCATATTTTTTATGTTCTTCATGACGAAAATTTACTGAAGATAAAAATTTTTTATCTATATCAAATTCAATAATTGTATCATCTAAATTTTCAAAGGTTAATTGTTTTAATTTGATTATTTCATCTAAAAAGCATTTAAATTTTTCTGTCAATTTATTTTGATAATAGTTTAAGGTTCTATAAGTTTCAAGTTTTTCATATTCTGATAATATTTTGTTACTACTTATTTTAGCTACATTATCAATATAGTCCAATTCTTCCTTTTTAAATTTTATAATTTCATTCTTTATTACTTCATAATTCATAGTATTTTCCTTCCTTTCATTAATATCTTATCACCAAACTATTGATAAGTATAATATATTTATGTTATACTATCGATAAGGAGGGCTTATAATGAATATAGATTTAGAATTATATAGAGTTTTTTATGTAGTTGCGAAAAATAAGCATATGACTAAAGCTAGTGAAGAACTACATATATCACAACCTGCAATATCCCAATCAATAAAAAAACTTGAAGATCAATTGGGGGGTACATTATTCTTAAGAAGCAACAAAGGAATGGAGCTAACTGAAGAGGGTAAAATGTTTTATGAATATGTCAAAGGAGCTTTAGAGCTTATTAATAATGCTGAAAATGAATTTACATCATTTAAAAATTTATCAAAGGGAGAAGTGAAAATTGGTTGTTCAACAACTTTAACAAAATTAATCTTAATAGATGTTTTGAAAAAATTTAATAAAGAATATCCAAATATAAGTATTAATATAACAAATGATTTAACAAGTAATTTAATAAATGATTTAAAATTAGGCAAATTAGATTTTGTAATTTTCAATGAAAGTAATATAAAAGAAACTAATTTGCATTTAGAAAAAATAAAAGAATTAAAACAGGGTTTTGTTTATAACCCAGAATTTTATAATGATGAAATTAATTCTTTTGAGGATTTAAATAAATTTCCTCTTATATTACAAAAAGAAGCATCAAATAGTAGAAAACTACTAGATTATATAGCTCTACAAAATAGTGTTAAATTAGTGCCTAAAATGGAAGTTGTGAGCCAAGAATTAATCACCGAATTTGTTAATATAGGTTTAGGTATTGGATTTGCTATAATAGACTTAGCAACTAGAAATTATAAAAATATAAAAGAATTAAAAATTAATAAAAAAATACCAAACATAAATATATATTTGGCAACTAACAAATCTGTTTCATTAACATTTGCAAGTAAAATGTTTATAAAATATTTAAGCCAGTAAAAAATCTTTTTTGCTACTTTAGAATAAAAATTAGGAATATTCAATTTGAAAAGTGAATTTTTTCTTTAATAAATAGTGTTGGCATTCATCTAAGAGTGTCTATTTTTTTATTGCTAGCACCAGTAAGGTAGAAAGTAATTAAATGATAGCAATGAGGTTTAAAACTTTAACAATGAAAGTTTTAGTTTTCATTAATATCTACCTCCCTTCTTTTTCAAGATTGGAGGACGACACTCACATTAAATGTTCCTATATATAATTATACTATTTGTATATATTAAAAACAAGCCAACATTGATAAAATTTTTATTTTTGGTAATTAGGATTGTGTCGCATTTATATTTTGATAATTGTGTTAAAATAGCTAGAAAAGCAACTATAAACAGTTGCTTTTTTTACTTAGTCACATCTTCTTGGACGATCAAAATAATTGTCTTTACCATTACAGAATATAAAGAATATTATAAATATTACAATTAAAATCCAAACCCAAGAAATACCACCATATCCATAACCACATCCATAGCCATATCCACCAAAGGGATAACCACCATATACATAACCAAACATATTAATATCTCCTTTCATAATATTATATTTTAATAAAAAATGTGTAAATACATAGGATACCTAAAAATATTGTTTTTTTTGTATATTTATTAGAGAAATAAAAAAAGCACAATAAAGTACTTTTTATCTGCTTAAACTAAATATTTCAAACTGTTCAGCGAATTTTTCAAGATCATCAATAATAAATAAGTCACTACTCCAATTACCTGGCCATACAGCATATAAAGTAGTAATTTTTTTGTCAGCTCTTTTATATGCTTCGATTACTCCTTCAAAATCACATTTATTTTTATGTCTAATTCTATTTACTTTCCCATCTTTATAGACTTCAAAATAACAAACTGTACTCATTCTATATGGAAAATTTTCTGTTTCTTTTGCACTTCTCATAAAACACACTCCTTTTTTTCTTTATTATAGCACACAAAATTATATATTTTTAATTTTTTAAATTAAAAATTTCATTAAAAATACACATTATAATGTATAATAAAATTAGAGGTGTTTTATGAAAATATTAATAGTAGACGATGAAAAAGGAATAAGAGAAGTTATAAAAGAATATTCAATAAACGAGGGATTTTCTACTTTGGAATCAGAAAATGGAATAGAAGCTTTAGCTATACTTGAGAAAAATACTGATATAGATGTTATTATATTAGATATAATGATGCCTAAAATGGATGGATATACAACTTTAAAAGAAATAAGAAAAAATTATGATATACCTGTAATAATGTTATCAGCTAGGGCAGATGAGTTTGATAAACTACAAAGTTTTGATTTAGGAGTCGATGATTATGTTACTAAACCATTTAGTCCCAAGGAATTAATGGCTCGTATTAAAGTAGTAACAGGAAGAAATAAAAATAATCTAGATGAATATGTATATAAAAATTTAAAAATAAATTATTTAGGACATAATGTACTTATAAATAATAAAGAAATAAAACTTACTCCAAAAGAATATGAGATGTTAGTATATTTTGTACAAAATAAAGGAATTGCTTTATCAAGAGAGACATTATTAAGTAAAATATGGGGTTATGATTTTTATGGTGATGATAGAACAATAGATACTCATATAAAGATGTTAAGAAATAGTTTAGGCGAATATAGGAATTTAATAACTACTGTAAGAGGAATGGGTTATAAATATGAAGAAAAGTAAGTTAAAAAATAAAGTATGGTTTTATTTGCTTATATTTGCAATAGTAATTATATGTGGTATATGGTTTTTACAAATTCTATCACTTGATTTATATTATGAAATAAGTAAAAAAGGTGAGATTAAAGATATAGCTACTATGGTATCTAAAAATTATACTAGTGGTGATTATGAGGAAAAATTAAATAGATTATCTTTTGAAAAAGATGTATGTATAGAAATAACTGAAAATAATAATATATCATATTCTACTGATAGCACTAGTAGGGGTTGTTTAATAAACAGTAGAGAAATAAATCAATATAAATTAGAATTTATGTTAAGTAGTAAAAAATCGGTAACATACAGAGTAATTCATCCTAATTTTAAAAATAAAACATTAATATATGGAGTAAAAATACAAGATGGAACTTATGCTTTTATAAGTACATCTTTAGAACCTGTTAGTTCTACAGTATCAGTATTAAAAAAACAATTATTACAAGTTATGATAATAGTTTTAATACTTGCATTCATAATAGGTAATATAATATCGAAAAAAATATCTAAACCTATAGAAAAAATAAACAAAACTAGTAAAGAAATAAGTAAAGGGAATTATGATGTAGTATTTGATACTAAAACAGATATTATGGAATTAAAAGAATTAGAAGGAACTTTAAATGACATGGCTATAGAGCTTTCTAAAACAGAAGAACTTAGAAGAGATTTAATGGCTAATGTATCTCATGATTTAAAAACTCCATTAACTTTAATTAAAGCTAATGCGGAAATGGTTAAGGATTTAACATATAAAAATAAAGAAAAAAGAGAAAAAAATTTAAACACAATCATAGAAGAAGTAGATAGATTAAATTTACTTGTCGAAGATATATTAGATTTATCTAAGATACAATCTAAGTCTGTTGAGTTAAATTTAGAAAGATTTAATATAAATGAGTTAATTATAGATATAATAAATAAATTTGAAATATTGTGTGAAAAAGATGGGTATATAATTGAGTATGAGGGTTTTGATATAGATATTACAGCAGATAAAAATAAACTAAAACAAACTATTTATAATTTAATAAATAATGCGATTAATTATACTGGAGAAGATAAAAAAGTTTATGTAAAATTATTTAAAATTAATGATATAGTAAGAATAGAAATTATTGATACAGGTAAAGGTATCGATAAAAAAGATATTAAATATATTTGGGACAAATATTATAAAGTAGATAAAAAATATAAACGAGTTACTTATGGTACTGGATTAGGTCTTTCTATAGTTAAAAATATTTTAAATTTACATGGATTTAACTATGGAGTGGAGAGTAAAAAAGGTATTGGAACTAAATTCTATTTTGATATAAAAAATCCCAAAAAATAAAAAATGTAAAAAAGTGTTTTTTTCAAAAAATACTTTTTTTATTTTTTTAAAAAGATAAAGTTATTGAAAATAAAGGGTTCTTTGCAATTTAAAAAAACAAAAAAATAAAAAATCAAAAAAACAGAAAAAATAATTTTTAAATTTTATTAAAAATCTATTGACTATAAAATAGGTCGATGATATACTTGAATTGTAAAAAAGAATAGGAGTATGTTTATGACAGAAGTAGAAGAAAAATTAGAACTAGTAGTAGTTAAGAGAAACGGAAAAAAAGTAGATTTTAATGGTACTAAAATAGCTTTAGCTATCAAAAAAGGATTTGATAGTGTAAATGAACAAGATGAAGAAACAGGTAAATATAAATATGATGATAAAGATATTACTAAAGTATATAATGAAGTAATTAAATCAATAGAAAAAAATTATACTGATAAAATAAAAATAGAAGAAATTCAAGATTTAATAGAAGTATCTTTGAAGAAAAAAGGATATGAAGAAGTTTATGTATCTTTTGCTGAATATAGAGATAGAAGAGCTCAATCAAGAGAAATGTTTGTTGATGATAAAAGAATGCATAAATTTTTAAAAACTATTGAAGGTTTAGGATTGAAATCTGCTTCAGAAGATGATACAAAAAGAGAAAATGCAAATGTAGATGGTGATACTGCAATGGGAACTATGCTTCAATATGGTTCTACTGTATCAAAAGAGTTTGCTAAAGCATATTTAGTTAAGAAGAAATTCTCAGATGCACATGATAATGGAGAAATCCATATTCATGATATGGATTTCCTTGCAATGGGAACTACAACTTGTATGCAAATTGAACTTGATAGATTATTTAAAAAAGGTTTTTCAACAGGACATGGTTATTTAAGACCACCAAAAGATATTGCATCTTTTAGTGCACTTGCAGCTATAGCTGTTCAAGCAAATCAAAATGATCAACATGGTGGACAAAGTATTCCAGCTTTCGATTATTTTATGGCTCCTGGTGTACTTATGACATTTAAAAAACAATTAAAACAACAAATAAGTGATTATCTTGATTTAGAAGGATTACTTTCTCATATAAGTATGGATAGAGTAGCTCGTGAAATAGATAAGTTAGAAAGTATTAATTTTAGTATAGAGATATTTAAACCTATATATAAAGAATCAGAACAAATAGAAAGATTATTTACTAAAGCTTATGAAAAAGCATTAGCTAAAACAGATAGATTAACTTATCAAGCTATGGAAGCATTTATTCATAATTTAAATACAATGCATTCTAGAGCAGGTGCTCAAGTGCCATTCTCATCAATTAACTTTGGAACTGACATAAGCCCAGAAGGAAGAATGGTATCACTTAATTTCTTAAAAGCTACAGATGCAGGATTAGGAAGAGGTGAAACTCCAATATTCCCAGTATCAATATTTAAGGTAAAAGAAGGAGTTAACTATAATCCAGAAGATCCAAACTATGATATATTTAGAAAATCATGTGAAGTATCTGCGAAAAGATTATTCCCTAACTTCTCATTCTTAGATGCTCCATTTAATCTTTCATTCTATAAACCAGGTGATTATAGAACTGAAGTAGGTTATATGGGATGTAGAACAAGAGTTATGAGTGATATAACAGACTTAAATAATCAAACAACAGGTGGTAGAGGTAACTTATCATTTACTTCAATAAATCTACCTAGAATAGCTATAAAACATGGTATTTGCTTAAAAGAAAGAGATAAAGCTGATATGGAAGGTTTCTACAAAGAACTTGGAGAAACTATGGAACTTGTTAGAGATCAATTGTTAGAAAGATTTGAAATTCAATGTAATAAGAGATGCTATAACTTCCCATTCTTAATTGAACAAGGGGTATGGACAGATGGAGATAAATTAAAACCAACTGATAGAATGAGAAAAATATTAAAACATGGTAGTTTAACTTTAGGTTTTATAGGACTTGCTGAAACTTTAAAAGCTTTAATAGGGGAACACCATGGTGAATCAGAAAAAGCTCAAAAATTAGGATTAGAAATAATCGGATTTATGAGAAAAAAATCAGATGAATTCTCAAAAGATTATAATTTAAATTTCGCACTTATAGCTACACCAGCAGAAGGACTTTCTGGAAGATTTGTTAATATAGATAGAGCAATCTATGGAAAAATTAAAGGTGTAACTGATAGAAGTTACTATACAAATTCATTCCATGTTCCAGTTTATTATAATACATCAATTAAACATAAACTTGAAACAGAAGCTCCATATCATAATTTAACAAATGGTGGACATATTTCTTATATTGAATTTGATGGAAATACTGCTATGAATGTTGATGCATTTGAAAGTGTAATTAGAATGATGAAAGAAATGGGAATTGGTTATGGTGCTATTAACCATCCAGTAGATAGAGATCCAGTATGTGGATATGTAGGGGTAATTGGAGATGTGTGTCCAGGATGTGGACGTAAAGAATTTGATTCAGTACCACTTGAAGAAGTAAAACATTATCAATGTGGTTGTTAAGGAGGTAAATTATGGAAAAATTAGTTGGTGAAGGTGTAGGATTCGAAAGAATTAGAAGAGTTACGGGATACTTAAGTGGAGATGTAAAACGTTTTAATAATGGTAAACGTGCTGAAGAAAAGGATCGTGTAAAACACACTGGTATCAAAGAAGTAATGGCTCAAGAAAAGTGTGCTAAATAATGAAAATTAGACTAGCTGCTGATTTACAAACAGATAGTATAGTTGATGGTTTAGGGATAAGGACTGTTATTTGGACACAAGGTTGTTCTCATAACTGTCCTAATTGCCATAATCCAGGAACTCATGATTTTAATGGTGGAGATTTAGTTGAACTTGATGATGTAATAGAAGAAATAGAAAATCTATCTGGTCAAGATGGAGTTACTTTTTCTGGAGGAGACCCTATGTTTCAACCTAAACAATGTAGTGTACTTGCTCAAAAAGTACATGAATTAGGTATGAATGTATGGACTTATACAGGATTTACATATGAAGAATTAATTGAAAAAGGAAGTAAAGATATATTAGATTTTTTAAGTAACATAGATGTTCTTATAGATGGTAAATTTGATCCTTCTTTAAAAAGTTTGGACTGTGAATTTAGAGGTTCTACAAATCAAAGACTTATAGATGTATGTAAATCATTAGAAAATCATGAAGTAGTACTATATGATTTAAATAAAAAACAAAATAATAAAAAGAAAGAAACTTTGTATATATGAGTTTCTTTTAATTTGCTTTTTTTTAAAATTCATGTATAATATAACAGGTCAAAGGGATGATATTATGTTTGGAGAAAAACCAATGTTTGGACAAAATGAAATTAAAGTTGATGAAAAGGGACGTATTTTTATTCCAGCTTATACAAAAAGAGAACCTGGAGAAGAATTAGTTTTGATGTATAATGAAAACTTGAAATTACATGAAATTTATAGTGTGCAAAAACTAGATGATAGATTTAAAAAATTAAGTGATTTAATAGATAAATCAATAACAAAAAAAGAAAAAAATTTCTATGAAAAAATGTTGTTAGAACTTAGTAAATCTATATTAAGAAGTGAAACTATTGATTGTCAAGGAAGATTTTTAACTGGTAAAGTATTTGAAGGACAAGAAAAAGTACTATGTACAGGAGCTCATGATCACTTAATAATAGAACCTGTAAAAAGTAAGAAGTAATCTTCTTTTTTTTACGTTACTATGTTATAATTAAAAAGGTGATAAAATGAAAAAGAATGCTAAAAACATTTTACTTTTTGGATTAATATTTGTAATAATAGATCAAATAGTAAAAGTAGTATTAAGTAGTAAAATGATTGTTAATCAATCTTTTGTAATTATAAAAGATTTTTTTTCAATTACTCTTGCACATAATACAGGTGCAGCATTTAGTATATTAACAGGAAATAGATATTTACTTATAGTTATTGGTATACTCGCACTAATTGGGTTATTTATATATATAAAAAAGTTAGAAGTATTTGATGATATTGATACTTTTACTTATTCACTTTTAATAGGTGGTATAGTAGGTAATTTAATAGATAGAATAGTGCATGGATATGTAATAGATTATTTAAGTTTTAGTTTTGGAAATTTTTATTTTCCAATATTTAACTTTGCAGATATTTGTATAGTAATATCTATTATAATCATTTTATTTAGAATGATTAAGGAGGATTTATGGAAATAGTTATAGAGGAAGATTTAGGTGTTAGAATAGATTCTTATTTAAGTAACCAATTAGATTACAGTAGAAGCAAAATTGTTAAAATGATAAATGATGGAACAATTTTGGTAAATGGTAAGAGTATTAAAAATAGTTATTCATTAAAAAAAGATGATGTTATAACAATTGGTGAATATATAGAAGAAGAAATGAATATAGAACCTGAAAATATACCTTTAGATATTGTTTATGAAGATGAAGATGTAATAGTAGTAAATAAACCTAATGGTATGGTAGTTCATCCAGCTATAGGAAATAATCATGGTACTTTGGTAAATGCACTTCTTTATTACTCAAAAAAATTAAGTAATATAAATGGTGAATTTAGACCTGGTATAGTACATAGAATAGATGCTTATACAACAGGACTTTTAATGGTAGCCAAAACTAATAAGTCTCATGAAATATTAGCTGAACAACTTAGTAAAAAAGAAACTACTAGAAGGTATATCGCACTTGTTTGGGGAGTTATAAAAGAAGATACTGCTACTATAGATGCTCCAATAGGAAGAGATAGTAACGATAGAAAGAAAATGGCAGTAACTAGTATAAATAGTAAAGATGCAGTAACTCATTTAAAGGTATTAAAAAGATTTAAAGATGCAACTTTAATAGAATTACAACTAGAAACAGGGAGAACTCATCAAATAAGGGTTCATATGAATTATATAAATCATCCTGTAGTTAATGATCCTGTATATGGAAGAAGAAAATTAATAGATGAAACAGGACAATGTTTACACGCTTATCAAATAGGCTTTAATCATCCAACAACGAATAAATATATGGAATTTAAATGTGAATTACCTGAATGTTTTAAAAATATATTAGATATGTTTGAAGAAGAAAGTATATAATTATACTTTCTTTGTTTAAAATAAAAAAACAGTTAAACTGTTTTTTAATATGGTCTATAAGGTGGGTAAGGTCTAGGTGGATATGGAGGGTAGTAATAATAATTATTATAGTAAGGTCTAGGTCTATTATAAAATAATGGAGAAACTAAACCACCTGTTATACCACCAAGTAAAAATGGTCCAAAAAATCCACCACCAATAAGTCTGTTATCTGAATTACTATTCATTGGAGAGTTATTGTATGAATTATTAAAACTTCTTGGAATTTGATAAGAATTATACATAAAAACCGCCTTTCATGGTATAATATGTTAGTAGAAAGAAATGGTGATAATATGGATAAAAGATTAGTTAATCTTAGTAATACTATAGTTAATTACTCAGTAAAAGTACAAGAGAATGATAGAGTATTAATTCAATATGAAAACATTGAGTGTAAACCGCTTATTAAATGTTTAATAAAAGATATTTATAAAAATAAAGGAATACCATTTGTAAAGTTAATAGATAACGAACTTGAAACTTTAATAAAAGAAAATGCGAATAGTAAAGTTATTGATGAAATGGTAAAACTGAAAGAATATGAAGTAGATAATTTTGATTGTTTTATAAGAATATGTTATACAGAAAATGAATTTGAGGATAAAGATGTATCTATTGATATAAGAAAAGAATTAGGAAGTAAATCACAAAAAATAGATGATATTAGGATAAATGAAAGAAGATGGGTATTATTAAATTATCCATCACTAGTTGATGCTTATAAAGCTAAAATGAAATATGATGATTTTTATAATTATTCAATGGATGTTATGAATGTTGATTATAAAAGTATGAATGAAAAAATAAAACCATTGAAAGATTTAATGGAAAAAACAGACAAGGTAAAAATAGTAGGGCCAAATACTGATATTGAATTTAGTATTAAAGGAATGAAAGCTATACCTTGTTGTGGAACAGCAAATATTCCAGATGGAGAACTTTATACTGCTCCTATAAAAGAAAGTGTTAATGGAGTTATAACTTATAATACACCATCACCATATAGAGGAAATATATTCAATAATATAAGACTAGAATTCAAAGACGGCCAAATTGTAAACTGCAGTTCTAATGAACATCAAGAAGAGTTAAAAGAAATATTTGATACAGATGAAGGTGCTAGATATATAGGAGAGTTCTCATTAGGATTTAACCCTATGATAACAAAACCTATGGGTGATATTTTATATGATGAAAAAATAATGGGTAGTCTTCATTTTACTCCAGGAAGATGCTATGAAGATTGTGATAATGGTAATGTATCTAGTATACATTGGGATTTAGTACTTATACAAACTAAAGAATTTGGTGGAGGAGAAATATATTTTGATGATGTATTAATTCGTAAAGATGGTAAGTTTGTATTAAATGAATTAAAAGATTTAAATTAGTATACTTAAATAACTAAAACATATATTTAATTAGGTGACTTTATGAAAAAAGCATTTCAAATGATAGGCCTAATTAGTTTAACTTGTTTTAGTTTTTTTGTGACAGAACAAACAGTTACTGTTGTAAATGATATGGATGAAATTATGATAGAAATAAAAGCTAAAAAAAATGAATATAAAACTGATTCTATAGATGCAATAGTAAATGATAATACAATAATACCAGGTGTAAATGCTAAAAAAGTAAATATTAATAAAAGTTATAAAAATATGAAGAATAATGGATATTTTAGTGATAAATTATTTATATATGACTATACTAAACCTAAAATTAGTTTAACTGACAATATAGATAAATATATAATAAAAGGAAATCCAAGTAAAAGAATGGTTAGTTTGATATTTACTATAGAATTAGATGAAGATATAACAGATATATTAAACATAATAAATAATTATAATGTAAAAGCAACATTTTTTGTTAATTATAATTGGTTTAGCAATAATAATGGTCTAGTACAAGAATTAATAAATAAAGGGCATATAGTTTCTCCTTTGATAGAGGATTATAATAGTTCTGATTTTGAATGGATGGATATGGTATTAAAAAAAATAAATAAACAAAGCGTTGGATTTTGTTATAATGTTAATGACAATCAAAGCAATTTAGATGCCTGTATATTAAAAAATAATTATACTATTAAACCCATAATTATTTCAGAAAATAAACCGTTAGTGGATATAAAAGAAAAATTGGAACCTGGTTCACTTTTATCATTGAAAGTAAATTCTCAAGTAAAAAAAGAATTATCTACAATAATAATTCATATAAAATCGAAAGGGTATAATTTAGTTAATTTAAAAGATAATGTTATAGAATAAAAAAGAAGTGAATTTTCACTTCTATTTTACTAAAGTACCTATTTTTTCTCCTTTAGCAGCTTTTAATAAGTTGCCTTTTTTATTTACATCAAATACAAGTATAGGAATATTATTATCCATACATAAAGATGTAGCAGTTGAATCCATAACATTTAATTTTTTATTCAATACCTCAATATAAGTTATTTGATCAAATTTAATTGCAGTTTTATCTTTTTTAGGATCTGTGTTATATATACCATCTACATTAGTTGCTTTAAATATTATATCTGCATTAATTTCTGCAGCTCTAAGTGCAGCTGCTGTATCAGTAGAGAAGTAAGGGTTACCTGTTCCACATCCAAAAATAACAATTCGATTTTTTTCTAGATGCCTTGTAGCTCTATTTTTTATATAGAATTCAGCAATTTGTCTCATTTCTATACTGGTTTGTACTCTAGATGTAACACCAATTTGAGTAAAACCATCTTGAAGAGCTAAAGCATTCATTGCAGTACCAAGCATACCAATATGGTCTGCAGTACAACTATCCATATTTTTATGTGTTCTACCTCTCCAAAAATTACCTCCGCCTACCACAATAGCGATTTCACAACCAATATCGTAACAAGCTTTGATTTCTTTACATATGTCTAAAACAGAGTTGAAGTCTATCCCTTTTCCATCAGGGCCTGATAAAGTTTCACCACTTAACTTTATCAATATTCTATTATACATCATAGATACCTCCCAACTATATTATAACACGTTTCTATAAAAAAATATAAAAAAGTATTGACAAATTCACTTGTTATTAATATAATGTTAATAACAGATAAAAAATCTGTCTTCTATATAATTTTTGTTATTAATTATTTATTAAAAAGAAAGGGAGATGAATATGGAACAAATAAAAAATTTAGAAGTATATAAAAAATGTTTAATTGTTGTAGATATGGTTAATGGTTTTGTTAGGGAAGGTGTCCTTCATGATGAAAGAATTAGTAGAATAATTCCAAAACAAATTGAATTGATAAAAAAGAATCAAGAAGAAAATGAATTAACAATTTTTATTAAAGATACTCATGAAGTGGACGCAGTTGAATTTAAAAGATTTGGAAATACAAAACATTGTGTTAAGGGGAGTACAGAAGCAGAGTTAGTAGATGAATTAAAAGTATTTGAAAATAAAAATAATACAATATCTATAGAAAAAAATTCTACAAGTTATATGGAATCACCACAATTTAGAGAATTAATTAAAGAACTTAAAAATTTAAAAGAGATTGTAGTAGTTGGATGTTGTACAGATATATGTGATTTTAATGGAACAATGGCTCTTGCTAATTATTTAGATGAGTGGAATAGAGATGTAACGATTAAAGTATATCAAGATGCAGTTGCTACTTATTCAGAAGAAGAAAGACAAAAATATGTAGATGCTGCTTATCTATTAATGGAACAACAAGGAATACAATTAATAAAAAGCAAATAAAGAAATGAGGTAATAATATGAAAAATAAAACAATGATGACTGATTTTTATGAATTAACAATGGCACAAACTTATTTTGATAAAGGTGAACAAAATAAAAAAGTATATTTTGACATATTCTTTAGAACTAATCCATTCAATGGAGGATATGCAATAATGGGTGGATTAGATAATATAGTAGACTATATTAATAATTTTAAAATAAGTGAAGAAGATATAAATTATTTAAGAAGTACTGGTAAGTTTAAAGAAGAATTTTTAGAATATTTAAAGAATTTAAAATTTACTGGAGATATATTTGCAATAGAAGATGGAACGCCTATATTCCCAAATGAACCAGTGCTTACAGTTAAAGCTAATGTAATAGAAGCTCAAATAATTGAAACAGCATTACTTGCTAATTTTAATCATGGTACCTTAGTTACAACAGCAGCAAAAAGAATTACAAATGCTGCAGGAGATATTCCTGTTATGGAGTTTGGCGCTAGACGAGCACGTGGTATTGATTCTGCTGTAGAAGCAAGTAAATATGCATATGTTGGTGGATGTAGTGGAACAAGTAATGTACTTGCAGGAATGGAAAATGATATACCTGTATTAGGTACAATGGCACATAGTATGATTTGTGATGCAGATAGTGAATATGAAGCTTTCTTAGATTATGCTAAAAGTAATCCAGATAATTGTGTATTTTTAGTTGATACTTTTGATACATTAAGAAGTGGAGTACCAAATGCTATAAAAGTCGCTCAAGATTATTTAATTCCAAATGGATATAAATTAAAAGGAATAAGAATAGATAGTGGAGATTTAGCTTATCTATCTAAAAAGAGCAGAAGATTATTAGATGAAGCAGGATTTAATGATGCTACAATTTGCTTATCTAATGGTTTAGATGAAAATACTATTAAGTCTTTAAAAGATCAAGGTGCTTGTATAGATTCTATAGGAGCAGGAGATAATATTGCTGCATCTAAAGAAAGAGTAGGAGGAGTTTATAAATTAGTTGCCATAGAAAAAGATGGTAAATTAATTCCAAAAATAAAAGTTAGTAATGATGCTATTAAAACAATTAATCCAGGATATAAAAAAGTTTATAGATTTTATGATAAGAATACTGGTTATGCACTTGGAGATGTAATCGCACTTGCTGATGAAAAAATACCTGAAGATAAATATACATTAATTTGTCCTACAGAAGAATGGAAAACAACAACTATAGAAAATTATGAAGTAAAAGAATTACAAGTACAAATATTTGAAAATGGAAAACAAATTTATGAAGTACCAACTGTTAATCAAAGAAAAGAATATTGTAATGAGCAATTTAAAACAATATATCCTGAAATAAAAAGAATATCTAATCCACATGGTTACTATGTAGATTTAACTAAAAAATTATTAGAATTAAAGAAAGAATTGATTTTAGAAAGTAGAAAAATAGAAGTTCCAAAACAATATAGAAAACAAATATAATATAATATGTTCATTGTAAAGGAAGGGAAGATAATATGAAAAAATTTGACGCTAAAATGGAGACAGAAAGAGTAATTGATTTTATAAGAGATTATTATAAAAAAAATAATTTAGGAGGAGTAATTCTAGGTATAAGTGGTGGTAAAGATTCAGGTGTAGTTGCAGGACTTTTTACTAAAGCACTTGGAAAAGAAAATGTTATTGGGGTAACATTACCTTGTCATTCAAAAAATGAAGATAGAATAGATGCAAAATTAGTTAGTGATTATTATGGAATTGAACTTATTAACTTTGATATTACAAGTATATTTGATGCATTTAAAGATGAACTAAAAAACTTAGAAGAATTTAATGAAGAACAAACTAAAAATAGTGATATAAATTTAAAACCAAGACTTAGAATGTCTACGTTGTATTATCTTGCTGCTCTTTATTCAAATTTAAGAGGAAAAACATATTTAGTAGCTGGAACAAGTAATAAATGTGAATTATTTGTTGGTTATTTTACAAAAGGAGGAGATTCAGTACACGATATTTCAACAATAGCTGATTTTACAGTAGATGAAGTGATTGCTATTGGAAAGTATTTGAATGTTCCAGAAAAAGTATTATATAAAAAACCAAATGATGGATTATCTAATCAAACAGATGAAGATAAATTAGGAGTTAAATATAAAGATATTGCATCTTTCATAGATGATCCTAATTCAGTAGATGAAGCTATTGGTGAAAAAATAAAAAAGCTCCATAATAATAATAAACACAAATTTAATATACCAACTTATAGAAGGTAAGGTGATAGCATGAAGATAGGTATCTATGTAGGTAGTTTTAATCCACCACATAAAGGACATATAAAAATAGTAAATCATTTAATAAGTAAATATTTAGATAAAGTTATAATTATTCCAACTGGTAACTATTGGGATAAGTTAGATTTAGTTAATATTGATCATAGAATAAATATGTTAAAGTTTTATGAGAATGAAAAAATTATTATAGATACTAAAAATAATCGTATTGAATATACATATCAAATATTAAATAATTTAAAACTAGAAAATAAAGAAGATGAATTATATCTAATCTTAGGATCAGATAATATTATCGAGTTTAACAAGTGGAAGAACTATGAAGAAATATTAAAATATAATTTAATATTACTTAATAGAAATAATATTGATATATTAGAATATTTAAAAAGGTTAAATAAAAAAGATAAATATGTAATAGTTAATGATTTACCTAACATAGATATTTCTTCTACATTAATAAGAGATAAAATAAAATATAATAATACTAAATTTATATTAGAATTGATAGATAAAGAAATTTATGAATATATAGAAAAAAATAAATTATATAGGTGAAAAATGAAAAGAATAGTGGACAAATTAAAAAAACTAAATAAAACAATTAGTACAATGGAATCTTGTACTGGTGGTGGACTCGTTAACGAAATAACAAATATAGAAGGTGCTAGTGAAATTTTAAAATTTAGTGCGGTTACTTATTCAAATGAATATAAAATAAAAATGGGTGTTAGTAATGATATTATTGATAAATATAGTGTCTATAGTATTGAAACTGCCATGGAAATGAGCAAAAATATAAGTTATTTTACTAATTCTAATTATGGAGTAGGTATTACAGGTAAATTAAATAGAGTAGATATAAATAATTTATATGGTAGTGATAATAAAGTGTTTATAAGTATATATGATAGAGATTTAGATAAATTTTATAATTATGACATAGAAGTTGATAAACAAAGTAGAGAAGAAAATAAAAAAGTGGTAATTAATTTTATAATAGAAAGATTGATAGAAATAATAGGTGAATAATATGTTAAAAAACTTAGTATTACATTTTAATTTGATTAATAAACATAGATTTAAAGTATTTAAATTATGCATTAAGGCAGGAATCCCTTTTAGAGGTTTAATACATGATTTATCAAAATATTCTCCCACAGAATTTTTTGAAAGTATTAAATATTATAAAGGAAGTTATAGTCCAATAAGTGCTTGCAAAAAAGAAAATGGTTATTCTAAAGCTTGGTTACATCATAAAGGTAGAAATAAACATCACCATGAATATTGGTATGATTATTCAGCCCCTAATACAACTGCTTTAATGCCATATAAATATACAGTTGAAATGATATGTGATACATTAGCAGCTGGAATGACATATCAAGGTAAAAATTGGACTAACGATTATCAATTAAACTATTATTTAAAAGATAGAGAAAAAAAACATATTAATCCTATAATAGATGATATATTATTAGAAGTTTATAAGTTAATAAGTCAAAAAGGAATTAATGAAGTGATTAATTCAAAAACTTTAAAAAGAATATATTATAAACATATAGATAAAAAGGTGATAAAATGAAAAAGATAGTTTTAGCTTCAAATAATAAACATAAAATAAAAGAGTTTAAGGAAATCTTGGGTGTAGAAATATTAACTTTAAATGATATAGGGTATTTTGAAGAAATAGAAGAAACAGGTACTACATTTTTAGAAAATGCATTAATAAAAGCCAGTACTATAAGTGAGTATTTAAAACAAAAAGGTTTAAATTATGATGTGCTTGCTGATGACAGTGGTATTTGTTGTGAAGCATTAAATGGAGAGCCTGGAATTTATAGTGCTAGGTATGCAGGAGAACATGGAAATAATAAAGCAAATCGAGATAAACTTATTAGTAATTTAAAAGATAAAGATAAAACATCGTATTTTATTTGTACAATAGTTTTATATAGCATAGATGGTTCTTATGAATATAAAGAAGGAAGAACATATGGAAAAATAATAGAAGAAGAATTAGGAGATACTTCTTTTGGATATGACTGCATTTTCTTATCTGATGAGTTGGGTAAAACATTTGGACAAGCTTCAAGTGAGGAAAAAAATAGTGTATCTCATAGAGCTAGGGCTTTAAACGAAATAAAGAAAATAATATAGGAGGTATTATGGTAAAACGATATAATACTGAAGAGGAATTTTTAAAAGATTATGATTCATCAAAATATAAAAAACTATCTATGACTACTGATATATTAATTGTTAGTGTATCAAATGAAGAAGTGGATAATTATAGAAAAACGGACAAAAAGAAAATGAGCATATTGCTTGTTAAAAGAGATAATTATCCATTTAAAGATAAATGGTGCTTACCTGGTGGATTTATAGATATTGATGAAGATTTAGATGAGTCACCTAAAAGAATATTAAAAAAAGAAACTAATGTAGATAATATATATTTAGAACAACTATATACTTTTGGAAGTATTAAAAGAGATCCGCGAATGAGAGTAGTTTCAACATCATATATTGCCTTAATAGATAAAAATAGATTAATTAATAATTTAAGTAATAATGCCTCTTGGTTTGATATAACTTTCTATGAAGAAAAGAATAATATAGTTGATATAGTTTTAGATAATGGGAATACTACTATTAGTTTTAAACTTGAGAAAGTGCTTAGAGAACAAACTACTGATAGATATTCATTTAAAATTTTAGAAAATAATTATTTGGCTTTTGACCATCCTTTAGTTATTTTGGCTGGTATAGAAAGATTAAAAAACAAAATAGAGTACACTGATATAGTATTTAATATGATGCCAGAATATTTTACCTTAGGAGAATTACAACAAGTTTATGAAGTAATACTTGGTAAAAAATTATTAGATCCTGCTTTTAGAAGAATAATAGCTAACAAAGTAGTAAAAACTACTAAAATGAAAACAGGTGGAGGACATAGACCGTCATATTTGTTTAAATATAAAAAATAAAAAAATTGTTACTATAAACAATTTTTTTGTTTTAATTTAATTGTATGATATAATTATCTAGGTGATGTTTATGCCAGAATTACTCGCTCCAGTAGGGAATATGGAATGTTTAAGTGCTGCTATAAATGCAGGTTGTGATGCAGTTTATTTGTCAGGTAGAAATTTTGGTGCTAGAAGTTTTGCTGGCAATTTTTCTAATGAAGAATTAGAAACTGCTATAAATTTATGCCATTTGTATGGTGTTAAAGTTTATATAACTGTAAATACAATAATATATGATTTAGAAGTAGATAGGTTCATGAATTATATAGAATATATACATAAACTTGGTGTAGATGCAGTTATAATGCAAGATATAGGTATGATAGATTTAGTTAGAAAAACTTATCCTAATTTAGAAATACATGCTTCAACACAAGCGAACATACATAATTTAGAAGGTGTTAAATTTTGTGAAGAACTTGGAATAAAAAGAGTAGTGCTTGCACGTGAAACTCCTATAGAATTAGTTAAAGAAATAAAAGAAAATACAAATGCTGAAATAGAAATATTTATACATGGCGCACTTTGTATGAGCTATTCTGGTGAGTGTTTAATGAGTGCTTTAATAGGAAATAGAAGTGGTAATAGAGGGACATGCGCACAAATATGTAGACAGCCTTATAGTTTAGAAATAGATGGTAAGATTGTAAGTAATAATGAATATTTATTAAGTACAAAAGATTTAAATACATTAGAAAATATTGGAAAGTTAATTGAATGTGGAATAGATAGTTTAAAAATAGAAGGTAGAATGAAAAGACCTGAATATGTATATTTAGTTACTAGTATGTATCGTAAAGCAATTGACAACTATGTAAAGTATAAAGAAACTAAAATTACTGAAGAAGATATAAAAGAATTAAAGAAATTATTTAATAGAGAATTTACTAAAGGATTTTTATTTAATGAAGAAACTGATAATTTTACTAATACATTTAGACCTAATCATATAGGAATAAAAATAGGTAAAGTTTTAGATTATAAAAAAGGACAAGTTATAATAAAATTGAATGATGATTTAAATATTAATGATGGGATTAGAATAATAGGAAATAATGATACAGGTAGCATTGTAACTTTAATGTATAAAAAAGGTAGTAGGGTAAATAATGCATATAAAGGAGATATAGTTAGTATTCCTTTTAAAGAAAAAGTAAACAACGAAAATATAGTTTTAAAAACTACAGATTATAATCAAATAAAAGAAATACAAAACAAAATTAAAATAGATAAGAAAATTAAAATAAGTGGAAAATGCATATTGAAAGTAGGAGAACCTATAAAATTAGTTATTAATGATTCTAAAAATGTAGTAGAAAAAATAAGTGACTATGTAGTAGAAAGTTCTCAAAAAACAGAAACTACTATTGATAGAATAAAAGAACAATTAAATAAGTTAGGTGATACTGTATATGAATTTGATAATCTTGAAATAGAAAAAGACGATGATATATTTGTACCAATTAATAAATTAAATGAACTTAGAAGAGAAGTTATGCACACATTAAATAATTTAAGAATGTATAAAACCGAATACAAAAAAGAAAACTATGATATATATGTGGATAATTTTGAGAAAGAAAGTAATAAAAATATATTAATAAGTACTTATGAACAATATTTGAAAGTTAAAGATGATTATGAAATTATTTATGTTGATAATATGGATGAATTTAATAAAATAAATGATAAAAAATGTGTATTAAAATTACCTAGAATTAATGAACATTTGAAAGAGTATGATCAAAGATTATTAGTAAGTGATTTAGGTAGTATTTATAAATATAAATATATAGATACAGATTTTTCTCTTAATGTAACTAATTCATATAGTGTTGCTTTTTTGCATAATATAGGTGTTAAAAAAGTGACTTTATCTCATGAATTAAATTATAAACAAATTAAAACTTTAATAGATTGTTATAAAAAAAGATATAATAAATATCCAAATGTTGAAGTAATAGTAGATTCAAATATTGAAGCTATGGTTTGTAAATATAATTTATTAAAAAAATATAATAAAGATAATGGTTATCTTATAGATAGATTTAATAACAAATATAAACTAAAAATAAAAAATAATTTAATGTATATTTATGATTATAAAAGAAAAAAATTAAATGAAAATTATTTTGATATAGGTGTTAATAATATAAGAATAAATTTATAATTTCTATAATTTACTTATAAAAATATCTATGTTATAATAATAAAGAGGTAGATAGTGTGAGTATAGAAGTAGAAACTTTAAAGAAAAAAGATATAGATAGTTATATTAAATTTATAGATGAAATTTTTGGTTACGAATGTAATAAAGAAGCAATAGAAAAAATGATTAGAAAACATAAAGTTTTAGTAATAAAAAACGAAGAAGAGGTAGTAGCTAGTGTAACTTTAGAAGAAAGATTTGAATATATTAAAAATCAAAAATATTATTATATAAGTTATTTAGGTGTAAAAAAAGATTATAGAAGAAATCATTATGCATCTAAATTATTTAATAAAATAGAAGAATTAGTAAAAGAGAATGATATTAAATATTTAGAATTAACTTCAGGTAATCAAAGAAGACAAGCTCATTATTTTTATAAATCAAAAGAATTTAAAATAAAGGATACTATGGTTTTTGTAAAATTCTATAATTAAAAAAGTGAATTTATGTTCGCTTTTTTTATTGACTAAAAATAATATATTTAATATAATTAAAGTGGTGATAATTATGGATAATATATTTATGCATATAGATGTAAACAATGCTTTTCTTTCATGGACAGCAGTAGATTTATTAAACAAGGGATATAAGATAGATATAAGAAATATAGAGTCCATAATAGGTGGAGATGAAACACAAAGAAGAGGTATTGTACTTGCTAAAAGTATGGTAGCTAAAAGTAAAGGGGTTAAGACTGCAGAAACTATAAGGGATGCAAAAAGAAAATGTAATAATTTAAAAATATTTCCTCCTAATCATAAATTGTATGAAGAAATGTCTAATAAATTATTTAATCTTATAAGTAACTATACTCCAGATATAGAAAAATTAAGTGTTGATGAATGCTTTATAGATTATACAAAGGTTAGAAATTTATATGGAGATCCTATAAAATTTGCTTACAAATTAAAAAATGAAATCAAAAATATTTTAGGATTTACAGTTAATATAGGTATAGCTAATAATAAATTATGTGCTAAAATGGCTAGTGATTTTTTAAAACCTGATAGAGTACATACATTATTTAAAGAAGAAGTGAAATTAAAAATGTATCCTCTTCCTATAGAAGAATTATATGGAGTAGGTAGAAGTAGTAGTAAAAAATTAAGAGAACTTAATATAAACACAGTAGGTGATTTAGCAAATGCTAATCCTAAAATACTATATAAATATTTTAAGAATCAAACAGAAAAACTTATAAATAGTGCTAAAGGAATAGATGATAGTATAATAGTTTCAAAAAAACAAGAATGTGAATGTATAAGTAATTCTACAACTACGAGTTATAATTTAAATAGTTTAGAAGAAATATATAAATTTTTATATCCTTTAGTAGAAAATGTTAGTATGACTTTGAGAAAAAATAATAAGTATTCCTCTTTAGTTAGTGTAATGTTAAAAGACAAGAATTTTAAAACAAGTTCACATCAAAGAAAATTAAAAAATCCAACTAGCAATACAGATGCAATATATAACATATCCAAGGAATTAGTTAAAGAATTATGGAACGAAGAAGGAATTAGATTAGTAGGTGTTTCTTTAGGGAAACTTTCTAATTTTCAAACACATCAAATATCTTTATTTGAGGATGTTAAAATAGTAGAAAATAATAATGAACTTGATAAAGTTGTAGATAAATTAAAAAATATTTATGGAAATAATATAATAAAAAAGGCATCACAGATAAAAAAATAAGAAAATTGTTGAATAAAGTCATAAAAACTAGTATAATTTAAGTAGGTGATGTATATATGGTATGGATATGGTTAGGAATAGTTATTGTTTTAACCTTATTAGAACTTGCTACAGTTAATTTAGTTACTGTTTGGTTTATAGCAAGTGCGATAGTTTCTTTAATTTTATCTATTTTTGTTGATAGTTTCTTTATTCAATTTTTAGTGTTTGTAATTTTAGGGACAATTCTTTTAATTACTACTAGAGATTATTTATTAAAATGGCTTGGAAATAAAAAAGAAAAAACTAATTTAGATAGAGTAATTGGTATGGAAGCAATAGTTACAGAAGAAATAGGAAAAAATAAACCTGGAGAAGTAAAAGTAGATGGTAAAAGATGGACTGCAGTAGCAAATAAAAAAATTAAGGTCAATAGTACTGTAAAAGTGCTTGAGATAAATGGGGTAAAATTAAAAGTTGAGGAGGTAAAAGATTAATGACAATTTTAATTATTATTCTTGTTATTATAGGAGTTTTAGTAATTCCAAATATTAAAATAGTGCCCCAAGCAAAGGCATATGTTGTAGAAAGAATTGGGTCTTATTTTGAAACTTGGGGAAATGGATTACACGTAAAAATACCATTTTTAGATCGTGTTGCCAATCAAGTTACATTGAAAGAAATTGTTAAAGATTTCGCACCACAACCGGTAATTACAAAAGATAATGTTACTATGCAAATAGACACAGTTGTTTATTTTCAAATAACAGATCCTAAATTATATACTTATGGAGTGGAAAATCCAATAAATGCAATTGAAAATTTAACTGCAACTACACTCCGTAATATAATTGGGGAACTTGAATTAGATCAAACTTTAACATCAAGAGATATTATAAATGCAAAAATGAGATCAATTCTAGATGAAGCAACAGATCCTTGGGGTATTAAAGTTAATCGTGTTGAAGTTAAAAATATTATTCCACCAAGAGATATCCAAGATGCAATGGAAAAACAAATGCGTGCTGAACGTGAAAGACGTGAGTCTATTCTTAAAGCAGAGGGAGAAAAGAAATCTGCAATATTAATTGCAGAAGGAGAAAAAGAAAGTGCAATTTTAAGAGCAGAAGCTAAAAAAGAAGCTCAAATTAAAGAAGCAGAAGGTGAAGCTGAAGCATTATTGAAAATAAAAACAGCTGAAGCACAAGGTATTAGAATGATAATGTCAGTTAAGCCTGATGAAAAAATTATTACTATGAAAAGTTTAGATGCATTAGAAAAAGTAGCAAATGGTCAAGCAACAAAAATCATTGTTCCATCAGATTTACAAAATATTGCAACTATTGGTACAACAATCAAAGAAATGATAAAAGATGAAAAATAGTTTAAAATATATAAAAAATATATTTAAAGTATTAATTTGGCCTATTGTATTTACAATAGGCTCTTTTTTAATAAATTATATATTTGTCGCAATATTTAATTCTAAAGAAAAAGGAACAATGAATGATACTGAGTTTATGAAATATATTAGTACAATAGAATATCAAGAAAAACTTAGTAATTATATAAACTCAAAAACAATTTTTATAGTTTTAATAACTGCTTTAATATTTATACCAATTTTATATAAAGTTTTTAAAAAATATAGAACTAAAAGCAATTTTAAATTAAAGAATATAGCTATACCAATTGCTCTTGGTATATCAATATCACTCATTTATAATATTATTTTATTTCAATTAAATAATTTTTTAAATTTTACAAATATATTTGAAGTAAGTAGTATACCAATAATCATACAAATAATATGTTCTGGTATATTAGGCCCTATACTTGAAGAGTTAGTGTTTAGAGGGATAGTTTATAATAAGTTAAAAAAATTTAACAAGAAAAAAGTTGCTATAATACTTACAAGCCTTATATTTGCTTTATTTCATAATAATATTATAAATGCAATATATGCATTTGGGGTTAGTTTAATACTTATATACCTATATGAAAAATATAAAACTTTAAAAGCTCCAATATTAATGCATATAGCATTAAATACAACAATAATACTTATGCTAAATTTAATTACTAAAAATTTTATAATATTTAATTTATATTTATTAATAGTTAGTATAATAATTTTGTTAGTTTTAAAAATTTATTTAAAAAAAGATGTATAAAGAAATTCAAATTACATAATATAATAATGTAAGCAATACGCTTACGTTTCAAAGAACTAGATTTATTCTAGTTCTTTTTTGTAAACTGATACAAAAAAATTTTACTTAATGGCACAAGTAATATATATTTATGTTATAATACTTTTGGGGTGGTAATATGTCAAAACCTATAATAGGTATAGTAGGTAGATCAGATATATCAAGAGAAGAGTATAATACAATTTGTTGTTTTGAAAGTGTTAGAAGAAGTATAATAAAAAAAGGTGGTATACCTATACTTATATTACCTAATCAAGATTTAGAATATGAAATATCAAGACCTAAAGATATTGATAGGTTAACACTTGAAGAAAAAAATGATTTAAGAAAAGTTATAGATATATGTGATGGAATTGTTATGCCCGGGACATATAAATTATTTGAATATGATAGATTTATTTATGAATATGCATTAAATAAAGATATTCCAATTTTAGGTTTATGTGGAGGAATGCAGTTAATGGGTCTTGTAGATAATGATGATGTAGATTCAAAAGATATTTTAATAAAAAATAATACAGATATACTTCATTTTCAAAAAGGAATAAAATATGTTCATAAAATAAATATTATAGAGAATACTTTATTAAGTAAAATACTAAATAAAAAAGAATTAAATATAAATAGTAGACATAATTTTCATTTAGATAAAGTAAAAAAATTAAAGGTATGTGCCTATTCTGAAGATGGTATAATAGAAGCTGTAGAATTATCAGATAAAAAATTTGTATTAGGAGTACAATGGCATCCAGAATCTATGTTAGACTTTGATGAAAATGCTAATAAAATATTTGAAACTTTTATATCATCTTGTAAAGTTTAATATAATAAATTTTATTAAAAGGGAAGGTTTTTTATGGAAAGAGAAAGTAATATAAATTCAATATTAGAAGAATTAATTAAGAGTGGTAGTGAAATAGATTATTTAAAAGACTTAAAGAAAAGAAGTTTAGAAATAGTAAAAAAAGATATTGATTTAAGTGAAGTTTTAAACGAAATTGCTAAAGAAATAAAAGAACAAACTGAAAGTTTTTTAAATCAAAAAAATCAATATGATATAAATTATATCTCAGGTATTTCAACTTGTATATATTTACCAGATTTTAATAACAATGGAGAATATAAATTAAAGTTAATAGGTGGAACTACATCTAGAAATAAAGATTTAAAAGTAAATGAAAGAACTATGTTTGATATTGCCTCAATAACAAAGTTATATACGCTTTTACTTTTATTTAAATTAGAAGAAAAAGGGATAATTAATCTTAATGATAAAATATGTGATATAAATCCAGATTTTCAAAATTTAGAGGATTTTACACTTAATGATTTAGTGAGACTTCATGGAGATCTTAGAACTAATGGTAATATAACTCAAGCAACTTCTAAAGAAGAGGCTTATGAATTATTGAAAACATTATATTTAAATTCAAATACTAGAGAAGAAAATAAATATACGGATTTTGGTGCTATAGTAATAGGAGATACTATTGAAAAAGTTGTGTCTAGATATTTAGGAAAAGAAATGACTTTTGAAGAAATTATGCATAAATATTTATTAGATCCAATATTTGCGATAAACACACAATTTAATCCATACATATCAAATTTAAGTGGTAATGGAAATGATTTTGGTTTGGTACATGATCCTAAAGCTAGAATATTAGGTGGAGCAGTAGGACATGCTGGAATATTCACAACTAGTGATGATTTAGCTAGATTATCTAAAGAAATTTATAGTGTTAAGTATTATAGTAAATCATTAATAAGTAAGTCTCATCTTGATAGATTAGGGGAAATAACATTTCCAAATTCATCACAATCAAATAAAGGACATTTAGGATTATATGTTAAACATCCATTAGGTTATGCTAAAACATTCACTCCACCAGAATTTTCTAAAGGTAGTTTTTCACATCAAGGATGGACAGGATCAGTTGCTACATTTGATCCAAATAATTTAATTCATAATAGTATATTAGTAAATGCTATTTATGAAGATGATGAAAAAGAAAAAGTTAGAAATGATAAACCAATAGGATTTGGAACTGCTTTTGAAGAATATCAAAGACAGATTACAAAAAATATTATGCTTATGTATATAGCAAAACAATATTTTAATAGATATTGTAATGTTAAAGAAAACATAAATATTACTAAATATATATAAAAAATATTTATTAGTTAGGTGATAAAATGGTTGATGCTCATTATGATTTGCTATCTATTTGTTATGTATGTTATTTAAAAAATGATTATACTAAAATAGAAAAAATAGCAAAAGAAATAAAAAGTAATAAAGAAGAAATAAAATGTATATTTGCCAATCTTTATTTTATGAGTGAAGATGAAATGAAAAATGAATTGCATCCATCTTATTATATTCAAAATGTATCAGTGTTAGATATGTTTAAAATAGCAAAAGAAATATTGGAAAGATATTTACCTGAAATAGATTTTTTGTATAGTATCGAGGGTTGTGATTATATAGAAATTGATGATCTTGAATTGTTATATAATGAGGGATTAAGATCAATTATACCAGTTTGGAATACAGAAAATAAATATGGTTCTGGTAATAGAACAAATAAAGGATTAACTAAAGAAGGAATAAATCTTATTAATCAAGCAATAGATCTTGGAATAGGTATAGATTTATCTCATGCTAATTTAAATACGTTTTATGGTATCATAGAAGTTATAAAAGAAAAACAAAAATTAAATAAAGAAGTTATTTGCTATGCGAGTCATTCTAATGCTAGAATATTATGTGATAGAGAAAGAAATCTTACTGATGTACAGTTAAAATTGATTAAAGAGGTAAGTGGTTTAGTAGGTATATTTTCTAATAGAAATTTTATAACACATAACTATAACTTAAATAAAGAAGAACAACAATTGGAATATTTAAAACATATAATATACATTTCAAATATAATAGGTATAGATAATGTTATGTTATCTACTGATGATATGCGTTTTTGTGGTGATATAGATCCTGAATATTATGAATTACCAATATACGATTATAGTAATATAGTACATGATACAAAACAAACTTTATTAAAATATTTCTCTTTAGAAGATACTAATAAAATATTATATGGTAATGCTTATAGTAAAATAATTGATAAATTGAATATAAAAAGTAATAGAAAGTGTAAAAAAGTATAAAAACTTTATACATTTCTTTTTTTTTATATTTAAAAGTGTTATAATAATAATGGTGATAAAATGATTAAACATATAAATAATGTTGATATCAATTATATAGATTATGGAGAAGGTAAAAATACAGTAGTATTACTTCATGGTTGGGGTCAAAATATAGAAATGATGAAACCTATAGGAGATAAACTTCAAAAATATAATAGAGTAATAATAGTTGATTTACCTGGATTTGGTAATTCAAAAGAACCAGATACTATATGGACTATGTATGATTATACAGAATGTATACATGAACTTTTAAAAAGTTTAAAAGTAACTAATCCTATTATGATAGGTCATTCATTTGGTGGAAAAATAAGCTTAATATATGCAAGTAAGTATAAAACTAATAAATTAGTATTATTTGGCAGCCCTTTTAAAAAAGAGATTAAAAAACTTAGTACTAAAACTAAAATACTTAAAGCATTAAAGAAAGTACCTATACTAAATAAATTAGAAGGATTTGCTAAAAAACATATAGGATCTAGAGATTATAAACAAGCTAGTGAATTTATGAGAAAAATACTTGTAGAACATGTTAATCTTGATATAACAGAAGAAGTAAAAAAGATTAAATGTCCTACATTAATAGTTTGGGGTACTATGGATCAAGAAGTACCAATTGAAAGAGCTTACGAACTTGAAAAATTAATTAGTGATGCAGCCGTTATACCTTATGAAGGATGTAGTCACTATGCTTATTTAGAACGAATTAATCAAACAATAAATATTTTAAAGAACTTTATAGGAGGAGAATAATATGGCATTGTTTTTAATATCTCTTATACCTTATTTAATATTTACAATATTTAAAACAAAAAAATCATTTCATATGCTACAACAAAATTTCTATGATGATGATAGAAGATACTTTAAATGGATATTAACTAATATATCTAAAATTGCCTATGAAAGTGATATATTATTTGTACTTATTATGTGTACACTTTTCTTTGAAATAGGTGTTACTATAGGAGCTTTCATAATTCTATATGGAATTATATTTATAAATTATAGAAAGAAAAAAGTAATAGCTAAAAAACCTTTAGTTATAACTGCTAGAATAAAAAGATTATCATTCACAATGTTCTTAATATATTTTATAATGATAATACCTTTTATAGTTAATTTTAGTTATGACAATTTAGTTTATTGCTATTTATTGTTAGGTTTAATAACATACCTTAACTACTTTGTAGTAATGACAGCTAATGTTATAAATAAACCTATTGAAAAATGTGTTTATTTACACTATAAACATCAAGCTTTAAGAAAATTAAAACTTATGAATATTCCTGTAGTAGGAATAACTGGTAGTTATGGTAAAACAAGTAGTAAAAATATAATAAATGATATATTAAATATTAAATTAAATTCGTTTGCTACTCCTAAAAGTTTTAATACACCATATGGACTTATTAACTCAATAAATAATTATTTAGATAAATTTAATGATATATTTATTGCAGAAATGGGTGCTTTTAGAATAGGTGAGATTAAACAAAACTGTAAAATAGTTAAACCTAAGTATGGAATAATAACTAGTATAGGAGAAGCTCATTTAGAATCTTTTGGTTCTAGAGAAAATATAATGAAAGGTAAATTTGAACTTATTGAAAGTTTACCTAAAGATGGACTTGCTATACTAAATGGTGATGATGAATATCAATTAAAATATAAAATTAAAAATACTTGTAATGTTTTATGGATAGGAATAGATAATAAAGATGTAGATTTATATGCTACAAATATAAAATTATCAGGTAATGGAACAACATTTGATTGTGTATTTAAAGGTGATAAAAAGAAATATACATTTAATACTAAGTTACTTGGTAAACATAATGTATATAATATACTTGCAGGAATTCTTTTAGGTAAGGAGTTAGGCCTTAGTATAGAAGAATTAAAAAGAGGAGTAAGTAGTGTTAAAACTATAGAACATCGTTTAGAATTAAAAAAATATGGAAATATTAACATAATAGATGATGCTTATAATTCAAATCCTGTAGGTTCAAAAATGGCAGTTGAAGTTTTAGGGCTTATGGATGGATTAAAAATAATAGTAACTCCAGGTATGATAGAGTTAGGACCTAAGCAATATGAATTAAATCATAAATTTGGAGAATATATAAGCAAGGTTTGTGATTACGTAATATTAATAGGAGAAAAACAAACTAAACCTATATATGATGGATTAATTGATAATAAATTTGATAATAAAAAAATATTTGTACTTAATGATGTTAGAGATGCTTTTCCACTTATGAATAGACTCTCTGATAAAAACACGTATGTACTTTTAGAAAATGATTTACCAGACTTATTTAATGAATAGGAGAGATATATATGAAGATAAAAGTTGGAGTAATATTTGGTGGAGAAACAGTTGAACATGAGGTAAGTGTTATTACAGCTGTTCAAGCTATGGAACACATAAACAAAGATAAATATGATATAGTACCGATCTATATAAGTAAAGAAAGAATTTGGTATACAAGCCCAATGCTTATGGATATAGATGTGTATAAAGATTTTGATGATTTAAAAAGATATGCTAAACAAGTTGTGTTAACTAAAATAGGCGATAAATATTTTTTACAAAATACAAAAGGTTTATTTAAAAGAAATATAACTGATATAGATATTGCTTTTCCAATAGTTCATGGAAATAATGTAGAAGATGGATCACTACAAGGATATTTAGATAGTGTAGGCATTCCATATGTTGGAAGTAAAGTACTTGGAAGTGCACTTGGACAAGATAAAGTAGTAATGAAACAAGTATTTAAAGATATGGGATTACCAATAGTAGAATATGTATGGTTTTTTGATAGTGAATATGCAGATGATTGTGAAAAAATATTTGCTGATGTTAAAAAACTAGGTTATCCAGTTATTGTTAAGCCAGCAACTTTAGGTAGTAGTGTAGGTATAACATATGTTAAAGAAGAAAGTGAACTTGCTAATGCTATAGAAGAAGCTATGAAATATGATGTTAAAGTAGTAGTAGAAAAAGCAGTTAAAAACTTAGTAGAAGTTAACTGTAGTGTACTTGGAAACTATTCTCATCAAGAAGCAAGTGTTATAGAAGAAGTTACTAGTGATGAAGAATTCTTAACTTATGCAGATAAATATATTGGTGGATCTAAAGGTAAATTAAAAGGTCCTTCTAAAGGAATGGCAAGTGCTTCAAGAATTATTCCAGCAAGAATTAGTAAAGAAATGGAAAATAATATAAAAGAAACTTCTAAAAAAGCTTTTAAAGCATTAAATTTAGGTGGAGTATGTAGAATAGATTATCTTATAGATAAGAAAACTAAAAAATATTATATAAATGAACCAAACACAATTCCAGGGTCTTTAGCATTCTATTTATGGGAAAAGACTGGTAAAAAATATGAAGATTTACTAGATGAAATGATTACTTTATGTATTAAAGATTATAAAAATAGAAGTAAAAAGGTTTATTCTTTTGAAAGTAATATTTTAAGTAATTATGGAGTTAAAGGTTTAAAAGGAATGAAAAAATAAAAAGGATTTGATTATCCTTTTTATTTTTATATTAATCACCTTATTATTTAAATAATAAAAACATCTGAAAACAACAATAGTTGATTTCAGATAATCCAAACAAGGATTACATCTGATTCTTGCAGTCAAATTTATCCTCTTTTTTATTGTATGCAAGTTTCCTTGACATATTTAATACACCATAAATAATTTATAAAATCAATGTTTTGGTAAATTTAATAAATAAGTAGATGTATTTTTCAAATTCGTTTGTAAAAATTCTTGATTTATTTTCTTCTATACTTTATAATGAATATAGAGTGTGTTTCACTCAAGTAGAAAGTGGAGGAATAGTATGGAAAATATTATGAGCTCCATGTTGCTAGTCCTAGTAGGACTTATTGTTGGAATAATTATTATGTTTATAGCTAATCTTATCAGAAAAAATTCTGCGACTGATAAAGCTGATAAGATTTTAGAAAGTGCTCGTATAGAAGGCGAAAAAATAAAAAAAGATTATATCGCTGAAGCTAAGAACGAAGCTAATGAATTAAGAATAAAAAATGACGAGGAAATAAGAGAAAAAAAGGCTGAAATGAAAGAGTCTGAAAATAGACTTAATACTCGTGAAGAAAATATTGAAAGAAGAGATCAAAATCTTCAAAAAAGAGAAAATTTATTAGATGAAAAGGAAAAAAATATATTAGATAAACAAAAAGATATTCAAGAACAAGAAGCAAATGTGGAGAAATTAAAAGAAGAACAACTAAAACTTTTAGAAAGTATTAGTGGTTATTCCAAAGAAAAAGCTAGAGAATTAGTAATGAAAAAAGTAGAAGATGCAATGACTCTAGAAATAGCTGCATACATCAAAGAAAAAGAAGCTGAAGCTAAGTTAGAAGTAGATAAAAAATCTAAAAATATGTTAGTTGAAAGTATGCAAAAGTATGCTAGTGATGTTGTAGAAGAACAAACAGTTACTGTTGTAAATTTACCTAGTGATGATATGAAAGGTCGTATTATTGGTAGAGAGGGTAGAAATATTCGTACAATAGAATCTGTAACAGGAGTAGATTTAATTATAGATGATACTCCAGAAGCAATAGTTTTATCATCATTTGATCCATTAAGAAGAGAAATAGCTAGAATTACTATTGAAACTTTAATTAAAGATGGAAGAATACATCCAGCACGTATTGAAGAAATTTATGATAAAACTTGTAAAGATATGAAAGAAAAAATAATAGAATATGGACAAAATGCATTGTTTGAACTTGGTATAACTAAAGTAGAACCAGAACTTATAGAATTAATTGGTAAACTACAATTTAGAACAAGTTATGGACAAAATGCACTTAGACATTCTATAGAAGTCGCACAACTTGCTGGAATTATGGCAGGAGAACTTGGTGAAAATGAAATGCTTGCTAAAAGAGCAGGGTTACTTCACGATATTGGTAAAGCTATTGACCATGAAATAGAAGGAAGCCATGTTGAAATAGGAGCAAACCTAGCTAAAAAATATAAAGAAAATGAAATTGTAATAAATGCAATTGAATCTCATCACGGGGATAGTGAATCAAAATATGTTATTTCTGAACTTGTAGCTATCGCAGATACATTATCAGCAACTCGTCCTGGTGCTAGAAATGATTCATTAGAAAATTATGTACAAAGATTACATGACTTAGAAAATATAGCTAATGATCAAAAAGGTGTTGATACAGCATTCGCTATGCAAGCAGGAAGAGAGTTAAGAGTAATTGTTAAACCTGAAGAAATAAATGACTTAGAAAGTCATAAAGTAGCTCGTGATATTAAAAATAGAATTGAAGAAGAGTTACAATATCCAGGAACAATTAAAGTTACTGTAATAAGAGAAACAAGAGCAATAGAAGAAGCTAAATAGCTTCTTTTATATTAGGGGGGAAGTATGAAAGATTATATAAAAGATACTTTAAAATATTATGATAACAATATTGAATCTTATAAAGATTTATGGTTAAATGATTTTTCTAAAAATTATAATTTCGAAATACCTGATATATTTTTAAGTTATTTAAGCAATAATTCACATATACTAGATTTAGGTTGTGGAACAGGTAGAGATAGTAAATATTTTATTGATAAAGGTTATGAAGTTACAAGTATTGATGGATCAATTGAAATGTGTAAAGTTGCAGAAAATTTATTAAATAGGAAAGTAGATCAAATTAATTTTTTAGATATGAATTATAATAATGAGTTTGATGGAGTATTTGCCTGTGCTTCTTTGCTGCACTTATCTAATGAAGATTTAATACTAGTATTAAAAAAAATATCAAATGCATTAAAATCAAATGGAATATTATATACTTGTTTTAAATATGGAGAAAGTACTAGAATAGATAATGGTAGATTTTATAATGATATGAACGAAGAAAAGTTTTTAGAATTAATAAAAAATATAGAAAATCTTAAAATTATAAAAACTTGGATAACAGAACAATATAAAAGTGATACAAAATTCTTAAATTATATAATAAAAAACAATAAAAACATTGATTTTTAATAATAAATGTGTTATTATTAATAACGTGATCCGCTGATTGTATAGATTAATGTTCATGATCATAGATTAGATAAAGGAGAGTGACATTGTGAATTTAGTTGAAAAAATTACTAAAAAACAAATCAGAACTGATTTACCAGAATTCAGAGTTGGAGATACAGTTAGAGTTGATATTAAAATCGATGAAACTGATGCTTCAGGTAAAAAGAAATCAAGAATTCAAGCTTTCGAAGGTTTAGTTATGGCAATTCAAGGTTCTGGAATAAGTAAAACTTTTACAGTTAGAAAAGTTTCTGGAAATGTTGGAGTTGAAAAAACTTTACCAGTTAATTCACCAAGAATTGATATGATAACTGTAGTTAGAAAAGGTAAAGTAAGACAAGCTAAATTAGGTTATATTAGAAAGTCTTCTAAAACACCAAAGATTAAAGAAAGAGTATAAGAATAGGGCTTTTAGCCTTATTTTTGTTAGGTGATAAAATGAATAAAGAAAAAATAAAAAATATAATAAAAGAATTATATCCTTATGTAGTAATAGTCGTAGTAGTAGTTCTTTTTAGAACCTTTATAGCAACCCCAGTAAGAGTTGATGGTTCCTCTATGGATTCTACATTAAAACATGGAGATATATTAATATTAAATAAATTAGATAAAAATTATGAAAGATTTGATGTGGTTGTTGTTAATATAACTATGGATGGAGAAACTTCTAAATTAGTAAAAAGAATAATAGGATTACCTGGAGAATCTATTGAATATAAAGAAAATGACTTATATATAAATGGTAAAGTTATAGAAGATGTTTCTACTGAAAGAACAAACGATTTTTCATTAAAAGAATTATATAACATAGATAACATTCCTAAGAATTATTATTTTGTAATGGGTGATAATAGAAGTGATTCAAGAGATAGTAGGGATTATACAGTAGGTCTTATAAAAAAAGAAGATATAGTTGGAACGACTACAATAAGATTATTTCCTTTTAATAAAATAGGAAAATTTAACTAGTACTAGCAATAGTACTTTTTATTATTTTATGATATAATTTATGTGGTGGTTTTATGAATGGAAATAGAGGGGCTAAGGGGTCTATAAAAGATAGACTTATTAGTATGTTATATAGATTAAGATATAAGAAAAAACAATTAAAAGAAGAAAACTATACTGTTACTAATAAACAAAAACAAGAAAAATACCTTTATAATTTAAAGAACTTTGAAGAAAAAGAAAATATAGATATATTAGAAGATAAAGATAAAAAAGAATTAGATAAAGTTAATTATAAAGTTAACTTTAAGGTTCAAAGAAAAAAAGGTATAGGTGAATCAAATGAAACAAATAGCATAGAAGATTTAACACTTAAATTAGATAGTATAGAATATAAAACTGACGAATTAGATGAAAAGGTTGATTTAAAAAAAGAAATAAGAAAGACAAAAGATGAGATAACTATAGTAAAAGAAGTTGATTCTTTTATAAAGAAAAGTTTAGTTAATATAAATGAAATTCAAAATGAGATAACTATAATAAAAAAAGAATCAAAAGAAAAAAATAAAGATACTAAAAAGTTAGAAGAAAGATATAATATTTTAAAACAAAAAATAGATAAATTAAAATTACAATATGAAACTATTAAAGATAAATATGATTTAAGTGAATTTTCTATTATACAAAGTATTAAATTAATTGATACAATAGATGATTATAAAAGTATAGCTAAATTAAATGAAATGGAAATGATGGTTAAAGTTTGTAAAAAAGAAATAAGTGAGTTAGACAGTATAACTGTAATAGTAGAAGAAAGTAAAAAAATAGGTACTGATATAGATAATACAAAACAAGACCACAATATTATAAAAATAAAATTTAACAAGTCAAAACAAAAAATGAATGAAATAAATTCCTTAGAAGAGGAACTCGCTTATGAAATAAAGTATCAACAAGAGATAGTAGATGATATGTATGAAAAAGCTTCATATTTTGAAAAACAAATAAGTAAAAAAATAGAAGTTGTAGGACATAGAAATATATTAGGTTCTATGTTAAGAATAGCTGGTGGAATACTTACTTTACCTCTATCAGGAAGACAATTATTTGGTATAGCTTTAGGTTCTACTTTAATTAATAGAGGTTTAAGAGAAATGAATAGGGAGTTAGAAACTAAAGAAAAAATAGTTGTAGATTATAAATATGAAGATATATCAAATCAAATAGAACAAGTTAAAGATAAAATAGAATATATTAATTTAGTTTTATCTGATTCATTAAATGAAATAAAAAAATTAAAGAATAATTTTAAAAATGAATATAGTAAATATAACAATATATTACCTGAGTATAATTCAACTTTAGAAAAGTTAACTAGCTTAGAAAATAAATTATTAATACAACAAACTAAATTATTAAATATGGATAAAAAACTAGATCAAGAAAAAGAAATAAATAAACAAAAATTAAAAAGAATTGGTGAATAGAAAATAAAAGAATGGAAGTATGAATTATGAATAAAGAATATAAAAATTATATAAACAAAAATCACACATTTGACAAAAAAACAATGTTTGGAATATTTTGTTTGGTAACTGTAATAGCCGGTATTTTTGGATTCGTTTATGAATTTATATTTTATTATTTTAATAGTGGAATGCAAACATTTTATTGGAGAGGTGGAAATTTTTTACCATGGATAAATATATATGCTATAGGATCAATTATGATATATTTTTTAACCTATAAACATAGAAAAAATCCTTGGAAAGTTTTTCTAATTGCTTTAATAACTTGTGGAATACTAGAATATATTGCAGGACTAGGAATGTATATTATAGGTGATGGTTTTAGATGCTGGGACTATAATACAGAAATACTAAGTTTTGGAAACATTCATGGTTTTGTTTGTTTAAGAAGTGTATTATTTTTTGGATTATCAGGATTACTATTAATGTATGTAATTATACCTTTTTGCTTTTATTTAGCAAAAAAAATAAATAAGAAATTATTTTTAACGTTAGGTATTATTTTATGTTCTATAATATTATTAGATGAAATTTATAATTTATTAATAGCTAGAATATTTTCTTTACCTAGAGCTTCTGATATATATTCAAGCATAGGATTTAATTATATGAAATTTAAATAGTTAGCAGGTGTAAAATGATAAAAATATGTTTTGTTTGTTTAGGAAATATTTGTAGATCTCCAATGGCAGAATTTGTGTTAAAAGATAAAGTAAAAAAATTGAATTTAGAAAATAAATTTTTAATAGTATCACGAGCTACCTCATATGAAGAAGCTGGAAATTCTATGCATAGAGGTACAAAAGAAATGTTAAATAAAAAGAACATTCCACATACAGAACATATCGCAACAAGATTAGAAATAGATGATTATAACAAATATGATTATTTTATTTGTATGGATGAATCAAATATAATAAACACTTTAAGAATATTTAAAACTGATCCTTATAACAAAATAATAAAATTAAATAAAGAAGATGTTAAAGATCCTTGGTATACAGGTAATTTTATAGAAACATACGAAGATATAGATGAAGGAACAGATAAGTTATTAGAAAATTTAAAAGTTAAGTAATAAAATATAAGAGGTGAATAATATGGAGATTAATTTTTTGATAAATATTTTATTACAAGATAAACCTAGTGAATATATTAAAAAAAATGAACATCAAATATTTAAAATTATCCCTGAATTATCTATGTGCAAAAATTTTAATCAAAATAATGTTTGGCATATTTATGATGTATATGAACATATTCTTCATGTTGTAGACGGAGTTCCTAACAATATTGTTATAAGGCTAGCAGCCTTATTTCATGATATAGGTAAACCATTTGTATATAAAGAAGATGAAAATGGAGTAGGGCATTTCTTTGGACATTGGGATAAATCTAATGAAATTTTTTGTAAATTTGCTGAAAGATATAAATTAGATGAAACCACAAAATATAAAATTTTTAATTTAATTTTATATCATGATTTAAATATAGATAAATTATCTGATAAAAAATTAGAAGAATTAATAAAAAAGTTTAATAAAGATGATATAATTATGTTGTTTCAATTGAAGAAAAGTGATCTTTTAGCGCAAAATCAAGAATTTCATTATTTGTTAAATAATATAGAAAAACAAAAAGAAAAGGTATTAAATTATAAGAAGGTGTAATCATGAAAAAAATAATTGTAATAGGTTGTCCAGGTAGTGGGAAAAGTACATTTTCTCGTGAATTAAAAAAATTTTATAATATACCACTTTATCATTTAGATTTAATATGGAATAAACCAGATAAAACAACAATTACTAGAGAAGAATTTGATAATGAACTATCTAAAATATTTAATGAAGAAGAATGGATAATAGATGGTAATTATCAAAGAACATTAGAAAGGCGTATAAAAGAAGCTAATACAATATTTTTATTAGATTATCCATTAGAAGTTTGTATTAATGGAGCAACTAATAGAGTAGGCACAAAAAGAGAAGATATGCCTTGGGTAGAAGATGAATTAAATAAAGAATTTAAACAAAAAATATTAGATTTTTCTAAAGATAAATTACCTAAAATATACGAATTATTAAATACATATAAAGAAAATAAAAATATAATTATTTTTAAATCAAGAGAAGATGCTGATAAGTATTTAGATGGTTTGATTTTAAATGCAAAATAATTTAATAATAAACATAAGTAATATTTTTGGGGAAAATAATCAAATGTAATCAATATTATATTCGAATAAAGATGGAAAAAGTAATTATATGATAAGAAATTTTTGAATTTAAATTATATTTTATAGAGTAGATGAAAAACCTACTCTTTTATGATATAATATTGATGTTAAAAAAGGAGTTGATCCAAATGAATGAAAATAAAACTAATATAAATTGGTATCCAGGACACATGGCTAAAACTAAAAGATTAATAAGCGAAAATATTAATTTAATAGATGTAGTGTATGAAGTGATAGATGCTAGAATGCCATACTCATCTAAAATTAAAGATATAGATAATTATATAAAAAATAAAAAAAGAATACTTATTATGACTAAAATAGATTTATGTGATATGGATGAAACTAATAAATTAATGGAAGAAGAAAATAATAAAAGAATTGATAAGGGTATGTCTAAAAGAAAGACAAGAGCTTTAGTAGTTGGTATACCTAACGTAGGAAAAAGTACTTTAATAAATAGATTAGTAGGTAAAAAAGTTGCAAGTGTAGGAAATAAACCTGGTGTGACTAAAAATCTTAATTGGATAAGAGTAAATAATGATATAGAGCTTATGGATACTCCAGGTATATTATGGCCAAAACTTGATGAAGAGAGTGTTGCTTTAAATCTTGCTAGTTTAACTGCTATAAAAGAAGAGATACTTCCAATAGATAGAGTAGTAATTTATATATTAAATACTTTAGATAAGTATTATAATTCTATTTTAAAAGATAGATATGGTATAGATAAAGTTAATAATGAAGAAATAGAAGAAACTTTAGAAGCAATAGGTAGAAAAAGAGGATGCTTAGTTCGTGGTGGAGTAGTTGATTATGATAAAGTTTATACTGTAGTTATAAATGATATTAAAACAGGTGCTTTAAAAGGGATTACATTCGATAGATATAATAAATAATTAATTTTAAGGGGGTATTATGAGAGAAAACAAAAAATATATCATAAATAAAACTGCAAAATATAAAATTCCTTGTTTAATCACACTCTCAGGACTTCCTGGAAGTGGAAAGACAGTATGTGCTAAAGTATTGTCAAAAAATTTAAAAGTGTTTATAGTAAGCAATGATTTTATAAGAAGTAGTTGTATTAATGATAATCAAAAAATTATTGATGAAAAAACAAGAGAAATACAAAATAAGAAAGTTTTATTAATGAATGCTAAAAGGTTACTACAGTTATTTTCTAATAGAGTTAGTGTTGTTTTAGATAGTGATTCAAATGATATTGAAAAGTTTAAAAAAATAGAATTATTAACTAAATTTTTTAGATATCAAATTATAAAAATAAAAATTAATTCTGTTAGTGACTCTGTTAATTTATCTAGAATTAAAAAAAGAAAAGATGAGGATACTAGAATTTTAGATTCTGGAATAATAGGTGATAAAATAAGTTCTTTTTGTCATAGTGAACAAACATATTATGATATAAAATCAAGAAAACCTCAATTACTAGATGATAATTTTTTTGATTATGTTTTGAATAATGATGGAGACTTAGACAAATATATAAACGAAATAAATAATATTAGTGAAGAAATTATTTCAAAAAGATTAACTTTAAAATAGGTGATGTAATGAATAAAAATATGTTGGTTTTAGCTTATTTAGGTGATAGTATATATGAAACATATATTAGAAAATATTTAATAGATAAAGGTTTATGTAAAGTAAAAGAATTACAAAGTGAATCTATAAAATATGTAAGCGCTAAAGGACAAGCTATGTATTTAAAAGAAATGATGGATAATAATTTCTTTGATAATAAAGAACTAAATATAATTATGACAGCTCGAAATCATAAAAATAATCATAAACCTAAAAATTGTGATATAATTACTTATAAGTATGCAACAGGGTTTGAAGCTTTAATAGGATATCTATATTTAGAAGAAAAAATAGATAGAATAGAAGAAATAATAAATTATATATTAGGGAGGTAGTTATGCTAGTATTTGGTAAGAATGTAGCTTTAGAATATTTAAATAGTGATAAAAAAATATATAAGGCATTTATACAAAATAACTTTAATGATTATGATTTAATGAATAAAATAAAACATAAAAATATTAAAGTACAAACATTACAAAAAATAGATATGGATAAAAAAGTTAGTGGATTACACCAAGGAATAATACTTGATGTAGAAGATTATAAGTATGCTGATATTTATGATATTATAAGTGATACTGATAGTTTACTTGTTATGTTAGATCACATAGAAGATCCACATAATTTTGGAGCTATCATTAGATCTTGTGAAGCTGCAGGTGTAGATGGTATAATTATACCTACTGATAGAAGTGTAGAAGTAAATTCTACTGTTATAAAAACTAGTGTAGGAACTACTGAAAAAATGAAAATTGCTAGAGTTACTAATTTAAATAGTACAATTAAACTTCTAAAAGATAAAGGTTATTGGATATTTGGTACCGATATGGATGGTACTGATTATACTAAGTTAGATTATAAAGGTAAAACTTGTATAATATGTGGTAATGAAGGATCTGGTATGTCTAAACTAGTAAGAGAAAATTGTGATTTTATAGCTAGTATACCAATGATGGGAGAAGTTAATAGTTTAAATGCTTCAGTAGCTACAGCAATAATAGTATTTGAAGCAGTTAAACAAAGAATATAAAAAGGTGAGTGATTCATGGAATATAAAGATTTTAATGACTATGAACTTTTAAATTATATAGCAGAAAATAATGAAGATGCTAATAATATAATTATTAAGAAGTATGAACCATTAATAAATAAAATCGCTACAAAAATGCTTCCATATTGTAAAAATAATGGACTAGAAAAAAGTGATTTAGTTCAAGAAGGTATGATAGGTTTAAACCATGCAATAGAAAGATATCATGAACAAAAAGATGTATTATTTTATACATATGCTAAAAAATGTATAGAAAGAAAAATAATAAGTGTTGTAGTAGCATCTAATAGAAATAAAAATAAAATATTAAACGAATCTATATCTTACGATGATGATGAAAATTTATTACTTAGATTTATAAAATCAGAAACACCTAGTCCAGAAGAAGAAATGTTAAATATAGAATTAGAAGAAGATTTGTTACAAAAAATAAAAGAAAAATTAACAGACTTAGAAGAACAAGTATTTAATCTTTTAATATCAGGATTTAAATATAAAGAAATAGCAGAAATATTAGATAAAGATGGTAAGTCTATAGATAATGCTATACAAAGAATTAAAGTAAAAATAAAAAACATGTTAAATGAAGATTGATTTTCAATCTTTTTATTTTAATATTTTTAAAAGTATAGTATAATAATATTGGTGATAGTATGAATATTGAAGATATCGAAATAAAAAGAGATTTAAGAGTAGTATTCATGGGTACTCCAGATTTTAGTGTACCTATACTTGATGCATTAATAAAAAATTATAAAGTTAAAGCAGTAGTAACACAACCTGATAAACAAGTAGGTAGAAGTGGTAAGATAGCTAAACCACCAGTAAAGATACTTGCAGAAGAAAATAGTATACTTGTTATTCAATTAGATAAAATAAAAGAACAATATCAAGAAATAATAGATTTAGATCCAGATTTAATAGTAACTTGTGCTTATGGACAAATACTTCCTAAAGAACTTTTGGATTATCCAAGATTAGGATGTATTAATGTTCATGCTTCATTACTTCCAAAACTTAGAGGAGGAGCACCTATTCATAGAGCTATTATAGAAGGTCATTCTAAATCAGGAGTAACTATTATGTATATGGCTCCTGGTATGGATGATGGAGATATGATAAGCCAAAAAGAAGTAGAAATAACTGATATTGATACTGCTAGTACTTTACACGATAAATTAAGTAAATTAGGAAGTGAATTATTAATAGAAACACTACCTAGTATAATAAATGGTACTAATGAAAGAATACCTCAAGATAGTAGTAAAGTAACTTTCGCACCTATAATAAAACCAGTAGATGAAAAAATTGATTTTAGTAAAACAAGTAGGCAAGTATATAATCAAATAAGAGGATTAAATAGTTTTCCTGGTGCTTACTTTATGTTAGATGGAAAAAGATTTAAAGTATGGGAATCAATCATAGTAGATGAATATTTTCCAACTAATTTAGATGGAGAAATAGTAAAAATATATAAAGAGGGTATTGGAGTTAAGACTCACAATGGTGTTATTGTTTTGACAGTTATACAACCAGAAGGCAAATCAAAAATGAAAACTAGAGATTATTTAAATGGATTAAAAGAATCTTTAGTTGGTAAAGTGATAGGGTAGTGATATTATGAATTTTTTTAAAAAAGTAAATGAAGATTTAAAAGATCCAAAAAAGAAAGCTTTAACTAAATTAGGAATATATGCAGTTTTCTTTATAATTGTATTTATATTTATAGGAATGGGAAGTAATTCTACAACTCCTCCTGTTTATACAGAAGAAGAAACTACTAATGATGTAACAAATTATGAATATATTTATAAAATAAATAATAATGAAATATTAAATGAAATAACTGGAACACTAAATAATAATGAAGATTCATTTAATTATAATGGTCTTAATTATATAAAAAAAGAGGACATTATCTATTTAAATAATGCTCCTATAACTATTGATTTTGATGTAGATAGATATAAATATAATAAAATAGAATTATTAATAGAAAATAGTGATTCTAAAACTACATATACTGATAATAATAAAGTAGTTTATAATATGTCAGCAAATGAGTATTTTGCTTTACTAAATGAAATGAATAATTGTAATAATATTGATTGTACAATAATAAATATACCTATAACAGTAGAATCTGATACATATATTAATCATGTAATAATAGATTTAAGTAATTATTATGGTTATAAATACATAATAGATATAAATTATAATAATATAAATAAAATAAGCGCAAATTAATGTGCTTATTTTATTATTTTGTTTAATATATTAAGTGCAAGGTCTTTAGTTTTGTTATCTATATCTAATGATGGATTTAATTCTACTAAATCAATAGATTTAACAAGTTCTTTATGTTTTAACATTTCATCAACAATTAAATACATATCAGAATCACTAATACCATTATCTTCTGGAATACTAACTCCAGGAGCAATATTAGGATCAATTACATCTAAATCTAAACTTACATGAACGCCATTAGCATTGTTAGTAGCTATATCAATAGCTTTTTTCATGATTTTATCTGCACCTTCATTTTTTACATCTTCTGTTGTAAATATAGTAACACCTGCATCAATCATATTACCAATTTCCCAAGGATCAATACTTCTAGCGCCTACAACTACACAGTTTTTAGGGTTAATATAATTATTTGTTATAAAGTTTGTAAGTTCTTCACACTTATAACCTGTAATAGCTGCTAATGGAAGCCCATGTATATTACCTGATTTAGTAGTCTCAAATGTATTATAGTCTCCATGTGCATCTACCCAAATAATACCTATATTATCATAGTATTTTTGACTTGCTAAAGCACTCCCAATAACACAACTATGATCTCCTCCAATAAGTAGAGGAGTTTTATTATCTTCAAGTATATTTAAGGTAGTATTAAATACTTTCTTAGTAAAATTATTTATATACTTTTCATTTTTTCTTAAGTCTTCAGGATCTAAACTTTTTTTAATATTTTCTTTTTCAATAATATAATTTTCAATATCAAAATTATTAGTTAATAAAGTAGGTCCTTTTTCACTCCCACATACATGTACACCTAAATCACTACATGCACTTATAAAATTTATGTTTTTCATTCTATCACCTTTAATATATTCATGATAAAGGAATTAAACTTTAATGTCAAGAAAATAAAGAAATTCATAATAAAATAAGTAAATTAATTGTAAAAGGGTTGAAGTTTGTTATATAATATAATTGTGGTGATAATATGAAAAAGTTAAATGAATTAATTAATTGTAATTATGATATAGAAATTAAAGGTATAAAAATTAATTCTAAAGAAATAGAAAATGGAGATTTATTTGTTTGTACAGATATGGGTACTTTAGATAGACATGATTTTATAGATGATGCGATTGAAAGGGGAGCGGTTGCTGTAATAGTAAAAAAAGAAGTAGGAGAAAAAAGTGTACCTATATTAAAAGTAGATAATCCTAATGAAGTTTTACCTATAATAGAATCTAAATTTTATGATGCTCCAGAAAGTAAACTTACTATGATAGGTGTTACTGGAACAGATGGTAAAACTAGTGTAGCTACTATGGTTCAAACATTACTTGGTTTAGAAAACAGTGGATATATAGGAACTAATGGATATAGTTGTGCTAAATTTAACAAAGATACAAATAATACTACTCCAGATTCAGATAAACTTTATGGATATTTAAGAGAATTTGTAGATGCTGATTGTAAATACTGTTCTATGGAAGTTTGTAGTGAAGCACTTATGAGGGGTAGAGTTAAAAATATAGAATATGATGTATCTATATTAACTAATATTACTAGTGAACATTTAAATATTCATGGTACTTTAGAAAACTATATTGCTGATAAGTGTAAATTATTTAGTCAAACTAAAAAAGATGGCTATTGTATTTTAAATAAAGATGATGAACATTTTCTTCAAGCTAAAGAAACAGCCAATGGGAAAATATTAACTTATGGAGAAGGTACAGATAATGATTTATATTTTAAAAATATAAGATTATATCCAGGTAGAAATTTATTTACAATAGTTTATAAAGATAAGGAATATGAAATAGATAGTCCTATGGCAGGGTTATTTAATATATATAATCTAAGTGCAGCTATACTTACTTTATTTGCTCTTGGTTATGATTTTGATTATATAGAAAAAAGAATACCTTTACTTAAAGTAAGTGGAAGACTAGAAATGATTGATATGGGTCAAGATTTCTATGTAATGGTAGATTATGCTCATACACCAAATGGAATAACTAAACTACTTGAATACGTAAGATTACTCCCAATAAAAAGAAGTATAGTAGTAATTGGTCAAGCTGGAGAAAGAGATCCTTATAAAAGAAATACTGTAGGTGAAATAGTTTCTAAAAATTGTGATCTTGCCATATTTACTTATGAAGATCCAAGATCAGAAGATCCTAGAGATATAATAGAAATGATGATTGAAAATATAAAAGATAGAAACAATTATGAAATAATAATTGATAGAAGTGAAGCAATTAAAAGAGCTATAGATGTAGCGAGACCAGGGGACATGGTTATGGTTCTTGGTAAAGGTAATGAAACTTATGAAAAATTAAAAGATAGAGTAATTTACTTTAACGATATCGAAGAATGTAAAAAACATTTAAGTGATAGATTAAAAGTAACTAATAGATAGTCAGGGTGGCAAAATGAAAAAATATAGTGTATTTAGACTTTATGTGGTAGAAAAAGATGGGCATAAATTTATATGCGAAAGAATTTATAGTTATGAGTATAGAGAAGTACTCACAAAAGAAAAATTAATATTAGAAGAAAATGATAAAGTTGAATCGTTAACAAACTGGTATGCATTAGCAGTTATCGGATTTTTTGATTTAGGCTATAATATAATAACAAATCCATTGATGTTAACAAAGAAAGATGTTTTATATAAATATATTGAAATAAATGAAAGAGTAGTAAGTAAAAATATTGATATGGATGATTTGTTAAAAAGACAACAAGAAGAATTAGAAGGATTAAAAGTTTTAGCAAAAGAATGTCCTGAACTTGCTAAAAAATATTCATTAGAAAAACTTCAAGGTACAGGAATACTTGATGAAAATGGGGATTTAAAAGAACCTTATAATGAAATATTTACTAAAAAAACTCCTGCAGAAATAATGTCAGATATGTGGCATGATTATGCAGAAACTGTTAAAGATGATATACCAGACATTCCTATAATGAGCGCTAAGGAATATTTTGAAGAGCAAAAAAAATTAGAAAAAAAATAAGAATAATTCATTCTTATTTTTTCTTTTTTACTTTAACATTTTCTCTGTTAACACTATCTACTATTTCATTATTTTCAAAAGCAACATTTAAAAAATTTCTTGATGCTATGTAATCACATAAATGAACTAAAAGTTCATCATCTAATGAGGGAACAGGAAGAATTACATTTCCGTTTTTATCTTTGTTCCAAGGCCCCATGTGAGATGCAATTAATCTAGCAACGCATTTGGCATCTTCTAATGAAATAGATAGCAAGTTTATATTTTCTACAATATAATTAGACATAAGTGTAGGGTGTTCACTACAAGTGTGTCCGCTATAAGTAATACCAGATTTAAACCCATCATGTAGAATTATAGCCATTCTAATTAAATCTTTTTTGTGATCATCAAAATTACTGAAGACTTCATCTTTAAATAATTCTTCACAAATTCTACTTGCGACTTTAACATGTCTAACTAATCCACCATCTCCTAAAGAAAATTCAGGGTGATATTTTCCAGAAGTAGAAGCAGGCATGTTATAAAAATAATCAGGTAATAAGTTTAGAATTATTTCAGTACTTTGTCTTACATCTTCGTTTTTTATTTTTTCTAATTCAACATTAAAACAATCTTTTTTCATTTTATTTATTTCCTTTCCATTGATAATGTTTTTATATTTTTTTTATTATATGACCAAGATTTTATTATTGTATCAATTAAGTCATTATCATCAAATTTAATTTCTTCTCGATTTAATAATACTAAAGGCTTATTTAATGCATATGCTACACCAAGGTCAAAAACACTACCAGTGCTTGTTTGATCATAATAAATATCTATTTCTTCTGAAGTTGCAACAGCTAAAGCATTTTGTTTACATATAGCATACCCACCAAATAAATCACTTTGTACAGTATGAAGATGAGGTGCGTGTATAGTATATCCATCACTATATTTTTCTTTAACAAAATTTTCGATCCATTGCCTCTGACTATCTGTAGCGTTTCTAACAGGACAGATTAAAAATATTTTATTATCAATAGGATTATTATTTATTTTTTCTATTTTAACACCAAGTCTTTTAATATTTTCAATTCTTTTATCCATTTCTGTTATAACTTTAGAATTATCAAATTCATAATCTCCAATTTTACTCCAAACATAAGGCATCATAGAAAAAGATTTATTAGTTTCTTTTAAATTTAATTTGTGTTCATTTAATAATTTTATTTTTATTCCATTTACAAATAACATTCCTAAAATAAATAGACATTTTTTATTATTAGGTTCTAATATAATTTCTGCTTCCTTTGAATTTTGAATTTTTATAAGTTCTTCATCAATATTTATATTATCATAGTTTAAATATCTTAACATCTTAAAACCCTCCTAAAAATATTATATCATAATTGATATTCACAGTTAAAAAAATATTCATTTTTATACAACTTTTTATAAAAACACCAACACACCTCTAATTCATAAAATATATTGAGGTGTTTTTATGAATATAAAAATAGATTCTAGAAAAGTTATAAAAGGAGATACCTTTATAGCTTTAAGAGGAATAAATAATGATGGTCATAAGTATGTTATGGATGCGATAGAAAATGGCGCTACGACTGTTATAGTAGAAGAAGGAGAATATAGTGTTAATACTATTGTAGTAAAAGATACTAAAGAATATTTAAAAGAATATCTTGAAAATAATTATTATGATGAAATAAAAAAATTAAAACTTATTGGGATGACAGGTACAAATGGTAAAACTACTACTTGTTATCTTATATATCAAGCTTTAAATAAAATAAATAAAAAGTGTGCTTATATTGGGACTTTAGGTTTTTATTTAACTGATGAAAAAAGAATACTTTCTAATACAACACCAAATCTTTATGAAATATATGAAATGTTGTTAGAGTGTGTAAATAAAAATTATGAATATGTAGTAATGGAAGTAAGTAGTCAAGGACTATCAATGGGTAGGGTAGATACTCTTGTTTTTGATTATGTAATATTTTCTAATTTGACTCAAGATCATTTAGATTATCATGGTACAATTGAAAATTATGTATTAGAAAAACAAAAACTATTTAAGATGACCAATAATAGTTTGGCATTTATAAATAGTGATGATGAATATAAAGATTATTTTATTTTAGATAATAAAAATATAACTTATGGAAAAACTAGTAATGATTATAAAATAAGTAATATAAAATCTACTATAAAAGGATCTAGTTTTAAATTAAATGATGAAAAGTACTTTACTAAATTAATTGGTGAATATAATGTTTATAATATAACTGTAGTAATTTTATTATTAAAACTATTAGATATAGAAAATATAGAAGAAATAATAAGTAATTTAGATTCACCTAATGGTAGAATGGATATAATAAATTATAAAGATAATGTAATAATTATAGATTATGCGCATACTCCTGATGCTGTAGAAAAAATAATAACTAATGTATCTAAATTAAATCATAATAGAATAATAACTTTAATAGGTTGTGGTGGTAATAGAGACAAAACTAAAAGAAGTATAATGGGTGACATAGCAACCAAATATTCAGATCGTGTAGTATTTACTAGTGACAACCCAAGATATGAAAAACCTAAAAAAATACTAAAAGACATAGTATGTAAACTTGACAAAAAAAACTATAAAATAATTGTAAATAGAGAAAAAGCTATAAAGAAAAGTATACAAATGCTATCAAAAAATGATATACTATTATTGTTAGGAAAAGGACATGAAGATTATCAGATAATAAAAGATAAAAAAATTCCTTTTAGTGATAAAGAAAAAGTAATGAAATATTTGAGGTGATTATAATATGTATCAACTAACTAAAGGAGTACTTGCACTAATGATTGGATTTATGATTTCAATAGTATTCGGTGTAATTTTAGTACCTCTTTTAAAAAAATTAAAAGCTAAACAATCTTTAAGTAGTTTTTTATTTAAAAAACATAAAGAAAAAGAAGGCACTCCAACTATGGGAGGTTTAATATTTATTATTCCTACTATACTTGCGATTATAATATTACTCGTTTGGAATAAAATAGAGTTTTCAGCAAACCTGTTTATAGTAATGTTTGTATTCTTAAGTTATGCATTATTAGGATTTATAGATGATTATTTAATAATTAAAAGAAAAAACAATGAAGGCCTTACTGTTGTACAAAAATTAATAGGTCAAATTCTAATTGCTATTATATTTTTCATAATATATATGAAAAGTGGAGCAGAACCAGTTGTTGAGATTTATACACTAGGAATAGAAATTCCACTTGGATGGTTTTATGGATTCTTTATATTATTTATGTTAGTAGCAAGTTCTAATGCAGTTAATATTACAGATGGATTAGATGGATTAGCTGGCGGGCTTTCTATGATAGCATTTTTAACATTTGCTTTAATAAGTGCTAATTCACCGGCGATACAAGGTACTGGGGATATAGCAGTTTTCTGTTTTGTTCTTGTTGGATGCTTACTTGGATTTCTTGCATTTAATTCAAGACCTGCAAAAGTATTTATGGGTGATACAGGAAGTTTAGCTTTAGGAGCTACAATGGCAACAATAGCTATTATAACAAAACATGAATTTACTTTTATAATAGTAGCTGGAGTATTTATATTTGAAACTTTAGTTTGCTTAATACAAATTATAAGTATGGTATTCTTTCATAAAAAAGTATTCTTAATGACACCATTTCATCATCATTTAGAAAAACTTGGATGGAAAGAAAGAGACATAGTAATAACTTTTTGGTGTATAGGTCTATTACTTAGTATGGCAGCAATTTTATTTGGAGTATGGTATTAACCATACTTTTTTTCATAAAAATTACACATTTTCGACAATTTTAATACACATTTAAAATATATAATTTAAATGCAAGGTGAAAAACCTTGTTAAGGGAAATCCCTAACAAACACTCCTTACTACTGTAAAAGCCTATATGGCTTTTATTTTTATATTACAGGATTTTCTACATCAGCTACATTTTCGGTATTAGATAGACTAACAACATATAAAGCTATAATACCACTTACAATGATAAATAAAGAAGCAAGTATTTGTAGTTTATATGGTTTTAAATTTTCTCCTTCTTCTTTAGATATTTTGAATAATATAAAGTTGACATATAAAAATACAAAAGAAAGTATTAATATTAATTTTCTATTAAATAAGGTTATTTTTAATGCTTCTTTAGGAGTAAATAAAGTTTCTTTACCCTCTAACTCTAGTTTTTGATTATAGGTGATAATAATAGAAATTATAGCTGTGATAACAGTAAATACTAAAGCTATTAATTGTATATCAATAGTATTTACTTCTTCTTTTTTATGGTATTTGGACATATTATCACCAATTAATTATATGTATAAAAAAATTAAGAAATATTATTTATTTCTTAATCTATAAAAGTTAATTGAAGGTTTATTAAATAATCTAAATTTATATTTAGTAGTACCAATACCACTAGAAATATATAGTTTCGTATTTTCTAATTTATAAAATTCATCAGTATATATTTTTGAATACTTATCTTTTATAATACCTCCTATAAAAGGTATTTTTACTTGTCCACCATGTGAGTGACCTGCAAGTATTAAATTAAATTTAGAATAATCTATGCTATTTATAATATCAGGTTCATGTACTATCAGTATTGAATATTTATATTTAGTATTTATTTCTTCATAAATAGAATTTAAAGTATTTTTTATATGTTTCTTTTTGTAATTAGAATTAATTCCAACTAATAATATAGGTTCATTTCCGTTATTATAAATGAATTCATAGTTATCATTTAAATTTATAAAATTACTATTATTAATAACTTCTTCCCAATTATCTATATTTAAGTCATCTTCTCCTTTAATCGCATATTTATCTATATTATAATCAATCTTTTTTAAAATCTTTTTTAAATCTTTAAAATCTTTTTTTGAATATTTTATATTACTGTCAAATAAATCACCAGTTAATATAACGATATCAGGTTTAAGTAAATTAATTTCTTTAACTAACTTTTCTAAATCTTCTTTAGTAGTTGTCACTTTATAATGAATATCACTTAATTGAACTATTTTAAGTCCATAAAAGTTATTAGGTAAATTAGAATCTACAACACCATATTCTTTAACAGTAAATCCCTTAGTACCAAAATACCTACTATATAAAGTTATAGAACTAATAATAAGTATTAAAAAAAATAAAACTTTTACCCATCTTCTTATTTTAATACGTTTGATATTCATATTATCACCATGACAATTATACAATAAAAACTAATTAAAAACAACACACCACTATTGAATTATTTTTGATATTAATATATAATTATTTTAGGATAATTGGTGGTGATTATATGAAACTTAATAATAAGGGATTTGCGATATCTACAATCATGTATATGATATTAATTATGGCAGTATTATTGATAACAATAACACTTACTCTTTTAAGTAGTAGAAAACTTGTTTTAGATAAAACAAAGCAAGAAACACTAGAAAATATTTATTCAAAATTACCATCTCAATATCAAGAAGTAGAGCATATAGAAAGTACAGGAACACAATATATTGATACTGGTATAATACCTAATCAGTATACTGGATTTGATATAATTTTTTTAACTAAAAACAGCTTAATATCAACACCTTCTGGAACTATATCTGGATATGGTTCTGTAATGGGGGCAAGACAAGCTAGTTCCAATAAAGAATTTCAATTGACTACTTACTCAGCAACTGGGGGAAATTATTTTGGAACATTAAGATATAACAATACAAGTAATAATGCAGGAATAACACCAAATGTCAAGATGCACGTTACATTATTAAACAAGGTATACACAGATAATAATGGTGCTAAAACAACTTTAAGTGGAACATTTACTGCACCAGTAACATTAACAGTGTTTGCTTTAAATAATAATGGAACAATAACACAACATGGTATCGTACAATTATATAGTTTAAAATTATATAATGAAAGTACTATGATAAGAAATTTTATTCCTTGTTATAGAAAATCAGATGGAGAAATAGGACTTTATGATACTATAGAAAATAAATTTTATAGTAATGAAGGTACAGAAAAATTCATGAAAGGTAATGATATTAAATATAATAAATAAAAAAATATTTACAAATTTAATAAAATATTTTATAATATATAAAAACTTTGAACTTGAGGAGTAATTTATTTAGTAGTTACAAGAGAGGAAAAGTAATAGCTGAAAGCTTTTCTTAACGAAGAATAGATGAAGGTAGCAAGGGAGTTGAGTATCTAAGTAAATAGGATATTCCGGTTAAACCGTTATAATATAGAGGTATAGAAATATACAAATTAAGGTGGTACCACGTAAATCACGTCCTTATATTAGGATGTGATTTTTTTTGGAGGAATTTATGGATATAGAAAGTTTGAAAGAAATATTTAAAAATTATGTTAAAAACTATGATATGAATGAACTTGCTATTATAAGGAAGTATTATCACTCATATAGAGTAATGGATCTTTGTATATATATTGCTAATAAAAATAATTTTAGTGAAAAAGATACACAAATTTCTACGCTTGTTGGATTATTACATGATTATGCTAGATTCGAACAATGGACTAAGTATAAAACTTATAGTGATTTAAATTCTATTGATCATGGAGATTTGGCTGTTAAAAAGTTGTTTGATAATAATGAAATAAAAGATTATTGTTTAAATAAAGAGTATTATGATGAAATATATGATGCTATAAAATATCATAATAAAATTAATTTTTCAGATGAAATAAGTGTTCATAATAAATTAATATGTAAAGTTATAAGAGATGCTGATAAATTAGACATATTTTATCTATTAGGTGCTGAAAAAGATTTAATGAAACAAGATAATAAAAATATAAGTGAAAAAATAAAAGAAGATTTTTATAATCATAAACAAATTAGTAGAAAAGAAATACAAACTGAAAATGATAATATTTTATTGGATTTATCGATGGTTTATGATTTGAATTTTAAATGCTCATTTGAATACTTAAAAGAAAACAATTTAATAAATAAAATGTTTGAAAATATTGTAGATAAAGATAGATTTAAAGAATATTTTGACTATATAAATAAATACATAGAAGAAAGGATAAGATAACATGTTAGAAAAAAAATATAATCATATTGAAGTAGAAAAAGATAAGTATAATAGCTGGAAAGAAAAAGGATATTTTGAATCAGGAGATTTAAGCAAAAAACCATATTGTATAGTAATCCCTCCACCAAATGTAACTGGTAAATTACACTTAGGACATGCTTGGGATACAACTTTACAAGATATTATGATTCGTTATAAAAAGTTAGATGGATATGATGTTTTATGGTTGCCAGGTATGGATCATGCAGCTATAGCTACTGAAGCAAAAGTAGTTGCGCGTCTTAAAGATAATGGAATAAATAAATATGAACTAGGTAGAGAAGGATTCTTAGAAGAATGTTGGAAATGGACTAAAGAATATTCTGAAAATATAAGAATGCAATGGGCAAAACTTGGACTTGCTTTAGATTATAGAAAAGAGGCATTTACTCTTGATGAAAATTTATCATATGCAGTTAAATATGTATTTAAAAAATTATATGATGAAGGATTAATATATAGAGGAGAAAAAATTATAAACTGGGATCCAGTTGCTAAAACAGCTTTAAGTAACGAAGAAGTTATTTATAAAGATGATGAAGGTGCTTTCTATCATTTAAAATATTTTATTGAGGGTAGTGATGAATATTTAGAAGTTGCTACAACTCGTCCTGAAACTTTATTTGGGGATACAGCAGTTGCTGTTAATCCAGAAGATAAAAGATATAAACATTTAATAGGTAAAAATGTAGTACTTCCAGTACTTAATAAATTAATTCCAGTAGTAGGTGATGAACATGCTGATATGGAATTTGGTACAGGTGTTGTTAAAATAACTCCTGCCCATGATCCTAATGACTTTGAAGTAGGAAATCGTCATAATTTAGATAGAGTAATAGTTATGAATGAAGATGCTACTATGAACGAAAATGCTGGTAAGTATTGTGGAATGACTAGAGAAGCTTGTAGAGATGCTCTTGTTAAAGATTTAGAAGAATCAGGTATACTTATTAGTATAGAAAAAATGACACATAGTGTAGGTCATAGTGAAAGAACAGATGCAGTAGTTGAACCATATCTTTCTAAACAATGGTTTGTTAAAATGAGACCACTTGCTGATAGAGTACTTGATAATCAAAAAAATAAAGATACTAAAGTAAACTTTGTTCCATCTCGTTTTGAAAAAACAATGAATCACTGGATGGAAATAACTTATGACTGGTGTATATCTCGTCAACTTTGGTGGGGACATAGAATACCTGCTTGGTATAAAGATGATGAAATATATGTAGGAATAGAAGCTCCTACTGAAGAAGGTTGGGTACAAGATAATGATGTACTAGATACTTGGTTTAGTAGTGCTCTTTGGCCTTTTGCTACAATGGGATGGCCTAATGAGTCTGATGATTTAAAAAGATATTATCCAAATGATGTACTTGTAACTGGTTATGATATTATACCTTTCTGGGTAAATAGAATGACTTTCCAAGGATTAAAGTTTACTGATACTAGACCATTTAGAGATTGTCTAATACATGGACTTATTCGTGATAAGCAAGGTAGAAAAATGAGTAAATCTTTAGGTAATGGTGTAGATCCTATGGATGTTATAGAAGAATCAGGATGTGATTCTCTAAGATATTTCCTTGCTACTAGTAGTGCTCCTGGTATGGATTTAAGATATGATGAAGAAAAAGTTAAAAGTACTTGGAACTTTATTAATAAACTTTGGAATGCATCTAGATTTGTACTTATGAACATAGAAGATTTAAATACTGATACTTATACACTAGAAAATTTAAATACTTCTGATAAATGGATATTAAATAAATTAAATAATTTAATTAAATTAGTTCGTAAACATATGGAAAAATATGAATTCAATGTAGTAGGTAGTGAATTATATTCATTTATTTGGGATAATTTCTGTGATTGGTATATAGAACTATCAAAACATAATATGAACAATACTACTAAGAGTGTACTTTTAAAAGTATTAACTGATATACTTAAACTATTACACCCATTCATGCCATTTGTTACAGAAGAAATATATTCTATGTTGCCAATTAAAGAAGCTGAATCTATAATGTTAAGTAATTATCCTAAATATAGTAAAGATTTTAATTTTGATGTAGATTTAGATTATACACTTGATTTAATAACAAAAGTAAGAAAAACTAAATTAGAAAATAATATAAAAGAATATAATATTTATTACAAAGAATTAAATAATATAGAAATACTATCTAATATGTTAAAATTAGATACTAATAATTTTATAACAGAAAAGAATGAGTTAGATGAAATAGTAATAGATAAGAATGTTTCAATTTTATATGATGGCTCTGATAATAAAGAAAAAGAGTTAGAAAATCTATTAAAAGAAAAAGAAAGACTTGAAAATAGTATTTCAAGAAGAGAAAAATTGCTTTCTAATGAAAATTATGTAGCTAAAGCTCCACAAAATATAGTAGAACAAGAAAGAAAAAATTTAAGTATGGAAAAAGAAAATTTAGAAGCAATTTTAACTAAATTGAAATAATATTTTTACAAAAAAGAAAAGAAACACTTTTCTTTTTTTTAAAATATGCTATAATAAATATTAGGGTGATGATATGAGCTTTTTAGAAGAAATAAAATTGAGTTTAAAAAGCAATCCTAATTTAACTGATGAAATAAGAAATAAACTGTTTGAATTAGTAGTTAACTTTAATAGAAAGTTACCAGAAATAGATCTATCAAAATTGAATAATAAATTAAAAACAGTTAAAATAGGAAAAATAAGTAAATTTGAAAGAAAAGGAACATATTATTACGACGTATTTAAAAATGCAATATTGTTTTCTAAAGATTTAGAAGAGGACTATGATGTAGATCATTTACTTACAAAAGCTATACTTCAAATGAGTACTAGTACAGAAACATTTACAGGTTTCAATTCTGATGATAGGTTAAGAGCGCTTAATCTAGCTTATACAGAAATACTTGCTAATTACATAATTGGGAATGAAGGGGATTCTGATTTAGAAGAAGAAATGTTAGTTACTAATCTTTTAAGTCATATTGTTGGCAAAGATACTATGTTTAATTCATATTTTACAAATAATGGAGAACCTATTATAAAAGCTATGCAAGATGCGGAGGTTGGATTAATATGACAAGTATAGTAAATTTTGAAGAAAGAATGAAAAGTGCTGGAACTCTAACAAATGAATTTTTTGATTCACTAAACAGATTACATGATGCAAAATTAACTGGAGCTTTAAAAAAAGATGAATATTCTAAATTGTTAATTTTGGAAGATAAATTTTTTGCTAACTTAGTTAGAAAAGGTTTAAAAACAGAAGAAGATGTACAAACATATGAGACAGATATGGCAACAGGTAAAACTCCAATAGGTAATTATCCTCATGAAGATTTATCTTTAGCATTCAATACTGTTAAACAAACTAATACTGCCGCATTATTTGATGCAGAAACACTAAATAGAAAAACTGAAATAGCAGATAGCTATTCAAAAGGTTTAAAAAAAGTAAGTTAAAGTTATGAAATTCATAACTTTTTTCTTGACTAAAAAAAATATATATACTACAATTAATTTGTAGAAAAGAAGATATAAATCGGATTGGAGGTTTATATGAAAAAAGATTTAGAGTTAGTTAAATTTAATCTAACTCCAAGTATGTCTTTAGAACTTATTAAATTTAATAAAATAAAAAAAGAAATAAATAAGTTAAAAGAACTTTACAATCTAGATAAAAACGAAGAACTGCTATTAAAAATAAATGATTTAGAAAGAGAACTTATAAATTGTAGAAATACATTTATTAGAGAGTTTAGACTTAATAATCAAGATGAAATAACTACATATTTGCAAATAAAAGATAAGTTTTAAATTGACTTGAAAAAAAGATAGAAAATATATTTCTATCTTTTTTTTGTTAACATATATGCTTTCTCAGTCTTTGTTGGTCTAGTTAAATGAATGTTAGAGTAATCACCTGCAAAAATTCTAAACATAGCACTACTAATAACATCATCAAAAATAGCTTTTAAACTTCTAGCTCCACTTTCTAATTCAATTGCTTTTTCTGCTATATAATCTATAAAATCATCATCATAGGTAAATTCAATTCCCATTACCTCAAATAAGTATTTATATGTATTTATTGGACTAAAGTTTGATTCGAGTAATATTCTCTTTATGTCTTCTTTACTTAAGTTATTCATAGCAACTAATTTTGAAAATCTACCCATAAGTTCTCTCATAATACCATACTCAACAAAATCTTTTGTAGTTATATTAGTATAATCATCATTTTTTACCATTTCAGTAAAAGCACCTAGTGATACAATTGATAATTTAGACGTATTAAATGTTAATCCATCAAAATAATATTCTGTACCATCTAATAACTTCAAAAGAGATCTTTGAACTCCTTCTCTAGATACATGACTACGAGTAGTATCTTTTTCAGCTAATTTATCAAATTCATCAATAACAAGAATACCTTTTTCAGCAGATTCCATATTTTTTCCAGAAGCTAAATATAAATTATTTAACATATCAGTAATTTTTCTACCAATAAACCCTGATTCTGTTAAGGAAGTGGCATCCTCTATAACAATAGGAACTTTATATATTTTTGCTATTCTTTTTAATATCTCTGTTTTACCAGTTCCTGTTGAACCATAAACAATTATGTTTTCTTTTAATTTGTTAATCATATCAATATCAAAATTAGAATTAACTACTTTTTGATTTTTAAATAGTGTAGTTAGTATTTTCATAATTTGTTCATCTTGAGAAATAATAGTTTTTTTAATCTCGTTATAAATTTGTGATATATCTGAATCTTTATTTAAAACATTTTCATCAAACTCTTTTTGCTTTTCTTTTGTACTTTCAATAATTTTTAGTATTTTTTCTTCTTTAATTAAGTCATATCGATCTTCAATTTCATTATAGAAATAAACAGTTCCTATGATTTTTTTTCGTTGAGACATAAATTTATCTATATCCATTGTATTATTATTTTCTTCACATAATTTACTAAAAGTCTTAAAACCAGCGGCTAAAAATTTTTTATTAGGATCATATATTAAAGGAAGTTCGCTTCCAAGATTTTTAGATAATGAAGTAAAAAGAAAGGAGCCATCTTTGTATTCATATGCAAATCCACACACACAGTCAACAATTTCATAGTATGTTTTTACTTTATCATCTGTTTGGATTTGTTTTTTTTTCATTATACAAGCTATTCCTATATTTTTTAGATTATGTTTATCAACATTATCATATTTCATTCTAATCACTCCAGTTGTCTTATATTATAGCACACTTCCCATTAAAATTAAGAAAAAACTTAATTTTTTTTCTTGAAAAAAAGGAAATAGAAAAGTTTTGTAGAATAATATATATGAGGGAAAAAGATATTCTACTTTTGTCGAAAGTGTATAATTTGAGATTAATGTGTGCTAAATTAAATAGGAAGGTGAATATATGCTAAATGTAGGAACTGAATTCAGAAAAGGAATATTATTTGTAAGACTAAAAGGTCATTTAAATAAAGATACTATAAATAAACTAAATAAAAGAGTTACTAAAGTAGTTAAAGATAATGGGATAAGAAATATAGTATTTAACTTTACTAATTTAAAATCAATAGATATAAAAGGAATTAATACTATATTTTATAATTATGAACTATGTAAAAACAATGAAGGTAGAAGTCTTATGTGTGGCAATAATGATAACATAAGGGGAAAACTTAAAAGAAGTAGGTTAGTTAATTATATATATGAAACAACAGATGAATTAAGTGCATTAAAAATACTAAATTTAAGGTGATAATATGGATGAAATAACTAATTTAATAATAAATAATGAAAGACTAATATATAGTATTGCTAATTATTTTAAAAATTATCAATCAAAAGAAGATTTATATCAAGCGGGATGCTTAGGGCTTGTTACTGCATATAAAAAGTATGATCCTAGTATAAACTGTAAATTTACAACATATGCATATCCATATATATTAGGTGAAATGAGAAAATTAGTTAGAGAAGATAAAGGATTAAAAATAAGTAGAGAAATAACTAAACTAAACTTAAAAATAGAAAAAGCTTATGTATTACTATCTCAAAAATTAATGAAGGAGCCAAGTGTAGAAGAAATTGCTCATTTTCTAGAAATACCTGAATTTTATGTATCAGAAGCAATACTTAGTTTAAATAAAATAAAAAGTATTGATGAACCAGTAAGTAATGAAGGTAGAGAATTTACTTTACAAGATGTAATAGGTAAAAGTGAAAATATAGATGAACTTATTATGTTAAAAGAATTATTGCAAGGATTAAATAATGAGGAAAAAGAAATAATTAAGAATAGATACATTAAAGATTATACTCAAAGTGAAACTTCTAAGATAATAGGAATAAGTCAAGTACAAGTATCTAGAAAAGAACAAAAAGTATTACAAAAACTTAAACAAAAAATGATAGTATAATATTTTTTGTAAAATAATAATATTGTAAAAAATGTTAAATTAATATTGAAATGGAAAATGATTTATGCTATAATCTATATATGGCGATGGAGTAGTACTCAAGAGGCTGAAGAGGCGCCCCTGCTAAGGGTGTAGACCGGGCAACTGGTGCGAGGGTTCAAATCCCTCCTGCTCCGCCAGATGGATTTAAGAACCCTTTTAAGGGTTTTTTATTTATATAAATTATGATATAATTTAAGTAGGTGATGATATGAAAAACAAATTATATATTTTTTTATCAATTATTTGTTATGTAGTATCATTTTTTATTTTACTATTTTGCATAAAAATAAGATTAACTCCTAATATTAATTTAAATACAAGTAGTAGATTAACATTACTTTTAATTGTATGTGTATTAATATATTTAGGTGGATTGATATTAATAAAAAAATTAGATTATAATAAAAAAATATTAAAAGTAAATTTAATAATATATTTTTTGATATATACAGTAACAATATTTTCATTGACTCTTTTTGATGAGATATATGGAAGACAAGGTCTTATAATAATTGATTGGGATAAAGATTTACTTAATCAATATTTAGAATCATCCTTTAATATAATTCCATTTAATACAATAAAATTATTCACGCAAGGTTATATGAATGGTATTGTAAATTATAAGAATTTTAGTGTAAATATAATTGGTAATTTATTGGCTTTTATGCCATATGGGATTTTTTTGCCTCTTATATTTAAAAGTACAAATAAATATTATAGATTTTTAATAACAATGATATTAATAGTTGTTATAATAGAACTATTACAGTTTGTAACTATGTCAGGTTCTTGTGATATTGATGATTTAATATTAAATGTTTTAGGAGCAACTATAATTTATTGGGTAAGCAGAATTAAGTTAATTAATTTATTAATTAAAAAAGTATTTTTATTTGAGTAGGTGTTTATGAAAAAGTATTTAAAATGGATAATATGTTTTATATCAATATTAATTTTTATAATTTTAGGTACATTGGTACTAACAAAAAAAGATATATATTTAGATTCAATAATTTATAATTTTATATCTAAATATATATCAAATGATTTAACATTTGTAATCAAAAATTTAACTCATTTAGCTAGTGCATTGATAGTTATTTTGATTACTATATTAGTTTTAGTTTTTCATAAAAATAAAAAATATGGTTTATTTATGGCTTTAGATTTAATAATAATAACTATACTTCAATATATATTAAAATTTACATTTATGAGAGTTAGACCATTAAATATAAACTTAATAGAAGAAACTGGATATAGTTTTCCTTCTGGACATTCTTTAACTGCAATGGCTTTTTATGGATTAATTATTTATTATATTTACACATCAAAATTATCTAAGAAAAGTAAATCAATATATATTACATTATTCTCTATTATAATATTAATCGTAGGTCTTAGTAGAATATACTTAGGTGTACATTTCTTTACTGATGTATTAGGCGCGTTTAGTTTTTCATTAGCTTTCTTAATAATATATACAAATATAATAAAAGGAAGGATAAGATAGAATGAAATGTAGTAGGTGTAATGGAAAAATAGTAGATTGTTGTTGCGTAAAATGTGGATATTTAGAAAATGGAAATAAAATTGAGAATAAAGAAATAGATAAAAATGAAGATTTAAAATTATTTAATAAAGATTTTGATATTATAAATAGAAATAAAAATTTATTATTAATATTTATATTAGGACCATTATATTTTTCTTATAGGGGCTATTTCTTTTTAGGAACTATATTAGGATTGATTGATTTATTTGCATTTTATTATTCTATGAATTTACTTTCTATAGCTATATTTATATTTGGAAGTACTTATGTTTCTTTATTTTATTTACTTATAAACCGATTAATATATATTATATTTGCTAATTACATTTGTGTTTTAATAGATAAATTAAAAGTAAAAAGAATTAAGAAAAAATATAAAGAAGATTATAAAAATAAATTAAAAGAATATAAACATAATAAGTATTACCTGTTAATAACACTTATTATATATTTAATATTATTTATTATGTTTATTATTAGTAAAGGTATAAAAAATGGATTATTTTAAGTAATCTTTTTTTTATAATTTGACATTATATTTAAAAAACAATATAATATAGATTATCAGAGGAGAATCAACATGGAAGTAATAAAAAACTTTAAAATAAATTTAGATCAAAAAATATTACAATCTGGAAATATAGTAATAGTACCTCATAATGGAATAGATTTTGATGCGATAGGGTCTGCTATAGGAATTTCTTTAGTAGTAAAAAAATTAAAAAAAGCACCTTTTATATTAATAGATGATCCTGTTTATAAAATAGACCATGGAGTACAATTAATAATAGATGAAATAAAAAATAATTTTCCAATTATAACTAAAGAAAAATATTCTCAGATAGCTACACCACAGGATTTATTTGTTTTAACCGATGTAAATAAATCACATATGATATGTTTAAAAGATGAAGTTAAAAATAAAGATAATGTAGTTATAATAGATCATCATGATGAAGATGAATCTACTTTAGGATCTAATTGTAAATATATAAATTCTGATATTTCAAGTGCTTCAGAAATAGTAACTAAATTATTAAATTTATATAAAATAAAACCAAGTAGCGATGTTGCTAATTATTTGTTAGCGGGAATATATTTAGATACTAATAAGCTTACAAAAAATATATCATCTGAAACCATGAAAACAGTAGCAACTCTTTTAGATTGTGGAGCAAACATGAACGTTGTTACAGACTTATTCGCTGAAGATTTTAATAGTGATAGAAGAGTACAAGAATTAGTTAGTAAAGCAAAAATAATAACTTATAGTATCGCACTTATTTTAGCTGATGAAGGAGTAGAATATACTAAAGAAGAATTAGCTAAAGCAGCAGATTATTTATTAAAATATAAAGTTGATGCAGCCTTTTCAATAGGTAATATTGGAGACAATACAATATCTATAAGTGCTAGATCAAAAGATAAAATAAATGTAGGATCTATTATGCAAGCGTTAAATGGTGGAGGAAATCAACATTCAGCAGCTACCAAGTTAGAAAATACAACAGTAGAAGAAGCTAATAAAAAGTTACTTAAGATAATTAAACCAATTATTTTATAAATAAAAAAAGAATTTAATTCTTTTTTATTTTGACTAAAATTGGATTGTGATCACTAATGTCATTTAATTCTTTTGGTACTAAAATATCTAAAATTTCATAATTATTAGAAACAAAAATAAAGTCAATTATTTTATTTTTATGGGTAATTTCTTCATTATTTACTAAATTTATATTTAATTTTTTTAAATTATTAATAAAGTTTAAAAAATCTTTTTGATTATAATCTGTGTTAAAGTCGCCAACTAAAATTATATCTTTATTATTTTTTGAACATATATATTTATATAAATTATTTAATTCCTTTTTTCTAAAATAATTACTCCAAAATTCTAAATGAACGTTAATAAATATGAAGTTATCTGTTTCTACTGTTGTCATTATTCTAGGAAAGAATAAAAATTTCGATAAATAAACTGTAGAAGTGTTTTTTATAGGTTCTTTACTTATTATTTTAACACTTTCGTTTATGTTTTTTAATAATCTTAAATTTTTAAATCTATAGTTTCCATAAACATTATAATTTCCTTTTATTAGATTATCCTCATACTCTTTTCTGACTTCTTGTAAACCAAGAAAATCAATATTGTATTTATTTATAAAATCAACAATTTTCTCTGTTTTATTATTAACATCTTCTTTTATATTGTTTTGTATATTAAATGTTCCAATAATAATTTCTTTTTTCATACTATCACCATATTCATTATACATTATATGATTAATTTTTTTAATATTTTAAATAAAATATTGATTTTTTTATAAATATATTGTATTATTGTATTAGATGAGTAACACAGTGAGGTAGATATGAATTTTAATAATGATAGACCAATATATATACAGCTTTTAGAACAGTTACAAGTTTTAATAGTATCTGGAAAAATTAATAGTGGAGAGAGAATATCTTCTGTTAGAGATTTAGCTTTAGAATACAAAGTTAATCCTAATACAGTTCAAAAAGCTTTACAAGAATTAGAAAATTTAGGATTAATTTATACTGAAAGAACTAATGGTAAATTTGTAACTAGTGATAAAAAATTAATAGAAAAATATAAAAAAGAGTTTGCTAAAGAACAAGTTAATAATTATTTTAGGAATATGAATAGTTTAGGATTTACTAATGAAGAAGCAATAAATTATTTGAAAGGAGATAAATAATGAATTTATTAGAGTGTAAAAACATATGTAAAGATTTTGGGAAAAAGAAAGTATTAAAAAATATTAATTTAATTATACCTAAAGGAAAAATAATTGGACTTTTAGGTAAAAATGGAACAGGTAAAACAACACTTATAAAATTGATAAATGATTTATTAGTTCCAACTAGTGGTGAAATATTAATTAATGGAAAACCTGTAGGTGTAGAAAGTAAAAAAATAGTTTCTTATTTACCAGAAAGAACATATTTAGATAAATCTATGAAAGTAATAGATGTTATAAAATATTTTGAAGAATTTTATGATAACTTTGATTCCAAAAAAGCAAAAAAATTACTTAAAGATTTAGATTTGGATTTAAATAGTAAATTATCTAAAATGAGTAAAGGTATGCAAGAAAAAGTACAACTTGTACTTGTTATGTCTAGACGTGCTGATTTATATATATTAGATGAGCCATTAGGTGGTGTAGATCCAGCAACTAGAGATTATATACTTGATACAATACTTTCTAACTTTAATGAAGGTGCAAGTGTAATTATTTCAACTCATCTTATATCAGATATAGAAAGAATACTTGATGAAGTAATATTTATAGATAAAGGTAAAATAATTCTTACTAGTGATACAGATACATTGAGAGAAAAAGAAAACTCTAGTATAGATGAAATATTTAGGAGGATGTTTAAATGTTAAAAAAATTATTAAAATATGATTTAAAATGGATATTTAAATTGCTAATAGTATTTTATTCAATAGCTATAGTATTTTCTATTCTTACAAGAATTTTATTTAGTATAGATAATTCTACAGTATTTAATATACTAGGACAAATATGTAGTGGTGTTACAATAAGTTTTATATTTAGTATACTTATAAATAATATTATGAGATGTTGGGCTAGATTTATAAAAAATCTATATGGAGATGAATCTTATTTAACACATACACTACCAGTTAATAAAAAAACAATATTTATATCTAAATTTTTAACAGGAATAATAACAATGTTTGCAAGTGTACTTGTAATATTAATAGTATTATTTATTGCTTATTATTCTAAAGAAAATTTAGAATGGGTAAAAACTTCATTAAATATACTTGCGACTATTTATAATAGTACTATTATAAAATTATTATTAATAATATTCTTAGTATTCTTCTTAGAAATGGTATTTACAATATTTGCTGGATATATAGGAATATTATTAGGCCATAGAAGTAATGATAAAAGAATAGTTAAATCAATAATTTATGGATTTATTACTTATATGGCAACACAAACTATAACATTAATAATTATGTTTATTTGTGGATTATTTAATAAAGATATAATGAACTTATTTATGACTAACAATATAGTAAATATAGATATATTGAAAATTATAATGTATGGAGCAATCCTTCTTTATACTGTTTATATAGTGTCTTATTATGTAATTGGACTTAAAATATTTAAAAAAGGAATAGATGTAGATTAATCATTTGATTAATCTTTTTTGTGTGTTATAATTAAATAAATTAATGGAGGATTTATGATAGATTATAAAAAATTAAAACATACAATTAATAAAGAATATTTAATAGATGTTTTAAAAATAGAAAAAAATCTTGAATCAACACAAGGTAATGTTTATATGGTATATACTAAAAATAATAAATATGTATTAAAAATATATGATGATTTAAATCATACTAAATCCATGACAAAATTACATAATGATTTATGCAGTAAATTTAATATACCTGGTGTAATAAAGAATAAAGATGATAAATTGTATATAAACTTTAATTCAAAATATTTAGTTTTATATTCTTTTTTAGATGGTATACAAATAGGAAAAATAGGTTTGAATAATGAATTAGTAAAAAAGATCGCTAAAGAATTAAGAAGATTACATGATTCAACTAAAGTTAATAGCTATAATTTAAATAACGTGCCTTTTAATGATTATAAATTAAAAAGAAAATCTTTATTACACTTTGATTTAACAAAAGGAAATATATTTTATAATGAAAATAAAATTGGTTTTATAGATTTTGATGATGCTAAATATGGATCATCAGTTTGCGATATAGCAATCCTAATTTCATTACTTTTCTTTTCAAAGAAAAGAGGAGTAGATATAGATAACATGAATTTGTTTATAGATGCTTATTATAATAGTGATACAAAATTAAAAAAAGAAGAAATAAAATATATAAAAGAAATAGCTATTAAATGGATAAATCATACTTTAGAAAATAATGATATTAATCCTTCAACAAATGAAAGTTTTAAGATAAAGAAAAAGTTAATAGAAGAATATTTATAAAGGAGGAGAAGTATGAAACAATTTAAACATATAGGATCTTATGGATTAATATTAAAAAACGATAGTATAGTTTTAATAAAAAAAGTAGGTGGACCTTATAATGGTAAATTAGATTTACCTGGTGGAACTATTGAATTTAAAGAAACCCCAGAAGAAGCATTAAAAAGGGAATTAAAAGAAGAAGTAGGTATAGAAATAACTGATTATGAAATATTTGATGCTAATTCAGTTAACTTTGAATGGGTTCATAAAGAACAAATAGAAAATATACATCATATAGGAATATTTTATAAAATAAATAATTACAAAAATGATATATTAGAAAATATTGATATAGATAATATTAATGATGATTCAATGGGAGCTAGATATTATAAAATAAAAGATTTAAAAAGAAATGAACTTTCTAATATAGCTATATTAGAATTAGAAAAATTAGGATATAAATTAAGTAATTAATTTATATTTTTTTATTTCGTACATAAAAACAGTCATTTGAAACATTAATTATTAAATTTTTTGATAATTAATTTATAATAGTTAAACTTAATTAAATTGACAACTTGTATATAAAAATTATACAATTATGTTGATAGAAGATAATGATGCTTGAGGTGATTTTTTATGAATAATAATAAAATAAATAATTATGATATATCAGAAATAGAAAAATTTTTTAAAATGGGAAAAAAGGATATAGATAAATTTGCTGAGTGTGCGGCATTAGCGTATAAGGATTATCCTTTATTTAAATATATTACTGGAGGTAGATGTAATCATAAAGTAATTAAAACAATAATTTCTTCTTCAATTTATTCAATGAAAAAACAAGTCATAGGTTTTTCAAATAGTGAAAGTGCAAATGCTGTAGCACTTTTTACACCACCAAAATATACTGGATCTAAATCAATTCCTTTCCTATTGAATGGGGGGATTAAACTTATGTTTATCGCGCCACTATCAACTTTTTTGAGATTATTAAGATATGAAAATCATGCAATGAAATTAAAAAAGAATTATACTAATCACGACTGCTGGTATTTATATAATCTTACTGTTAAGCCACAATTTCAAAATAAGGGTAATTGTTCTGAACTTATGAAACCTATGCTTGAGTATTTTGATAGAATTGGTCAAGATTGTTATCTCGAAACACATGAAGAAAAAAATGTAAAACTATATGAGCACTTTGACTTTGAATTATTAGATATTAGTAATATACCCAAAACAAATATAAAGCAATATTCAATGATAAGGAAAGCAAAATATGAAATAATAAAAAAGTGAATTTCTTTAGTTGACTTTATTTAACAATGATTATACAATTATACTGTAGGTAAGTAATTAACTATAAGGGGGTAAATAATGAAAAAAGAAGAAAGAAAAATGGAAAAAGCAGAAAAAGCTTTTGAAATTTATAAAAAAGAAAAAATAAAAAAAATAGAAAACAATTTAAAATTACAGGGTATAAGTAAAGCTAAATTTTATTTTCCTATTACTAAAATATTGTTAACAGCATTAACGATATTAAATGGCGAAAAAATATATTATCTTAATGAAAAAAATGTTGATACACCAAAAGATAGACCAATAATTTATGCTAATACGCATAAGTTTAAACCTGATTTGGAAAAAATTTCACTTTCAGTTAATTCACCATCTGTTTTGGTAGCTAGTGATTTTAAAAACTCATATAAAACAATAAGTGGATGGTATTTTAATACACGACCTACAATATTTGTTGATCCATATTCTAAAGAAGATAAAAAATATACATATAAAATGATGGTACGATATTTAAAAGAAGGAAACGATTGTATGATATTTCCTGAAGCTGTTTGGAATTTGTCTCAAAATAAAATAGTATTAGAGATTTTTTCTGGTACTGTTAGAGCAGCATTAGAAAGTAATGCAATTATCGTATGCACTGCCATAGAGAGGTATGGTAAGAATTATGTTATTAATAGAAAAGGTTTTTTTGATCCTAAAGAAATTTTAAAAAAATATACTGATAAATCTTTTGAAGAAATAAATACGAATTCTGCTTATGTAGAATTGCGAAAGAATATAATTTATGAATGTAATTTGATATTAAGAGAAAAACTAGGAGCTTTAACATATGAAATCTGGGAAGCTTATTCAAATAAATATGGCCTTACATCAAGAGATAGCTTAAAAGAAGATTATTGGGAAAACTTTATAAAAGAGTTAATAGAAGAATGGCCTGGCTATAATTTAAATGATAATATAGAACAACAGTTTCAAAATCAAAAGGAAAAGGAACAGCAAGAAATAGAATTAGATATAGAAAAATTACGAAACAATTTGAGTATAGATAATTTATTTCTTTTTACTGATTATAGTAGATATAAAAAAGCTAAAAATTTAATTGAAAATTATAATAATGAAGATAAAATTAAAACTAAAGTACTAAAAAAATAATCACATTAATAAAAAGGAGAGGATTTAATGCCTAATTTATATTTGCCAGGAGCATCAATTTTATTAAGTTTATTCTTGGTAATATTATTTTTTTCTAGAAAACGCCAAAAAAATAAGGATACAAAAATTTTTCAATTTATGATTGTAATTCAATTATTAGAAAGTATTGTAGAAACAATAATTTATTATATTGCATACACAAGTAATAATATGTTTTTTATAATATTTTTAAATAATTTCGTTTGTTCTTTTTATGTATTATGGGTTTGGCTATTTTATAGATATTTATTTTATATAGCTTATGAAAATAAACATAAATATAAATTTAAAAAGCTTGAAAAATTTGAATTTGTTTTAAATACTATTGCTATAGTTATAATATTTTTAAGCCCTATTAATATTATGAATGAAAATGGTGTTATGTATAGCTATGGCATGAAACCTAATGTAACATATATAATATGTGCAATATGGTTTTTATGTTCTATTATTGTAACTTTAACAAATATTAAAAATTTAAATAATAAAAAATATATACCTTTATGGACATTGCTTTCATTAGCGGGAATAATTTTTGCAATAAGAACAATTGATCCTAGTATAATAATAATACCTTTTGCTCTAACATTTATTAATTTAGTTATGTATTTCACAATTGAAAACCCAGATGTAAAAATGATTAATGAGTTAGAACTTGCTAAAAACATGGCAGAGAAAGCAAATAGAGCTAAAAGTGATTTCTTAAGTAGTATGAGTCATGAAATTAGAACTCCCTTAAATGCTATTGTAGGTTTATCTGAATGTATTAAAAATAGTGATGATATAGAAGAAATTCATGAAGATGCCAATGATGTAGTTATGGCTTCAAATAATTTACTTGAAATAGTAAATGGAATACTAGATATAAGTAAAATAGAAGCAGATAAAATGGAAATAATAGAAAGCAACTACAATCCCATAGAAGTGTTTAAAGAATTAACAACTATTACTGAAACTAGAATAGGTGAAAAGGAAATAGACCTTAGATGTAATTTTGCAGAAGATTTACCTAATACTTTATATGGAGATAAAGGTAAATTAAAACAAATAATAACTAATATGTTATCTAATGCAGTTAAATATACAGAAAAAGGACATATAGATTTTAATGTTAATTGTATAAATGAAAAAGATAAATGTAAATTACAAATAATAATATCTGATACTGGTAAAGGTATAAAACCAGAACAAATGGATAAAATATTTAATAAATTTGAAAGAGCTGAAGAAGATAAAAACTCTACTATAGAAGGTACAGGTTTAGGACTTGCAATAACTAAATCTTTAGTTGAAATGATGGGTGGAAAAATATTAGTACATTCAACATATGGACAAGGATCTAAATTTACTGTATTTTTAGAACAAAAATATTCTAAAGTCGAAGAAAAAGCAAAAGTAGTTAAAGATGAGAAAATAAGTTATAGTGATAAGAAAGTATTAATAGTTGATGATAATAAATTAAATATTAAAGTTGCTAGTAAAGTGTTAAGTGAATTTGAATTTAATATAGATAGCGCAGATAGTGGATTTAGTGCTATTGAAAAAATAGAAAATAATGAACACTATGATATTATATTTATGGATATAATGATGCCTAAACTGAGTGGAGTAGAAACATTAAAGAAATTAAAAGAAATAGATAATTTTAATACTCCTATAGTTGCACTTACAGCAGATGCTATGGAAGGTAAATCAACTAAATATATAGAAGTAGGATTTAATGATTATTTATCTAAACCAATAAATAAACAAGAATTAAAAAGAGTATTAAATAAATGTCTAAATGGTAATATTGAAATAGAAGAAGAAAGTACACCTAAAGAAGATCCACACATTCATAGAGTAATACCTATTACTGATGAAGATATAGAAATGTTAAATAAAAAACTAACTGAAGATTTAGCTAGGGTAAAAAAACAAGAAAAAAAAGATAATTAAGATATAATGTTAATTTATATCTTTTTAATTTTATTAGAAAAATATTTATTATTCCAAACTGATAACGTGGGAATTAGAGTATAAAAAAACGAACTATTACTAGTTCGAATCTTATCAATGGAGCGGGTGATGGGAATCGGACCCACGTTATCAGCTTGGAAGGCTGGAGTTCTACCATTGAACTACACCCGCAATTCGTAGACAATTAACATTATACTATTAAAAACTATTGTTGTCAACAATTTTTTGAAAAAAAATTGAAAATTTGAACTCCAGCCTTTTTATAGAATAAATAGTTTTAATATATTATATTCAAAAAAATAAAAAAAGAGACTACTTAGCCTCTACAATTAATTTAATAGCTGTTCTTTCATCCCCATCAATTATTATATCAGTAAAAGCTGGTATACATACTAAATTTTTACCACTTGGCGCTACAAAACCTCTAGCTATTGCGATTGCTTTTATAGCTTGATTTAATGCACCCGCACCTATTGCTTGTATTTCTACACTTCCTTTTTCTCTAAATACATTCGCAAGTGCTCCAGCAACTGAATTAGGATTTGACTTAGTTCCTACTTTAAGTGTTTCCATATAAATTAATTCCTCTCTTTCTATATTAAACTATATTCTAAAAAGCAAAAAAAATTCATAGTAATTGACAAAGTAATTTTAAATATAATATAATATAATTGTGATGACAATGAATGAAGATATTAAAAGAACAATAATACTTGAAAATTATCAAAATCCTAAAAATAGAGGGCTTATTAAAGATAGTACATATGAATTTATTAGTACAAATAGTGAAAGTTGTATAGATCAAATAGATTTGGAAATAAAAGTAGAAGATGATATTGTAAAAGATATTAGATTTGATGGTGAAGCATGCGCTATATGTACTAGTTCTACTTCTATAATGATTAGTTCATTAATAGGAAAGAATATAAAAGAAGCAATGAATGTTATAGATAATTTTGAAAATATGATTAATGAAAAAGAATATAGTGAAGAAGTACTAGGGGAAGCTATTGTATATAGTGATATAGCTAAGCAACCTAATAGAAAGAAATGTGCACTTTTAACTTGGGAAGGTGCAAAAGAAGTGTTTGAAAGAAGGTAGTCGTTGTGGAAAAAAGATTTAGAGTTTCAGAGATGCATATATGTCCAGTATATAGGATTGGAACAAATTTTAAACCAGATTTAGAGTATCCTACAAGATATTGTGTTATAGATAATGAAAGAGAAATTGCGATTGATATAAAAACAAAATTAAAATATGATTATGTAAAAACTATGAGTAATTTATATTTTTTAAGTCAATCATTTGAAAAAATTAAAGGAAATAATAGAGTGGCTATTTTTCCTTATGCAAATGTTAATTTTGATAAATACGATATTGCTGATGTCAGTATAATAATTGAACAATTAAAAAAAGATGAACAGTTTCAAGATGGCAATGAAGTTTATAATAATGAACAATATCTAGAATATTTAAAAGAAGAAAAATTAATTGAATTAAATCAATCAACAAGTAATAAAGAAAAAACAAAAAAACTAGGAAAAAGAAAAAAATAATATTTTTTCCTTTTTATTTGTAAAAATATTTAGTATAATACTATTAGGTGACTAAAATGAAGAAAAAAGGTATCAACAAATCTAAAGTTATAGAAATATCAAAAATAAAAAAAGAACCTAAATGGATGACTGACTTTAGAATAAAATCATATGAATGCTTTGAAGAGTTGTGTAACCCTTCTTTTGGTCCTGAATTAAAAATTAATTTTGATGATATAACTTATTATAAAAAAATAGGGGAAAGAGAGAATGACTGGGATAAAGTACCTAAAGAAGTAAAAGATACTTTTAATAAACTTGGAATAATAGAAGCTGAACAAAAATATTTAGCTGGTGTAGGTGCTCAAGTAGAAAGTGAATCTATTTATCACAATATGTTAAAAGAGTTAACTGATAAAAATATTATATTTTGTGATACTGATACTGCTTTAAGAGAATATCCAGAAATATTTAAAAAATATTTTAATAAACTTGTTAAATATGATGAAAATAAATATACAGCTTTAAATGGTGCAGTATGGAGTGGAGGAACATTTATTTATATTCCACCACATACTAAATTAGATAGACCTTTACAAAGTTATTTTAGAATAAATAGTGTAAATATGGGACAATTTGAAAGAACTTTAATAATTGTTGATGAAGGATCTGAATTACACTATATGGAAGGTTGTACAGCACCTACTTATTCTACTGATTCGCTTCATGCTGCTGTTGTTGAAATATTTGTTGGTAAGAATGCTAAATGTAGATATACAACAATCCAGAATTGGTCTAACAATGTGTATAACTTAGTAACAAAAAGAGCTATAGTAGAAGAAAATGGATTAATGGAATGGATAGATGGTAATATTGGTTCAAAAACTAATATGAAATATCCAGCTTGTATACTAAATGGAAAGTATGCTAAAGGAAGATGTATATCAATAGCAGTAGCAACTAAAGATCAAATACAAGATGCAGGAGCTCGTATGATTCATTTAGCGCCTCATACATCAAGTGAAATTATAAGTAAGTCAATTGCAGCTAATGGTGGAGATGCTACTTATAGAGGTAAAGTTAAAATAACAAAAGATGCTACAAATTCAAAAAGTATTATAAAATGTGATACTATTATTTTAGATGATATATCTAGAAGTGATACAATACCAGATAATATAGTTTGTAATGATTCATCTAATATAAATCATGAAGCAACAGTTTCTAAAATAAGTAAAGAAAAATTATTTTATTTAATGAGTAGAGGCCTTACAGAAGAAAAAGCAAAAGAACTATTAATAATGGGATTTATTGATAGATTTAGAGAAGAATTACCTATGGAATATGCAGTAGAGTTAAACGCATTACTTAAAAATTATTTTTAAAATACAAAAATTAAATTTTTTGTATTTTTTTGATTTTTACGTTTTTTCTTTTCTTGTATATGTCAAAAATACAGAAAACTGTAAATTGTTTGTAAGTTTTAAATTCTTGTAAAAATAAGGTTGTAATTAAGTAAAAACGTGTGTTTGATTACCTTTTTTATGTGTGTTATTATGTTCACGAAAGGAGGTAAATATTGTGCTTAATCAAGCTGTATTAGTAGGTAGGATTGTTAAAGATCCAGAACTAAAAGACACAGAAAAAGGTAAAGTAACTAATATAACATTAGCTGTACCCAGATCATTTAAAAATATGAATGGTGAATATGATACAGATTTTATTTCTTGTGTTTTATGGAAGGGTGTTGCTGAGAGTACTGCTGAATATTGTAAAAAAGGTGATCTTGTTGGAATTAAAGGTCGTATTCAAACAAGAGATGTTGAGTTAGATGATGAAACTCACAAAAAATATGTAGAAGTCATAGCAGAAAAAGTTACGTTTTTATCTAGTAAGAGACAAGAAGAAGCAGAATAATTCTGCTTCTTAGTTTTATAGGAGGTTTATGAATTATTATAATGAAATAAAAAACAAATTAATTGATAATGAGATATATAATAAAGTTAAGGACTACTCAAAAGAAAAACATAAGGTCATTACATATTTTGAAATAGGAAAGTTGCTTTATGAGGCTGGTAGTGTTTATGGAGAAGATAGAATTGGAAGGTATTCAAAGAGGTTGATGAATGAGGTAGGCAAAAAATATAATTATAGAACGTTGTATAGAATGAGAAAATTGTATGAAGTATTTGGTAATGAAAAATTGACAACATTGTTGTCAAAATTGACTTGGTCTCATTATTTATTGTTATTAACGTTAAAAGATAATAACAAAATTATATATTATATCAATTTATCCATAAGTCAAAATCTTTCAGTTAGACAATTAGAATTAAGAGTAAAAAATAAAGAGTATGAAAGATTAGATAGAGAAACAAAAAATAAATTAATTACAAATGAAGAAATTAAAGTAGAGGATTTAATAAAAAACCCAATTATTATAAAAAATAGAAATAATTATGATGTTATTTCAGAAAAGATATTAAAAAGATTAATTCTTGAAGATTTAGATAATTTTATGAAAGAATTAGGCAATAATTTTAGTTATATAGGAAATGAGTATAAAATAAAAATAGGTGATAAATATAATTACATAGATTTACTTTTATATAATATTAAATTTAAATGTTATGTTGTTATAGAGTTAAAAATAACTGAATTAAAAAAAGAACATATAGGTCAAATCCAAACATATATGAATTATATTAATAAAAATATAAAAACATTTGAAGAAAATAAAACGGTTGGTATAATAATAGTTAAAAAAGATGAAAAATATATTATGGAATATTGTAGCGATGAAAGAATATTAACTAGAGAATATAATATTGTCTAATTTAAAATATTTACAATAAAATATAAATCATATATAATATATTTCATAGTTTGTAGGTGAAAGTATGAAACTTATAAAAGTTAATGAAAAATTAAATGGAAAATATATTGAATATGTTTTATCTGATGATAAAGAAAAATATAGTTTTGCCGTTGCAGAGGTAAATCCAATTGTCATTTATCCAAAGTGTATATTAAATGGAGAAAAACAACATTGTTTTGAATGTAGTAATATTGAAAAATGTGATTCACCTCGAAGTATGTGCATAAGACCATATCACAACCATCCTAAAGGTTGTCCGAATTTTGGGAAAAAAGATGGTTGCCCACCTAATATACCAATGTTTGATCAAGTTTATGATCTGAGAAAACCTATATATTTAATAATAAATGAATTTAATTTATTAGATCACGTAAGCAATATGAAAAAAATACATCCTGATTGGAGTAATTATCAATTATACAATAGTAGATATTGGCAAGGTAAATCAATAAGTGTAAATAAAAAAGTTTCATATGCCTGGCTTAATGAACATCCAAATCTAGTACTAACTAATTGGGTTGAAAATATGGGTGTTGATTTAGTAAAGACTTTAAAACAAGTAGATATAGATTTAGTTTTTGAAGAAAAATTAGAACTAGCAAGAAGAATATCTTGTGCTGGTGAAATACTTCCTGAATCTTTAGAAAAATACAATTTATTTGTAGACGAAATTAAAAAAAATAATTGTAATGTAAAAATTTTGTCAAAGAAAAAATAAACATTGTAAATTCAAAACTTTTGTGTTATTATATAGAACGTTAGGGGGAGCTTGATATGTTTAAAAATAATAAGAAATCTTATAATGAAGAAGCATACAAAAAATTTTTAGAGGGCTTATTAGTTGATAAAGACATAAAAGAAGAAATATTTAATCAAATCGATATTTTTTCGGAGGATGGAAAAATAAGTTTTGATGGAAATAATTTATATGGAAAAATAATAAATAAAAAAGGAAACGACCATTTAGAAATAAGATATGAAAATGAATATTTTGTTTGTAATTATACTAAATGGAATGGAAGAAATATTGTTAATATAACTCAAATAGAAATAAAAAATAAAAATATAAAAATAGACAAAAAAGAGAAAATAGAATATATTTGTCCTGATAATAAAAATGAAACTACAATTGAATATTTAGAAAAAATTTATGATTCCAAAAACAAATTAATTTATAAAAGTTATTTAAAAGGTAATTCCTCTTATGATTCTTTAGAAAATTCAGTAGTTTATAAAAGTGATAGTTTTTGGTCAAATAATTTTATGTTAGAAAAAAATTGGTATATAGAAAATGGGTCTATAATTAATTATAAACTATCTAAAAGTTATTTTAATGGACAATATGATTTAAATGAAAATTATTCAGTATGTCCAGGATCTTATAGTGATGGATTTGGAAAATATTATAACTTTATAAATTTAGATGAGGATTTGTTTAATTTATTTATGACAGGCCAAATTAATATAGAACAATTATTAGAACAAAATAAAACCAAAGAAAATAGTAAGAAAAAATTAAAATAAAATACAGTTTTCAAACTGTATTTTTTAATATTTATATGATATACTTATAATAGGTGATAGTATGACAATTATAGATATAATAAATAAAAAAAGAAAAGGATTAGAATTAACTAGAGAAGAAATAGAATTTGCTGTTAATGGATACTTAGATGAAAGTGTTAAAGATTATCAAATGAGTGCGCTTTTAATGGCTATTGTATTAAAAGGGATGTCTGATAGAGAAACAATAGATTTAACTGATATAATGATAAAAAGTGGAGATGTTTTAGATTTAAATAAAATAGATGGATTAATAGTTGATAAACATTCAACAGGTGGTGTAGGAGATAAAGTAACATTAGTACTTGGACCACTTCTTGCTTCTCTTGGTATTAAAATAGCTAAAATGAGTGGTAGAGGACTAGGGCATACAGGAGGAACTATAGATAAACTTGAATCAATAGAAGGTTTTAATACTAAAATATCTGAAGATAAATTTATTAAACAAGTAAATGATATAAATATTGCTTTAGTTGGACAAACTGCTAATTTAGTTCCTGCAGATAAAAAAATATATGCTTTAAGAGATGTTACAGGTACAGTAGAATCGTTACCTTTAATTGCTTCTAGTATTATGTCTAAGAAAATAGCTAGTGGAGCAGATATAATTATGATAGATGTTAAAGTGGGTAATGGAGCTTTAATGAAAAATATTGATGATGCTAAAGAACTTGCTAGATTAATGGTTAAAATAGGTAAAGCCTATAGAAAACCTACTATATGTTTACTAACTAATATGGAAGAACCTTTAGGGTATGCTATTGGTAATTCATTAGAAGTGAAAGAAGCAATTGACACTTTAAAAGGTAATGGTCCTAGTGATTTACTTGAAGTAGTAATAACTTTATGTTCAATAATAATAGGTGCTGTAAATAAAATACCAAATAATGAAGCTAAAAATTTATTGTTTAAGCAATTAAATAATGGAGAAGCTTATAAAAAATTAGAAGAATTAGTTTCTGCACAAGATGGAGATATAAATAGTATAAAAATATCTGATAAAGTATTTTCTATAAAAAGTGATAAATCAGGGTATATTAATAAAATAGATGCACTTCATTTAGGTGAAATAGCTAAAAAAATAGGTGCAGGAAGAAATACTTTAGAAGATAAAATAGATTATGAAGTTGGATTAGTTCTAAATAAAAAAGTAGGGGATTATGTAAAACAAGAAGAAGAAATAATAAAGGTATATTTAAAAGATAAAGATATAAGCATTGGTGAAATATTAGAATGTTTTACGATTGAAAAAGAACTAAAAAATAATCCTAAATTAATTTTAGATATAATAAAGTAGTGTAAAAAAGTGTCAAGTTTTTGTATTTTGCTTGAAATAAGAAAAAATTTATTATATGCTGAATATAGAGATTATGATAGGAGGCGAGTTTATGATATATCCTTCAATAGATAAATTGTTAAATGTAGTAGGATCTAAATTTTTACTTGTTAATATAGTTTCAAAAAGATCAAAAGAAATGGAAGAAACAGATTATTATCAATTAAATGAGTATAAATCACATAAAAATATTGGAAAATCTTTAGAAGAAGTTTCAAAAGGATTAGTACATATTAAAGAAAAGTAGGAAGTTATGAAAAAAATAAAACATTATTTTAAAAGATTATATGAAATAATAATGACACCAAGTATGTCATATTTGCCAGGAAATTTAGCTTTTTTTCTAGTATTGTCGATATTTCCAATATTAACTTTGATAGGTGTTATTGCATCTAAATTTTCATTAGATATTACATCGTTAATAGATTTAAGTGAATTAGCACTTCCAAATAAGATATCTGAAGTATTAGCAACTTTTATCCAAGGAAAAGGTTTCGATACCAACATAGGAATATTTATGATTATTGGCTTCTTTTTAGCAAGTAATGGAGCAGATGCTATAATACTTGCTAGTAATAATTTATATGGATTTCCTAATTCAGATTATTTAAGAAGAAGAATAAAAGCTATGTTTATAATAGTATTAATAATATTATTATTTATATTTATGTTATTGTTTTTAGCTTTTGGAAATCATATTCTTAATTTAGTACTTTCATATGTAAAAGATCCAAACCTAGTTAAATTAATTTATTATTTATTTGTGATTTTAAAATGGCCATTTGCATTATTTATAATTTTCTTTAATGTTAAATTGATATATACACTTGCACCAGATTGGAAAATTATGAGTAAGCATACAACAAAAGGAGCAATTTTTACTACAGTTAGTTGGATTATAGTAATTCAAATATATTCTTTTTGGGTAAATCATTTTACGAATTATGACTTATTTTATGGAAGTTTATCTAATATAGTTATATTAATGTTAATGACATATTTAATTTCATATATATTAGTTATTGGCATAGCAATTAACGTAAAATCGTATGAATATAAAATAGAAGATTGATAATAATAATAATGTACTTAGTTATCGAGTACAAATAGACTACTATTAAAAGATAACAAAAAAAGATATTTATTTATCTTTTTTTTCGTAATAAATGGAAAGTATGATATAATAGTGAGAGAAGATTGGAGGAATATTTATGACACCACATATTGAAGCAAAAATAGATGAAATAGCAAAAACAGTATTAATGCCTGGAGATCCTTTAAGAGCAAAACACATTGCAGAAACTTATCTTACTGATTGTAAATTAGTGAATAGTGTTAGAAATGTTTTAGCTTATACTGGCAAATATAAAGGAAAAGAAGTTACTGTTATGGCAAGTGGAATGGGAATGCCAAGCATAGGAATATATTCTTATGAATTATATAAATTTTATAATGTAGAAAATATTATTAGGGTTGGTTCAGCAGGAGCTTATTCTAAAGATATAGATTTATATGATGTAATTTTAACAAATGATGCATATTCAATGTCAAGTTATGCTAAAGTGCAAGGATATGATAGTGAAGTTATAAAAGCTAGCGAATCTTTAAATAATAAGATAAAAGATGTTGCTTTAAAAACAAATAAAAAAATTACAGAAGGAAGAATTCATTCTTCAGATGTTTTTTATGGAAATGTAGATATAAATGATTTATATAACAATAAAAAATGTTTATGTGTTGAGATGGAATCTTTCGCACTTTTCTACAATGCGTTAAAGTTAAATAAAAATGCTGCTTGTTTGTTAACTATTTCTGATAATTTAGAAACTAAAGAAGAAACAACAGCAAAAGAAAGACAAACATCATTTAATGAAATGATTGAACTAGCTTTAGATACAGCAATAGAGTTATAATAAAAAAATATAAACACATACTAAAATAGATAGAGGTGATATCATGAAATATAAAAAGATAAGTACATATTCATATAATCTACATATTATTAAAACTAATAAATTTAAAACAGTTACTATGCAAGTTAGTTTTAAAAGAAAGTTAAAAAAAGAAGAAATAACATATAGAAATATGATTGTTAATATGTTATGTGAATCTACTAGTATTTATCCTAGTAAAAGATTAATGACAATAGCTACTGAAAACCTATATGATTTATATTATAGAGGGATGAATTATATATCAGGAAAATACAATGTAATGAATTTTGCTGCTACATTTTTAAATGAAGAATATACAGAAAAAGGAATGCTTGATGAATCAATAAAATTTTTAGCTGATTTAATTTTTAAACCAAATATAGAAAAAAAGAGAAATGAAATAAGTTTTAATAGGGATAATTTTGAACAATCATATAATTTATTAAAAGATAATATAATATCTCAAAAAGAAAATCCAGACATGTATTCTAAAACCAGAATGTTAGAACACATGGAACCCAATTCCTATTTATCTTATAGAAGTGTAGGTTATTTAGAGGATTTAGAAAAAATAGATAATAAAAAATTATATAAATATTATGAATCTATATTAAATAGTGATATCATTGATATATTTGTTATAGGTAATGTAAATGAAAGACATATTAGGAAAATAATAGAAAACAATTTTTCTAATATAAAAACATTTAAAAAACCATCAGAATCTCATTTTGTTAATCCTAAAAAAGTTAGATTTGTACCAAAGACAATTAAAGAGCAACAAAAAATAAATCAGAGTAAATTAGTATTGGGGTATAAAATTGATAAAATGACAAATTTTGAACTTAGATATGTTTTAAATGTATATTCATATATTTTAGGTGGTGGACCTGATTCAAAGCTTTTTAAAACAGTAAGAGAGAAAAATAGTTTGTGCTATTACATATCTTCAGTAGGTCAACCGCTAAATAGTATTATGACTATAAAAGCAGGAATAAATAAAAACGATTTTAAAAAGGCTTTATCATTAATTAAAAAAGAAGTTTATAATATGAAAAAAGGTAAATTTAATTCTGATGATATAATAAAAGCTAAAATTACTTATATAAATAGTTTAAAAGAATTAGAAGATAGCCCAGATAGTTTACTTAGTTTATATGCAGGGATTGAATATTTAAATAGTGATACTCTTGAAGATAGATTTACTAAAATTAATAGGGTAAGTAAAGAGGATGTAATTAAACTAGCTTCAAAAATACATTTAGACACAATATATTTGTTAGAGGGTGAAGAAAATGAAGAAGAGTAGTTTAGAAAAATTAGATTTAGAACTATATGAAGAAACACTAGATAATGGTCTAAAAGTTTATGTAGTACCTAAAGAAAATGTAAATGGTATATATGCTACTTTTTCTACTAAGTTTGGCTCTATACAGACAGAATTTGTACCAAATGGATCTGATAAAATGATTAAAGTTCCGCTTGGTGTTGCGCACTTCCTAGAGCACAAAATGTTTGAACAAAAAAATGAGGTAGATCCTTTTACTTTCTATAGTGAAAGAGGTTGTGATGCAAATGCAAATACATCTAACTATAAAACTACTTATTTATTTAGTGGAGCAAATTCATTTCCTGAAAATATAAATTATTTACTTGATTATGTACAAGATCCATATTTTACTGATGAGAATGTAGAAAAAGAAAAAGGGATAATAGTACAAGAAATTAAAATGTATCAAGATGACCCATTTTTTAAAATGTATGATGGAATAATTTATAATTCATTTATAAAACATCCAATTAAATATCCAATAGCTGGAACTATAAAAGATGTTAATTCTACTACAAAAGAAGATTTGTATAACTGTTATAATACATTTTATCATCCATCAAATATGTTTTTAGTAATTACAGGTAATGTAGATCCTAAAGAAGCTATAGAACTTGTAAAAATAAATCAAGAAAAAAAGAAATTTGATAAGTTTGATGAAATGAAAATAAAAGAGTATGATGAACCAAATAAAGTAGAAAAAAAATTAGAAACTACTACTATGGATATAGAAATATCAAAATTAGGAATTGGTTATAAAATAGATTGTTCAAAAATTAATAAACCTATTGCTGATATTAAGTCTTATATAAGTTTATTATTTGATCTTAAATTAGGTAGTACATCTATCATAAATGAAAAATTAAAAAATTTAAACTTGATCACACATGATATAGATTATACAATATTAAATACAGATAAACATATATTAATTATTATAATGGTTGAAACTAATGAAACAAATAAAGTTCAAGAGTTTATAGAAGAAGAATTAAAGGATTTAAATATAGAAGAAAATGATTTAGAAAGAAAGAAAAAAGTAAGAAAAAGTGGTTGTATTTATAGAAGTGATAGTGTATATTCTATAAATAATAAAATAATGAATAATATAATGAATTATGATAAGGTTATATTAGATGATTATAAAAAAATAGATTCTTTAAATATAAAGGATATGAAAAAAATTATAAAAAATATAAATTTAGATAATAAAACAGTATATATAATAAATAAATCTTGATTTATAAACTTATTTATGGTAAATTATATATTGTTAGGAGGACATATTATGACTACATTATTAATTATAGTATCAATATTATTAATTGCTATTGTACTTTTACAAAGTGGTAAAGCAGAAGGTGCTTCTTCTATTATTACTGGAGGAAATAGTGATTTATTTAAAAATAGAAAAGAAAGAGGAGGAGAGTTAGTAGTTACTTATACAACTGCTGTACTTGGAGTTATCTTCTTTGTATTATGCATAATACTTTAAGATTGATTTTTCAATCTTTTTTTGTAAAAATCATAGAGTAATGTCTAATAAAGAAAAATTAATCAAAGATAAGAAAAATTTGTAAAATACGATTTTTTCTTTTTTTTTGACTTTAAATATGTTAAACTATATATAGATTGGAGGATTAGGTATGAGTGTTTTGCCAGCTGATACATTTATTGTTGTTAATAAGACAACATTAAGTGATAAAGATAGAAACTTACTTATGTTATTATATCAACCAATAATTGGTTCTGTTAGTGTTAGTCTATATTATACGCTTTGGTCTTATTTAGATAAATCAGAAATATTATCTAATGAGTGGACACATCACCACATCCTTCGAGATATGATGATTAGTAATACTGAACTTAGTGAAGCTAAGGAAAGATTAGAAGCCATTGGATTAATTAAAACATATTTAAAAAAAGGTAATATAAATAGTTATGTATATGAGTTATATTCTCCAGTAAGTGCTTCTGAATTTATAAATAATCCATTACTTAATATTGCTTTATTTAATGCAGTGGGAAAGCTTGAATATGAAAGAATAGTAAGTTATTTTAGAATACCTAAAATAAACTTAAGAGAATATGAGGATGTTACTAAAAAATTTAGTGATATATTTGCTTATTCAAGTGTACCTTTAAATGATAATTTAATTTATGATATAAAAAAATCTAGTCATAGAAAGTTAGAATTATTAAGTAAAATAGATATAAACACTATACTTAGTTTAATAAGTGATGAAATATTAAATAAAAAATCTTTAACTAAAGATATGAAAGATTTCTTATATAAAATTTCATATATATATAATTATGATAATGATGATATGATAGAACTTATTAGAAATTCTACAACAGAAAAACATACAATAGATAAAAAATTATTACAAGAAAATGCAAATAAATATTATAGATATGATAATATGGGTAAATTACCTAGTATTATTTATAAGAATCAACCTGAATATTTAAGAAAAGAAAATCTAGATACATCTAATCGGTCTCGTATGATTCATTTATTTGAAACGACTAGTCCATATGATTTTATAAATAGTAAATATAAAACTGGTAATCCTACTAGTAGTGATTTAAGTATAATTTCATATTTATTAATTGATTTAAATCTAAAACCTGGAGTAGTTAATGTACTTGTAGATTATGTTTTAAAAATAAATAATAATAAACTTATTAAATCATTTGTAGAAGTAATTGCTGCTCAGTGGAGTAAAAGTGGTATTGAAACGGTAGAGGATGCTATGGAAATAGCTGAAAAAGAATATAAAAAGAAAAAGAATGTTACTACTAAAGTAACTAAAAAAGAAAGTGTTACTCCTGATTGGTTTAATAAAGATATAAAAGAAGATATAGCTAGTGATGAAGAAATAAAAAAATTAGAAAGTCGTATGAAAAGAGGTTAGTTTATGCACAATGTATTAGAAAATTTAGAAATAGAACAGTTAAATAATATTGATTTAGATACTGAGTACGAACAAGCTAAAAAGGACTCTAATTTTAAAGCTATTACTAAAAATTTAAAACTTAAAGATGATGAATTAAAAAAATATACTTCTATATTAGAAGAGTGTGCAGGAGAGTATGAACACTGCAAAAACTGTAAAGGCTTACTTGATTGTTTAAACAAAGTAGAAGGTTTTTGTTATTTACCTGTAAATGTAGATGGGAATTTGAATTTTACTTATAAACCTTGTAAATATAAAGAAGCAATGGATAAAAAGAATAAACATCTAGATAATGTTAAATTCTTTAATACTCCTCTTTATGTAAAAGAAGCTAGTTTAGATAGTATTTATAAAACTGATAAAAATAGATTTAAAGTAATAAACTATTTAATGGATTTTCTTGATGAATATGAAGAAAAAAAAGAAGGAAAAGGATTATATTTGCATGGCAATTTTGGATGTGGTAAAACTTATTTGATTGCTGCTATTTTTAATGAACTTGCAAAAAGTGGTAATAAAAGTAGTATTATATTTTGGCCAGAATTTTTAAGACAAGTTTTTTATGATGATTTTAAAGATAAGTTTGAATATGTAAAAAAAGTTCCTTTATTACTTATTGATGATATAGGAGCTGAAGGGTTAACTGCATGGAATAGAGATGAAATATTATGTCCATTACTTCAATATAGAATGGATAATAATTTAACAACATTCTTTACTTCTAATTTAAATATGAATGAATTAGAAAGTCATTTATCTAATTCAAAAAGCGGTGTAGATGAAGTTAAAGCTAAAAGAATAATATCTAGAATAGAGCAATTAACAACTGATTTAGAAATGATTAGTAAGAATTTAAGAAAGTAGATAAGTTCTACTTTTTTCTATTGGTTTTTTAAGAAATAAATGTTATAATTATAATTGGAATAATATTAATAATAAGGGATTTAGGAAAGTGGTGATAATATGTATGAATTAGGAGAACATTTTAAATTTGATTTAAATAAATCAACTGCTAATAAAGAATGTATATTTAAGGGAGAAAACTACAGAATAACTGTTCTTACTGAAAGATTAATTCGTCTTGAATATAATGAAAATAATATGTTTGAAGATTATCCTACTGAACTTATATGGTATAGAAATTTTCCTAAACCAGAATTTTCTGTAAATGAAAATAATAAAATGATAAATATATCTACTAAGTATTTTGAACTTACTTATTTAAAAGAAAAAAAATTCTCTGGAGGAAAATTAACTCCTACTAAAAATTTAAAGATTTCACTTTTAAATACAGATAAAGTATGGTATTATGGACATCCAGAAGTTAGAAATTATAATACTAGTACTTATTCTTTAAATGGAATTAAAAATAAAAAATTAAATAAAAGTTTATATTCTTTAGATGGTTTTGTATCAATAGATGATTCTAAATCTTCACTTATTCTTGAAAATGGTACTTTTAAGAAAAGAGATAATGCAGGTTTAGATATTTATGTATTCTTATATAATAAGGATTTCTATTATTGTTTAAATGATTATTTTATGCTTACAGGATATCCACCATTAATACCTCGTTATGCACTAGGTAATTGGTGGGATAAAAAAGATTTTTATAATGAATTTGATATAATGCACCTTGTAAAAAAATTTGAAGATAATAATATACCACTTTCTTTATTTACTTTAAATAAATGGCAAGGTGAAAATAGTTTTGAATTTAATGAATTTTATAAAGATCCAAAATCAACAATAAATTATCTAAAGTCTAAAAATATAAAATTTGGTTTATCTTTAGAAGATCCTAAATATTTTAAACAAAATACAAAAACTTTTGAAAAGTTGAAAGAATATTTATATACAGATAAAACAGGTAACATACCTTTTAATGTATTTGATCCAAGAACTATAGATGCATTTTTAAAACTATTGATTCATCCATTAACTAATATAGGTGTTGATTATTTTTCTTTAAATTCATTAGACAAAAACGATTTAGAAAGGTTATCAATATTAAAACACTATCTATATTATGATGGATTTAGATTTGAAAATAAAAGACCTTTAATATCAGCTTATAATTATATGACTGCATCTCACAGATATCCTATTCTTTATGGAGGTAAGTCTGATGTTAGTTGGGATACATTGAAAAAGATTCCAGCATTCAATGCAGCAGCATCTAATATGGGAGTAAGTTTCTTTAGCCATGATTTTGGAGGAACTAGTGGTGGAATAGAAGATAGTGAACTATTTATTAGATTTGTTGAATTAGGGGTATTTTCACCAATACTTAGACTTGGAGCCGATTCAGGTAAATATTATAAGAGGGAACCTTGGAAATGGGGATTAAAACCTAGAAGGATTGCGATTGATTTCTTAAATTTAAGACATAAATTAATTCCTTACTTATATACAGAATCTTATAAATATTTTAAATATGGTAAACCTTTAATTGAACCTATTTATTACAAGTATCCAGTAATGTATGATGATCCTCTTTATAAAGATCAGTATTTCTTTGGATCTACTTTCTTAGTTAGTCCAATTACTACAAAAAAAGATGTAGTAATGAATAGGGTTATTCAAAAATTTTATATTCCTGAAGGTACTTGGTATGGATTTTTTACAGGTAAACAATATAAAGGAAATAAAAAATATGTATCTTTTTATAGAGATCATGAATATCCGGTTTTTGTAAAAGCAGGTGCTATAATACCTATGGCTACTAATGACAATAACTATACTGGATGTCCAGCAAAAACAGAATTACAAATTTTTCCTGGCGCTAGTAATACTTATAGTGTTTATGAAGATGATGGAGAAACTAATAATTATTTAAAGGGAGAATATTTAATAACTAATGTTGAATTTATATATGAAAAGAATAATTATAAATTAACAATTTTACCTGTTGAAGGAAAAACAGGAGTAGTCCCTAGTAAGAGAGCTTATAAAATTAGATTTAAAAATACAAAACCAACATCTAAAGTAGTAAGTTATGTTTCTAGTACTCAAATAAACAATAATTGTTATAAAGATGGTTCTGATTTAATAGTAGAAGTTGAAGATATACCAACTAATCAACAATTAACAATTATATGTAGTGGTGATGATATTGAAATAGATGCTATTAGAATAATAAGTGAAGATATTGTATCTATAATTAGTGATTTACCAATAAAAACTTCATTAAAACAAAAAATAGATAATATTATGTTTTCTAATGAGTTAGATATAAAGAAAAAACGAATAGCAATTAGAAAACTTGCTCATGAAAAAGAATATTTAGAAAAAAAATATATAACTTTATTATTAAAATTACTTGAATATATTAACGAAGTGTAATATAATACTAGTATATTTATTAAAAAGCGATGAAAAAGAGTAGTAATAATTAATTTATTTTATAGAGATAAAGTGGTTGGTGGAAACTTTAAATAAACATTATGAACTTGCTTTGGAGCTTTTTACGTATAATGGAATAAGGCGTTAACTTTTATAAAGTACAAATTAAGGTGGTACCGCGAACGATTCGCCCTTATAATAGGGGAATCGTTTTTTTAGGAGGATTTATGAGAGAATTAATTTTATATTTAGTAACATTTATTATTGCTTATTTATTTTATATCGTGTTTGTATTATGTAGAAAAAATGTGTTAAAAAAATTTCCTAATGGAAAAGAAATTACATATTTGAAATATAAATATGATATAAAAGTAAATGATAAAAATTTAAAGAAAGTAGCAAATACAATATTTTTAGCTAATTCATTTATTTTAGCTACTACAGTGTATGTAGTTTGTTTATTTGATAATTTCTTTATTGAACTTATAGTAGGAATATTAACTTTAGTAATATTAATATTAGGTGTATATCATTTAATAGGAACTTATTATAAAAAGAAACAGGGAGGAAAAAAGAATGTATAATTTTAGTAAGATAGAAAAGAAATGGCAAAAATATTGGGAAGAAAATAAAACATTTAAAACTGATGTATATGATTTTAGTAAACCTAAATTTTATGCACTTGATATGTTTCCTTATCCATCAGGAGTAGGACTTCATGCAGGACATCCAGAAGGATATACAGCAACTGATATAGTATCTCGTATGAAAAAAATGCAAGGATATAATGTACTTCATCCTATGGGATTTGATTCATTTGGACTTCCGGCAGAACAGTTTGCTATTAATACTGGAAATCATCCAGATGGATTTACTAAGAAAAATATAGAAACATTTAAAGAACAATTAAAGATGTTAGGTTTTGCTTATGATTGGGATAAAGAAGTATCTACATCAGATCCAAGTTTTTATAAATGGACACAATGGATATTTAGAGAGTTATTTAAAGATGGGTATGCTAAATGTATTGATATGCCAGTTAATTGGTGTGAAGAACTTGGTACAGTACTTGCTAATGACGAAGTAATAGATGGTAAAAGTGAAAGAGGTGGATACCCTGTTGTTCGTAAAAATATGAAACAATGGGTAATAGATATTCCTGCTTTTGCAGAAAAATTACTTGATGGATTAAATGATTTAGATTGGCCTGAATCTACTAAAGAAATGCAAAGAAATTGGATTGGTAAAAGTATAGGTGCTCATGTAGATTTTAAAGTTAGTGGTACTGATAAAGTATTTACAGTATTTACAACTAGAGCTGACACATTATTTGGAGCTACTTATTGTGTGCTTTCACCAGAACATAGTTTAGTGGATATAATAACTACAAATGAACAAAAAGAAGAAGTGGATAATTATAAAAGAGTATGTGCTACTAAATCTGATTTAGAAAGAACTGAATTAAATAAAGATAAAACAGGAGTATTTACAGGTGCTTATGCGATAAATCCAGTTAATAATAAAGAAATTCCTATTTGGATAAGTGATTATGTACTTGCTACTTATGGTACAGGTGCTATAATGGCAGTTCCTGCTCATGATGAAAGAGATTATGAATTTGCTAAAAAGTTTAATTTAGAAATTATACCAGTAATAGAAGGTGGAGATGTATCTAAAGAAGCTTATGTAGGAGATGGAGTTCATATAAATTCTAGTTATTTAGATGGACTTAATAAACAAGATGCTATAGATACAATGATTAACTGGTTAGAAGAAAATAAATGTGGTAGTAAACAAATAAATTATAGATTAAGAGAATGGATATTTGCTCGTCAAAGATATTGGGGAGAACCAATACCAGTAATTCACTTAGAAGATGGAAGAGATATAGTATTAAAAGATGAAGAATTACCTTTAATATTACCAGAATTAGAAGATTATAAAGGTAAAAATGGCAAAGCACCTCTAGAAAATGCTGTAGATTGGGTAAATGTAGAAGTAAATGGTGTAAAAGGAAAAAGAGAAACTAGTACTATGCCAGGAAGTGCAGGATCTAGTTGGTATTTCTTAAGATATATTGATCCAAAAAATGATAAAGAATTAGCTGATAGAAAACTTATGGAACACTGGTTACCAGTAGATCTTTATGTAGGTGGACCAGAACATGCAGTAGGACATTTACTATATTCTAGAATGTGGAATAATTATCTATATGATAAAGGTATTGTTCCAGTAAAAGAACCATTTAAAAAATTAGTTCACCAAGGAATGATATTAGGGTCAAATGGTATAAAAATGGGAAAAAGGTTCCCTGAGTTTGTAGTAAATCCTAGTGATATTGTTAGAGATTATGGAGCAGATACACTTAGACTTTATGAAATGTTTATGGGTCCTCTTGAGGCAGATAAACCTTGGAATGATTCTGCAGTAGAAGCATCTAAAAAATTCTTAGACCGTGTATGGAGACTTTTTGTTGAAGAGAATAAAATAAAAGATGAAGAAAATAAAAATCTTGAAAAAATTTATCATCAAACAGTTAAAAAAGTAACAAATGACTATGAAACATTAAACTTTAATACTGCTATAAGCCAAATGATGATATTTATAAATGCAGTATATAAAGAAGAAGTATTCCCTTATGAATATGCATTAGGTTTAGTTAAGTTGTTAAATCCTATTGTACCTCATATAACTGAAGAAATATGGGAAGTAGTATTTAATAAAGAAAATTCTATAGCTAATGAATCATGGCCTATTTATGATGAAAATAAAATAATAGATGAAACATTTACAATGATCGTACAAGTAAATGGAAAAGTAAGAGGTAAAATAGAAATAGATTCAAATACAAGCGAAGAAGATATGAAGAAGAGTGCTCTTACTATTGAAAATGTTAAAACTTTTACTGATGGTAAAGAAATAGTAAAAATAATAGTTATACCTAAAAAATTAGTAAATATAGTAGTAAAATAAGTTTGATATTTTAAATCAAACTTATTTTTTATTAAAAAATAAAAATAAATATGCTATAATTAAATAGAGAGGAGTTGTATTTATGTTTGGAATTTTTGTACTTTTAGGATTTATTTTATTTTTAGTTCCAATAGCTGTAGCTGTTTTTACAATAATATCTTTATGGTATATATTTAAAAAAGCAGGAAAAGAAGGATGGGAAGCAATTGTACCTGTTTATAATTCTATAGTATTACTTGAAATAACAGGTTTACCAATGTGGTATATAGCTTTATTCTTTGTGCCTTTTGGAAATATTTATGCATTAGTTAGAGTATATTTAGAATTAGCTACTAGATTTAAACAATCAACAGGATTTGGTATAGGTTTAATATTTTTAAGTCCAATATTCTTAGGAATGCTTGCTTTTAACAAACAAATCACTTATGAAGCACCACAACCATTCGCTAATGTTTTCTGTAGTAATTGTGGATCTAAAATAAATTTAAATGATAAGTTTTGTACAAATTGTGGAGAAAAAGTAGAAAAGTTAAAAGATATATGTTTAAACTGTGGATCTAAGGTAAAAAAGGATGATAAATTCTGTACTCACTGTGGAACTAAAATATAAAAAGTGTAAAGTTATAAAATTAAGTTAATAATTATGTGAAAATAATAGAATATTCTATTATTTTTTTACTATTTTTGATATAATTGATATAGGTGTAATTATGAATATATATGGAATAACATTTGAAGAATTAGAAAAATATTTTATAGAAAAAAATGATAAAAAATTCAAAGCTACTCAAGTTTTTGATTGGGTATATAGAAAAAGAATTAATAATTTTGATGAAATGAGAAATGTATCAAAAGATACTATTAATACTATGAAAGAAGATTTCTATTTTGATAAATTAGAAATAATACAAAGACAAGAAGATGTTGATGTAGCTAAATACTTATTTAAACTTAAAGATGGAGAAAAAGTAGAAGCTGTTGTCATGTACCATGATTATGGAACTAGTATTTGTATTTCAACTCAAGTGGGTTGTAATATGGGGTGTAAATTTTGTGAAAGTGGTAGACTTAAAAAAGTTAGGAACCTTGAAACTTATGAAATGGTATCTCAAATATTAATGGTTGAAGAGGATATAGAAAAGAGACTATCTCATATAGTTTTAATGGGAATAGGAGAACCTTTTGATAATTATGAGAATGTTATAAAATTTATAGATATAGTAAATTCTGATAAAGGTATTGCGATAGGATCTAGACATATAACTGTTTCTACTTGTGGAATAGTTCCTAAAATAAGGGAATTTACTAATTATGATAAGCAAGTTAATTTAGCTATTAGTCTTCACGCACCAAATAATGAAATAAGAAATAGTATTATGAATATCAATAAAGCTTATCCAATAGAAGAAATAATAAAAGCTATAAAAGATTATATAGCTAAAACAAATAGAAGAGTAACTTTTGAATATATAATGTTAAAAGGTGTTAATGATAGTGAGTCATGTGCTTTAGAACTTTCTAAGTTACTTAGAGGTATAAATTGTTATGTAAATTTAATACCGTATAATGAAACTAGTCATATAGAATATAAAAAGAGTAGTCAAGATACTATTATGAAATTTTATGATATATTAAAAAAGAATAATATTGGAGTTACAATAAGAAGAGAATTTGGTAGTAAAGTAAATGCTGCTTGTGGGCAATTACGTTCACATTATGAGGAGGTATAAAATGGATTACTATTATATAACAGACCCCGGAAAAGTTAGGGAAAGAAATGAAGATTGTGTATCAGTAGTAGAAAATTTATCTAAAGAAAAACTACTTATAGTAGCTGATGGTATGGGAGGGCATAAAGATGGAGAAAAAGCTTCTCATATAGCTTTAAATCTTATCTGTGATAGATTTAAAAATATAAGTAGTGTAGGTAATAAAGAAGATGCTATTAACTGGATACAAAGTACAGTAAGCGAAGCTAATGTAGAAATTTTTAAATATGTTAAAGATAATCCTGAAAGTCAAGGTATGGGAACAACTATTGTACTTGCAGTACTTACTCCTTCTTTCTTACTTATAGGTAATATTGGTGATTCATCAGGATATATTTATAAAAATAAAAAATTACACAAAATTACAGTTGATCATACTTTAGTAAATTTACTTGTTAAAAGTGGTGAATTAACAGAAGAAGAAGCTCGTAATCATCCAAAGAAAAATGTACTTATGAAAGCACTTGGATCAAGTACTAATGTAGAAATGGATATATTTAATGTAGAGTTAAATATAGATGGTATATTCTTGTGTAGTGATGGATTAACAAATATGTTAGATGATAATCAAATAACTAAAGTATTAAATGAAAGTTCAAGTTTACAAGAAAAGTTAGAAAAACTTGTATTTAAAGCTAATAATCGTGGGGGAAATGATAATATCTCAATTGCTTATTTAGTTAAGGAGGAAAGTCATGATTAATAAAGGGGAACTTATTGATAATCGTTATAAAATTGTTAAATCTATTGGTGAAGGTGGAATGGCTAATGTTTATTTAGCTTGGGATACTATACTTGAAAGAGAAGTTGCTGTTAAGATACTTAGAGGAGATTTAGCTGAAGATGAAAAATTTATTAGAAGGTTTCAAAGAGAAGCTAATGCTGCAAGTTCACTTAGACATCCTAACATAGTTGAAATGTATGATGTAGGGGAAGATAATGGTAAGTATTTTATAGTAATGGAATATGTAGATGGTAAAACTTTAAAGAGCTTGATTAAAAAAAGAGGTGCTTTAAATTTAACAGAATCAATAGATATAATGATGCAACTTGCAAGTGGTATTGCATGTGCGCATGATAGTTATATTATTCATAGGGATATTAAGCCACAAAATGTTATGATACTTGAAGATGGTAGAGTTAAAATAACAGATTTTGGTATAGCTATGGCTTTAAATAATAATGAACTTACTCAAACAAATTCAGTTATGGGAAGTGTTCATTATTTACCTCCAGAACAAGCTAGTGGTAGTGGTTCAACTATAAAAAGTGATATTTATTCTTTAGGAATTTTAATGTTTGAACTTTTAACTGGTAAAGTACCTTTTAAAGGTGATAATGCTGTTGAAATAGCTATAAAGCATATGAAAGATCAAATACCTAGTGTATGTAATATAAATGGAAATATACCACAAAGTGTTGAAAATATTATTCTTAAAGCATGTGCTAAAAATCCTAAAAATAGATATGAAACAGTAGCTGAAATGTATGAAGATTTAAAAACATGTTTAGATCCACTTAGATTTGAAGAAAAAAGGTTAGTATATAAATATCCAGAACACAATACAGATAATACAAAAACAATTACAAAATTAGAATCAAGAGAAATAAAAAATAAAGATCTTGATTTAGAAGATAATGAACAAAGTGATAAAAAACTAAATATAGCTTTAGTAATCGCTGGAATTGTATGTGTTAGTATAGTTATAATAGGTCTTGTATTTATTTTAGTAGCTAGTATGGATAGAAGCAGAGATGTTTTAGTACCAAATAATTTAGAAGGATTAACTGAAAGTGAAGCTTGTAAAAAAATAGAAACAGCTGATCTAATTTGTAAAGTAGATTATGCATATGATGAAGAATATGAAGAGGATGTTGTAATTAAAGTAAGTCCAAAATCAGCTACTACAATTAAAGCTGGGAATTCTGTTACCATAACAGTTTCATCTTTTGAAGATACAATTGAAGTTGAAGATTATACTGGTAAAAAATTAGATGTAATTCAAGCAGAATTAGAAAGTTTAGGTATTAGAGTTGTTCCAACTTCAAAGAAAGTAACTAAAGATGATGAAATAGAAGAAAATACTATAATCTCACAAAGTATAGAAAAAGGAGACAGACTTCATAAGAAAAATGGAGTTATAGAACTTGTTTATGCAACTTTAGTAACTGTTTATCCAGATTTTACTGATGGTACTTATACACAAGATTTAATTCAACAATTCTGTGATGATAATGATATAACTTGTATCTTTAAAACAGAAGAAGATAATAATTATGAAGAAGGCGCTATAATATTACAATCAAGAAGTGCTGGTGATGAAGTAAAATCTAAAACAAAATTAACAATAACAGTCGCAACTAATTCTAAAAATGTAGAAGAAAATGTAGAAGGAACTGAAGTAGAATAATGGTAGGAAAAATAATAAAACAAATAAGTAATGATTATACTGTAAAAGTAGATGATAAATTATATATTTGTAAAGCAAGAGGAAAATTTAGGAATATGCACATAACTCCTTTAGTAGGAGATAATGTAAAAATAGATGAGGAAAATAATTATATATTAGAAATATTAGATAGAAAGAATGAACTTGATAGACCAAGTGTTTCTAATATAGATCAAGTAGTAATAGTAACAAGTGTTAAGATTCCTGATTTTTCTTCTAACTTACTTGATAAGTTACTCACAATAATAGAATTTAATAATATTAAACCTGTTATATGTTTTACAAAATTAGATTTATTAAATGAAGAAGAAATAAAACATATAAAAGAAATAATGAATTACTATAAACAAATAGGTTATGAAGTATATAGTAATACTGATTCTAATTTAAAAGATATATTTAAAGATAAAATAACTGTATTTGCTGGACAAAGTGGAGCAGGGAAAAGTTCTTTATTAAATAGATTAGATAATACATTAAATCTTGAAATAGGAGAAGTATCAATTGCTTTAGGACGTGGTAGACATACAACCCGTCACACTGAATTAATAGAGGTGTTAGGAGGCTTAATTGCAGATACTCCAGGATTTTCTTCTATAGATTTTAGAGGAATGAAAAAATCAGATATTAGAGATAATTTTATAGAGTTTAATGAATATAGAGATATTTGTGAATATAAAGATTGTATGCATATAAATGAGTTAAAATGTATGGTAAAAGATAAAGTTAATGATAATACTATATTGAAAAGTAGATATGAAAATTATTTAAAATTTGTAGAAAAAGGTGAATTATGAAAATAGCTGCTTCTTTTTTAGATATAAAAGAACCAAAAATGGAAGAATTAACTAAATTAGATAGTTTAGATATTGATTATATCCATTTAGATGTAATGGATGGTATATTTGTAGAAAATAAGACATATACATATGAAGAATTTTATAATATAACTAGATTTACTACTAAATCAAAAGATGTACATTTGATGGTTAGTGATGTAAAAAAACATATAGATGAATTTTCAAAGATGAGACCAGAATTTATAACATTCCATTATGAAGCAGTAAGTGAAGTTAGTAGTGTTATAAATTATATTAAAGAATTAGGCATAGGTGTTGGTATGTCAATAAAACCTTCTACTGATGTATCTGAAATAGCTAAATATTTACCTTATTTAGATTTAATTCTTGTTATGAGTGTTGAACCTGGAAAAGGTGGTCAAACATTTATAGAAGAAAGTGTAAAAAAAATAGAGCAATTATATACTCTAAGAGAAAATAAAAATTATCATTATCAAATAGAAGTAGATGGTGGTATAAATAATGAAACAATAAAAAAATGTAATAAAGCAGATATATGTGTAGTAGGAAGCTTTATTACCAAACAAGATTATAGTGAAGCCCTAAGAAAATTAAGAGATTAAACTCTTTTTTCTTGCTAATTTTAAAATTTTATTATATACTAGATAGGTATTGGAGGAAGAATTATGGAAAAAAATAAAAGTTTAAAAGAAATAGTTATAAAAATAGAAGGAGAAAAATGGCAAAATGCTTTAGATAAAGCTTTTAAAAAAGCAAATGAAAAAGCAAAAATACCAGGGTTCCGTCCAGGTAAAGCTCCTAAAAGTGTTTATTTAAAAAATTATGGAATAGAAAGCTTATTTATGGATGCTTCAAACTATGCTGTTGAAGATGCTTATAATCAAATGATAGAAGAAAATAAAGATTTAGAAATAGCTGCTCAACCAGTATTAGATATTCGATCTATAGATGAAAAATATATTGAATATGTATTTACAATTACTTTAAAACCAGAAGTTAAACTTGGTAAATATAAAGGATTAAATGTTAAGAAAGAAGCGGTTAAAGTATCTAAAAAAGAAATAGAAGAAGCAGTAGATCATATGAGAGAGCACTACAAAGAAAATGTAGTTAAAGAAGGTAGTGTTGAAAATGGAGATATTGCTATAATTGATTTTGAAGGATTTAAAGATGGAGTTGCTTTTGAAGGTGGAAAAGGTGAAAACTATTCACTTGAAATAGGTTCAAATACATTTATACCAGGATTTGAAGAACAATTAGTAGGTATGAAAGCAGGAGAAGAAAAAGACATTAATGTTACTTTCCCTGAAGATTATCATGCTGAAGATTTAAAAGGCGCTCCTGTAGTATTTAAAGTTAAAGTAAATGAAGTTAAAGAAGTTAAAGTTCCTGAATTAGATAAAGAATTTTTTGAAGATTTAGGAATGGAAGGAATTGATTCTAAAGAAGCTTTAGAAAATCAAGTAAAAGAAAATATTAAAGCTAGTAAAGAAGCTAAAGCTGAAGATAAATATACAGAAGATTTACTTGCAGAAATAGCTAAAACAACTGAAATAGATGTTCCAGAAACTATGATAAATGATGAAACAGAAAGAATGGTTGATCATTTTGCAGAACATATAATGATGCAAGGAATATCTATTGATCAATTCTATCAATATACAAATTCTTCTAGAGAAACTTTAAAAGAACAATATAAAGAAGAAGCAGAAAAAAGAATTAAATACAGATTAATTCTAGAAGAAATTATAAAAGTAGAAAAAATAAAAGTAACTGATAAAGAAATAGATAAAAAATTAGAAGAACTTGCTACTAAATATAATATGACTAAAGAAGAAGTAAAAAAACAATATGGTGATAATTTAGATTATATTAAATATGATTTAGAAGTTACTAAAGCATTTGATGCTATAAAGGGTGATAAATAATCACTCTTTTTTCTTGATTTAATATTATAATTAATATATAATTTAGGTAGGTGGTTTTATGAGTCAAATAATAGAATTATTAAAAAATATTAATTATCAAGTATCTAAAGAATTGTTATTTAATTATAAAAAATTAAATATAACAGATAGTGAATTAATTGTACTTATTTATTTAATTAATCAATCAAATAATACTTATAACCCTAAACAAATAGGTAATGATTTAAAATTAGAATTAAATAATGTATTAGAATTAATTAATTCATTATGCGAAAAAAATATTATTAAAATAGAAATGAAAAAAATTAATAATATAAGAAGTGAAATTATTAATTTAGATTCTTTATATGAAAAAATTGCTTTTGCTTTAACAGAAGTGGAAGAAAAAAATGATTCTAATTTATATAGTGTATTTGAAACTGAGTTTGGTAGAACATTATCTCCTATGGAATTTGAGATAATAAATGGATGGATTGATAACGGATATACTGAAGAGTTAATAAAACTCGCTTTAAAAGAAGCTACTTATAATGGAGTTAGTAATTTAAGATATATAGATAAGATTATTTATGAATGGGGTAAAAAAGGTATTAAAACTAAAGAGGATGTAGAAAATAACAGAAAACAATTTAAAAATAATAATACAAATAAGAATAAAGAATTATTTGATTATGATTGGTTAAATGATAGAGATAATTAATTATTTAGATAAGTTATTTCCTAATCCTAAGTGTGAATTAGAATATACAAAAGATTATGAACTATTAATAGCGGTTATGTTAAGTGCTCAAACTACTGATAAAAGAGTTAATATGGTTACTCGTATATTATTTAATAAATATGATAGTTTGGAGAAACTTAGTAATGCTGATATAAATGATATTATTGAAATAATAAAACCAATAGGAACATTTAATAAGAAAGCTAGTAATATTATTAGTATTGCTAAAAGTTTAATTAATGATAAAAATGGTATAGTTCCTAATGATAGAAATTATTTAGAAAATTTGAGTGGAGTAGGTAGAAAAACTACAAATGTAGTTTTATCTAATCTTTATGATGTTCCTTGTATAGCTGTTGATACTCATGTTTCAAGAGTTAGTAAAAGACTTAGTATTGCTAAAAAAAATGATGATGTATTAATAATAGAAAAAAAATTAAATAAAAAGTTTCCTAAAGAAAAACTTTGTAGATTACATCATCAATTAGTATTATTTGGAAGGTACTATTGTAAAGCTAAAAATCCATTATGTGAAAATTGTGAATTAAAAAATATTTGTAAAGAAAAGAAGAAAGTTTAATTTTACTTTCTTCTTTTATTGCTCTTCTTTTTCAGTAGTATTAGTATCATCCGTAATATCTGGTGTTGTATCTGTATCAGTAGTTGGTTCTTCAGGTTCAGGGATAATAGGGGATGCAATAGTTAATTTTACTTTAACTGTTTTACCATCACTCATATTATCTTTAAATATAGAATATGCAGTTTTTACTACAAATGTATATTCACCAGAAGCATCTAATGTTGTTGTATATTTATTAGTACTTACATAATCTAATAATTTTAATTTACCTTTAGAATCTTTTAAATAAATGTTATATCCAATATTACCAATATTACTTTTATTGTAATCCATTCTAGCTTTTACATTTTCATTTAAATATTTTTCAGTTTCAAATACAGGTGAAAAATATTCTTTTAAATAACTTTCTGTATTTATTTCAGGCATTTCTACTTTATTCCAAGTAAGTGTTATTTTATTATCTTTTGTAGTAGCTTTTAAATTTGATACATCACTTAATTTAGCAAATCTTGTTGATACAGTAGTAGGTTCTGTCCCTTTTATAAATAATTCTTTTTGTCTTAATTCACTAGGAGTAAATTCACTAGGAAGCGTAGCTTCAGGACATCCTGATTCAACTTCTACAGAAACTACACCATTAGGTTTAGTAAAGTAAGCTTTATTTGTAAATACTTTTTTACCAACTGCATTAAACAATCTATTGTGTTGCGCACTACTTAAAACATTATAATACTCATTACTTATGTCATCGTAACCATACCAAACTCCTATAGCATATTCAGTATTATATCCAACTGTCCATTGGTCATTAACTGCATTAGATGGCATATTATGTATTTCCATTGTTTTATCATCATAGTTTGTAGTACCTGTTTTTGCTGCATATCTAATTCCATTTATGTTATAAAATCTACCTACAGCATGTGTAGCAGTAGTAGCTAACATATCACTTATAATGTAAGCTGTTTCTTCGCTCATTGCTTTAGTTTTATTTACTTCATTTATAAATTCTTCACCAGAATCTTCAAAAATTAATTTAGTGAATGTATAAGGTTCAGTATAAGTTCCATTATTTGCAAATGCAGCATAAGCAGCAGCCATAGAAAGAGGAGATTCTCCTGTATAACCACCAATAGCATGTGCTTCGTGTAAAGTATTTGCTTTATTTGCATCAATTATTTCATCAGGGTTAGATTCATTTATACAATATTTTCCCTCTAATTTATATCCATCATCACAAGAATATATTTCAGGAGTAAGCCCTAAGTTTGTAGCAAACTCAACTATATTCTTTTTATTATTTGCCTTAAATGTTTTAAGTGCTGGAATATTTCTAGATCCTTTCAAAGCAATTCTCATAGTTTCTAATCCTTCAAAAGTTTTATTCCAGTTATTAATCTTTGTTCCATCTGAATAAGTTATTGGTTCGTCAACTAATATTTGACAAGAACTCCAATTCATATATTCAATGGCTGGACCATAATCATAAATTGGTTTAGCAGTAGAACCTATTTGTTCTTTAGCATCAGTAGCATAGTTCCAATTATCTATTCTAGAATTATCTCTATTACCACCGATAGCAGAAACACTACCATCTTTTACATTTATAACTGCAACACCAGCTTGGGCAACATCATTTTCCCACTCATAAGTTTCTCCAGACATTATTCCATTTATATATTCTTGGAAACTTGTATCCATTGTAGTATATATTGTCATTGATGTAGTATATGGATTTAATCCATTTGTTGCATCTTTAACTTCTTCTACGACAGTATCTATAAAAGATTGATATTCAGAAGCACCACCATTAGAATAAATGCTTTCTTCTTGTGGTATAACAATTTGTTCAACTGTCATTTCTTTTGCTATATTATATTCATCTTTAGATATATATCCATGTCTTAACATAAGTTTTAAAACAGTTTGTCTTCTTGCTTCTGTAGCTTCTGGATTTTTATATGGATCATATCTACCAGGAGCTTGGAAAAGGCCAGCAATCATAGCAGCTTCAGCAAGATTTAATTCTTTTGTACTTTTTCCAAAATAAGTAAGAGATACTTGTTCAACTCCATAGGCATTTCTACCTAAATAAGGTGAGTTAACATAGAATTCCATTATTTGTTTTTTTGTATAATTTTTTTCTATTTTAAATATTGAAACATAGACGTCTGTAAATTTTCTAATAATTCCTTCTATACCACTAGCTTCAGTTGAAGTATATGTGTTTTTTGAAACTTGCATAGTAAGAGTAGAAGCGCCACCAGCATCACTTTTACCTAATAATTGATAGAAAGAAGCTTTTAAAAATCTTGCCCAGTCAACACCATTGTGTTCAAAGAATCTTGAATCTTCAGTGGCAACTATTGCATCAATTAAAACTTCAGGTATTTCATCATATGTAAGTATAATTCTATTTTCTGTACCTAATTTAGCAAACTCCTTACCATCTTTATCAAGTAATACAGATGGCTCTGTTACATATAATAATTCCTCGTTAAAATCGGGAGCATTAGCTACTATATAACTGAAGAAAGCTATTACAGCAGTTATTCCCAATATAAAAAGTGTTAACATTATAAGGAAGAATATTTTCCATCTCTTTTTGTTTTTTCTCTTTTTTTGAGCTTTACTTAGATTTTTTTTCTTATCATTTTTTTTAATATTACTTATAAAAAAGTAAATACCATTTATAAGAACTAATAGTATAAGAGCTCTTATTATACCAATTGTAAATAAAGCCACAATACTTATCACTAAACTAATTAATGGAATTAATATATCTCTACAATCATTATTCCAAATTTTCTTAAATCTTTTAATTATTTTTTTCATAATTCAACTCCTTTTTCATCGATTATCTTTAAATAATCTAATCTTGGATTTATTCCTTCTTTAATTATATATCCTTTTTCATTAAAATATGAAATAGGTATAGAAGCTCTATTTTCTTTTTTCATAAAATTTAACAAGTCTTCTATAAATAATAAGAAAGTTTTATTAAGTTTAGTAAATTTAACAATTACAAAACCAATGCCACCATGATTATAAATGCTTTCTAAATGTTTAATTTGATGTTTATGTATATTATTAAGTGGAAAGCTAGTTAAACTTTTAGTTTCTTTTGCTTCAAAGTCAATATATTTACCTTTATAAATACCATTATAATCAGTAGTAGATGGTACTTTGAAATGAGCTTCCCTAATAACTGCATCACGTCTTGATTTATAATCTACTTTATTTATAGTAATTGGTGTAGGCTTTTTATGCACAATAGCTATATCATTATATCTATAATATTCATTGGTATCATTTAAATCTGCTTCTAAATTCATCCCTCTATTACTATATGAATTTATATTTACAAACTCTTTTTTTATACCATTAGGATATTGCATAAAACCACCTTATATAATTATACTATAAATTTTATTTTTTTTCTACTTATAAAAGTATTTTAGTTCTATTTTTATCTAGTTTTGTCGAATTGCAACAAACAAATTAAAATAGGTGCTACTATAATGATGAGGTGATACTGTGAATACTAATTCTCATATTGAAAATGTATTCAATAATATGATAAATGATGTAAGTTATATAAAATTATCTACTTACCAAATAAAAGGTAAGTAGTTTTTTTATATGATTGATTGACAAACTATCTTTTTTTTGAGATAATTACATTGAATAAGAGTGAGGTGGAAAATATGTACCAAGATCGTATAGTATTAACTAGTCGTGATATTTTAGAAAAAGAATTTAAAATTGATACAAGAGGATATCGTCCACAAGAAGTAGATAGATTTCTTGATATGATAATTAAAGATTATGAAGAAATGAACTCTATAATTAGAGAATTAGATAGAGAGAAAAAACAACTTGTTGAAGATAATATAAGTTTAAAACAAGAAATAAGAAACTTAAAGACTAAAATAGAGGTTTTAGCAGAATCAGAAGGTAGTAGTACTACTAATGCTGATATGTTAAGAAGAATCTCTAAATTAGAAAAGATAATTTATGGTAAAGAATAATATTTTGACAAATGCTGCATTCTTGTAATGTAGAGGAAAGTCCATGCTCACACTATCTGTGATGATAGTAGTGTTTGCGCTAGGGGAAAAAATAACCCTAGGTAGCTTTGCTAACGGCTCTGAAATAACCTAAGTCTTTGATATGGTTAGATTAAGTATAAAAGTGCCAAAGTGACGATGAAATCAGAAATGATGGAAGTGGAACGTGGTAAACCCCGCGAGTGAGAAACCCAAATTTTGGTAGGGGAACCTGGATAGAGAATAAGAATCGATTCTGGGACCGAGAGGTAGATAAATATTTGTCGCTCTTTATGAGAACAGAACATGGCTTATAAAATATTATTTTTTTATATAATGTAGAATTGAGGTTATTATGAAAGAAATAGGTGAAAAGTTAAAAGAAGCTCGTGAATCAATGGGAATAACTATTGAAGAAGCAGCTCAAGATTTAAAACTTAGATCATCACAAATAGAAAATATAGAAGAAGGAAATAAAGATGCCTTTAAAGATATATTTTATTTAAAAATGTTTATAAAAAACTATTCTAAATATCTAGGTTTAGACTATGATGAAATGGTTGAAGAATTTAATGAATATTTATTTGATTTTACTTCTAAGATTTCTATTGAAGATATAAAAAAAGCAGAAAAAGAACAAAGAAAAAAAGAAAAAAAATTGAAAACAGTAAAAATTGCTTCACCTTATACAATAGAAAAACAACAACAAAAACAGATACCTAAATTTCTAATAATAGGTGGTATTTTATTATTACTTGTAATAATTGTTTATGTAGTTGTATTGTTAGCAACAAAAGAAGATGATAAAATATCTAATACAATAGTTATGGAAGGAGTAGATATTAATGAATTTGCCTAATAAATTAACAATGGCTAGAGTAATAATGGCTGTATTAATAATAATTATTTTACTTGGTGGTGATTATACAGCATCTTTATTTGGTTTTGAAATACCAAAACTATTTGTAAATGAAGCAATGGTAATAGATTTAAAATATATTATAGCTGGATTCTTATTTATATTAGCTTCATTAACTGATTTTTTAGATGGATACATAGCTCGTAAATATAATTTAGTAACTGATTTTGGAAAATTAGTAGATGCTATTGCAGATAAAATTTTAGTTAATTCTGTACTTATAATATTAGCAGCACAAGGATTTATTCATCCTATTATACCTGTTATAGTAATAATAAGAGATAGTGTTGTTAATTCAATAAAAATGCTTGCTGCTAGTAAAGGAAAAGTAGTTGCTGCTATTAAATCTGGTAAAATTAAAACAGCTTGTTTAATGGTAGGTATAGTACTTACTTTATTCTATAATTTACCATTTGAACTTTGGAATATATCAGTTGCAAAAGTACTTCTTTTTATAGCAACAATACTTTCAATAGTATCTGGTGTACAATATTTTACACTTAATAAACATTTAATAAAGGATAAATAATTATCCTTTTTTATTTTAATAATTAGTTATTTTTATAAAAAAAGTTAATATAATTTATTGGTGATACCATGAAAAAAAATAATATTGGGACAATCTTTTTTATTAAATTATTAATATCTATAGTAATAACTTTAATAATACTAATACTTATAAAATCTAGTAGTAGTTTTAAAAATGATTTTTATAAACATATTTATAGTAACAATATATCATTTACAAAACTCAAAAGTGTTTATAATAAATATATAGGTAATTTAGATATGTTTGATAGTGTTGTTAAAACAGAACCAGTATTTAATGAAAAAATAGCTTATAATTCTATGGAAAAATATTTAGATGGAGTAAAACTATCTATAGATAGTCATTATTTAGTTCCAATAAATGAAAGTGGTATTGTAGTTTTTATTGGAGAAAAAGAGAATTATGGAAATACAGTAATAATACAAAGAATTGATGGAATAGATGAGTGGTATGGCAATATAGAGAATGTAAATGTAAAACTTTATGATTATGTAAAAAAAGGAGAATTACTTGGAGAAGCTAGTAATGACTTATATTTAGTATATAAAAAGGATGGTAATATATTGAACTATGAAGATTATCTTAAATAAAATATATTTTCATCCTTTATTTATATTTACTTTATTTGTTTTTATTTCAATAGGTTATTTTAGATTTATAACTTATTTTATGTTATTAATATTAGTGCATGAATTAGGACACATATTAGTGTCTTTAATATTTAAATGGAATATCGATAAAATAATAATACTTCCTTTTGGAGGATTAACTAAATATAATGAAAATATAAATAGACCTTTGATAGAAGAATTTTTAATAGCTATATCAGGAATAATATTTCAAATTGTTTTTTATATGTTGATTAATAATTATATAGACTATAAATATTTTAATATAATAAATTATTTTATAATAATATTTAATTTAATACCTATATATCCTTTAGATGGTTCTAAAATTTTAAATATTTTTTTTAATGTAGTAACAAGTTATAAAAATAGTTTATTATTAACAA